>CAZJGI010000001.1:0-154312 GCA_964545315.1 uncultured Prolixibacteraceae bacterium
GCCTGAGGCAGATAACGTGCAATTTCCGACATCTCACTTTCCGGCAAATAAGGTGTGATTTCCTGAGAAATATAAAGAATCTTTTTCTTTTCCATTGACCTGTAAGCACGGTTTTTAACAATGTGCAAAGGTAATAAAAATATCACTAATATTAAATTTTAGGTTATCTCTTTACAATCTTAGCCTAAGGCAATGATAATATTTATGCTTTAAGTGTATTAAATTTATTTACTTTGCAGTCTGTAATTTTTATTGCATTATGCTTGTAAAAACGAAGACAGGGCTACAAGAAAAATTAATTGCTTTAAGGGAAAACGGTGGTACCGTTGGATTAGTTCCAACAATGGGTGCATTACACAAGGGGCATTTATCTCTTGTGGAAAGAGCTGTTGCCGAAAACCAAACGGTAGTAGTGACTATCTTTGTTAATCCAACCCAGTTTAATGACCCGTCGGATCTGAAGCGCTACCCCAGAAATCTGGATGCAGATATAAATATGCTTGCAAACAGCGGATGCAGTATCGTTTTTGCACCCGACACAAATGAGATCTATCCTGAACCTGATAAACGTACCTTTGACTTTGGCAATCTGGACAAAGTAATGGAGGGTAAACACAGGAAAGGACATTTTAACGGAGTTGCACAGGTAGTGAGCATTTTATTTGACCTCGTAAAACCTGAACGTGCATATTTCGGGCAAAAAGATTTTCAGCAGTTGGTTATCATTAAAAAATTGGTTAGTATGCTGAATCTTAAGATAGAAATAATACCCTGCCCTACTATTCGTGAACCGGGAGGACTGGCTATGAGCTCAAGAAATAAACTCCTTTCACCGGAAGAAAGAAACAATGCCGCTCTGATATTTAATACACTTAAAAAAATTAATAACTTAAAAGGGGAAAAATCCGTAAAAGATTTAACTGATTGGGTTATTGATACAATTAACAATAATCCTTTTTTAACTGTTGAATACTTTGAAATTGTGGATGATATAAATATGGAACCCGTAAAGGGCTGGGATGATAAACACAAAAAAGTGGCATGTATAGCTGTTTTTTGTGGTAATGTCAGATTAATTGATAATTATGTTTTGAACTGAATACCCTTGTTATGCAAATTGAAGTTTGTAAATCTAAAATCCATAAAGTCACTATTACTGAAGCTAACCTTCAATATATCGGCAGCATAACCATTGATGAAGATCTGATGGATGCTGCGAACATTATTGAAAACGAAAAGGTTCAGGTAATAAATATTAATAATGGTGAACGGCTTGACACCTATGTCATTAAAGGCGAAAGAGGCTCTGGCACTATTTGTCTTAACGGCCCTGCAGCCAGAAAAGCTTATGTGGGAGACGTAATTATTATTATCTCCTATGCGTTGATGGATTTCGAGGAAGCAAAAACATTTAAGCCTTATTTAATATTTCCTGATACAGAGACAAACAGGATTATTTAATACAGTTTTTACTGTTTTTTTATAATTATTTGCCCCTTTCCTGAATAAATCATTACAAAAAAACGGAATTATTCCTCTATTAATTAAAAATTTATAATTTTGCATCACTTTTTTCGGACTATGGGCTGGATATCTCAATATGATTTAGGATTTAAGGGACTTAAAGAGGGGTATCATAAGTTCGGCTACGACGTAGAAGATAAGTTCTTTGGCCATTTTGATCAGGATTTAGTCAGTACAGGTAAGCTGAAGATAGAAGTAATGCTTGAAAAGAGGAGTACTTTTTTAAAACTGTTTTTCAAAATAAAAGGATGGATTGAACTTACCTGCGACAGGTGTCTGGAATTATACCGGCAACCAATAGCGTATCAGGATGAAATTCTCGTTAAGTTTGGAGAACCTGAAAATATAAACGACGATGAAATAATGTGGATTATGCATGGAGATCACAAACTCAACCTTGCTCAATTAATCTATGAATTCATAGTAGTAAGTATTCCGCTTAAACATATGCACCCCTCATTAAAAAACGGTGAATATGGTTGTAATTTAGAAATGATAAAAAAACTTGAACAATACAGGCCAAAAAATCATGAGGTAAGTGAACCTGACCCCAGATGGGAGGCATTGAAAAATATAAAATATTAAATAAAATTTTAAATATTATGGCACATCCAAAAAGTAGAACATCAAAAACGAGAAGGGATAAAAGACGTACGCATTATAAAGCAGAACTCCCTACTCTGTCTACCTGCTCAAATTGTGGTGCAACTGTAAAATACCATCACATATGCCCTGAATGCGGTTTTTACAGAGGCAAGCAGGTAATTGAAAAAGAAATAGCAGTATAACCAGGTGTTCACCTGGTTTTTTTATTTTTCCAAACACAAATAAAAATCTACATAAACGTTGACTAATGCTTTAAAAATTTGTATTTTTCAACAATTAAAATCTGATTTCCAGGTTATAATGTTATAATTATAAATTTTATACAAATATTCTAAAGCATGGCAAAGCAGTTGACAAAACCTTCCGGAGAAATCCAAAGTCAATCTATTAATATAATTAGCGAAAGCACCTCTATTAAAGGGGATATAACATCTGAAGGAGATATAAGGATTGATGGACACCTTATTGGTAATATTGAAGCAAAAGGCAGGCTTGTAATTGGCCCCAAAGGAAGATTAGAGGGTGAAATAAATTGCAACACCATTGAAGTTTCCGGATATATTAAAGGTAAAATTAAAGTTTCCGAATTGCTTACCATGAAATCATCAGCAAAAATAAACGGAGAAATAATTGCAGGTAAATTGTCAGTTGAACCCGGATCACTTTTTACGGGTACCTGTTCAATGGGAAATTCTGATAACAGGAATGAAAAGCCAAAACCAGAGGAACAAAAAAAAGTTTGACGAATTTATACGATATTCAAACCTGGGTTTTGAAATGATGGTCATTATAGCCGCAGGCACTTTTTTGGGTTATAAGACAGACCAATGGATGAATAACGAATTTAAGGGTTTTACCCTTGCATTCTTAATACTTTCGGTAATCGGTTCAATTTTTTATGCAATTCGAAATCTTCTAAAAAAATGAAACGACAAGTAATAAATTTCATAAAAAAAATTTTAATTGCAATTGCTTTATTAAGTATTGTCGGATTTATTATTTTCGTACTTCTTTTACCAGATAAATATCTTACTGTCTTGCCCTGGATGATGGGTTTTTTCGCAATAATCACCATATTATCCTATATATTTCAGATAAAACCGGCCAGCAAAGATATGGCTAAGTTTACACGGGTAAGTATGATTATCTCGTTGGTAAGGTTAGCCTTATACTCATTATTTGCTATAATTTATATTTCCCAACGTCCCGATAATGCTGCAGTTTTTGTTGTTTCTATTGTTATTGTTTATGTAATATTTACATCAATGGAAATATCAGATTTATCTGTTAGAATAAAAAAAAACAGGACTAACAACAACTAAGACAGATATCTGTTTTTTAAAAATCATATTAAGAGAAATTCGATAAATGAATTAAATTTTCAATAAATGAATTCGAGTAGAAAAATCTTTTAATTTTGTGAAGCTTTTAAAAATTGAGATTATTATGCCACTATTTTTCAAGAGGTTGTTTTTTTTCTTTTTTATGGCAGGTATTATTTATCCGTCAGCTGCTCCAGCTGAAGATACCGGGAACACCCATTTAAAAGAAGAGCAACAACAGGAAGAAAAGTTTGATGCCGGTAAATACATTATTGAACATGTAATAGATTCATATGAATGGCATATAGCATCGTTTGGAGATAAACACATAACCGTTCCTCTGCCTGTTATTCTTTACAGTCAAAATCCTGAACTCCACAACGGACAAAAATTTCACATTTTCATGTCCTACAAATTAAATCACGGACATGAAGGTTATAAAGGATTTAAAATTTCCCACAGTAAAAAATACAATGGTAAGATAGTAGAATTAGATAAAAATGGTTTTGAAACAGGAAGACCTTTTGATTTTTCCCTTACCAAAACCGTTGCCGGTGCTATTTTTGCTGCACTATTCCTATTAATTTTGTTATCTTTTGCTGCAAAAAATGCAAAAGCCAACAAGGGTAAAGCACCCTCCGGGGTTCAAAACCTGGTAGAGCCAATTATCATTTTCGTTCGCGACCAGATAGCTAAACCATCAATTGGTGAAGAAAAATATCAGAAGTTCATGCCTGCACTTCTGACACTTTTCTTCTTTATACTGCTGAATAACCTGCTCGGGCTTATTCCTGTATTCCCTTTTGGAGCCAATGTTACCGGGAATATAGCGGTTACCATGGTATTCGCCCTTTTTACATTTTTTGTTACTAACATCCAGGGCAACAAACATTACTGGAAAGAAATATTCAACCCTGATGTACCTGTCCTGTTAAAACTACCTGTACCACTAATGCCCTTTTTGGAAATAATAGGCATGTTAACAAAACCTTTTGTTTTGATGGTCAGGTTATTTGCCAATATGCTTGCCGGACATCTGATTGTTGCAGTATTTGTTAGTTTAATCTTTATATTTGGAAGTCTTTTGGGGCCGGCAGCCGGATATGGAGTTAGTCCGGTAGCAGTAGCATTTTCAGTTTTTATTATGCTGCTTGACGTATTGGTATCATTTATACAAGCTTATGTTTTTACCCTGCTGTCTGCAATCTATTTTGGAATGGCGTCAGCAGAAAACCATTAATATTCATCTTTAAAATTAATTGCTATGTTGTCAGCTATTTTAAATGTATTGTTACAGGCAGCCGATGCGGTAAGTCCTATAAGCCAGGCAGGAGCGGCCATAGGGGCTGCACTTACAGCTTTCGGGGCTGCAATCGGAATTAGCCGTATTGGTGTTAGTGCTATGGAAGCAATTGCACGCCAACCTGAGGCCAGCGGTGATATCCGGTCAAACATGATAGTTGCAGCTGCCCTGATAGAGGGAGTATCATTCTTTGCTGTTATTACATGTGCTCTGGTATTATTCCTGTAATAATCAAACAGTAAAGGAACCACGGGATTGCCGTGGATCCTTTACTGAATATAAATTTAATAAAATACTATTATAAATTCATAATTGATTCTAATATGGAATTAGTTACACCGAATGCCGGTACGATATTCTGGATGTTGATCGTTTTTGGATTAGTTGTTTTTATACTTCGAAAATTTGCATGGAAGCCTATTTTAAATGCATTGAATGAGAGAGAACAATATATAGAAAACGCATTAACCGCCGCCTCAGAAGCACGACACGAGGTGGATGAACTGAAAGCCGGGAATAAAAAAATTATTGAAGAAGGGCTTAAACAAAAAGAGATTATTCTGAACGAAACCCTTGAGTTAAAGGAGAAAATTATTGCTGAAGCAAAAGAAAAAGCTACTGTTGAAACTCAAAAAAGTATCGAAAGCGCAAGACAGCTGATAGAAAACGAAAAAGAAAAAGCTGTTGAAGAGATGAAACAACAGGTTTCAGAACTATCCCTTATGATAGCGGAAAAAATTATTAAGCAAAAAATAGCAGAAGACAAGGTACAGCGGGAATTGATCAATAAGTTAATTGACGAAATTAAACTCAATTGACACTATGGATGAAAGTTCTGTTTCAGTAAGATATGCCAGGGCGCTTTATGAAGTGTCCGAAGAGAGGGGAATTATTATTACGCTGAAAAACGATATAGAACTTATTGCATATGTTTGCAACAAGTCCTTGGAATTTATGCAATTACTTAAGAATCCTGTTGTAAAAAGTTCAAAAAAAATGCACATTATCTCATTAATATTTGAAGAAAAGATTAATGAGTTAACTCTCGACTTTCTCAAACTGGTTATACAAAATAAAAGAGAGATTTTTATACCTGCAATATGCAGGAATATACTGTCATCAATTAAAGAGGCTAAAGGCATAAAAACCGTTATTCTGACAACTGCCAAAGAGATTGATGATACATCTCTGACCAATATTGCAAAAATGCTTGAAAAAGAACTGGAAAGTGAAGTTGAAATTTCCACCGAAATAAATCCACGGATCATTGGCGGCATGATACTGCGTATTGATGATAAACAGTATGATGCGAGTATAGCTGCTCAGTTAAAAAAGATAAAAAAAGAGCTGCAGTCACAATAATTAACCAAATTTCAATAAGTTAAATTAGAGAAGATGATAAATATTAATCCTGCTGAAATTTCAGAAATTTTAAAGCAACAGCTTAAAAATTTTAAGTCAGACACTGAACTGGAGGAGGTGGGGACTGTCCTACAGGTAGGAGACGGGATTGCACGCATTTACGGACTTTCGAATGTTGAGTCAAATGAGATGATCGAATTTGAAAACGGAATAAAAGGCATAGTTTTAAATCTTGAACAGGATAATGTAGGTGCGGTGCTTTTAGGTCCTTCCGATCAGGTCAAAGAAGGTGATACAGTTAAAAGAATGAGACGAATAGCTTCAATAATGGCAGGCGAAGCTTTGTTGGGCAGGGTTATTAATACTATTGGAGAGCCTCTGGACGGTAAAGGAATTTTAAAGGGGGAACTTATAGAATTACCCCTTGAAAGGAAAGCTCCCGGAGTGATCTTCCGTCAGCCTGTGAAGCAACCTCTTCAAACCGGATTAAAAGCGATTGATGCTATGATCCCGGTTGGAAGAGGACAACGTGAACTTATCATCGGTGACCGCCAGACGGGAAAAACAGCTGTCGGTATTGATACTATTATTAACCAGAGGGAAAATTTTGAAAAGGGAGAACCGGTTTATTGTATATATGTGGCCATAGGACAAAAAGGATCAACTGTAGCAAATATTGCCTCAACATTAAAAAAGTATGGTGCAATGGACTTTACGGTTATCATATCTGCCACAGCATCAGACCCTGCAGCTCTGCAGTTTTATGCTCCTTATGCGGGTATGGCTGTTGGAGAATATTTTCGGGATACGGGAAGAGATGCGCTTATCATCCTGGATGATCTGTCTAAACAGGCTGTCTCTTACCGTGAGGTTTCCCTTTTGCTGAGAAGGCCTCCGGGTCGTGAAGCTTATCCGGGAGATGTCTTTTATCTCCATTCAAGGTTGCTGGAAAGGGCAGCAAAGATTATTGAATCTGATGAAATTGCCGCCCAAATGAATGACCTGCCGGAAGGACTGAAAAATAAAGTCAGGGGAGGAGGATCACTCACAGCACTTCCTATTATAGAAACACAGGCAGGTGATGTTTCTGCTTATATACCTACAAATGTAATATCTATCACCGACGGACAGATATTTTTGGAATCAAACCTCTTCAATGCAGGGTTCAGGCCTGCTATCAACGTGGGCATTTCTGTATCACGCGTTGGTGGAAATGCCCAAATCAAATCAATGAAAAAAATTGCCGGTACACTGAAACTTGACCAGGCTCAGTACCGCGAACTGGAGGCATTTTCCAAATTCGGATCTGAACTTGACCAGGCTACCATGAGAGTCCTTGACAAAGGGCGAAAAAATATGGAACTACTGAAACAGGACCAATACGCCCCAATGAAAATTGAACACCAGATTGCAATTATCTATTGTGGAGTTAAAGAGCTGTTGAGAGGGGTACCTGTTGACAAAATAAAAGAGTTTGAAAAAGACTTTCTCAGATTAATGGAATTAGAATACAAAGAGATATTGAACTCATTAAGGGAAGGAACTTTAACCGATAAGGAAGAAAACGCAATTATTAAAGCAGCCGGCATAACCGCTGAAAAATACATTAAATAAAAATTATTATTTATGTCCGGTTTAAAAGAGATAAGATCAAGAATAGCATCTGTAAAAACTACACGGCAGGTAACCAGTGCAATGAAAATGGTCTCGGCAGCTAAGCTGAAAAAAGCACAGGACGCAATTCTTAAAATAAGGCCTTATGCAGATAAGATGCACCAGATTATCTTAGGCTTAAGTTCTGATATTAATGAGAATCATGATTCAATCTTTACCTCCCCCAGAGAGCCTTTCAAGATTCTGATTGTGTTAATATCATCAAACCGGGGATTATGCGGCGGATTCAACCTTAACATTGCAAAACATGCTGTTGAAAGGGTGCATATGAAATATAACATGCAATTTCAATTGGGTAATGTTGATTTTCTATGCATTGGGAAGATGGGGGAAAGGCAGGTTAAGCTGCGTAATATGAAAGTGACCAAATCCTGTAACGACCTTTTAGATAATCTTGATTGCGATAATGCCTATGCACTGGCAAATGAAATAATGCAGGATTTCAGCAGCGGAAAATACGATCGTGTTGAATTGATATATAATCAGTTTAAAAATGCTGCCGTCCAGATGAACCTTACCGAACAGTATCTTCCCGTGAAAATTGAAGAGGAAAAAGATTCCGGTTTATATTTTGATTTCATCTATGAACCATCCAGAAAATATATTATTGATGAGATCATTCCAAGGGCATTAAGAATGCAATTTTACAAAGCACTTTTGGATTCACATGCCGCTGAGCATGGTGCACGTATGACGGCAATGCACCAGGCCACAGATAACGCAACACAACTCCTCAAAGAATTGATGCTTCAATATAATAAGGTGCGGCAGACTACTATCACCAATGAAATTCTTGAAATAGTAAGTGGCGCAGAGGCATTGAATAAAAGTTAAAATTCACAGAAAAAATGTCCGAATTAAAATTCAGATAATGCCTCTCTTTCTTCCAACCACTACAAGGTTTGTTGCCGGTTGAAATCCATATTTCAGGGCCCTTTCCCTGAATTTTTCAACTTCAGGTTTCATCATTTCATACTCCTGTCGGCCTTTTATCAATTCCAGCATTTCCTGCATCTTGTGCACCCTTTTCTCAAGTTCAGAAATATCCTCGACAAGATTAACTTTTTTCCTGTGCTCAAAAAAGAACTGAATATGTATATCAGCTTCCTTCAACAGTTGCAAAATTGCCTCTTTCGTAAAACTTTTACGATGATATGACCCCATCATACGATCAATCTGGCTTCTGAAGTGATGATACATTTTATGAACTTCCTGGGCATTATTTAACCGGTTACTTATCATCTCGTTAATGATGATCCAACCCTCCTCCCTGACAACCCTTTTCATCTCTTTCAAACCTCTTTTTACTTTTGGCAGATGATGGAGGGCCATTGAAATTGAAACCACATCAAAAGAATTGTCATCGAACAATAACTTTTCTGCCTGCATTTCAATAAAAGAATATTGTGGAAATTCCTGTCTGGCAATTTCAAGTGACTGATAATCCGGATCAACGCCGGTTATTTTTGCATCTGGGAAAACCTGCATCAATACAGGGATAAAGCCACCTTTTCCGGTACCAATATCCAGTATATTATCAATAAACCTGTCTTTAAAATAATTAGTTAATGGTTCCATCATCATGAAATATTAGTCGTTTTGTGTACCATTCAATAAAATGGATCATAATTTCACTCAACAAAATACCATCATATTAATAAGAGCAATGCTGACAAAGCCGTTACTATAATAACAAAAGTCCGGTAAGTTTTGTCAGGTATTTTCTTTACCAGCCAGATACCAATAATAGCTCCTGCTGCAATTCCTGGCAGCAGAATTAAATCAAGCTTCAGTGATTGCCATCCAATAGTCTTCCAGACGAAAATATGTAAAGGGAATTTTACAAGGTTCAGGATCAGAAAAAACCAGGCGCCTGTCCCGATATAATTATTTTTGGGCAGGTGCATAGCCAACAGATAGATGGCAAATATTGGTCCTGCCACGTTACCGATCATCGTAGCAAAACCTCCCAAAATTCCCATTAATGCTGCAAACCACCATGTATTGGGAAAAAATTGCTCCTCCTTTTTCCGGTCTTTCCATAACATAAGGCCAATACATAAAAACACCATAATGGCCATAATATTCTTGAACCATGCATCATTGATGACCCTTCCAACCCAAAGAGCTATACCTATACCGGCCAGGGCCCATGGAAAAAGCTTCACCAAATACCTCCACCTGGCGTGGCGATGGTAGTAACCAACCCCAAACCAGTCTGCCATTAAAAGGATAGGCAACAAGATACCGGTGGAGGCTTTACCGCCGAAAATAATGGCCAGGGTAGGGACAACAATTAGTGAAACACCGGGTACGCCAACTTTGGACATGCCGATCAACATTGCACAAAAAAAAAGCAGTATCCACTGTATTAAGGTAAAATCAATCATTGTTCCTGATTATTGGGGACAAAGATAAACTAAAATGTTCTGCTCTTAATAGCCACTATAAATTAATGTATCTTCTTTTCAAGTTCTTTTAATTCAATTTCATCTATCGCGCCAAACCACTCACCAAGCTTTTTTCTGGCTTTTTCCTTTATTTCAGGAGTAATATTAGCAGATACCTGTGATAAAGCAAATAGAAGGACTCCAAGGTCGTCAGAATAACCAAGTATTGGTGTAAGGTCGAAAATGGCATCAGTGGGCAGTATAAAATAACCAAGAGCAGCAGTAATTGATAGCTTGGTCTTAAAGGTAATTTTCTTATCAATCAAAACATAATATAAAAGTAAAACAGCATAAACTACTGTTGTTCCGGCAGATTTGGAATATTGAATTATCTTTTCCCAAAGTGATTCTTCATTATAATATTTTGAATACATGCCATAAGTTTTATATGATCTTAAAAATAACAATTTATTTATCATTCATGGGCAACAAAACCACATAAAGAAAGGGTTATCTTATTTGTAAAGATAACCCTTTCTCCGTCCTGTTCAAGGAGCTCAAATTTTCGGGCAGAAAATATACATAAATTTTTCAGTTACCATCCACCCTGAAATCCATAGCCTCCGCCATAGCCATTGAGTCTGCATCCACGGCCTCCCCAGCCACCATAACCTCCTCTTCCACGACCGCCTCTCCGGCCCATACCATAACCCATACCATACATCCCTCGACTCTGGATAAGATCATACTGCTTTTTCTGTTCATCGTTCAGTAAATTTCTCACTTCATTTCTGTGTGCTGCTACCTTTTTCAACATCTCCCCCTGAATTTCAGTAATTTCAGTAAAATCCACTGTTGACCTTTGTTTAACAACCAATTCGGCCATTTCAGTCCGGTGATTAACAATTAACTCTATAATCTTAGACTGCTGTTCTTCAGTAAGTCCGGGAATAAAATTAACACAATAGTAACCGGGTCCGAAACCATAACCGGCTCCCATCCCGTAACCCGGCCTGTTCATAAATCTCCCGCCCTGAGCAAAACCTGTTGATACGCTCAATACAAGGGCAAGTAACATCCAAATAAATTTTTCGGTTTTCATGATAATATAATTATTAAAATAATTGTTATTTGTTACCTGGTATTTCTGAATCTCCTCCCACGCTGCGGAAGCTTTACATCTTCATTAAGTTGTAATATTGAAATAAATATTTCATTCAATCTTGCCTTTTGTTCCTCTGTGCACGTCTCTTTCATTGAAAGGTAGTACTTTATTGTCTCATCTTTAAGCTGGGTATGCATTTCTCCTATACTTTTGGAAATTTCCTTAAGTCTGGCCTTATCCGGATTTTCTTTACCCATTTCATTAACCATCTCTATCCTGAGCCTCTCAAGTTGATGATTAATTTGCCAGGCTATCCGGTTAAAATCCCTGTTTAATAATCTGAATTTTTCAACCTGCTCAGGGAGAAGGTTCAACTGTTCTCTAAAAAAACGTGTCCTTTGCTGTGAGGGTACTTCGATGGATGCTTCCACACGTTCCTCAGCAATTTTTTTATCTTGTTGCTTATGATACAGAAAAGATATCCCCATCGAAAGATTGGTGGCAATCAATATTATTATTACACCTGTCATTATCCGGTATTTATTTACAATTGCCATAATATTATTCCATTAAAAAAGTTTCAATCGGCTCGGCTGTCATCTCATTTAAATAGGGGAATATTTCCTGTTCTGCATAATACGATTCCTGATTATGAGAAGGTTGCCCTATCTTTATTCCTGCATAAATACCGAACAGTAAAAGCAATGTAAAAACTGCAGGTTGTAATATTCTGGCCCATAAGGGTGTAACAGTTTCCTTAACTGCCTGATTCTCTAGCCTGGCTTTTACCCTTGTATAAAAAAACGGATTAACATCAGGCTTTCTTTCCTGATCTATCACGTTAAGAGTTTTTTTCATATACTCTGCAAAAGCAGCACATTCTTTACATCCGGCCAGATGCAGTCTGATCTCTTCCATCTCTTTTTCAGGAAGATCATTTTCCAGGAAGAAGATCATTTTTTTATGTATTGCTTTGCACTTCATAATATTCATAATTTAATATTTTGACACATTTTCTTTAAAAAACTTGTGATCAGATACACTTTTTTTTGTAACAATTATATAATTTTTTTTGAAGGTTCTTTTTTGCACGATGTATCAGTGACTCTACCGACGAAAGTGATAACTCCATGATCTCTGAAATCTCTTTATATGACAAATCTTCATATTTATTTAAAGTAAATGCGACCCGCTGATTTTTCGGAAGCGTATCAATTGCCGCGTGTATCAGTACTGTCCGCTCTGAATTTTCCAGGTCAATATGGGGGTCACCTTCTGAACCATAATAATTCTCACCCATACTATTAGGAGGCAATTCGGCAATTTCGTCAATAGATTTAAATCCCCTTCTCCGCTTATGATCTCTCAGAAAATTCAATGACCTGTTAACTGCAATACGATAAATCCATGTTGAAAGCCTGGAATCACCCCTGAAACCGGGAGCAGACCTAAAAACCTCAATAAATACATCCTGGGCTACATCCTCGGCATCTTCAATATTATGCAATAGTCCATAACAAGTATTTACAACCATTTTCTGGTAAGTATTAACAAGGTCACTAAAAGCTTTTTCGTTGCCCTCTTTTAATTTTTTTATAATTCCTGCCTCATTCATTCAATCATTATGGTATCTGATATTTACAAATATGACACCTCTGCAAAAAAAAACCTGCGCATTTTTTTTCAATTATTCAATTTGGTCTTGTATTGGTATTAATCGCATTTTATACCGTGACCTGCTGATGACCTCAGATCTGTTAAAAGGATCAGCATGGTACCGGTTATTTATATAAAAGGCGATCTGATCAAGATAATGTTCACTTGCTGGTATTCCGCTGGTGCCGGTAGGAATTACTGTCCTTGAATTATCCCATGCTGAAAGGTCATAAATGTGTCTGTGGGAAGCTCCGTGGATCACCTTAAACTTATTATTCAGGGAATAAGAGTAAGGACAAACAGTATGATAACTTCCCGGTAATCCGAATGGCCCCCTGCTTAAATTGAATACTTTATCAAGCATGGGAACCACGGCCAGTGGGTGACTGATTGTAAATGTATGAATGTTGCCCCATTGCCAATCTGAAGGATCAGAGCCTGCAATTAACTTAAGCTCCTCTACTGTCTCTTCCAAGGATCTTAGCACAATATCGTTAAAAGTCTCTTCTTCTGTTGTATTTTTATCATCTATCCAGGGGGAATTCTTCTCAGGAAGAATATTTAGAATAAGGTTCTCTGTCAATAGTCTGTCTGCCATAAATTGCTTTAACAATTCCATTGATAAATCATCTCTTACCAGGTTTTCACCTGTTTTATGATACAAAATTTCAAAAACAGAAGCTGCAAGACTTTCTTTGTGTATATCAAAATCCCACCTTTGAAGTTCCTCGATTACAATTCTGTCCATTTCATTCCAGTCACTTTTTTGTTCAAACACTTTCAAAAATTCAGGAACCATTTTTTCGGCTTTTTTTGAATAAAAATCGCCCTGTATTCTTTCAAAATCATCAATTGAATGTTTCTTTTTTGATTCAAGCATTTCTCTTATCCTCTCAATTCTCTCAGGAATATGGTACCAATAACCTATCTCATATGGATAATCTTCAGGTGCTGTTTTATTATTTGCAGAAGACACAAATCCTCTTAGGGGATTATATTCGAAGGGAAGTTCTTCGAAGGGCACTAATCCTTTCCAGTCATGCAGTATTGTATCTCCGGGAAAAATATTAATGCCGCTGTGTTCTCTTACCGGAACTCCGGCAGCACATTGCAGCCCGATATTCCCAGCCACATCAGCATAGACAATATTCTGGCTGACAGAAACAAATGTTTTAAGTGCATTCCTGAAGTCCTTCCAGTTATTTGCCCGGTTAAGGAGATAAATTGACTCCATTTCATTACTCATCTCATTCCCTATCCATCTTATAGATAATGCAGTCTCATCCTCATTTTTAAACTTATTGATCAGAGGGCCCCGGTGCGTAAATTTCAATTTTTCAATAATATCAATTCCCTCCTTTGTTTTAATTATCTCCTCCTTCACGAGTAATGCTCTCCACTCTCCGTTTAAAAGGTAGTGAGTTGAATCTTTATTCAGTGTTTCCGCGTAAAAATCAAGGTCATCGACATAAACATTGGTCATTCCCCATGCTATTGAATCATTATGGCCACAAATAACAAAGGGCTGCCCGGGCACTGCCACCCCGGTAACATTAAGATTATTTCCTGATACCTGGTGTATCTGATACCATATTCCGGGAGCGAATAACCCAAGGTGCATATCATTAGCCAGCAAAGGTTTGCCACTTTCACTTTTTGCCCCTGAAACAGCCCAGTTATTGCTGCCGTTAAATATTTCCAAACCTGTCTTTTTAAGTTGATTTCCTGCTGATAATATTGTTTCGGTAATATTAACCTTTAAATTCTCAGGCTGCTGGTAAACGAAAACTGAATGGTTCTCATTTCGTGGTATTAATTCTTTCATCTGTTCCTTTCCCACTTTTTCCATTATCTGATACAAAAGTAATTCAGTATCCCAGCCTGAAGTAAGGTCCCACGACATGTAACCTATCAGGTTCAAAGAATGCTCAGGCAACCAGGGGTCAGGGCTGTATCCTAAAATTTTGAACTCCGGGGGCAAAGGAAAATTTTCAATATAATAATTTACTCCTTCAGAAAATTCATCAAGTGCTGAAATAATCTCAGGATCCAAGTGCAGCAGTACTTTCCGGGATTTTTCCCCTATCCTCAGGGCTCTCATCAGTAAATCGATATCTGACTGGTCCCTGCCCATTATTTCTGATAATCTTCCCTGGGTTACTCTTCTTAACAAGTCCATCTGCCAAAGGCGGTCCTGTGCCATTATAAAACCTGTTGCCCTGTAAAGGTCCTTGTCATTTTGAGCATAAATATGAGGAATTGCAAATGAATCCCGCAAAACAGTCACCTCTTCCCTCAGGCCCGGGACATTAATATCTTGTGAGTAATCCGGCAAAGCAGACCTTTGAATCCTGACAAGAAAAAAATAACCGGTAAACAAGGCAATAATAATCAGTATTCCTGCAAATAAGAGTAAACGTTTAAACAGTATCATCAGCATAAACAATTAAATAATTCAAAAATAATTTATAAATCGCTTTTTGAATTTGTATTATTTATAATTTTAAATCCTTTAAAATTATAAATATTCATTATATGAAACGAGCATAGTTATAAAATCAACCAAGTGTATGATTAAAACATATGCGAGCAAGCTATATGATATCTATTAAAATAATTAATTAGTAACAATAATAAAATAATTATCCAATGAAAAAACTTGTAATATTCTTTATTTTAGGCCTCTACACATTAGCAGGCATAGCCCAGGAGGCTGACAGGATCACCGGTATATGGTGGAACGATGAAAAAACAACGAAAATAAAAGTTGAAAAAAAAGACGGGAAATATATCGGTACTATTGTTTATATGATACCGGAAAAATATGAAAACGGGCAACCACCAAAAGATGACAAGAATCCCGATGAATCTTTACAAAGCCGCTCACTTATAGGGTTACAAATTTTGGAGAATTTTGATTATGATGCCAATAAAAAAGAATGGAAAAACGGAAAGATTTACGATCCTAAATCAGGCAATACCTATGATTGTTACGGATGGCTTGAAAGTGATGATCTTTTAAAGCTTAAAGGTTTTGTAGCTGGCATCCGCTGGTTGGGAAGAAGCTCGGAATGGTATCGTACTAACTTATAATATTAGCATTAAAAAATCATATAAGATTCATATCATACCGTTCTATTCTGCAGATATTCTCTGGATATTTTCTTCAATGAAATTATCGTAAGTATCTTCTAAAATGCTTTTCCTCAACAATTCTAAATCAGCCTTCGCAGTTTGCTGTTAACTGTTAATTTAAGGTTAGAAAGGTCAACTCCGGTAATGAGGTTCACCCCTGGTTTTTTGCCGGGATCAAAGCTACCGTAAAGATTATCTGACTGAATTGCCCTTGCTCCGTTGAAACATGCCCACTGAACCAATTCTCCCAGTGATATTTCAGGATAATATAACTGAATTGTTACCATTTCGTCAAGCACAGAAAGTCGATGATTAGATGCCAGACTGTCGGTTCCCAGACAGATATTAAGTTTTTCCTTTTTAAACAATGTAACCGGAGGAATTTGATTTTCAATATAAAGATTGGAGTTCGGACATAACACAAAAAAAGTATTTTCGACCGACCTCCTCTCTTTAATAATTCTTATGTCATCTTTTGACGTATAAGTATTATGAACCAGCAGTAAAGTATTCCGTTCAGGCAGAAAATTCAAGGCAAAAACGATCGAATTTTCTCCGGTAGGTTTCCAATGAGAAATGTCAATTTTAAGATTTTCTGTTAAATGTTGTGCTATAGAACCAGTGCCGCTCTTAAAAAACAATTCCTCACTTTTGCTTTCCTGATTGTGTATTGTTAGTATACTGTCCTCTGTTTCTGCTTTAATGGCAATTTTTTTAAACAGCTGTTCCGAAACAGAATAAGGAGAATGCGGTACCACAGAAGCTTTAAGATTGTATTCATGAAATTTTCTTTCTGTCATGCATGCCAGTTCAAAAGCTCTCTCAGCTCTTGACGGATGGAAACCATAAGTTTCTGCGAAAGTGTGGTAAAACATTTTCCCGGATCTTTTCAGATCAAGTGTAATCAATGAATTTACAACATCCCCGACGGCAACAGTTCCTGAGTTAAAAAGCTGAAATTCTGCATTTTCAATAGCTTTTAACATATTTGGAAATTCTCTGTTCCGTAATCTGTTAATTGCTCCGATGAACCCTCCAATTCCCGTTTTCTCCGGGATTTGCCCTTTTAAAAAGGACAATTCGAGATGACAGTGACAGTTAATAAAACCCGGTACCAAAACGCCTGAATAATACTCCACTCCCTGTTCCTCTTTGAGCTTTCCTGAAGTATCTGTAATACTCATTACAGTGCCGTCGTCAAGGCAGGAAAGAATGCCAAATTTCAAAGGAGGTCTGTTACCCGGAAAAATATATGTTGCTGAGATTCTTCTCAAGGATTATCTTTTTTTATTTCCAAATCTAACTCCTCTTTCTTCCTTCCCGAAAACTCTTCTTCAAGTTCGTTAAGTTTATTCATCACCTGCCTGTACATCTTTTCAAACTTTTTTGGCCGGCTGATATAGAACAAATATGACTGTTCAAATACTGAATCCGGGATTTGGTATTTTTCAAGCACTGAATAATAAAAACTTGCTGAATTACTTTTCATCATCAGGCTATCCTGATATTGTCTGTTTTTAAATGTAGCTTCAGCAAGATGTATGTCAGTTAGCATATTTATCATTTTATCCTCGCTAATCAGATCAACCGGTTTTTCCACAGATGGTTTATCGCATGATATTATCATGCATAACAAGCCGAAAAATAATATTAATTGTATTTTCACCATTCCTGTGATCCACCTACTGATTTATCCAAAAATAATTCTGATGACCTCCTCCACCCTGCCTGCTCTGTCAATTTTAATGTTAAATTTAGAAATATCAAAGCCTTTATTTAATTTTGGAATTATAATTCTTTCAAATCCGATTTTAGATGCTTCTGCAATTCGCTGTTCAATGCGGTTTACGCCTCTTATTTCTCCGGTAAGGCCTACTTCACCGGCAAAACAGGTTTTATGATTTACAGCGCTATCGATATTTGATGAAAGGATTGCGCAAATAACCGCCAGGTCAGTTGCCGGGTCATTAATTTTTAAACCGCCGGCTATATTAACAAATACATCTTTTGCAAGCAATCTGAATCCTGCGCGTTTTTCGAGCACAGCAAGCAGCATATTAAGCCTGCGCAGGTCAAATCCTGTTGATGAACGCTGAGGAGTGCCGTAAGCTGCTGTGCTGACCAAAGCCTGTATCTCAATTAAGAAAGGTCTTATACCCTGTATTGCCGAGGCAACAGCAGTTCCGCTTAAATCATTATTTCCTGAAGGGATTAGCTGTTCTGAAGGATTAAGAATCTCCTGCAACC
Source organism: uncultured Prolixibacteraceae bacterium (assembly GCA_964545315.1). GTDB lineage: Bacteria > Bacteroidota > Bacteroidia > Bacteroidales > Prolixibacteraceae > JAAYJR01. Next base: position 18,325 of record CAZJGI010000001.1, read on the forward strand.
CGTTATTCCTCATCTCAAAGATACCTAATTCATTGGTGGAACCAAACCTGTTTTTATTTGCTCTTAATATCCTGTACATATAATTAGAATCACCTTCGAACTGCAGGACAGTATCTACCATATGCTCCAATACCTTAGGCCCGGCAAGTGTTCCTTCCTTATTAATATGCCCGATCAGAATAACTGCGATGGCATTTCTTTTTGCGAGGTCCATAATTGATGAGGTACACTCTCGTACCTGTGTTACAGAACCGGGTGAAGAATCAACCGTGTCAGTCGAAATAGTTTGTATAGAATCTATGATAAGAAGATCAGGTTTTATTCTTAATGTTTCATCGGTAATATACTCAAGTGATGTTTCACATAAAAACAAGCAGTTGCTTTTTTTTGAATCCAGCCTGTCGGCCCTCAGTTTTAGCTGTTGCAGGCTCTCTTCCCCTGAAATATACAAGACAGGCCTGTCATTAAGGCTAAGGGCGATCTGTAATGCCAGAGTTGATTTTCCTATGCCAGGTTCCCCACCGAGTAAAATAATTGAACCGGGAACTATTCCCCCACCAAGAACCCGGTCAAATTCTTGTATGCCAAAAGAAATTCTTTGATTATTCTTGTGTATATCAATATCTTCAAGTGTAACAGGGTGAGAACCCTTATGATTCACCTGTCTTTCAGTACCAGGTTTTTTCTTTTTTATTACTTCTTCAACAAAAGTATTCCACTCACCACAAGAAGGGCATTTTCCCAGCCATTTAGGAGATTGTGAACCACAATTCTGGCAGGTGTAAATAATTTTTCCCTGTGACATCAATCAAGGCTTTTTATTTTATTGATCATTTCAGTTGTTGAAACTCCGGGAACCAGTTTAAGAGTTTTAACTTTCCCTCCGTTTTTAATTACTGTATCAAAGCCTGCAATTTCATTAATTGCATATTCATTGCCTTTCACCAACAAATCGGGTAAAATTCCGGCTATCAGCCTGGCAGGGGTTTCTTCTGAAAATACGATCACAGCATCAACAAATGCAAATGCTGCCAGCAGGGTTGTCCGGGCTTTAATGTTTAAAATAGGCCTCCCTTTCCCTTTAAGCGCCCTTACTGATTCATCAGAGTTCAAACCTACGATCAGTTTTGTTCCCATACTTGCTGCTTTCAGTAATGAATCTACATGACCAAGATGAATAAGATCAAAACAACCATTTGTAAATACTATTTTTTCATTATTCTCCTTCCACTTTTTCAATAAGGGTTCAAAAGCAGCAAAGTCTGAATATATCTTAGATGTAATATCAAATTTCACTTTCATTTTTTTAATTGCGCCAAAAATACAAAACGAAAACGGAATCTTCAAGCATAATATTTTTTCTCAAGCCTTCAAAGTCGTGAAATAATATACCTATTATTAAATTGTTATTTTTTTAAAATAATCCTGAAGGTAGTCCCTTTTCCCGTCTCTGACCATTTAACGAATATTTTACCTTTATGATAATTTTCAATAATACGTTTGGCAAGAGAAAGACCCAATCCCCAACCTCTCTTTTTTGTAGAGTATCCGGGATTAAATACGATCTTAAACTGGGATTTACTTATCCCTTTACCTGTATCAGTAATATCTATAATAACATTTCCCTCATTCTCTTTCAAACCAATTGTTATTGTACCATGGTTCTGAATAGCATCTATCGCGTTTTTGCATAAATTTTCTATGACCCATGAAAACAGTGCAGCATTGAGAGGAATTTCTATGTTTGTAAATTCATTAAAATCAGATATAAATTTTATTTTCTCTGATGACCGGGTTTCAAGATAACTTATTGTTGAATTCAGTACATCAACAATATTTGTTTTAATCAGTTCGGGTTTAGAACCTATTTTGGAGAAACGTTCAGTAATTTTTTCGAGTCGTTGGGCATCTTTTTCAAACTCTTTTACAAGGTTCAGGTCAACATTCTGGAGTTTCAATATTTCAATCCAGGCCATCAGTGATGAAATCGGTGTTCCAAGTTGATGTGCCGTTTCTTTAGCCATTCCAACCCAAACCTGATTTTGCTCAGCCCTCTGAGTGGCGCTGAAAGCTGCATAAGCAGCAACAATAAAAATAAAAATAACAAATAGCTGTATTGCAGGGTAATATCGTAAATTGCGCAGCAGGTTTGATTCACGATAGTACAAAAGAAGATAATTCTCTTCCGAAAGATCTATCCGGATTGGTTCAGAATGTTCTTTCATCTTAACCAATTCCTTTTTCAATACAGCTTCTTTTCGCTGCTCACTATATTTAATATTTGCATCAGAATTTAAGGACCCGTCAGGTTCAACTATCAATACAGGTATAGTTGAATTCTGTTCCAGTATAGACTGAATTAATGAAAGATATGATGTATTGAGTTCCTCAATACTTATCTGATCATTTTCCTGAATGCCTGATTCAGCAAGCCTTTTAGTAGCTTCTGCCCATAGTTCTACCTTCTTATTTTCCTCATTGGCCATTTTTTCAGTAAGCCAGTTAGTATATAACAGAGAAGCCACACCAATAAGTACAGCTACGATCAGAAGTAATATTTTTCCACGCTTTCTTTTACGGTAAATATCCAAAGTGTGATCTTTATGTTTATTGTTGAATGAGAACGGAAAAAGTCAGAAAATATTATTATTTCAGAATATCTGTTATCGCGTGACACAATCCTTCTTTATCAATACCACATTGTCTGTACAGATCCTCCTGACTTCCATGTTCAATAAACTTATCAGGTATACCCAATAATTTAACCTTTGCAGAATATCCGTGCTCTGCCATAAATTCAAGTACAGCACTTCCAAAACCACCTTTAATAACTCCGTCTTCAATTGATATAATATATTTGAACCTATCAAAGACCTCTTTAAGAAGTTCCTCATCTAATGGTTTGGCATATCTCATGTCATAATGTGCCACAGAAATGTTCCCGGCATTCATATTTTTTATTACCTGTTGAACAATAATTCCCGATTTTCCAACAGACAATACCGCCACATCATTTCCTTCAGTAAGTTTTCTTCCTTTCCCTATATCAAGTTTTACAAAAGGCTTTTTCCAATTCAATGATAATCCGCAACCTCTTGGATATCTTATGGAAAAAGGCGAAGCAATTTCTTCCAGCTGGGCCGTATACATAAGATTACGCAATTCTTCTTCATCCATTGGTGCTGCTACAATCATATTTGGAATATTTCTCATATAGGCAATATCAAAAATTCCATGATGAGTCGGGCCATCTTCACCAACCAGCCCCCCCCTGTCGAGACAGAATACTACGTGCAAATTTTGAATTGCAACATCATGAATAACCTGGTCATACGCCCTCTGCATAAATGAGGAATAGATATTGCAAAAAGGTATAAGCCCCTGTGTTGCCAGACCTGCAGAAAAAGTAACTGCATGCTGCTCAGCAATACCAACATCAAAAACCCGGTGCGGCATCTTTTCTAACATAAGACTCATTCCGCAACCTGTAGGCATTGCAGGGGTAATTCCTACTATCTTGTTATTATTTTCTGCAAGTTCTAAAAGAGTTTCTCCAAAGACATTTTGAAACTTTGAAGCTCTTCCCTGAGTACAATTATCTGGTATTATCAGTCCGGTTACCTTATCAAATAAACCGGGTGCATGATATTTTGTCTGATTGATTTCAGCCTGTTTAAAACCCTTCCCTTTCTTGGTAATCAAGTGTAACAGTTTAGGGCCCTTTATATCTTTCAGGTCATTTAATACGTGGATCAGATTATGAATATCATGCCCGTCGATTGGTCCGAAGTACCGAAAGTTAAAAGCCTCAAACAGGTTATTCCCCGATAACAAAATATTTTTAAGCGCATGTTGATTTTTCTGAATAATTTTCCTGGTAGTCTTGCCAAATCCGTCAAGTTTACCCAGAGCTTCCCAAATATCCCGCTTTACTTTATTATAAGTTTCTGATTTTGATATTTTAATAAGGTATTGGCCTATTACTCCGGCATTCGGATCAATAGCCATGTTGTTATCATTCAATATAACCAAAAGGTCAGAATTGTGTGCTCCTGCATTATTAAGTGCTTCAAAAGCCATACCCCCGGTCATGGCACCATCTCCAATAACTGCTACAATTTTCCTGTCTGTCTCATTTTTCAGTTCTGCAGCAACTGCCATACCATGAGCTGCGGAAATTGAGGTGGAGGCATGTCCCACACCAAAAGCATCATATTCACTTTCAGTACGTTTAGGAAAACCACTAATACCATTAAATTTCCTGTTTGTGTTAAAAATATTCCGCCTTCCTGTTAATATTTTATGCCCGTATGCCTGATGCCCAACATCCCATACCAGTAAATCATAAGGAGTATTAAAAACATAGTGAAGGGCCACAGTAAGCTCCACTACTCCAAGACTGGCCCCTAAATGACCCGGATTAATAGATACCTCATCAATAATAAACTTTCTCAGTTCGTCACATAAAACTGTAAGTTCTTCAGGATCAAGATTCTTTAAATCAGCCGGACTGTTTATTCTTTCAAGTACCTTTTCTGTGATCTTTCTCATCAATTTTTTAAAATGATTTCAAAATTAAAATTAATCATTTAAATTCTAAAATTTTAATAAAACCCTAATAACAACAAATTTGTTCAAACAATGTAAAAAAAGTAAATTTAGCCATTAAAAAGTAAAAATATGAGAAAAGTAATTACCATTCTGTCACTGATAGCAACAATTCCTTTAACATCTTGTGTTTCAATGAAAAAGTTTAATGAAGCCTCTGAAAGGCTGAACAGTCTGGCCAGATCAAATGAGGGAATGAAACAAACCATTTCAAAACTGGAAATTGCTAATAAAGAGCTATCAAATGCTTATCAAATGCTATCTGAAAAAAATAAGGAACTGACTAGCCGTAATGAAGAATATTTGTATGAATTAAATCTCCGGAAACAAAAAAATGATGCGCTTGCTGCGCAGAAGGATGGATTACTGCGTGAACTGGATTTGATAAAAACAGGAAGCACTGCAGAAATTGAAATGTTATTAAAAGATCTTCAGGAAACCCGTAATAATTTAAACACCAGGGAAGACCTGCTACGCGAAGCAGAAAATGAACTTGCAGAAAAGAATGCCCGTTTAATAGAATTACAAAGAATCCTTGACCAAAAAGACCAGGCTGTTAAGGATTTAAAAGACAGAGTGATAAAGGCACTGACAGGATTCAATAATAATGGTTTGACAGTTCATGAAAAAAATGGAAAGGTTTATGTTTCTATGGATGAAAAACTCCTGTTTAAGACCGGCCAATGGAATGTGGACCCTAATGGTAAAAAGGCATTGATCGAGTTGAAAAAAGTACTTGCAGATAATCCCGATATAAATATTATGGTTGAAGGACATACCGACGATGTGCCAATGCGGGGATCAGGTGATGTAAAAGATAACTGGGACCTGAGTGTTATGAGAGCAACTGCAGTAACTAAGATATTAACTGAAGACGGACAAATAGATCCTAAAAGAATAATCGCTTCCGGGAGGAGTGAATTTGTTCCCCTGTTGAATGAGAAAACTCCTGAGGCAAGGCAAATGAACAGACGTACAGAAATTATTCTGACACCTAAACTTGATGAATTATTAAAAATTATAGAGATGAATTAACCCAATCACTTAAAACAGCCTCAATTGGTCATCTTTTTCCTGTTTCTTTTGAGGTGGAGAATATTTAATATTCTGAAGCAGGTCCTGCTGGACATTTTTTACAAACGGACTTAGGGGAAGAGACAATCTGCGCCCCCTATACATACGGTGCCTTGCATAAGTCATATACAACAAACGCTTTGCCCGTGTCATCCCAACATACAGAAGACGCTTCTCTTCTTCGGGATTTGTTGGTGTGTTATATAATGAATAGGGTATCAATCCATCCTCGCATCCGGATATAAAAACACACTCAAACTCCAATCCTTTAGAAGCATGCAATGTCATTAAAGATATTGCTTCCATCTTATAATCATGTGTATCAGGTCCGGTACCTACAGCAAGGTAATCAAGAAAATCATTTAAATTGGATATACTCCCGGCAATACCTGTAAATCTAATCCAGGATTCAGGAGTAAAATCTTTATTTTTGAATACCTGTTCCCTTATCAATTCAAGAAAGGTTACCAATCCCAACTTATTTTTCTTATCTGAGATATCTTTGAGCCCGGTATTGGAAATAAAATCGTTTTTAAAACTAAGTAACTTATCTGCATGTTCAAATCGGTCAGCTGCAATTAATCTAAGAAAACTAATTAAAGTCCTGTAGGGTTCTTCCCTGAAAAATGGTATTGTTCCGACCTCCTGATAAGGAAGATTGTGATCTCTTAAGGCTTTAGCAATTGGTTCAAACTGATTTCTTGTCCTGCAAAGAACAGCAATCCCGGAAAGACTGCTAATCAAATCACTTCTGTTACCATCACTGACATCACTGTCGATAGAAAAAAAGCTGACGCCACCTGTTAATTTCACAATCTGTCTTGCTATAAATTCTCCTTCAGCAGCTCCTGAGGGTTGTTCTGATATCAAAATCCGTAATCCCTCACCTGAGCCTTCAAGAAATCCGGCAGAATGATCCAAAACGCCGGAAGATGCATCGAGAATAGCCTGTGAACATCTGTAAGACTTCGTCAGTCTAAACATTTTTGCTCCCGGATAGTCTGTAATAAAACGATCAATGAAGTCAGACCCGGAACCTCTGAACCCATAAATAGACTGATTAGCATCGCCAACAACACACACATGAGATTTTTCAGAAGGTGCAAGCAGTTGTATTAATTTGTATTGATTATCATTAATATCCTGAAATTCATCTACAAAGATATACCTGTACCTGTTTTGATAAAAATTTCTTATTGTCTCATTTTCACGAAAGAGTTTCAATGGTTTAACTATTAAATCATCAAGATCAAAGATATCAAGCTTTTTCAATGCTTCTTCATATTTCCTGAAAAACACAGATTCACTTTCATTGCCTGATTTAATATCAGAAATTTGTTTAACAAGCTTTTTTACTTCTCCCTCATTGGTTCCGGATAATGATTTTACAACATCAGTTTTCATAATCTCATCGGCAAGAATAAAATTACCGGATCGACCGAAATCATCATGAAATTTCTTCAGTACCGATAATCCAAATGCATGAAATGTTGCTGCAACCACACCTTTTGATAAAGATTGCTTACCCTGTATTATCTGAAGACGTGCCGACAATTCCTCAGCTGCTTTATTAGTAAAAGTAATTGTAAGTATCTCTCCCGGATCTGCAATTTTATTTGCTAACAGCCATGCAATTTTGCTGATCAGGGTTTTTGTTTTCCCGGTCCCCGGTCCGGCAATTATTAATGTATGACCTTCTTCATTCACCACCGCAGCATGTTGTTGGGGATTTAATTCCTGAAAAGGTAAATTATTATTTGATAAAGGGCCATACGGCTGTAGCTTCTCTGCTGCAATAGCAATTTCATTGCCTGTTGATTTTAAAAGAGCCTGTATACTTTCCAAATCAAAATTTATTAATTTCCTTTTAACCGGGGGTGAAGGCAAATCAATCCGGAAAAGAGGGTTACTCTCATTAAAAAATTTAACATCACCAGGACCAAACACCTTAATTTCTCCATACTCACCATCATAACCCTCTTTTATAATAACCTGACGGTTTCGCATTCTTCTGATTGCCTCCGCAAAAACTTTTGAACATTCAGCCTCTAACTTTTCCAGAGGAATTTCGAGTAAAATATCCAGTTCAGGGCCCAGCTTTCGTATAGTCTGCATGTATTCTTTCTCAACTTTAACGGAGTTGGCACCTGTTCCGGTAATTTCGGATAATAACTCTTTCAGAGGAATAATTGACCAAAAAGGATGCCTGCGGGGATGTGTATCTATATCATCTCTGTCGGATAAATGAATTATTCTGTTCATAACGCCGACAGTAACAGGTTTTTTACAAACAGGGCATAGATAATCATTTTTGAGTGTCTCTGCAGGGTCCCAACAAATCTGGCATTTCCGATGTCCGTCATAATGATATTTTCCTTCCTGGGGAAACATATCTATAGTACCCCCAAAATTTTCACTATTCACTGTTCGCATAGCATCCACCAATGAATAATAATCCAGGTTGGTGTTAAAAATATTAGCATTTCTTCCCAATTTTTCAGGTGAGTGGGCATCTGAATTTGAAACGAGGGTGACCCTGTCGAGAAATGAACAAAGCCAGTTCATCGGTGGATCAGTAGAAAGGCCTGTTTCGATAGTATGGATATGTCCCGACAGGTCAGCAAAACATTCATCAATCGAATCAAATCCCGATTTAGACCCCAACATGGAAAACCATGGGGTCCAAATATGGGCAGGAATAAAATAATTATCTTCGCTGCAATCCAGAACAATCTCCAACAGATCACGTGAATCAAGGCCCAAAATAGGCCTTCCGTCTGATGTCAGATTACCGCCGATATTCTTAAGACGCCGGTTTATCTTTTCTGCCTCTAAAAAATCTTTAACCAAAATAAGATTATGAACCTTCCTTACTCTCCCATCCCTTTTATAAATATTACTGATTTCCGCGGTAAGAATAAACCTGGTATCACTGCCAAAAGGGGAATCAACAGAATAATCTTTTTTCAATTTTAAAAATCCATTCCCGTCAGGATAAGTTTTTTCTTTAAGTTCATCAAGCCAGCCCGGATGTGTAAAATCACCGGTACCAACTACTTTAATACCTTTAAGCCCCGCATAATAATCCAGATGCTCAGGCCTTAACAAACCGGAAGTAGCTCTTGAAAAATGAGAATGAATATGTAAATCAGCAATGTACTTCATCTTTTTCCGGTCTAAATATTATTACAACCACAAGAATATATTTCAACACAAAAATAGGATCATGAATGCATTATAGTTTCATGCTTAGATCAATTATAATGAATTAATATGAGAATCAGAACAGCCTGTCAGGTAAACTTACAATCTTTTTATAACAACAACTAAAAATTTGCCGGTTGATAACTAATAATTGTTAATCAAAAAAATCAGTTACTTTTACAGCAAATATTTGTGGATGGATCAGATATTGATAATTATGTTACTGTTAGCTTCCAATCTTTTTGTAATAGCAGAAAATGTCATAGGCCCTGAAGGTCACAAACTGATCTTGGCAGGAGTTGTTATTTTACTTTTGTCACTTATTTTCTTTATTTCAATAAGGTGGGAGAGTAAAAATAATTATGCCAAAAAATTTAAGAATCCCTTTATAAACAGAAAAAAAATAAAGATAGAATTAAAAAAAGACCGTTCATATTACCCTGATTTTCTTGAATTAGTTATTTCCAATACCGGCAACAGTGATTTGGACATTGATAATCCCCTTTTAATTTTCTGTAATATTTGGTTATCGAGAAAATTCAAACTAAAGGGTACAAATAACTATAATTTTTACCCTCTTTATCTGGGAAAAGGAGAAAAACATACTCTTAGAATTGATCTTAACAGATTTTATTATCATGATAAAAGCCTGAAAAAATTTCCCAGGACAAAAATTATTATTCATGAAGTAAATGGTAAAAAACTAGGTTCGCAAACAATACTCCTTCGTAAAACATTATTTAACTTTTAATGAGAGACTGGAAATTCAATCACATAGACTTTTCAACGTACCCATATTATGCTGGTGATGATCTGGGTGTATACTGGTCTCGGGAGAAAACTTATATAAAAATATGGGCACCCACAGCCAGGAGGGTTGAATTCAGGCTATTTAAAAACGGCAAATCGGGGGAGGCTTTTCATAAAACGCAGCTTCAGGCAAATGGTTATGGTACATGGGCAACAATTTTAAATGGCGATTATGAAGGTAAATTTTACACTTTCAGGGTTGACGATGGTGAATGGCTCGATGAGACACCTGACATATATGCCCGTTGCGTGGGCGTGAACGGATTTAGGGGTATGATTTACGATCCCTCAAAGACTAATCCCCAAAATTGGGAAAATGACAAAAGGCCAAAGCTAAACAAATTCACTGATGCAATTATCTATGAAACACATGTGAGGGATTTTTCAATATCTCCCATCTCCGGCATACAAAACAAAGGAAAATATACAGGTTTTACTGAAAAAGATACAATATGTGAAGGTAATATTTCAACGGGACTATCCCACTTAATAGAATTGGGGGTCACCCATGTTCATTTGTTACCTGTTTCAGATTTTTTCACAGTTGATGAAGAAGAACCTTTATTAAAATATAACTGGGGTTACGATCCACTCAATTTTAATGTCCCTGAAGGATCATATTCAACAGATCCCTATGATGGTAATGTCAGGATCAAAGAATTAAAATCATTAGTTCAGTCACTTCATTCAGAAGGCATTGGAGTCATTCTTGATGTAGTATACAACCATACGTATTTTGCAAAGGAGTCAGCATTTAATCAAACAGTTCCCGGTTATTTTTACAGGCAGAAACCTGATGGAACATTTGCTGATGCCTCAGGATGTGGCAATGAAATAGCCACAGAACGATCTATGGTTAGAAAATTTATAATTGATTCACTGAAATACTGGGCAGAAGAGTATCATATAGATGGATTCAGGTTTGACCTTATGGGCATTTACGATATTGAGACTATGAAGGGGATACGTTCTGAACTGGACAAGACCGAAGCCGGTTTAATATTGTATGGAGAAGGATGGGCTGCTGCCGAAAGCCCTATGAGTGAAGAATTCAGGGCGGTTAAAAAAAATATTGCCCAACTGCCGGGTATATCAACATTCAACGATGATTTCAGAGATGCTTTAAGGGGGAATCACAACCCAAAAAAAACACAGGGATTTATTAGTGGCCTGGGTTTTCGTGAGGAGGCTGTAAAATTCGGGATTGTTGGCTCAATATACCATCCTCAAATTGTATACGATTTTGTTGACACTTCAAAGAAGCCCTGGGCAATAACTCCGGACCAATGCATCAACTATGCATCCTGCCACGATAATTATACTTTATGGGATAAATTAAAACTCAGCAATCCAAAATCGTCTGATGACGATTTACGCAAAATGGTCATGCTTGCCGGCGCTCTGATCCTCACTTCACAGGGAATACCATTTATTCACTCAGGAATGGAATTCTGCAGAACAAAAGGAGGTAATGGTAACTCTTATAAATCACCTGATTCGGTCAATCAGATTGACTGGAAAAGAAAAACCATATACCTTAATGTATTCGAATATTATAAACAACTGATAACACTGAGAAAGAATCACCCTGCTTTCCGGATGGGAGATCCCTCCAAAATTGCTGATTTCTTAAGTTTCTGTACTGATTATAAGCCGGGTATCATAGTTTATTGCCTGAACGGAGGGGATGTCCATGATACATGGGAACAAATTATCCTGCTTTTTAACGGTAATAAAGAAAATATGACAGTCCCTGTACCTGAAGCCAAATATAAAATTGTAGCCCGCAACTTTGATATTGACGAAACCGGGATTGAAGAGCTTGTTACTAACAAGGTGGATATACCCGGGATATCCATGACCGTAATGGTAAAAGAAGATATGTCCTGAAAGGCAAAATCGTATCAGACTAAAAAAGCAATATTAAAATGGTGAAACCAGATTTAGAAGACTGCAAGAAGTAAATCTATATCTTTTGCAGGGATATTAAAAAGCCTGCCCACATCAGGATTAGTTAATATTCCATGATAAATATACACTCCTTTCCGAAATCCTTTTGCATTTTTAATATAGTTGTCCACCCCACCGCTATCACCTATTGATAACAGGACAGGCATTAAAATATTACTAAGTGAAATTGATGCTGTCCTGGCAACTATTGATTGGATGTTAGGCACGCAATAGTGTACAACACCATGTTTTATATAAGTAGGATCATTAAAATCAGTACATTTTGTTGTTTCAAAGCATCCTCCCTGGCTGGCGTTCAAGTCAATAATAACAGATCCTTCTTTCATCTGTTTTACCAGATCTTCAGATACTCTGAATTTTGGAGTAGTATTAAACTGCATTGCACCTATAACTGCATCAGCTGAAATGAGTGCTTTCCTCAACACCTTCGGGTAAAACACTGAAGTAAATACCCTTCGTCCCAATTTTTCTTCCAGGAGGCTCAGATCATACACTGATGTATCAAACACCCTGACAAGTATACCAAGGCCCAAAGCGGCCCTGGCTGCATATTCAGCTGCAGTACTTGTACCAATAATGACAAGTTCTGCCGGAGTAATTCCGGTAACTTCACCGAAAAGAACACCCTTCCCTTTGTGTGAATTACTTAAATACTCGCTTGCTAAGGTTATTGATGTTACTCCGGCTATCTGACTCATTTGATGGACAATAGGAGAAAACCCATTTTCATTTTCAATATTTTCGAAGGCTATCGCAGTGACTTTCTTGTGCATCAGTTTTGCAATTGAATCTTTGCAATGAGCCTGAATCTGCATATTGGAAATGATCGTCTGGTTCCCACGCAAAATCTCAATTTCATCGCTTCCAATTGGAGCCACCCTCAAGATAATATCACACTGAAATACCTCTTCTTTCTTTTCAATTATAAATGCCCCGGCTTTCCTGTATTCCTCATCAGTATATCTGGCCTGTTTACCGGCATCTTTTTCAAAGTAAATTTCATGACCATATGAAGTCAGAAGATCAACCGCCTGAGGAGTTAAGGGAACCCGGTATTCTACCTTAGAAAGATCAGAGGGGATACCTATTTTCATTTTTTGCCCTCTGCTCTGTACTTCAAGCATCTCTTCCTTGGGCATGAGCATTGTCTTTGAAACAGACATATTTTCATTTGACTCATCACGAGTGGTCATAGCATAAAATATTTAAAATTGAATCACAAGTTACATTCAACAAATCAATTTACAAAATCTGAGCAGAAATATACCGTTCACCTTTTTGTCCAACTTCAATATTTACCTCCACATAATGATCAGGCAATAAGGTTTCAATTTTTTCAGGCCATTCAATCAGACAATAATTTCCACTGTATATATAGTCTTCATATCCAATATCAAACACCTCTTCCAGATTTTTTATGCGATAAAAATCCATATGATAAACAGACCCGGAATTTGCTGAACGATACTCATTAACAAGAGCAAAGGTAGGACTTATAATATTGTCAGTGGACCCCAGATACCTGCAAACAGCCTGTATATAAGTAGTTTTCCCGGCTCCCATTTTACCATAAAATGCAAATATTCTCTGTTCAGGAAAATTATCAATTAACTCTTTAGCTGCTTTCCCCAGGTCTTTTATTTTTTCAATTTTCACTGATTCCATTGATGACAGTTTCATAATATTTGAAAATACAATATTAATAAAAGTGTTCCATATTTTTACTTAGGAATAAAATACCAAAATATAGAGGTATATTGCTCTGAATTTATTATAGCTGGTTAAATTAAAAATATTAATTTTGAAACAAACTTAAAATTTGATGTAATGTAACGGGCATCCCGGTTAAAATCGGGACAAAATTGTATGAAAAATTCAAATGCGAGTTCCATCTGGTTGAGAAGTTTGTTTGAAACGTTATAAATAATACTAAATTAGTGGTCAATAACTTTAATAAAATTTATACAGATGAATATACCTGCTGAATTAAAATACACAGAAGATCACGAATGGCTTCGTATTGAGGGAGAAGAAGCTTATGTAGGCATAACCGATTTTGCCCAGGGTGAACTTGGTGACGTAGTTTTTATAGAGATTGAAACCTCAGGGGAAAAACTTTCGAAGGGCGACACATTTGGCACTGTTGAAGCTGTAAAGACTGTATCCGATCTGTTCATGCCTGTTGGCGGAGAAGTTTTAGAAATTAATGAAGAACTTAATGACAAACCTGAGTTAGTAAATAAAGATCCGTACGGCAAAGGATGGATGATAAAGATAAAAATGGATGATCCGGCAGAGGCAGAGGGATTATTGTCTTCCGGGGAATATCAAAAAATGGTCAATGCCTGATACCATTTAAATTTGTTAAATAGTAAATCCAATGAATTAATATATATAAAAAACCAGCACTAATAAGCGGTGCTGGTTTTTTATATAATCAGACTAATACCGATTCTATCCACATTTTGAATTACCACATGCAAGGCATGTCAGGCATCCTTCCTGATAAACTACCTCGTTGGAGCCACACTCATCACATACCATATTCTCAGCAAGGGTCCCGTCGGGTATATACTTCTTAAGAGCCCTTGCAACACCGGCCTTCCAGGAATTTATAGTCTCATTATCAAGCTGAAGGCTTGTTACAAGTTCTACAACTTTATGAATAGGCATCCCATGCCGCAGCGTTCCTGATATAAGCTTGGCATAATTCCAGAAAACCGGATTGAACTTATAAGAAAGCCCTTCAATAGTAGTCTTATAACCTCGTTTATTGATATACTGAAAATCATATCTGGAATTACCTTCACTATCATAGCTTTTTATAATATATCCCCCGGTAATTGACCTGGGTAAAAGAATTCCGTCTTCATCATCCGAAAGACCAGTAAAAATCTCATAAGGTTTACTATCTAATAAACCGATAAAGGCGATCCATTTCTCTTTATTATTTTGAAATCGTACTACATCTGCTTCAAGTTTCTCAGGGCGTTTTGAAGTAAACACAGCAGTTTCTTTTTTCTCTCTGACGTCATTTGAGATCAGCACACCCGAACGTGAACCGTCGCGGTAAACAGTAACTCCCTTACATCCGCTTTTCCATGCTTCAAGGTATAACTGTCCGACCAGTTCTTCTGTAGAATCTGAAGGCAAATTAATAGTAACACTTATAGAATGGTCAACCCATTTTTGTATTCTTCCCTGCATTCTTACTTTTGATAACCAGTCAACGTCATTGGACGTAGCCTTATGATATGGGGATTTCTGTACCAGGTCATCCAATTCTTCCTGTGAATATTCACGATTCACATCTATGCCCTGAACTTCCATCCAGGTTTTAAATTTATGATGAAATACTATGTATTCTTCCCAATGATCGCCCACTTCATCAACAAAATCTACACGAACGTCATTATCACCGGGATTTACTTTTCGTCTGCGTTTATATACCGGCATGAAAACAGGTTCAATCCCTGATGTAGTTTGTGTCATCAGGCTTGTAGTCCCTGTCGGTGCAATTGTAAGTAATGCAATATTGCGCCTTCCGTATTTTACCATTTCATCATACAATTTAGCATCACTATTTTTCAGACGGATAATAAATGGATTTGAAGCTTCTCTTTTTGCATTAAATATTTCAAATGGACCTCTCTCTTTAGCAAGAAAAACAGAAGAGCGGTATGCTTCCACAGCAATGGTTTTATGTATCTCTTCAGAAAAGTCAATAGCAATATCGCTCCCGTACTGCAATCCCAGGGCTGCCAGCATATCGCCTTCAGCAGTTATACCAATCCCTGTGCGTCGTCCTTCCCTGGCTTTTGTCTTAATATTTTCCCACATTTTTCTCTCTACAAGCTTGATATCATCATCTTCAGGATCTGAATTGATTTTTTGGATTATGGCATCAATTTTCTCCAATTCAAGGTCAATTATATCATCCATTATTCTCTGGGCATAATGAATATGTTCTTTAAACAGTTCGAAATTAAAACTGGCTTTCGATGTAAAAGGGTTCTCAACATAAGAATAAAGATTTATAGCAAGCAGCCTGCAACTGTCATAAGGACATAATGGTATTTCTCCGCATGGATTGGTGGAGACTGTGCGGTATCCAAGGTCTGCGTAACAATCGGGTACTGATTCCCTGATAATTGTATCCCAGAATAATACACCGGGTTCAGCAGATTGCCATGCATTTTTAACAATTTTCTTCCATAATTGGGTGGCATCAATTACCTTTTTATAAATAGGTTTATCAGAATGTATAGGATATTGCTGTATATAATCAGTACCATTTTCAACAGCATTCATAAAATCATCTTCAATCTTAACAGATACATTTGCACCTGTTACCTTTCCCTGTTCCAGCTTTGCATCAATAAAACTCTCAGAATCAGGATGTTTTATAGAGACAGATAACATCAATGCCCCCCTTCGTCCATCCTGGGCAACTTCGCGGGTAGAATTTGAATATCTTTCCATAAAAGGAACGATACCGGTTGAGGTTAATGCTGAATTTTTAACAGGTGAGCCTTTAGGCCTTATATGAGACAGATCATGCCCCACTCCTCCACGTCTTTTCATTAATTGAACCTGCTCCTGGTCTATCTTAAGAATTCCACCGTAAGAATCAGAATTCCCTTCGTTACCAACAACAAAACAGTTAGACAGAGAGGCAATCTGAAATTCATTTCCTATACCGGTCATTGGCCCTCCCTGAGGAACTATGTATTTAAAATCCTTTAAAACATTAAATATCTCATCTTCGGTTAATGAATCCGGATAACTTTTTTCAATCCTTGCAATCTCTCTTGCTAACCTGCGGTGCATGTCGTCAGGTGTCCGCTCAAAAATATTGCCATAAGAATCCTTAAGGGCATATTTATTAACCCAAACCCTGGCAGCTAAATCATCCCCCCTGAAATAATCAAGTGAAGCTTTTATCGCTTCTTCCTTTGAATAAATTTTTCTTGCCTGTTTGTCTTTTATCATTACTTCTTCTAAAGCCATAATGTCCAGTTAAATAAAAAAATAATTCTAACTTTTTTCCCCGTTAATTGTATGATGCAAGATATATACACAAACGAAAATTATCTAATATTTTTATAAGGAAAAAATTAAAAGTTATCAACTCTCATATGTTACTGTAATAAAAATCAACAATTTAACTTGTTATTTTCGCAAAAAAGTTCCCAAAAATATTAATTCCCAATTTAATCCCACATCTCTTTTATACGTATATATTCAAATAGTTTCAACACTATTTTGCAAAAACTTTTCTTCTTTTTCTTCACCCCCCCAAAAAAAGTCAATTGTTGAAAACTTTTTTTATGATAATAGTTGTGGCACCAAGATTATTTATTACATAATTTTTGCAAATAATTGAGGATCCTGACAACTTATCCTTGTTTTTTAAAAGTTCAACAAGTAAATCGTCAAGTTGTTTATAATTTGCAACAGAAAAAGCACCCGAATACTTTATTAAGTCAACAGCTTCCTTAAACTTTGCATGATTAGGGCCAAAAATGACAGGCATTCCAAAAACAGCAGGTTCAAGAATATTGTGTATACCAACACCAAATCCGCCACCAACATAGGCTATAGTTCCATATTTATAAACCGAAGATAAAATACCAATACTATCAATAATTAAAACCTTGTAATCTGCTATGTTTATTCCGTCTGTCCGGGATAATCTGATTACCGGCTTTTTTATCATCTGGATGAGTCTGTCGATATTATTACTGTTAACCTCGTGAGGTGCAAAGATCATTTTAACATCACCACATTTATTAACAAATCTTGTAAGTAATTCTTCGTCAGGTTTCCATGTACTTCCTGCAACAATAAGAGGTGAATTTCCTTTAAATTGTTCAATGACAGGAATATTCCTTGACCTGGAAGCTATTTCAGCGACTCGGTCAAATCGTGTATCACCCGAAATGGTATAACTTGCAATTCCAATGGATTGAAGTAATTCTGAAGATTTTTGATCCTGTACAAAAATATGATCAAACTTCATTAAAATTCTTTTGTACCACTCCCGGATCAAACCTTTTCGAAATGAGATATCGCCGGGTCTGAAGATAGCAGAAATAAGGTATAATGGAATCTTTTGGTGATTTAATCCGGAAAGATAAAAATACCAATATTCATATTTTATAAAAAACGCCTTTACAGGTCTGATTGTATCGAGAAAGAACATCGCATTTCTCGGAGTGTCAAACGGAAGATACATAATAATATCAGCTCTATTATAATTTTTTCGCATTTCATATCCGGAAGGAGAAAAAAAAGTCAATACTATTTTATATTGTTTATACTTTTCACGTACTGCTTCTATCAATGGCCTTCCCTGTTCGAATTCACCCAGGGAAGCGCAATGAAACCAAATATATTGGGCATCTTTTTCAACATTGGCAACCAGGATTTTTTTCCAGTTTTTGTGCCCCTTTATTAACTGCTCTGCCTTAGTGTTAAACAATGTTGCAATCCTGATAATTATAATATAACCATAAATAAAAATGGTATATAAATATTTCATATGATTAAAATTAATTATTATAAAAGGTATCATATGGAACTCGCAACTTTAATCATCACCTTGGGTGTAAATATTTTACATGCTCGTTTCATATGTGTTAATTATTTATGGGAAAAATGACTTACAGTATATTCATAAATAGAAACATTCATCAAAAGCATAAGAAAAAAATAAAAAAAATCTTCTACTGGTATAGTTATAAATCTTAATCCTAAATTATGAAGGTCATTATACTCAACCACCGCCAAGGAGGTCAAAAGGTAATTTGTTATTATAAAAGGAACTAAAGATATAAAATATGTCATATAAAATTTAGTAAAATGCTTTTTAAACCTGTTCCTGAAAATTGTATAACCAAAATATATTGATAATAAAAAAAATGTGAAAAAAGTATATAATTTTTCCCTGGCAAAATATGCCACAGCAATAAACAGAATCAGTAAAACAAGACTAATAGCCAGAAAAAAATTTGGAAATTCAATATTCGAAAATTTTACTTTTATTATTTCATAAATGAACATACAACAATAAGGAATGACGAAAAAGAATAACCACTCCTCAACAGGCAGGTTCAAAATGTAAACGCCGGTAATAAATCTGATATTGAACTTCCATATGCCCAGCTCTTCAAAACGTAAATCCCAAATAATAAAAACGGCAGCAGTGAAAATAATTGCAGGTAACAAATACTTCATTTTAGTATAAAACCGGACCTGCTTCTCGAAACTGTACATTAAAGGAACAGCAATTGCAGCAACAAGAATGATCAGATATGTAAACTTTTGTACTTCCATAATCCTGTTTTTATGGCAAAGGTATATTAAAAAGAGTTATATTCATTCGTAAACACACAACATCAAAGACTGAAAAACAGGAATCATTTCCGGCTAAAACATTAATAACTATATTATTTTGATAAAGAATAAAATATTATTATAATTTGCAAAAAATTTATATTATCATGCGTACTATTATAAAACTGATTACCCTTGCCTTGATTTGGAATTTTGCATTATCATCAAATGCCCAGGATCCAACCCGGTTTAATGATACAGTTGAAGAATTGGATAAAATGCAGTATAATTTCAGTTCAGATAAAAAGCTGGTGCTATTTACAGGAAGCTCAACAATTCGGGGATGGAAAGATGTCCAATCGTGTTTTCCCCGTTTTAATGTAATAAATAATGGCTTTGGAGGTTCACATTACAGTGATCTTTTATTCTTTTATGAAAAACTAATCTTAAAACATTCCCCGGATATATTATTCATATATGAAGGGGACAACGACATAGCCACGGGGAAAAAAATATCTGAAATTGTAAAAACGGCAAAAATATTGATTAATAGGGCAGTCACTGATCTTCCGGAAACTCAAATTATCATTATCTCAGCCAAACCCAGTATTGCCAGGGAACAATTAAAAAATCAATATTTAAAGCTCAACCGAAAGTTGGAAAAATTATGCAAAAAATATCCGAATCTTGCTTTTGCTGATCTTTGGAGTGCAATGACAAATGATTCGGGTGAAGTATATAAGGATATATTTCTGGAAGATGGGTTACATATGAATAAAAAAGGATATCAGATATGGGTGGAAGAATTATCTTACTATCTAAAGTAAATCATCCGGAAGGATAATAATCAATTATTTGATATTCTTAATGTAATTACCATGTTTTCAGTTGAATTAACAAAGGCATTATTGACTTTATAATATATCTTCAATTCATTCTGGGATGATATTTGTTCAGAATTTCCCCTTAATTCCAAGGGAGTAACTCTATGTTTTTTCAGAGTAATATTTTTGGTGACATCAAACCCAATTCCTGGTTGAACAAGTTCCAATTCATAATCAATGTCTGAATTATTTTCTATTGTAACAAATTTCGTTTCCCCTTTATTTAATCTTCCCTGAGGATTAACAATCTTAACTGATGCGAAGAACAGTGCGTCGAGAAGGCCTGAAGGCCCTGCAAGATTATTATCAAAGTAAGCAACAGTCCTTCTGCTAAAAAGGGCTTCCCTGATTCCGCCCTTAGTTCTGCTACGGGCAAAAACCAATGTAATAGGTCTTTTCAATGTTTCAGTATCATAGAACATTGAAACAGGCGGGTGAATATCAGAATTTGAAAACATTGTCAGCTTTTTTTGAACAGCCCAGTCAACAGCTTCCGGGTAATACTCATTTCCATTGTACACTTCTATTCCATGCAGTAAGTCATTTTCCAGTAGCCATGTGTGGTCTTCCCACCAAAGTGTGGTATCAGGTTGCTGGGCTTTCCAGCCAGGATGGTTCCATAAAATAAAAGCTCCCTGGTCCCGTGCCTCCTTAATAGCATCTCTCACATTCTCACGCACAAGCAAATTGGCATTTTTTATAAAAAGTACATTGAGGTGGCCGGGTGGCATACTTCTCGTTATCTCGGCACCTTTAATAATAAGAATATTAAGATTGTCAGCAAGCGGCTCTGCAATCTCAAACGACCGGTTATGGTCCGAAACGATATCTTTAGAATGGGGCCTGTATTCTATATGATCTGTTATAGAAACAGCATCCAGGCCATCACGCCAGGCCTCCTCAATTCTTACAGTAGGCCATACTGTCCCATCTGAAAATACAGTATGCATATGAAAATCACATTTTAATGTCTTATATCCGGGAATATCCGGGATATGAATTATCTTTCGAGATTGTCCGTTTGAAAAAAACAGGCAGCAGATAACAAATTGAAGGGTTAAAAAATATCTGATTTTCATTTTATTGTAAAATTAAGAATCAATTATAAATAATTTTAAATATCTGCTTTTTTTATCTGTTATACAACTATTTTAATAGGTAAATCTTTAATATTACAGAACATTAAAACGATCATCCGGTTATAATTTAATTAAAAATTGCCTTGATTGATCTTTAAAATATTTCAATCTTTGTCATTTGGTTTAATGATATGTAGCAATACAAATATTTAATCATAAAATCCATTATGAAGTTAAATTTTTCAAAAGTAGAACAGGAATTTTTCAGGGAATCAAAAATACAAAATATTTCCACCCGCATTCCTTATATAACTGTTGACAGTTTTCCCAAGCTTGGTTTGCTTTCAGCTCTTAGTTTTCTGGAATGGGCATCACAAAATCCAGGTGGTATGGTAAGCCTCCCCACAGGTAAAACCGCTGAGTATTTCATTCATTTCACACATCTTTTACTTGATAACTGGGATAATAAAAAAGGGAGGGAGATAACTGAAAAATACGGGTTAAAACATTTTAAGAAACCTGTACTGAATAACCTTCAATTTGTTCAGGCAGGTGATTTTTACCCCATTAGTTCAAATCAACATAATAGCCTTTGTCACTTTGTAACAAAAAAATATATTGAAGGTTTTGGCCTGGATAGGAAAAATGCTTTATTGATCAACTCGGACGAAATAACTCTTTCTGAAAATAAACATTTTTCAGAAGTTTTTCCTGACAATAAAATAGATCTTACCTTGCGGTACAGGGAAGCTAAAACAGAATTAGAACAGATACAAAAAAAATCGATATTTAAAATCGACCAGTGGTGCACAGAATATGAAAATAAAATCAGAGAAAAAGGAGGTATTGGATTTTATTTAGGTGGCATAGGTCCTGATGGACATATTGTTTTTAATACACGGGGTGCCCTTCATTTTTCTGCCACACGATTAACCCAGACAAATTTTGAGACCCAGGCTGTTACAGCAACAGACCTGGGAGGTATTGAAGTATCAAGAAACCGTCTGGTAATTACAATAGGACTTGGTACCCTGATATTTAATCCTGATAATAAAGCCATTATTTATGCAGCAGGTGAAGCAATAGCCGAGACCATTAAGAACTCCCTTGAAAGTGATCCTACAGTTATTTATCCTGCAACATCTTTTCAGAAATTAAAAAACAGCCGGTTCTATCTGACAGAAGGAGCAGGGGTAATGCTTGCAGATGCCATTCATAACTATTACACCTCAGGTGAGTGGACTCATCAAAAAACAGAAAGGGCTGTAATGGAGTTATGCAAAAAAATAAATAAGTTCGGTGCAAAACTGGAACTGGAAGACCTTAAAAATGATAAATATTGCAGCATGATACCCGGACTGAATGAAAATACTGTACAATCAGTTATGGACTCCATTCTTGCTAAAATAAATAAAGGTATTCAAAAAGAGAAAAACCAGATATATTATCATACAGGCCCTCACCACGATGATATAATGCTTGGTATTATGCCTCTTACCAACCGCCAGTCAAGAGAGGCCAGTAACAAACTGCACTTTTCAATATTAACATCTGGTTATACTGCCGTTACCAATACTTTCCTTTATGACCTCCTTATTGACACAAAAAATTTAATCAACAGTAATAAGATACAAATGATTGAATATCCTGATTTTTTTGTTGATGGTTATAAATATAAATGGGATAAGGATGTTTATCATTATCTGGACAATGTTGCAGCTCAAAATGATGAAGAAAAAAGAAGAGGAGTTTGTCACAGATTAATCAGGGCTTTAGTATTAATCTGGAATATTAAAAATATAAGTGACCTGACAGATGTGATTTATGAGATACTGACAACATTAAAAAACAGTTACGATGGCAGTAAAAATCCTCCCAAGATACAGAGGCTCAAAGGTATGATAAGAGAATTTGAAGAGGAACTTGTATGGGCACATTATGGAATCCAGGTCAAAAATGTACACCATCTGCATCTTGGCTTTTACCAAAATAATGTTATTGGTAACCAGCCGGATATGGAAACCGATGTTTTGCCTGTCCTTGAGGAGTTCAGAAAATATAAACCAACCCGGATAAGTCTGGCAATGGACCCTCAGGGAAGTGGCCCGGATACTCATTATAAAGTATTACAGTCAATAGCCCGTGCAGTTGAGGAATGGAATAAAGAAGAAGACCTTTCCAACTTACGGATAACCGGATACCGTAATGTATGGTTCAAATACAATCCCTGGGATGTAGAGATTATCGTGCCAGTCTCACTGAATGCATTGGCTACACTTAATAAATCTTTCTCTGAATGCTATGTAACACAGGTAAATGCATCATTCCCCAGTTATCAGCTTGATGGAAAATTCAGTGAGCTAACCCAAAAAATATGGTTTGAACAACATAAACAAATTCAACTTCTGCTGGGAAAAAACTTTTTCTATCAAAATGAACTTCCATTGATAAGGGCAACACACGGAATGATATATATAAGAGAATTAACTGTAAAACAGTTTTTGGAAGAGGCTGCAAAACTAGGGAAATCAGTTGTGGGAATTTTTGATTATTCCTGATAAAACAAATTTTATATTACATAAAATTTGCATCCGTTGACTATATTTAATACCTTTAATAGGTACTAATTATGCATTAATACAGGTTCCATATTATTTATCCATTTAATATTATAGATCATGGAGAAGGAAGCATTAAAACAAAGAGTAAAAAAAGTAGTCGCCCGGGTTTTAAAAATTAATGAATCAGAAATTGCTGATGATGCAAATTTTATTTTTGATCTTGGGGCCGATTCAATGAAGAGCATGTTACTTATTGCAGCCTTTGAAGAGGAATTTGATATTGAAATGGATGTTGAAAAAGCCCAGGAAGTCCAGACTATTGATGGTGCAGTTGACTTTATTGCAAATTATTTGTAATTAACTTTAAAATTCAATCTGGTATGAATCACTATGATTAATCAGTCAGATATTAATCCAAAAAGCCTCCATACAATTTTTTATCCTAAATCTGTTGCGGTTGTAGGGACTAATAAGGTTAAGGGCACCGTTCCCGGCGATATTTTCCTTAACATCCTACAAACTGAATTCCAGGGTATCCTCTATCCTGTTAGTCCCGGGGAAAGATCAATAAGTGGTGTAAAAACATATAAATACGTTATTGATATACCTGATGAAGTTGAACTTGCTGTTATTGTTTTCCCCAGTTCGGTATGTAAACTTGCTCTTGAACAGTGCGGTCAAAAAGGGATCAAATCAGCAATCATTATATCTGCAGGATTCAGGGAAGTAGGGAAAAGAGGCCTTGAAAAAGAAAATGAATTGATAGGGATAGCTAATAAATATGGCATTTCATTCATTGGCCCCAATTGTCTGGGAGTTATCAATACTGATCCGGTGTCAAGATTAAATGCTTCTTTTGCAAGAAGTTTTCCCGCAGAAGGAAGTATTGCTTTTTTATCGCAAAGTGGTGCTCTTTGTACAGCGGTTCTCGATTATGCAAGAGCAAAAAATATCGGTTTCTCAAAATTTGTTAGTTTTGGAAATAAAGCGGATATATCAGAAATTGAGCTGCTCTACTACCTTAAAGATGATCCAAAAACGAAAGTCATTCTCTTATATCTCGAAGAAATAACAGATGGCCGGAAGTTAATGGAGACTGCAAAAGAGGTAATAAAAACCAGTCATAAACCTATTTTAATCCTTAAATCCGGTAGAACTGAGGAGGGTGCTTCCGCAGCTGCATCCCATACAGGTTCCCTGGCAGGAAAAGATGAAATCTGTGATGCTGCCTTTAAGCAGTCGGGAATTATTAGATGCAGCAATATTGAGGAAATGTTCAATATTGCAATAGCATTTGTTTACCAGCCTTATCCCAAATCGAACAGGATAGCCATAGTGACAAATGCCGGAGGACCGGGAGTATTAACTACTGATGCTGCAATCAGGGAGGGATTAAAACTTGCAAAGTTTAATGAAAATACATCATTACAATTAAAACGAAGCCTTCCTACAACAGCAAATATTAATAATCCGGTTGATGTTATAGGAGATGCAAGGGCTGACCGTTACGGAGCTGCTATTTCAGCTGTATTGAAAGATGATAATGTAGATGGTATCTTCGTGATCCTTACCCCTCAGTCAATGACAGATATTGAATCAATAGCCCACGAAGTATCTCGCTCAGCATGCCAGTCAGATAAACCTGTGTACACATCATTTATGGGCCAGGCTGACGTTGCGGAAGGAATAAAAATACTGGAATACAATGATATTCCTCACTACATCCTGCCGGAATCAATGTGTAAACCTTTTAAAACCGTTTATGAGTTTAAAAGTTATATCTCCAGACAGGCTGCCCTGGACACACTTGTAAAACCAAAAGTTAATATGACAGCTCAAAATCTGGTTATAGAAGCTGCCAAGACAGGAAACAGATATTTGAATGAGATTGAAGCATCTGATATTCTTGAAGCTTATAAATTACCAGTAATCAAAAAACGGTTGGCTATTACTTCTGAAGAGGCTGCTGCTATGGCAAAAGAGACAGGATTCCCTGTAGTGATGAAAATATTGTCTCATAACATTATTCATAAGTCCGATGTGGGTGGGGTAATAATGAATATAAATACAGAAGGGGAAGCGGAAAATGCCTTTAACAAAATTATTGATAACGTAAATCAAATAATGCCTGATGCAAAAATTGAGGGTGTTCAGGTCACAAAACAGATACAAAACGGACAGGAAATAATACTCGGAATTAAAAAAGATCCGTCATTTGGACCAGTAATTATGTTTGGCCTTGGTGGAATATTTGTTGAGATATTCAGGGATATAAGTTTCAGAATTGCCCCGGTAGATAAACCTGCGGCTTATGAGATGATCAATGAAATTAAAACATCAGCCCTGCTTTCAGGAATTCGCGGAAGGATTCCCCTTGATATAGAGTCAGTTGCTGACGCAATAGTGAAAATTTCATCCCTGGCTATGGATTGCCCCCAAATAAAAGAATTGGATATCAATCCCTTAATTGTTAAAGAAAAAGGATACGGCTGTTTCGTTGCTGATACCAAAATAATATTGGAATAAATTTTTAAACTATAAATAATCAATTATGAGAATACTAATACATGAAAATTATCAACAGTTAAGTAAATGGACTGCTTATTACATTGCCAATAAAATTAAAGAGTTCAATCCGGGTCCCGATAAACCATTTGTTCTTGGATTACCAACAGGCTCATCCCCCATAGGTACCTATACTGAACTGATTGAACTTGTGAAGCAGGGCAGAATATCATTTAAAAATGTTGTAACATTCAATATGGATGAGTATGTCGGCATCCCAAAAGACCACCCGCAATCCTATCACTACTTCATGGATAAGCATCTTTTTAATCATATTGACATTCCTCGTGAAAATATAAATATTCTAAACGGTAATGCTGCCGATCTTGAAAAAGAGTGCGAAGATTATGAAAAAAAGATAGAAAATATGGGCGGTATAAAGTTGTTTCTTGGAGGTATAGGACCCGATGGCCATATCGCATTTAATGAACCGGGATCTTCGCTGAAATCGAAAACAAGGATTAAAACATTAACATACGATACCATAGTTGCAAATTCAAGGTTTTTCGATAATGATGTCAGAAAAGTACCAAAAACTGCGCTTACAGTTGGTGTTGATACGGTAATGCAGGCAGAGGAGGTAATAATAATTATCAACGGATATAATAAAGCCATGGCTTTACAGAAGGTAGTTGAAGAAGGTATTAACCACATGTGGACAGTATCGGTGCTGCAACTTCATCCCAAAGGTATAATAGTATGTGATGAAGATGCTACCATGGACCTTAAGGTAAAAACCGTCAAGTATTATAAAGATATTGAAAAAGAGGAATTGATGAAGAAACCTGAATTACCTGATTAATGTACCGTTTGCTTACCACGCAGGAAATTAAAACCCTCGAACTCAGAGGTTGTTTAGCCGAAGATTGGACAAAAATTGAGGTTAATGATCCTTTTAATGCAGGAAGACTTAGAAATGTTAAGTTCGGGGGTAATATCAGGCTGGGAGCAAATAGTGGCCTTACAAAATTCAATGAGTTGATAAGTAAACAGTCAGGTATCACTAATTGCTTTATACAGGACTCTGTTATTGGCAATGATGTTTATCTGTCCGATATTGGAATACTTGTAAACTACAAAATCGGAGATGGCTCTTTTATTTCAAACACAGGAACAATCGCCGTTTTCGGAAGCACAGCTTTCGGAAACGGTCATGAAATCAACATCCTCAACGAAAACGGAGGAAGGAAATTGCCAGTTTTCGACCGGCTGTCTGCTCAGATTGCATATATGCTTGTTGTTTACAGACATAATCCTCAATTCATTAATAAACTCAAATCATTAATAACTGACTATATAAATACTAAGATAGCAACAACCGGGGAAATTGGCGAATATTGCAGGATACAAAACACGAAAAATATAATCAATGTTAATATCAGTCCTTTTTGCCAAATCGAAGGGGCGTTGAATTTAGAGGAAGGAACAATAAAATGTAATGAAAAGGCCCCGGTTCATATAGGTGGGGGCGTTATTGCAAAACATTTTATAATCCTCTCCGGATCAAATATTGACAACGGGGCAATCCTGAACTCAACGTTTGTCGGCCAGGGTGTTCAGGTGGGAAATCAGTTTTCGTCTGATAACTCTGCATTCTTTGCCAATTGTGAAGCATTCCACGGTGAAGCATGCAGTATTTTTGCAGGTCCTTATACCGTAACACATCATAAATCGACTTTACTGATTGCAGGTATGTTTTCATTTTATAATGCCGGAAGCGGTACCAACCAAAGCAATCATATGTACAAACTGGGCCCTGTCCATCAGGGTATAGTGGAGCGGGGCTCTAAAACAGGTTCATTCTCTTATATGCTGTGGCCAACCAGAGTAGGTCCATTTACTGTGGTAATGGATAAACATACCGGGAATTTTGACTCTTCGGAATTTCCATTTTCATATATTTCAGCCGAAAACGGAAAAAGTGTTATTATCCCGGCAATGAATCTTTTTACTGTCGGAACAGCCAGAGACAGTAAAAAATGGCCAGCCAGGGATAATCGAAAAGATGATGAAAAAACAGATATTATAAATTATGACCTGTTTAATCCCTGCACCATACAAAAAATGATCCAAGGCTCTTCCACCCTCGAAAAGTTATATCAAACTGCTGCCAATGACCGCGAATTTATATATCACAAGGGATTATATATAAACAGACTGATGCTGAGAACATCGAAAAGGTTTTACGAACTTGCTGTATATTCCAATCTTTATGGAGTTTTGATCAAAAAAGCAACTGATCAAAATTTTAATACCATTGATGAACTGCAAAAAATACTCCGCCCATCAGACAGTAATGCTTCAATTTCGGACTGGGTGGATATTGCAGGTATGATTACTGATAAAGATAGCCTTAAACGTATTATCGGGGCCGTTATCGACGGAAAGATCAAAAACATTGACGATTTAAGCCTGGAATTTAATAATTGTAATAAAGACTATGAAGATAAAGCTTATTCATGGTGTATCAGTACTCTGAATAAATTAAAAGGAATTGATGTATCTTCCATATCAAAATCCGGGATGCTGGAATTATCAGAGAATTGGAAAACCGGATCAGTAAAATGTAATAATATGATATTGAAGGATGCTGAAAAGGAATTTGATCAATATAGCAGGATAGGTTTTGGGCTTGAAGGTGATGAAAATGAAAAGCTTGCTGACTTTGAGTCTGTAAGAAGCAGTTATGAAAAAAACAGTTTTATTTCTGAAATAAGGAGGGAATCAGAAAAAATTGAAGAGATATATTCAAAACTTGTAGAAAAAATTCAGGCGTTACAAGTGTAATTATGATAAAATACTCTTTTTAAAATAAATACTTATATAATCTGATCAGACCAAATACAATCACCAGTGTAAAAATAATTGCCGCACCCGAAGGAATATCTAAATAATACGATAATAACAATCCTGAAATACTTCCAAAAAATGCAAAAAAGGAGGATAGAAAAAGCAATTTTTTAAAATCCCTGGTGAAAATATTGGCTGTAGCCTGTGGAATTGTCAGTAGAGAAAGTATCAGGATAATACCCACAACCCTAATATTTAATACTACCGTCAATGCAATCAGGGTGATAGTCAAATAATTAAATAACGTTACAGGTAATCCGGCAGCTCTTGCAAATTCTTCGTCAAAAGCTATATACAGCACTTTCCTGTATAAAAAAGCAAAAAAGAGGATAATAACGATTGTCAAAATAAACATCCACCACAATTCTGCCCTTGAAACAGTCAGGATATTTCCAAACAGGTAACTCATCAGATTTGGAGTATATCCAGGCGTAAGAAAGACAAAAATAATTCCTGCAGCCATTCCGAGCGACCACCATATTGCGATTGAAGAATCTTCCCGGACCCTTCCAACCTTGGTAAAGAACTGAATTCCAAATGCAGCTAATATTGCAAAAAGCACTGCCCCGGCTAAAGGATTGAACCCCAGAAAAAATGCCAGACCAATCCCTCCAAATGAAGCATGAGTAATTCCTCCGCTAACAAATACAATTCGTCGCGAAACGATATAAGTACCAATAATACCACAGGAGATACTTGCAAATACAGCAGCCAGAAATGCCTTTTGAAAAAAATCGTATGAAAATAATAATATAATATCCTTCATCTTATTCGTGCCTTTTTAATACAGTATGGGGTATCTCACCATGTGTTAAAATTTTGATTGGACAATTATAACTGTTCAGTTCATCCTGGGTAATAATATTATCAGGATGATAATGCAGATTACCATTTACACAGGCAATAGCTTTAACATAACTTGAAATTGTTCCAATATCATGTGAAACAAGTATTATAGCCATTCTTCGATTTAAATCTTTAAGTTTTTCATAAAGTTCTCCCTCAAACCTGTTATCAACAAAAGTATCAGGCTCATCAAGTATTAAAATATAAGGATCACTTATAATAGCCCTGCATAAAAATACTCTCTGCATTTGTCCTCCTGACAGATCACCAATAGCTTTATTTCTAATGTCAAGTATCCCCATTTCATCAAGCAGCTTCTCAACCTTCAATTTTATTTCACTGTTATATCCTGGTGCGGCTTTCTTCACCACGAAACCGGACCGCACAACCTCAAATACAGTTATCGGAAAATTACGATCAATATGCCTAACCTGTGGAAGATAACCGAAAGGCATTTTATCTTTTTGTAAATCAGGTCTTAATTTAATTTTACCTTTTATAGGCCTTAACAATCCGAGCATTGCTTTCAATAACGTTGTTTTTCCTCCTCCGTTGGGTCCGATTACTCCTAAAAAGTCCCTTTCAAAAATCTTCAGGTTTACATCAAATAATACCGGAGATTTATCATAACCAACAGATAAATTAACAATTTGTATTAAAGGCTCCATTAAAAATTTTCAATTATCAAGTTTGTAATAGTGATTAAATTATCAGACCAGTCAGGACTTAACGGAGTTACTTCAATAATTTCACCATCTATCTCTTCGGCAAAAACACGGGCATTTTCATTATCAAATTCCCTCTGAATATAAATTACATTGATATCTTCCCTTCCGGCAATTTCCATAATTTCAGCCATATGCTGAGGCGAAGGTTCCTTACCCTCTGATTCGAGAGAGTGTTGAACTAAACCATACTCTCTTGCAAAATATGTGAGACTGGGATGAAACATAATAAACTCTTTCCCCTGATAATTTCTTAACAGGCTTTTTATATGTTCGTCCACCTGATCAATTTCTTTTACAAATTCAGAATAATTTTTATTATAAATTTCCTTTTTTTCAGGATTAAGGCTTATGAGGACATCAGCTGTTTTACGGGATATCTGCTTCACCAGGGAAGGGGACAACCATATGTGGGGATCAATCCCTGCGATTGGTATCCTTTCTGAATGATGATGATCACTTTTTATCAGGTCTAAACCCTGAGACAGATCAATTACTTCCATCATCGGATTAGCCTGCTCTATTTTTTCTTTCCAGGATAATTCAAATCCAATATAGCCAATTCTGAACCACACTTTTGAGCGTACTAAATTTTTCATTTGGGAAGGTAAGATGCTATAAGTTGCCGGGCTTGCACCGGGAGGTATTAAAACCTGAATATCAAAATCATTACCTGCAATTTTTTCCACAAAAGTTTTTTGTGGTAAAATACTGACTGTCACCGCAGGCCGCACCTGATCAACATTTTTGTTTTTATTTGAATCACAAGAGACAAATAAAATTAACAAGGTTAAAAATAAATAGCTGAATTTCATTATTCACCGGGTTTATACTGTTATCTATTAACACATAAATGCAAAATTAGTTTTATAATTTCATTTTTTTTACTTTATAAAAATTCCCGGGAGGGACAGGGTCATAACCTGAACTTCCCCATGGATGACATTTCGAAATACGCTTCACTGTCAAAACAAAACCCTTAAAAGGACCATGTATTTTTACAGCCTGCACAGCATATTCAGAACAGGTTGGTACAAACCTGCATGAAGCATGGGTTAAGGGTGAGATACAGTACTTATAAAAATATACCGGAAGCAAAACTATCCAACCAATAACTTTTAATACACCTTTAAGAATTACATTCATTTTACTGTTTCTGATCAACAGATTATTCCTGCGTAAAAATAAGCATTATATAACTTATTCTTTAATTCAAATAAATTGAATTAAAAAATAATGGTATTCCATAATATTTTTAAATTTGTTGTCAATGCTTATTTTTAGACTGTTTTCATGAATTCAAACATTTAAACCAAATTAATAATGGAAAAAAATAACAATCTGGTAGTTGGCATGACAGTATTTGGTGCCATCTTTTTCATTTTCGGTTTTGCAACCACATTTATAATCACACTTACGGCACCCGTAAAGGCCATTTTCGGCTTGTCTGAGTTTGGCGCACAACTTTTGTCGTCAGCTTTTTTCATTGCCTACCCTCTTATGTCTATACCTACAGGAAAGATCATCGACCGCATTGGGTATAAAATGACTGTCATTGCAGGCCTTATCTTAATGGCACTTGGCAGTTTTATTTTTATACCTGCAGCCAAAATACCCTCATTTCCTGTATTTCTATTGGGTACATTCATACTGGCAGTAGGAGTTGTTTTTCTTCAGGTATCAGCAAATCCTTACGTTACAGCTATCGGTCCGGATTCAACAGCTTCCAGCAGGCTCAACCTTACCCAGGCTTTAAATTCAGTTGCAACAATGATTGCACCATGGTTGATTTCCGTTGCAATTTTCAAGGGTTTAAACCTTCCGAACGACGACAGCCTCATTACTGCTGAACATGGATTAATGGCTGCTGAAAAAGTCCCGTTACCATTTATTATGATGGGCTTAATTGTAATAATTGTTGCCGTTGCCATATTTACAATAAAACTGCCAATAATAGCTAAAGGATCAGAAAAAAAGAAAAGTGTATGGAAATACCCTCATGTAGTTCTCGGAGCATTTGGCATTTTTGCCTATGTGGGCGCCGAGGTAGGTAATGCAGGCTTGATTGTGAACTACCTTAAAAATTCAGTTGAAGGAATTTCAGCAGAAATGGCATCCACTTATGCCGCAATTTATTGGGGAGGGGCAATGATTGGCAGGTTCTTCGGATCATTCATGTTCTCAGATATGAAGGGTAGTAAAAAACTCACATACCTTTTACCCGTCCTTATTTTAGCATTTATATCAGGATCATTTGTAACTGACTGGAACTGGAAGATCGGCCTCATTTTTACACTGGTCGCTATTATTAACTTCGTAATCATGCTGGTCGGTACAGGTAAGGCAGCTAAAACACTTGCAATTTTTGCATTAGCCGCTGCACTGCTCGATATAGCTACTACATTTACCTCAGGCCAGATCGCACTCTGGACAGTTATATCTATAGGATTGTTCAACTCAATCATGTTCCCAAATATCTTCACCCTTGCTGTTAAAGACCTGGATAATGCAGAATTAAGCGGGGCATCGGGATTGATAAATTCCCTTATCATAGGCGGAGCAATAATACCACCAATAATGGGAGGAATTGCAGATAATTTTGGCTACACCTGGGCATTCCTTGTCCCTGCTCTCTGTTATATCTATATTCTGTTCTACTCTCTTAAAGGCAGTAGTATCAGAAGAGCATAATTAACGGAAATCATTTCCACACGGAGTGGATATTATATTCTATATTAAAGCGGATTAAAGACCATATCCGCTTTTTTTATTCAAATACCATAATAAAATTCAGTTAATGAACATACCGGATGACAGAATAGTCAGATTTATTAAAAAGCATCATGTCCTCACTCTCGCAACAAGTAATGATAATAAACCATGGTGTGCAAACTGCTTTTATGCATACCTTGAAGATGAAAACTGTTTCGTATTCACATCAGATAATGATACCAAACATGCTATCGAAGCTGCGATTAACCCATCAGTTGCAGGAAGCATCGTGCTTGAAACACGTATAGTAGGAAAAATACAGGGAATCCAGTTTAGAGGCATAATGAATATTGCTGATAATAAGATAATGCCTAAAATTAAAAAAGCGTACTTAAAAAGATTCCCCTATGCAATCTTTGCAAATACAAACCTGTGGATTCTGAAAATTAATTACTTGAAAATGACTGATAATAGTTTAGGATTTGGGAAAAAACTGATCTGGAAAGCTGAAAAATAAAAATATTTAATTTTAATCTCCTTATCATTATTAAACAAATAATTTTATAAATTTGTAACACGAATTATATAAATAGTAACACTATGTCGGTAACAAGGTTTGGGGTTTCACTTGATGAAGATTTACTTAAAGCATTAGATGACTATGTAACTGAGAACGGCTTTGCCAACCGGTCACGTGCGATAAGGCATCTGATAGAAAAAAATCTGGTAGAACATAAATGGAAATGTGATAATCTTGTAGCCGGTGCATTAACACTGGTATTTGATCATAATAAAACAGAAATTTTAAAAAAGTCATCTGAAATTCAATTCGATTACAAAAAATATATATTGTCAACCCAGGGATACTACTTAAATGACCAGAACTATTTGCAAATTATAGCCCTAAAAGGCCCCTCAAAAAATCTTACAGAAATTTCAGATAAACTTATCAGTATGAATGGAATACAACATGGCAAATTAGTTATGAGCAAAGTATAAAATTTTTTTTCAATACGGTAACACGATTTAAAAATTTAGTAGCACAAATTATGAAAACAAGTGTAAAAAGACAAATTTTATCAATAATATTTCTTTTTTTTACTTTAGCAGGAATCTCTCAGGAATCACTAAAAGATACCATTGAAATTGAAGAAGTTATAGTTACGGGATCACGTGTAGAGGTTGCCAGGAAAAATGTGCCTTTAACTGTTTCTACAGTCAACCGGAAAGAGATTGAGATAAGTAATGAATCAGCTGTACTTCCTGTACTGAGCCAACGTATTCCCGGCATGTTTGTCACTGAAAGAGGAATAACGGGATTTGGGGTGGCATCCGGTTCTGCAGGACAAATCAATATAAGGGGAGTTGGTGGTACAGCTCCGAATACCCAGGTATTAGTACTACTTGACGGACATCCTCAGTTTCAGGGGATATTTGGTCATCCTCTCCCTGATGCTTATGTATCATCAGATGTTGAAAAAGTGGAAGTAATCAGGGGTCCCGCCTCAATTATTTACGGTTCCAATGCCATGGCAGGAGCAATAAATATTATTACAAAACAACAAACAGAGGATGGATTTTCAGGAAATACAAAACTTTCATATGGTTCTTTTAATACATGGAAATATATGGCAAGCGGAGGTTTTAAAAATGGCCCTTTCAATATTTTTGCATCTATCAACCATAACCGTACCGACGGGCACAGGGATACCTCTGATTTTAAAATTGTTAACGGTTATATAAAAGCCGGATATAAACTGAATAATAATTTTAGCATTACCGCTGATTTTAGCCTGGCCGATTTCAATGCCCATGATCCGGGACCTGTTTACAGACCCGTATTTTTTGGAATAGATATCCTTCGTGGAAAAACCTCATTGTCTGTAAAAAATAATTTTGCAAAAGCCGAAGGAGGGTTGATCGCATTTTATAATTTTGGAACACATGATCTCACTGACGGATGGGTATCAGAAGATTATCATACCGGTTTAACTCTTTATCAGGGATTAAAACTTTTCCCCGGTAATACAATAACGGTTGGAGCTGACTTAAAAACTGTGGCTGGTATTGGCAGCAAAGGAATGGGAGCTAATAAATGGCAATACTCAACTGATATAGCCGGTTATACATATATTCAGCAAATATTTTTCGAAAAGCTGACTCTCAATACCGGAATAAGATTAGAAAATAACTCAATTTTCGGTCTGGAAACCGTACCCCAGGCAGGTTTTTCATGGCTTGCAGACAGCCAATCAACTATTAAAGGATCTGTTTCAAAAGGATTCAGAAATCCTTCACTTATGGAGTTATTCCTCTATGCCCCAAACCCTGACCTGAAACCGGAACGTTTAATAAACTATGAATTAGGAGTCAACAGAAGAAGTTCAGATAAAAGATTATTCGCAGAACTTACAGTTTTTCTGATCGAAGGAGATAATGTTATCGAAGTATTACCCAACGATGCACCCCCTCCTCCGGAAAAAAGACAGAATAGCGGTTCATTTACTAATAAAGGTATTGAACTGGAAGTAAATTACAGAATCCATAACAATTTTAGCCTGTCATCAAATTATACTTTCCTGGACCTTGACCGGCCGAGACTGGCAGCCCCAAAGAATCAACTGTTTATTGAGGGCCTCTACTATTATAAAAAATTCAGGGCAAATGTGTCATTACAGAAAATTTCAGGCTTATTTATATCAACTGATCCTGCCTCTCTTTTAGAGCAGGACTATTCTTTAGTTAATATGATGTTATCATACAAACACAATCAAAACCTTGAATTCTATATCTCCGGCAAAAACTTACTAGACCAAAATTATAGTATTAACTATGGATATCCCATGCCCGGCATAACTGTTTTATCCGGAATCAATATTGATTTCTGATTTTTTTGTATATTGTCATTTAAAATAAAACCGGGAAATACAATTTGATTATTTTATTTATTAAGCTAAATAGTATTATCGGAGCTGTATTAGGTGAAGTGACAGTGAGATAAATTGATATTGAAAATAATGAATTCAAGAAGAAAGTTTATAAAATATTCCGCTGCAGGATTGTCGGGTATTGCATTAGGTAAAAGTTTAGTGGCATCAGAATTAAATTTCACAAAACCTAAGCGGCATATTCATGTATTTTCAAAATGCCTTCATTTTTTGAATTATCAGGAAATGGCAGGAATAATAGCCGGTCTGGGATTTGATGGTGCAGATCTCACAGTCAGGACAGGAGGACATGTACTTCCTGAAAATGTCACTACTGATCTTCACAAAGCTGTAAAAGCATTAAGAAATGAAGGGGTTGACTCAAAAATGATAGTCACAAATATTAACAATCCCGGAGATCAGTATACCAGGCCTATTCTAAAAACAATGGCTAACCTCGGAATAAAGTACTACCGGATGGGATATTTAGATTATGATAATAATAAAAGCATGCCCGATAATCTTGAGGAACATAAATTTACATTTGAAAAACTGGAAAAACTTAACAGGGAATTTAATGTACATGGCGACTATCAGAATCACTCAGGCAGAAGGGTCGGAGGGCCGGTATGGGACTTGTATCAACTTCTAAAAGACAGGGATCCTGAATTTATCGGAGTACAATATGATGTCAGGCATGCTACAGTAGAGGGAGGATATTCATGGCCTCTCGGAATGAGACTCGTTGCCCCATGGATAAAAACAACAGATATTAAGGACTTTATATGGAGTCAGGATAATAGTAAAAAATGGATTGCAAAGAGTGTTCCATTAGGTGAAGGCATGGTTGATTTCAAATTATTTATGGAAATATACAGGTCAATACAAACAGATGCTCCTGTTTCCATACATTATGAATATGACTTAGGCGGGGCTGAACATGGAAAAACTAATCCTGCAATGGACAAAAAAACGATCTATAATTATTTATCAAAAGATCTGATCTTTTTAAAAGAACTTTTTGACAAATATCTTTGACTACCATCTTGTATTAAGCTGGTTTTTAAACGAACTCCTTACACAACGAAATCCCAGATATGACTTTGCCGTGTCCTGATATTCATATGTCCGGGTGGATGTTTGCAAAAAATACTTAATATCCTTCCAGGAACCTCCACGTATAACTTTTCTCTTCATAACCGGAGGGTCATCAGGTTTGGCATCATATTGAATTTCCGAATTCAAATCATGCATTATATCATATGATGCTTCAAAAAAAGCGCTGCTTGTCCATTCGGCAACATTACCTGCCATGTCGTATAATCCATAATTATTAGGCTCAAATTGTCCTGTTTCCATTGTTGTAGTATTCGTAGGGCTGTCTGCCACATAATTACCTCTGTTAGGCTTAAAATTTGCAACGAAGCACCCCTGAACATTCCTGATATAGTAGCTTCCCCAGGGATACATGTTATTTTGAAGGCCTCCCCTCGCAGCATATTCCCACTCAACTTCAGTCGGTAACCTGTATTCATGTGCCGGACTTTCCCGAAGGCGGCTGCTAAACTCATTACTTAAATTGGTCCTCCAGTCACAAAAGGCTTTTGCCTGATTCCATGTAATACCAACAACAGGATAATTATCAAACCCCACATGTGAAAAATATTTCAATGTAAAGGGCTCATTATAAGTATATGCAAAATCGCGAATCCAGCAAAGGGTATCAGGATATACGGGAACAACTTCATGAAACAGGAAAGAACGACGGTTAGTAACCGGTACAGTTTCTCCCTGTTGATTCACAACGGTTCCTTCATACTTTTGAGTCTGATAATTAAAACTGTTTGCCCTTCTGGCTGCCTGCTTATAGTCTACTCTGTAATATTCATATATCAGTTTACGGGTGTCAATCTCACGGTGAAAAGCAAACCTTTCCTCTTCAGGGATATAAAGATCTTCCAATGCAGCCTGGTAATCACGATCATTCCATTCAATTTTGTGTTTCCAGTTTATTGTAGGATTTTCAAGAGGTACGCCATTGACATCTTCTGTATTTATAAAATCAGCAAAAGTTTGGCCTAACATTCTTCTGGCAATGGAATCCCGGACCCAATAGACAAACTGTCTGTATTCATTATTGGTAATTTCTGTATCATCCATCCAGAAGGAACTTACAGACACTCGTTTTGCGGCATTCCCGGCCTGAAGATACTCATCGTCAGAATGTCCGACTGTAAATGAACCTTGCTGGATATAAACCATACCGAAAGGAACAGGTTCGAACCAGTTTTTTGAATTCCTTTCACCACCCGGTAAAAACTGAGTAATTTCATTCTGGCAAGAATGGAAAAGTAATCCTGCAATTATAACTATATATAGTTTCACTTTTCTCATTCTTATGTTAAAATTGAAAAATTACATCTCCCTGTTTATCTCTGAATATTCGCAAGATGTAAAATATATTATATCATGCTAAATGTTTAACCAGTAAAAAATCTCCGGTAATCCGGAATTATAAGAATATCAATTACCCAATATGCAGAAGGCAGGAATCTTATAAATCAATCCGGAGTATAGTATATAATAAATTTAATATTCCCAAAGATCCTGTTCGAAATTGAAAATTTCATGTTCTATCCTCTTCGATTCGAGCATAGCATCCTTTCCGCTCAAATAGGTACTGATACTACGGTTATCGAAAACGTTTGATTCTTTAACAACATAACTGTTAAAAAATCTTTTAATAAACAGTTCGTCGAATGACATGGACTGGGCCTGATTATAAGGATTCAGAACCAGGTTTGATGCAAGAAGATTTCGTGCTTCAGGATAGTAAACCCAAAAAACCAGTTGTCTCATTATCTCCCCTGATTCATCGTTTTCACGGACAAATTCGCGTATAGGGCATATGCCGATTATTCGTACATTAAGTGTTGATGCATGCTTATCAAAATACCATTCTTCTTTGATCATAAACTGCTTAATTTCATTTGGCCTAATCTCGCCCTCAATTTCAACTACTTCTCTTTCCCCGGTGTCAAAATCGATTTTCTCCTCTGTTGTTGACTGCACGCCAAAAGCATCCTGCACCTGCTCAAAGGTGATAGGGACTTTAAAATCATCATCCAGACGGGCATCATAAGGAGTAATCTGTCCGTTTTTAATCCCATCCAAAAGAAGTGAAATAAGATTCTTCCTGCTATCCATTTCCTTAGTCGGGTAGTATAATGTAAGGTTCATCTTTTCACGCAGATCTATTATGCGCCAAATCTTTTTTGACCAGAAAACGTCTGCCTCCCTCACAGAGGGAAGAGGCATAGGTTTTTTCTCATAAATATCTGAAACTTTATAAGCACTATTTATTATCTGCGCCTCTGAATTTTGCGCAGTAAAAAACAGTGTAACTATAAATACTATTCCAAAAGAAAAAACTAACTTTTTCATGCTACATAATTTTAAAGGATATAGGGGCAAGATCGCGCATTTCACCATCATCTCCCCTGGCTTTAATATCAGCGATATAAACCAAGCTGTTCGGAGTCAATCTCCTGAACTGCTCTTTTTGATCATCTGTAAACCTGTTATTTTTAGATTCCCAAATACTGACATATCCGGCAGCTCCGGAAACCTGAACCTTAAACTCAGTTACAGTATACCTGAAATCAAAATCAAAATCTTCAAGGACAGCCATAACACCATCTTCGACCAACAACCGCTCTTTGCGTATTGATCCCCCTGATTCCCCTGCGACCTGGGCAACAGGATCGGGCACTCTTTTAACTCTCCATTTCGAGGTACCGAGTAACCTTCTTTGGTTACCTACATTGGCATAAACAGTAACAGTGGTTCTCCTTCCCAACTCATCAATTTCAGCAGGTTTGATAATATAACTGCCTCCACTTCTTGTCACCGTCCCGTTCGTCATGGACACTTCCAGATTTTCCTGGGGAATTCCACCTGCATTAATATCAAAAGGATTATCAAGGCCGCGATAAAAAACATTCATACGTTGTGCCGACATCGTAACGGTTGGGCGCGTAACCTGATATTCCTGACTAAAGGGATAATTCTTTATTACTCCTGCCGGTGTTTTATATTTAATCAATCCGCTCCATCTGAATGTTCCCGGCTCATTTGTACTAATACGATAGGTAGCTTTCCCGTCTTTTACCGGTACATCACGGTTGTTTATAAGAATTTCCGGTTGCTGTGTAGTGTCTTCAGCAGCGAGAAATACTTCCGCTACATACTCATCACCCTGCAGAACAACATTCGAATTTGGTATTACACGGGCACCCAACTTATTAAACAGGAATGAACCTGCATCTATTTGGGAATAAAGATAATTTATGATGTTAGCCTCAGAATTTTTAACATCAATTTGTATTTTTGACAACAGGGTCAAAACAGCAATCAGAGGTTTATCAAGGAAATATTCAGATTCCCATGACTTGGCTTCTCCTCCCTCCTTAAAATTAACCGGAGGATCGGATGTATCCAGTGCACTTAACACAGTATTTTTCAATTCCTCGTCCTGTTCTTGTATAAACCCGACCAGAATATTTCTGTATTCACTGATATTGTCCTTAAGGACAGTAGCATTTTTTTGTGTTATCATAAATTCTGAGGGGCTGTTTAGGTCATCCTGCTTTGAAAGTATAAGTGTATCTCCACTTTCAGTTGCCAGATAAGTATCTTCAGATTTCAATATAACATCCGGAGAAACAACCTGATATGCTGATTCTCTCACCAGTTGCTCTTTCACCTGATCAATAAACGAAATCATTTTCTGTGTCTCAGCCTTAACCTTATCGGCCTTCTCCTTCCACTCTGCTACTTTAGCTGGATTTTCTGCATAAGCCTGGTCAAATTCAGAGTAGACCTGAGCATTTTTCATGTCCACTGTTTTCAAAGTCTGAATAAGGCTCGAATCAACCACATTGAAAGCTTCAAGCACTTCTGCTGCCACGTTTAATGCTAACATGGCAGTCAGAACAATGTACATCATGTTTATCATTTTTTGCCTCGGTGTTTCCGGGCAATTCTTTGCACCCATACTTAATGTAACTTCTAAATTTTACTTTTTGTAACTCATTGCACCCAACATATTACCATAAATGGTATTTAAAGCTTCCAAATGCTGATTTAAATTTTCGGCATTTGATTTATATTTTTGAAGTTCAGAAACAGATGAAGCTAATATTTCACTCATTTGGTTAAGGTCGCTGCTAAATTTCCGGCTGGCCTCAAATTGATTTTTAGTTCCTTGTAATTGCTGCTCAAAACTTGCATTTAAAATATCCATATTGCTATTTAGCTTGTCCAGGTTGGCAGAATATTTTTTAGAACCCTCACCAATATTCTTCATTTCATTAGAAATGGAACCTGATGCTGAATCGATTGTTTCTGCGATCTTCCTGCCTGTTTGAGCTAAATTTTCAGAGAATTCCTCACTGGTTTTAACAAGTTTGCCGATAGTTCCCTTACCTGTTTCTGAGATTTGTTGTGAGGCAACAGAGTAGGCATCTATCAATTTATTAACAGAAGAATTCAACGAATCATTAGCCCGCTTATTTATTTCTGCAAAATTATTCATTGACTCTGATGCTGAACTCAGATTTCTGACATACATATCGGTGGCCAGGGTTGCAGAAGAGATATCACTAATACCTCTTGCAGCTACAGATAAGTCATTTAATCCTTTCCCTACCTTATCGATTAATTCAGGTGATAACTCAGAGGATGAAAACATTTGGTCCAATCCTCTTTTTTTGCCTGAATTAAATTCTTCCAGCTCAAGCAATTCATAATCTTCACGAAGTTCAGGATAAACTTTCCCCCAGTCGGGCATATCCAAAGGTGGTTCGAATGCAGACAAAAAGAAAATAAATGCCTCTGTAATAAGCCCTATTGTTAGGAATAATCCTGAATACTGCCAGTGTTGAAGTTTAAACAATGCTCCAAGCATAACAATTGAAGCACCCCATCCATATACATAACCCATGAATGTTTTCCAGCGTTTTGTTTTAAAGATTTCTCCCAGATTCATATTATATAAAATAAAAGTATTAGTTTAATTAAATTATTTAATTATTTAAATTCTTCTCCAAAAGTAGAACGAACACATCTGAATCCTATAAAAGATTTTGTTGTATCCTGATATTCAAAACTTCTGGTTGATACTTGTGTAAAATAAGCAATATCTTTCCAGGAACCTCCCCGTACAACTTTACGTTTCATAACAGGAGGGTCATCAGGACGGGCATTATAGGTAAAAGTAGGATTTAAGTCGCTGAAGTAGTTATATCCTGCTTCATCGTATGCAGACTCTGTCCATTCTGCAACATTACCCGACATATCGTACAATCCGTATTCATTAGGTTCATAACTTCCGACCTTCATGGCAGAAATTCCGCCGTCTTCCACATAATTTCCCCTCAGTGGTTTAAAGTTTGCCAGAAAAACTCCGTCTTCGTCTCTCGTATAGTAACCACCCCACGGATACATTGAAAACTCCTTTTCTCCCCTTGCTGCATACTCCCATTCAACCTCAGTGGGAAGGCGGTAAGCATGTAAAGTTGGTTGGTTTTTTGTGGTCAGATAGTCGTTCTGTATCTTTGTTCTCCAGTTACAAAATGCCATTGCCTGTTTCCACGTCACCCCGACAACCGGATATTCATCAAATCCGGGATGCCAGAAATAACGCGTAGCATAGGGTTCATTATAAGAATATGTAAAGTCTCTGATCCAGCTGAGTGTATCAGGATAAACATGCACCAGATCATTTAATATAAAGGAAGACCTGTTCTCAATAGGTCTTAATTCTCCCTTGCTATCATAAACATTTCCTTCATATCTTTGTGTTTCAAAGTTATAGCTATTAGAGCGTTTAGCTGCCTGGTGAAGGTCAATCCACCAATATTCATAAATTAACTTTCGGGTATCAACCTCCTTTTTGCCAAAAAAACGCTCATTTTCAGGTACATATAAATCAGTCATAGCCATTTGATAGTCAGGGTCATCCCAGTCAATCTTTTCCCTCCAGTTAATCCTTGGGGGATCGATAGGGTTCCCGTC
Source organism: uncultured Prolixibacteraceae bacterium (assembly GCA_964545315.1). GTDB lineage: Bacteria > Bacteroidota > Bacteroidia > Bacteroidales > Prolixibacteraceae > JAAYJR01. The sequence goes on from CAZJGI010000001.1 coordinate 61,556, forward strand.
CCTGTCTTCGGTAATGATAAATTCAGGATACTGATCACCTAACATTCTGCGTGCAATTGAATCCCTAACCCAATTCACAAACTGACGGTATTCGTTATTTGTAATCTCGGTATCATCCATCCAAAAAGGCTCCTGGGAAACAGTCTTGGTTGCAATCCCGGACATGGAAGGATCCTGGTCGCTGGGACCAATATTAAAGCTTCCCCTCCTAACATAAACCATTCCGTATGGTTGGGTTTCCCTCCATTTAGGCCTGTTTTGTACACCTACCAATTCTCCGTTACCCGACTTATTGCATCCGGTATAACCTAGAGCACTCAAGATCACAACTATAATTGAAAGAAATCTTTTCATAGCTCAATATATATGGCTTTCATTATAAAAATCTAATACTCTTATATTTTTTATTTCTGTCACGTTCCAAATCTATAGAATAACTGACAAAAAATTCATGCGATGCAAATCCATAATAACCAATTGAAGAGGTCACAAGGTCAAATGAGTAACCTAAATTCAATCCATTAAACATTTCAAGGCCCAACAAAAGGGCAACAGCATCATTCATTCTGAATGAAAGACCTCCCCAGAACCTGTCATCATAAACAATATTAGCATTTACATCCATCTGCCATCCGGCGAGGTCTGTTTTAATAAAAACTGATGGCCGTACCTCAAATAACGGGTCTCCCAGTTTAATATTGTATCCTCCCATTAAATAATAATGTCTTGACAAATATGCACTTACTAATTCTGCATATTGGATCGGTGCCTGATTAAGATGAGTAACTGATAATCCCAGGTAATATTGATTTGATGACAGGTAAAGACCTGCACCTATATCAAAGGCCATCTGACTTACCTCTCCCTGAGGAATATACGGGTCAGATCCAGGTTGTGTATATATCCCCAGATTGTCATCATCAGGTATCTCCCATTTACCATTAAGGCTCTTATTAAAAAAGCCCAGTGAGATCCCAATTCCCAATCTGCCAAGAGTCAATTCAGTCTTGTATGCATAACTTGCATTTACCGATATGTTCTTTTCAAATCCCAATTGATCATTTATAATATTTAATCCAAGTCCGCCAGGATTTCCAAAAATATCTGTAGCTGCATCTAAAGCAAAGACAGTTGTTTTCGGAGCTCCTTCCATCCCTTCCCATTGATAACGTTTCAAGATAATACCATTAATTGCATCTTCTGCGCCAGCAAATCCCGGATTAACTCCTAACTTGTAAAACATATTGTTAGTAAACTGAGGATCCTGCTGACCAAAAGCCAACAAATTAAATATAATTAACAAATATAAGAAAGAAAATAATTTTTTCATACTCCTTTATACACACCAAATGTGCTAAATTTTCAAACCTTGTTAAAGAAATAAAAAAATTGTCATTTACAACTAACTTATTTATCCCGGTTTGCAAAAAACGCGTTCATTTTCTTATTATTTTGATAAATCATCCATTTTTTGCATAATTTTTATCCAGCGCCCGGGAATTTCATTGTCAGATGCCTTCCTGTAATCATTTTCCGAACAGGCTATTAATATTTTCTCTCCTGATATTGAATTGATTTCAAACCACCATCTGCCGGTTAAGGTCTCCCGTAAAAAAACCATTGGTTGTTCAAGACCACTTATCTCAACTTTATATTCCAGCATCTCACCTGATTCTGACCGGTATGAATGACCATCAATAAAATACCAAATGATTTCAGATGCCAGTTTAAGTGTTTGATCATAATTATCTTCATCAGGATATATTTCAAATAAGCCTAATACCTTAAGCCGGTTACTTAAACCTGCATAACGAGATAACTGACAAACCTCTTCACCTCTTAATCCATTGGGATTTTTTTGAATTGTAGCGGGGGCAAAACCAAAACTGACAACTCCCATGTCGATTGAAAATACATCTGTATCCCGCAAAACAGGTTCAGCCAGTAAAAAATCATCCCGCAACCTGCCCAACCTGAGATATTCACCTGAAATACCTGTTTTTCTGATCAAATATTCTCCCACCAAATGATTTTGAAATCCTAAAAGGTTAAATTGAAAAATATCCGGTCTGTTTCTGAATATCCTGCTAAGAAAGTTAGTGTGGGAAAATTGCTCAGTACCTCTCTTTACGTCAAACTGACCATCAGCTAATGTAAGGGTAAAAAATCTGTTTTTTGTATATGCCTCACATATGCCGGAAGTTAAATCATGGCTTCCTCCGATAACAACGGTACGGATATCCTTTTCATTGAAATAATCAATAATATCTCTCAGCGCTAAATATGTCCCCTTTTTTGAGCTGGCTGGTTTAAGATTACCAAAATCAATAATTTTCAATTGCTTATCATTACAGGCAAGCTTATATAAATAACCTCTTATTCTGTCCGGAACAGACTTTTTGCCCTCCTGGCATTCACCATTGACAAAGGGGGCACCTATAATTGCAATATCCAATTCATGTAAATCTGTCCAATCGATATTTTCAATCGTTTTTACAATGGAGGCTCCCAATGAGTACTTAAAAAATTTTTCGTTGATGTTGGCATAAACTGAAAAATCAACAGGATAAAAATAGTCTCGGATATCCATTTATCTATTTCTTTTTTCTTGTTGTCCTTTTTGGTTTTGCAGAGGATACTTCATCTATTATCTTTTTACAATCTTCCAATAACAGTTCTTCTGCATTTAATTTTTTGGGAATCTTATAATTTTTCTTCTTATATGAAATATAGGGACCCCATCTTCCATTAAGAATTTTAATTTCGGGTTCTGAATCAAAGGTCTTGATCACAGCCTTTATGTCTTTTTCTCTTTTTAATTCTATAAGTTCGATTGCACGGCTTAAAGTAATTGTAAAAGGATCATCATCCCTTTTAAGTGAAACAAATTTATTATCATGTCGTACATAAGGGCCAAATCTTCCGACATTTACAGTAACCTTTTTATTCTCAAAATCACCAAGTTCACGGGGGAGTTCAAAAAGTTTCATTACCTCCTCCAGAGTAATAGTTTCAATATGTTGCCCAGGAGGCAGACTGGCGAATTGTGGTTTTGTATCCCCGGAATCGCTTGATGATTCACCCAACTGTGCCACAGCACCGAAACGTCCTATCTTCACCGAGACCTGTTTACCTGTGGCAGGATCAGTACCCAGGATACGTTCTCCCCTGGAGCGCTCAGAATTCTTTAAAACACTCTCAACCTGTCCGTGAAACGGCCGGTAAAATTCATCGATCATTTTATTCCAGGCCTTATCTCCAACAGCAATATCATCAAACTCCTTTTCAACACTGGCTGTAAAATTATAATCCATTATTTGTTCAAAATTATCCATCAAAAAATCATTTACAACCATACCTGTATCAGTAGGGAAAAGCTTTGATTTCTCTGATCCTGAAATTTCAGTCTTCCTGTGTTCAGATATTTTATCGCCTTTTAAGATCAACATATCATAATTCCTTTCAAAACCCGGCCTGTCCTCTTTAACAACATAATTCCTGTTTTGAATAGTAGTAATTGTGGGCGCATAAGTAGAAGGTCTTCCAATACCCAGTTCTTCGAGCCTTTTCACTAATGATGCTTCAGTATATCTTGGCGGACGTTGAGAAAAACGTTGTGTTGCAATAACTGAATCCATTTTAAGCACATCACTAATCTTTAACGGTGGAATAATCTGCTGATTATTTTGATTATTGGAACTGTCATCTTCAGAAGACTCCATATAAACTTTCAGAAATCCATCAAAAACAATCACTTCTCCTGTTGCAACAAATTTTTCAGGTAGGTCTGAAACGGCAATAGTGGCAACCGTCCTTTCTAAAATTGCATCCTCCATTTGAGAAGCTATAGTACGTTTCCATATCAACTCATATAATCTTTTTTCCTGAGAGGTGCCCTCTACGGATTCGTTATCAATATATGTTGGACGTATAGCTTCATGAGCTTCCTGTGCACCTTTTGACTTTGTTTTATACTTTCTTATTTTAAGATATTTTTCACCATGCAGATCAATAATTTTCTTACTCGCAGTATTTAATGCCAGGTTAGAAAGATTTACCGAGTCGGTACGCATATACGTTATTTTTCCGCTTTCGTACAACCGCTGTGCTATTGCCATAGTCTGGGAAACTGAAAATCCCAGTTTTCTGCTTGCTTCCTGCTGAAGAGTCGATGTTGTGAAAGGTTGGGCCGGAGACCTTTTGGAAGGTTTCTTTTCTACATTTTCAACTGTAAAACGGGCTGATCTGCATCTTTCCAGAAATGAATATGCATCTTTTTTATTAGTGAATTTCTTTGACAACTCAGCTTTTAAATCTATTAAGTTGCCATTCTCATCATTTACTTTAAACAAGGCAGTAACTCTAAATGATGATTCACTTTTAAAATTAATAATTTCACGTTCCCTTTCCACAATCAAACGAACAGCTACCGACTGGACGCGTCCGGCAGAAAGGGCCGGTTTGACTTTTTTCCATAGTACCGGTGAAACCTCAAAGCCCACAATTCGGTCAAGCACCCTCCTGGCTTGCTGTGCATTCACCAGATTTTCATCAATTGACCTCGGATTCTTTATAGCTTTCTGAATGGCATCAGGAGTTATCTCATGAAATACAATCCTTTTTATCTTTTTCTCATTCAGGTTAAGCACCTCCTTCAGATGCCAGGCTATTGCTTCACCCTCTCTGTCCTCATCAGAAGCAAGCCAAACAATAGTGGCTTCTTTTGATAACTTTTTTAATTCAGCTACTATTTTCCTTTTGTCCTGGGTAATTATGTATTTGGGCTGATAATTATTACTTACATCGATACCGAAGTCTTTTTTTTGCAAATCCCTTATGTGGCCCATACAAGATGTAACCAAATATCCTTTCCCCAAAAATTTTTCTATTGTTTTAGCTTTTGCCGGTGACTCTACAATTACTAAGTTTTCATGCATATAATTCTGCTGTTTTTTTAAAAATTTCTGCAAATTAAAGAAATTGAAATGCTTTGATCAAATAATACTTTGTTTATTTTTAATCTATTTATTTGATAGTGATTAATTTAATTTTAAAAAAATAAAATATATTTTAAACCGTTGCAGTTTAAAAAATATTCCACAAAGGAAACAATTATATTTGCTAAATTATTTTATTACTAAAGCATGTCTGAAAATAGTATTGACAAAACAAAGAAATATATTAAATGGTTCTGGTCTTTATTCGGTTTGACCGTAGCAGGGATATTACTTCTTTTCTTCCTTATTGCCAAAGGATTTGTAGGATTTATGCCAACATTCGAGGAATTGGAAAATCCTCAGAATATTCTGGCATCCGAAATATTTTCATCTGATGGAAAAATAATTGATAAATACTTCATAAGTGAAAACCGAACATATGTAGATTACGAAAATCTGCCTCAATATCTGATAGATGCACTTATTTCCACAGAGGATATCCGTTTTTACAGGCACTCAGGTATAGACCTTCGCGGTTTGTTACGTGTAATAAAAGGTATTTTATCAGGGGATACCAGTTCCGGAGGAGGCAGCACAATAAGCCAGCAGCTTGCAAAAATGCTATTCCCCCGTGAAAATTTTTCCAATAAACTGCAACTGGTATTGCGTAAATTCAAGGAATGGGTAATAGCTGTTAAGCTGGAAAGAAGTTATACCAAAGAAGAGATTATTTTAATGTACCTTAATAAATATGATTTTCTCAACCTTGCTGTTGGTATTAAATCAGCTTCTACTGTATATTTCAGCCTTCCTCCCGATTCGCTCCATCTTCACCAGGCAGCGATGCTTGTCGGAATGGCAAAAAATTCATCACTTTATAATCCAATTCGCAGGCCTGAACTGGTAAAACAACGGAGAAATATCGTTATTAACCAGATGAGAAAATATGGTTACATAACAAAATCGGAACGTGATTCAATCAAACAACTTCCACTTGATCTTGAATATCAGGCAGTTGACTACAAAAGTGGCCCGGCGCCATATTTTCGTGAATATTTGAGGCTCACACTTACTGCCCAAAAACCGGACAGAAAAAATTATGCCTCATGGCAATACCAGGAATATAGAGAGGATTCTACAGAATGGGTAACTAATCCGTTATTCGGCTGGTGTAACAAAAATGTAAAGCCTTCAGGTGAAAATTATAATCTTTATAACGATGGCTTAAAAATCTTTTCAACAATAGATTCACGAATGCAAAAATATGCTGTCGAATCCCTTGAATATCATCTTAAAAATAACCTTCAGCCTGAATTTGACGGTGGAATGAAATATTTGAAAAATCCTCCCTTCGCAGATAATATGACCCCCGGTGAGGTTGAAGATTTAATCAACATGGAAATACGAAAATCAGAAAGATACCGTGTGTTAAATGCCGGTGGCAAAAATTTCAGGGAGATAAAATCAAATTTCAACAAACCGGTTGAAATGACCATTTTTTCATGGAAAGGTGAGATCGATACCCTGATGTCGCCTTTGGATTCCATAAAATGGTATCTGCGCTTATTCCGCAGTTCTTTTATGGCTATGGAACCTGAAACCGGCCAGGTGAAGGCTTACGTCGGAGGGCCTAATTATAAATATTTTATGTATGACATGGTTAAAAAAGGAAAAAGACAGGTTGGTTCAACCATGAAACCTTTCCTTTATACACTTGCTATGCAAAACGGATTAACCCCTTGTACAAAAGTTCCATATGTAACTCAGCAGTTTCAATTACCCGATGGTACTATTTGGGAGCCAAAAGATGCCGAACTGGACGATGAAAATGAAGGAAGACTTGTTACCCTTAAGTGGGGACTGGCAAATTCAAGGAATAAAATCTCAGCATGGGTGATGAAACAATATACACCCCTTGCCGTAGTCGAAATGATGAAACGCCTCGGGGTATACAGTCCGCTTGATCCTGTCCCTTCAATTTTCCTCGGGCCTTCTGATATTTCCTTATATGAAATGGTAGGGGCATTTAATACTTACGGTAATAAGGGTGTGTTTGTAAAACCCTATTTTGTTACCAGGATCGAAGATCGCTATGGTAATGTTCTTGCAACTTTTCAGCCTGAAAGACATGATGCAATCGACGAGCAAACAGCCTACCTGATGCTAAACCTTTTACGGGCAGTTATTGATGAGGGCACCGGCATAAGACTTAGATTCAGGGAAGGTTATGGTCAATTTAAAATGCCGATTGCAGGAAAAACCGGAACTACTCAAAACCATTCCGACGGCTGGTTTATGGGTATTACCCCCAAACTTACGGCAGGAGTATGGACAGGCGCCGACCTGAGAAGTATTCACTTCCGGTATATTTCTTCAGGACAGGGAGCCAATATGGCACTTCCAATATGGGGATATTTTATGAAAAAAGTATTGGCAGATAAATCATTGGGTATAACGGAAGATATGACATTTCAAAAGCCTGAAAATTTTAATATTAATCTTGATTGCGATGACGATATCCAAAAGAGAGAACCCTCAAATTTTAATGATTTTTTCTGAATGAACTGATAAGTACAGGTTTCGTGGAAATGGAAAACTTATACCTGTCACCCCTGTAATATGATCTCTCAATCTCAACTACTTTGTTCCCTGTACAAATAATAACTCCATCCAGGACAAATAGTGACAACGGATCATCATTCTGAAAATAATTGTCCTTTTCGCCATTACAGACTATCGAACTGCCTATTGTCCTTTCAGTATTCTCCAAAACTAAATGATATTTTTCTTCATAATATTTAATAAGGGAATGCTCCATATCCAGCTTGTGAATGTTTGGACATAAAGTAAGAGATATATACCTGGTCTCGTCTTTTAATAAAATGTCATCGGCATATCTAAGCCTCCTTATCTTCAAAACCTGACCTTCTATTATATAATGACGGTTATTTATACTGGATGAAATTCCGTTTTCTAAAATTGTTTTTTCCAAAGTTATATTCTTTGGTGTAAAACCTTCCTTAATAAGATTATCGGTAAAACTTTCCCTCATCGCATTAAATGATCCCAAAATCCTGGTAAGCCGCCTGTCTTCCGATCTGTTTAATACAAAAGTGCCCTTGCCTTTTATCCTTTTTGCCCAACCTTTCATTTCAACTTCCAAAAGACTTTTTCTGGCTGTTGTATTACTAACAGAATATTTCTTTATGAGTTCATTTTCAGAAGGCACTTTGTCACCGGGCAACAATTCACCTGATTCTATTTTCCTGATGATTTCCCGACTGATTGAAATATATTTTGGATTAACTTTTAACATTCCTGCTAAATAACCATTTAATTATTAAAAACAAATTAATAAAAGTATTTGTATTTCATAAAAATATTATTTTTCTTTAGATAAAAAAACTTAGTGCGTTAAGCTTGTGGATAAAACTATCAAATATAGTTACCGGGCAATAGTAATTCTACTGTTGTTAGCTACAGCTCAAAGTTTTATGGATAGACAGGTATTGTCTGTATCCATACTGGTTATAAGAGAAGATTTAAATATCAGTGATGTTCAATATGGATTCATTAACGCGGCATTTCTTGTCAGTTATGCCATAATGTTTACCATAGGTGGGATTTTAATTGACAGATATGGCAGCAGACTGGGTCTTGCTGTTTCCGTTGGGGTATGGTCATTTGCATCTTTGTTGCATGCCATATCAGGCAGTGCTTTTCATTTTGGTTTTTTCAGATTTTTACTGGGGGTTGGGGAAGGAGGCGCATTCCCGGGGGCTGTGAAGGCTGTTTCAGAATATGTACCTAAAAAAAAGCAGGCTTTTGCAAATGGCATTGCTATTGGTGGTGCAGCCTTTGGCGCTGTCATCGCTCCTCCGCTTACAGTCTTTCTTTTATCAGAAACAAGCTGGCGAGCGGTTTTTATTTTCTGCGGTGTTACAGGTTTCATATGGATGATAGGATGGTTTAAATATGCAAAAAAATTACCTTCTTTAAATGCTAAAGATATTAACATCGGACTATCTTTTAAAAGTGAAAACCAAGGCCTGGGAATAAAAAAACTGCTATCAGAAAAAGCTGTATTTATTTTTATTATCATCCGGTTTATCCTTGATCCTATTTTCTACTTTTATATGTTTTGGATTCCTGCCTATTTGAGCGATGTTCACGGACTATCACTTAACCTTATTGGAAATATTTTATGGATACCTTTCATGGCATTGGGGATTGCAAACATTTTTGGGGGATGGATATCTGATTACGTATATAATAAAACCGGCAACCTGGATTTCTCCCGTAAGATAATAATGGGTATTGCAGCCTTGTTGACTATTCCGCTTATTTTTACGGGAACAATAAATTCTTATATAGTCATTTTGATATTGATGGTACTTGCATTCTTTGCTCATGGGCTATGGATTACTAACTATATCACTGCAATAGGAGATATTTACGGAAAATACAATACCTCATCAATTGTAGGATTTTCCGGAACAGCCGGAGCAGTATCCTCTATGATAATTAATCCCTTGACAGGGCTGATTGTTTCTACCTGGTCTTATAATCCGCTTTGGATCTATGCAGGAATAATGTATCCTGTAGCATTTATTATATTATTATTTTTTATACCTAAGATTAAGCCCATGAGCTTAGGAAAATGATCTTTGGGCTTTTCTAAACAACCTTGTTTATTAGCTTTTTTAAATTACTAATTATTTTATCATGAACCCGTATATTAACAGTAAGATCCTATTTAATGCAGGAAAGGAGCCTCCCCGGATTGGTGTATTTGGAGTCGGATTCGACAAATACTGGGAACAATTTCCCGGATTATTAGATGAATTGATGAGAAAACATGAAGTCTTAATAAATAAAATTTCTAACAAAGGTGCAGTAATCACAGATTTTGGAATGATTGATAATCCGGCAAAAGCATATTCTGTATTAAAAAAGATAGAAGCTTCCAATCCTGATCTAATTTTTTGCAATATGCTGACTTATGCCACTTCCGGAACATTTGGCATTATAATAAAATCACTATCTGTTCCTGTTGTTTTAGTAGCATTGCAACCCATGAAAGCCCTGGATTATAACAAAGCCTCAATTTATATGCAGCTATGTAATGATGACATTTGTTCTTTGCCTGAATTTGCCGGAGTTGCTGTTCGTATGGGGAAAAGGGTTCCCGAAATGATAATCGGGACACTTTATGATGATCCATTGGCTGACCAACAACTTGACGGATATTGCAGGATCGCCAATGTTTTACATGATCTGAAGAACGCACAAATCGGACACATGGGGCATCCAATAAATTCTATGATGGACATGCATACCGATGCCACAATGATCACATCAGCCTTTGGATGCCATGTTATGGAGTGCGAAGCAAATGAGCTATTTTCCTGTTATCAAACAGTTACAGAAGAAGAGATCAAATCTTATGAAAAATTGATATTAAATTTTTTTGATACTCCTGATCCCGTTTCAGACCCTGTAACTATGAAGTTGCAGGATTCAGATCTTAGAATTGCTGCAAAAGTCAGTGCTGCCCTGATAAGATTTGTGCAGGAAAAGAATCTTGACGGCCTGGCTTATTATTATGACGGACCTGACAACAGCGAATTACGTAATGTCCTGGCCAATTTAATCGTAGGTAATTCATTACTTACCTCAAACGGTTTTCCAATGTGCGGTGAGTCAGACTTAAAAACACTTATAGCTATACTTATTATGGACCGTTTAGGTATAGGCGGCAGTTTTGCCGAGTTCCATCCGGTCGATTTTAATGAAGGATTTGTTCTGGTTGGCCATGACGGGCCTCATAATATTTCAATAGCTGAAGGGAAACCTGTTTTAAGAAGTCTGAGAAAGTACCATGGAAAACCGGGAAGCGGTGCCGGAGTCGAATTTAAAATAAAAGAAGGCCCGATAACAATGCTTTCCATAAACTCTACTTATGATGGTAAATTTAAATTTATAATCGCGGAAGGAGAATCCGTAAAAGGGCCTATTCCTCCTACAGGCAATACCAATACAAGAGGTTTTTTTAAACCTGATGTCAGAACTTTCCTGACACGTTGGAATAAACAAGGCCCTACTCACCATTTTTCCCTGGGCATTGGCCACCATGCAGATATAATTAAAAAAATTGCAGATTTTTTGAATATTGATTCAGTAATTATTAATTTAGATTAACCTGTTTATCATTAATTAATAACCATACATGTTGAGAACAGCGATAATATTAATAACTATAATACTTCTTTCAAGTTGTATTAGCGAAAAATCTTCCCCTCCCTCCGACTTAATCCATAATTATATGGAGCAGGGGTTCCGTAATCCTCCCCCCTCTTCCCAACCCGGTGTTTATTACTGGTGGCTTGGGGGTAATGTGGATACACTAAGACTTAAAGAAGAGATCAAGTCATTAAAAGATGCCTCTGTCTCGGGCTTTACTATTTTCGAGATTGGATCAAGAGACACAGTCCTGGTAAAACCGGGCCCGGCTTTTTTAAGTGAAAAATCACTTGAATTTATAAAATGCGCCGTTACAGAGGCCGGGAAGCTGGATATGACAGTTGGGTTAAATACTGCCAGTAGCTGGAATGCAGGAGGTAACTGGCTGCCTCCGGAACATGCTGCTAAATCAATATACTTTGCAGAAAAAAATATTACAGGCGGACAAAAAATAAATATTAAACTGCCATTTCCCGAAATTCCTGAAAAAGATCCCTGGGGAAAACCAGGGATTATCAAATATGAAGCAGGTGAAAAACCGGCATTTTATCAGGAAATAGCAGTCCTGGCTATTCCTTCCTGTGATGAACAGGCATGTTTGGATACAGCCGGAATTATTAATATCTCCGGGTATTTTAACTCAACAAATGAAACACTGGACTGGACAGCTCCCGGGGGCAAATGGAAAATTATTCGGTATATCTGCTCCAATTCGGGTGAAAACCTGGTCCTTCCCAGCAAATATTCTGCCGGCCCGATCGTTGATCATTTCGATGCTGATGCTACTGAATACCATTTTCTCTATATCATAAATAAACTGGAATCTGTCTTGGGTAACCTGAAAAATTCTGCATTAAAAAGCCTTTATATGGCCAGTTATGAAGCAAAAGCCCTTACCTGGACTACAACTCTGCCTTCTGTATTTAAAAAAATTAACGGGTATGATATCTATAAATTTTTACCTGCGCTGTTTAATAAAGATGCATTTAATCCTGAATTTACTGCTATTTTCAGAGCAGATTATCAAAGGACTTTATCAGAGTTGATGATCAATAATTTTTATAAAAAATCAAAAGAGATATGCAATAAATACGGACTTAAAACTAATTGCGAAGCAGGAGGCCCGGGATTACCACTTCACAATGTGCCGGTTGAACCTTTAAAAGCACTCGGTGCAGGTCTGGATATCCCCAGGGGGGAATTCTGGATAAACCATAGCAGACTAAATGAACAGGGCATAGATATTTCGAGAGTTGTAAAGGAAGTATCAGCGGCAGCCCATATTTATGGCCGTAAATTTGTCGAGATGGAGGCATTTACAACATTCCAGCATTGGCAGGAAGGCCCCTTTGAGATGAAGCCGGTTGGTGACCGGGCATTTTGTGAAGGTATGAATAAGGTTGTAGTCCATGGATCAACCCATAATCCCTCAGGTACAGGATTCCCGGGTATTGTTTACCATGCAGGAACCCACTATAATGATAAACGGGTGTGGTGGCCGAAAATTAAAAACTTTAATCAATACTTATCACGGATTTCCTTCATTTTGCAGGAAGCTGAATTCGTATCAGATGTTCTCTTTTATTACGGAGATACTATCCCTAATTACGGAGGACATAAGCACAGCCGTTTTTCTCCCGGTCCGGGATATGATTATGAAATAATAAATACAGATTTACTGCTTAAACTGACTGTGTCCGGTAACAAAATAATATTACCAGGGAAAGGAGCTGAATTTAAAATGCTGGCATTAACTGATGAATCAGAAATCAATCCTGAAGTCTTACTTAAACTAAATGAACTCGCCGGGAAGGGTGCAGTGATAATCGGAGAGAAACCAAAAAAAGTAGCTTCCCGTAAAATTAAATCCGGAATGGGCGATGTGCAAAATTTACATGATAAAATTTGGGCAGATTTCAATAAAGCAAATAAAAAAATAAAAACCGGAAAAATTTATTCAGGAATAAAAGCATCAGAAATGCTAAAATATTTGGATATTATTCCTGATTTTAACTACACTGGTAATCAATTTAATACACTGGATTATATTCATTATTCCAAAGATGATCTGAATTTTTATTTTATCAGAAATACTACCGGTGAATGGATTTCCAGAGAGGTTAGTTTTCGACAGATAAACAAAATCCCTGAAATTTGGGACCCTGTTTCCGGGAACATTATAACTGTTTCAATTTACAGAGAACATGATAATTGTATAACTCTTCCCTTAACACTGGCACCTTACGGAAGTACATTCGTATTGTTTAAAAATGGCAATCCTAAAAACCAATATATTAGTGTAAAGGCTGAGAATCAATATCCCCCTTTATTGGAGTATACTAAAGAGGGAATATGTTTTTGGGAAGAGGGTATTTTCCAGTTAACCTGTCAAAACAAAGAGGAAACTGTCAATAACATTATGAATATCAAAACACTTGAAGGCCCATGGGAAGTCTTTTTCCCGGAGGGCCGGGGAGCGCCTGAAAAAATAATTTTTCCTAAGTTAATATCATGGACAAAATCAAATAATGAAGGGATAAAATATTTTTCAGGTATTGCCAGATACGAAAAATCATTTCTTCACAATATAAATTCTGATACAGCAGTTAAGCCAAAAATATATTTGGACCTCGGAGACTTGTCAAATATCGGGGAAGTATGGCTTAACGACGAATCCCTGGGAATAACATGGACTAAACCATACAGGTTTGATATAACAGATGTAATAAAAGCAGGGGCTAATAAATTAGTCATTGAGATAGCAAATACATGGTCAAACCGTCTTGCAGGAGATGCCAGAACAGGGTCAGATTATACAAGTACTAATATAAAATCTACTGTGATAAAGAACGGATTTTTTATAACGGCTCAATGGTCGGAAGTTCCTTTAATCGAATCAGGACTATTCGGACCGGTTACTTTAACAACAATTCAGCCTGTAAACTGAAATAGTATTCAGCTTAATATCAATTGAGCTAATCATGAATCAACCTAAAATGAGCTAAAATGAATAACAAGAATTTAACACAAATAATTTTTGTAAAAATGAATATCCCGTTAATAAGAGAGGTGTTTATCTTCCTGGTGATATTCCTTTTAGGGATATTCCTGTCAGTTACAGTTACAGCACAAAGTTATGATCCTGCAAATGAAATCCGGATAGATAATGTACATAATATAGCTTCTTATATACTGGCAAAGAGAAATGAAAAACCAACGGCTAAACTGCCACCATATAAAAATCCCCTTTTGCCGGTTGACATGAGAGTTGATGATCTTATTTCCCGCATGACATTAAAGGAAAAGGTAGGGCAGATGAATATCCCTTGCACATATAAAACGGAATTAGGTTGGGGCCTTAATTCGGATACTCCTCCATTGTGGGCAATGGACGCAACGGATATAAAAATCAGGGAAAAACAACTGGAGGGCTGCAGAAAATGGGCAGAAGGGACACATAATGGTATATTCGGGCCTGGGGGAGGTTTTTTTACCCTGGCCGACCGTCTGATTTATGAAGGTCCTAAAAGACAAGCTGAAGTGATGAATGAACTTCAAAAAATTGCTTTGGAAAAAACAAGGTTAGGTATACCCCTGCTGCAGATAGAGGAGGGAACTCACGGACTAATGTGTGCCGGAGGTACTGTTTTCCCTGAAGGATTGGCAATAGGGGCAACATGGAACAATAACCTTATAAGAAGTATCTATGCGGCAGCGGCAAAAGAGGGAAAATCTATCGGTGTTCATGGCTTATGCACACTTGTAATCGAACCAAACCGAGATCCAAGGTTAGGAAGGAATGAGGAAGGATACAGTGAGGATCCATATATGTGTTCCAGAATAGCTGAAAATATTGTACAAGCTATACAGGGATATGATATTTCATCTCCCGGTAAGCTTATCGCATTTTTATGCCATTACCCTGGACAAAGCCTGCCTTTAAAAGGAATGGAGCGTGGCGCTATGACAATTTCAGAAAGAGAATTTCGGGAAGTTTTCCTGCCACCCTGGATAACCGGGATAAAAAAATCCGGGGCATTGGGAGTAATGGCAACATACCCGGCAATAGACGGAGTTGCAGTACACAGCTCAAAAAAAATTCTTACCGGAATTCTCAGGGAAGAGCTGGAATTTGAAGGCATTGTACTAAGTGAGGGTGGAGGTTTGAGTACAATTGTTGAAGAGCGTCACGCCGCTAATCAGAAAGATGCGGGTATACTTGCCCTTAATGCAGGAGTTGATGTAGGTATATCCATTGAAGATGCTTATATGGGCGATCTTATCGAAAATGTAAATGAAGGAAGGATACCCATTGAACTGGTTGATCGTGCCGTTAAGAGAATATTACGCCTGAAATTTCAATTAGGCCTTTTTGAAAATCCATACGTCGATCCTGAAAATGCACCAAAATCAGTTAATACTGAAGAACACAAAAAATTAGCACTTGAAACTGCAAGACAAAGCATTGTGCTTCTTAAAAATGAAAACAATCTGCTCCCTTTGCGGAAAGATATAAAAAAAATTGCTGTTATCGGGCCAAATGCCGACGATCCTGTTAATCAACTGGGTGATTACCATCCTCATCATATTCCCCAGACCATTGTAACTGTATTGAATGGAATAAAAAGTAAGGTTCAACCGGAAGTTCAGGTAACTTATGTTAAAGGGTGTGATATAATAGGAGATAAAATAAATGAGATACAAAAAGCTAAAGCTGCTGCAAAAAATGCAGATGTGTCTGTTGTTGTTCTGGGGGAAGCCGGTTATGAAACCAACGGTGAAGGAAGGGATGTTGCCAGCCTGGACCTTACCGGAATGCAGGAGGAATTGCTGAAAGCGGTTCATTCAACAGGTAAACCTGTAGTATTGGTATTAATAAATGGCAGGGCATTATCTATAAACCGGGCATCCGAAAAAATTCCTGCAATCGTTGTAGGTTGGATGTGCGGGGAACAGGGTGGTAATGCTATTGCCGAAGTGCTTTTTGGTGATTATAACCCGGGAGGAAAACTCCCTGTTACTTTCCCCCGACATTCCGGACAATTACCCGTCTATTATAATGTTCCCCTGGCAAATCCCGGCAGAAGATATATCGATATGCCGGCAACACCTTTGTATGGGTTCGGATATGGATTAAGTTACACCCAATTTGAATACTCAAACCTTGAAGTTGTCCCGGATGAAATCTATGAAGCCGGCAAAGTAGAAATTTCAGCAGATATAAAAAATACAGGTGAACGCAAGGGAGACGAAATTGTGCAATTATATATCCATGATGTCGTTGCCGGTACATCCAGACCAATTAAGGAACTGAAAGGTTATGAGAGAATATCTCTTGAGCCCGACGAGACAAAAAAGGTGAAATTCATCCTTTCGCAGGAAGATTTATCTCATTACGACCGCGATATGAATTTTGTGGTTGAACCAGGCATTTTCAAGGTAATGGTTGGGAGTTCTTCTGAAGATATAAGGCTTAAAGGCGAATTTAAGGTTACAGACTAATTGTAAAAAGTCATTTAATAATTAATTGAATTCATATTTATTTGATATAATGGGTTATGATAACATACCTTAATAACAGTCGGAGGGTAAAGTATTTGCAGGTAATACTTCTGCTGATCCTGTTTTTTGCAGTGATTTCATGCTCTGAGGAAAAACAATACAACATTAAAGTATCTGGTTTAAAATGCAATTACACAGAAAATCCACTTGGAATAGATAATAACCCAAAGCTGAGTTGGTTGCTTTTTTCATCCAATCGGAACCAGAAACAATCTGCATATCGTATTATTGTAGCAAGCACCCCGGATAAATTAAATAAAAATACCGGTGATATTTGGGACAGCCGTAAAATTAAATCTGACCAGTCAATACAGATTCCGTATCGCGGCAAAACTCCCGAATCTTTTAAACGGTATTACTGGAAAGTACGTGTTTGGGATAAAAAAGGTAACAAATCCGAATGGAGTGAGCCTGCCTTCTGGGAAACGGGATTGCAAAATCCGGGCGACTGGCAGGCAAAATGGATAACTTTTGAAAGTGAGTCAGCTCCACTTCTCAGAAAGGAATTTGAAATTAACCAAACATTAAGTGATGCCCGGATTTTCATCAGCGGCCTGGGGTATTATGAGCTAAGAATTAACGGTTCAAAGATTGGCGATCATGTTTTGGATCCCGGACAGACCGACTATGAGCAACGAACTTTTTATGAGGTTTATGACATAACTAAGGAAATCAGACAGGGTAATAATGTAATAGGTGTTATTCTGGGAAATGGCTGGTACCATCAAACTGCGGTCAACCATGGAAAATTCGGCTGGAAAGATGTTGATTACGGCATTCCCAGGTTAATATGTCAGACACATCTTACTTTTTCTGATGGAAGTAAAAAAATAATTATTTCAGATGAAACCTGGAAAGCATCCAACGGGCCAATAATATATAACAATATTTACGCCGGTGAACATTATGATGCACAGTTAGAAAAAAATGGGTGGGACACAAGTTCATATGATGATTTAACCTGGGAACCTGTGCAACTTATTGATGGGCCCGGAGGCAAACTTGTATATCAAAATATCCCTCCGGTAAAGAGAATAAAAACCATTACCCCGGTTAATATAACTAATCCCAAACCGGGGGTCTATATATATGATATGGGACAAAATTTTGCCGGATGGGCCCGTTTAAAAGTAAAAGCAGAAAAAGGTACTACTATCAGGATGCGGTTTGCCGAATGGCTGGGTAAGGACGGAATGATTGATCCCGGGAGTACAGGTTATTATGCAACGGGTGTGGTACAAACTGATAAATATATTTGCAGCGGCAAAGGAATAGAAATATGGGAGCCTAAATTTACTTATCATGGCTTTCAATATGTTGAATTAACCGGATATCCCGGTACTCCGGACATTGAAAACCTGGAAGGGGTTGTTGTGCATACTTCACTTGAAAGGTCCGGACATTTCGAATGCTCCGATCTGATGATAAATAAATTATATAATACAGCACTATGGACTTTGACAAGTAACCTGCACAGTATTCCTACCGATTGCCCGCACAGAGAGAGATGCGGATGGCTTGGCGATGCATTCCTGATATCGGATATGACGATATATAATTATGAGGCAGCTCTCTTCTGGTCAAAATTTATCCGCGATATTGAAACTTCACGAAGAGGAGATATCCCAAATAACATTGCCCCGGGAAGAAGAACAGGAGGCAAAGACCCCGACTGGGGCGCCGCATTTATACAGCTTCCTTATAATTTATTTTTATACTACAATGACACATCCATAATTACAGAACATTATGAGGGAATGACCTTTTTTATGGACCACTTGCAAAAACTTGCGGATAATTATATCATCAGAAAAGGTATAGGCAGCCTTTTCCCGCCTGGCCGGATAATGCCAAAAAAAACGCCCCCTGAATTTACATCAACTGGCCTGTTTTACTTTTGTGCATCTGTCATGTCTGAAATGGCAAAAGCAACAGGAAAAAATGAAGACGCAACACATTTCAATCTCCTAGCAAAAAAAATTAAAAAAGCATTCAATGACAGATTCTATGACCATAGAGGAAAAACATACGGAGGACAGGAAAAGAATGTACTTGCACTTGCCTGGGGGCTGGTTCCTGAACAAAATGTAAAAGCTGTGGCAAAAGACCTCAACAGATATGTAACTGAAGTTCATAACGGACATGTCTCAACAGGCATCTTTGGAACCAGATATATATATGGTATCCTGTCAAAATATGGCTACGAAGAAACTGTACAACAGTTATTCAACACAAAAAGCTTCCCGGGATATGGTTATCTTTTTGACAGAGGGGCAACTACATTCTGGGAAAATTGGGGAGAGTTAAAATTTGAAGACAGAGATGCACCGGGAGATGACAGATCTAAATGCCACCCTTTCCAGGGCGGATTTACAGCCTGGATGTTCTGTGGCTCCGGAGGCATTAAACCCGATCCGGAAAATCCGGGATTTAAACATATAATATTAAGCCCCAATTTTTTAAAATCACAAAGTTGGTCTTTAGCAACTTATAACTCCATCCATGGTAAAATATCAAGTAAATGGCAAAACACTTTTGATGAATTGATATGGGCTGTTTCAATTCCTGTCAATACAACAGCAACATTATATATTCCAACTGATAATAAAGATGCTGTTACTGAAAGAAACATAAAAGCTGAAGAATCAGATGGTGTTACTTTTATGTGCATCGAAAATGGTCATAGCCTTTTTAAAGTAGGATCTGGAGATTATGTGTTTAAAATAGCTAAAAATATAAGATAAACACAAATTACAGTGTCTGATCCGGGTTAATCATTATTTAAGTATTTTTGTTCATAAACATAGATAATCAGACACATTCACGGAAAGTATTTTTAAATCAAAGAGCAAAAATATTGAGAAAATAAATAAGACAAAGGGAATATGAGAAAGTGTGTTATTTTCGATATGGATGGAGTTATATCAGACAGTGAACCTCTGCACCAACGATGCGAAAAAGATATGTTCAGGTTACTGGGCATTAATGTTTCCGATGAAGTACATAACACTCTTGTAGGTGCCTCAGATGAGACAATTTGGACCCGGCTTGACAGATTATATAACCTGCCTGTCACAATAAATGAGGCCGTTCAGCTTAAAAAGACAATGTATGATAACTATTTGAAACAAACAAACGACTTACAACCTCTTCCCTATGTATCAGAGGTGATCGGGAACCTTATTTCTCAAGGTTTCCTTCTGGCTCTCGCATCTTCATCCCCAAGGATGCAAATTGATTATATAATAAATAAATTCAACCTTGATAAGTGTTTCAATGCAATTACAAGCGGAGATGATGTAAAAAATGGCAAACCTCATCCGGAAATATTTCTGAAAACTGCAAAAATGCTGGAAATCAATCCCGGATCATGTGTCGTTATTGAAGATTCTCATAATGGAGTAACCGCAGCTAAAAAAGCAAAGATGAAATGTATTGGGTATATTAATCCAAATTCAGGAAATCAGGATTTAAGCAAGGCGGATATGCAAATTACATCATTTAAGCAATTATCAGTAAAATTTATCGATCAACTGTTTACTAAATCAGGAATTAATTAAAAACTATATCTGCCATGTTTAAAAAAAATCAATGCCCGTTCAATACCTTGAAATTATTATTCTTTATGTTTTTCATTGTAATTGTTTCTGTTTCATGTCAAAATAATAAATATTATTCCTTTACCGATTTCAATAAAATTCCTAAGATTGATGCCCATTATCATATATACACATCAGAAAATTATTCTGCTGAACTAGCGGGGAAATATAATTTCAAGCTGTTAACCATAAACACTTATTCAAATGGTTGTGAACATGTTTCTAATGTTCATCAGTGGTCTAAAGTTCATAAGTATCAACATCCCGGAAGAATTGAGTTCACTGCAACTTTTTGCCTGGAAGGATGGGATGAACCGGATTGGCAGGAAAAAACAATTTCGTGGCTTGAAAAATGTATTGCCGACGGGGCAATAGCCGTTAAGGTCTGGAAAAATATTGGAATGGAGTTTCGTAATAAAGACAGCATATTAATTATGATTGACGATCCGGCATTTGATAAAATATTTCAATATCTGGCAAAAAAAGACATTCCGCTGACCGCCCATTTGGGAGAACCTAAAAATTGCTGGCTTCCGAAGGAAAAGATGACAACAAAAAATGACATTGCATATTTTACTAATAATCCTCAGTACCACATGTTCCTGCATCCGGAATATCCATCATATGAGGAACAGATAGAAGCCAGGGACAGGATGCTGGCAAAAAACCCCGATTTAACATTCATCGGTTGCCACCTGGGAAGCCTTGAATGGAGTATAGATGAACTTGCTTTATTTCTTGACCGGTTTCCTAATGCTTCTGTCGATATGGCGGCAAGAATGGGACAATTATTTTATCAAACTGCCGAAAACAGAGATAAGGTACGTGAATTCTTTATTAAATATCAGGACCGTATACTTTATGGTACAGATGTAATTGACAGAGGCAGGAACAGAGAGTCATTTCAAAATAATGTATATCAGACCTGGCTTCGTGACTGGGAATACCTTATTACGGATAATAAAATGCAAAGTGATCTGATAAACAGTGAATTTCACGGACTGAAACTTCCAAAAGAGACCGTAGATAAAATTTACTTTCACAATGCCGTAAAATGGTATAAAGGTTTTCAATAGTAGTTCATATGCTGACTACTTCCTTCCGGTCTGTTTAAGTCCGCTGCGTTCCAGCAAAGCATCAACAGCAGGTTCATGTCCCCTGAAACGTTTATATAGTACCATCGGATGTTCTGTACCTCCTTTTTCGAGTATATTTTCACGAAATGAGGTTGCTACTTCTTTATTAAATATCCCTTTTTCTTTAAACAGGCTGAATGCATCTGCATCGAGTACCTCTGCCCATTTATATCCATAATATCCTGCAGCATAACCTCCTGCAAAAAGATGGCCGAACTGAGTGCTCATGCAGGCCTCCTCTATAACAGGAAAAATTTGGGTCTTTTTCCACGCATCCTCTTCGAACTTCTTGACATCACCGGTAAAAGGTTCCTTCAAAGTGTGCCATGCCATATCCAGAAAGCCAAAGCTCAACTGCCTTATGGAAAGATATCCAGCAAGGTAATTTTGAGATTCTTTTATCTTGTCAACCAGGCTGACCGGAATTTTTTCACCTGTCTGATAATGTTCTGCAAACCGGTCAAGAAAATCTTTCTCTACAGCCCAGTTTTCCATTATCTGTGATGGCAGCTCAACAAAATCACGATACACATTAGTCCCGGATAAGCTGCCATAGTTAACATCAGCCAACATACCATGAAGTGCATGGCCAAACTCATGCATAAAAGTTTCCACTTCAGTAAATGTAAGCAGGGCAGGCCTCGTCTCCGTTGCCCTCGTAAAATTCATAACTATTGTTACATGAGGCCGTGAATCAACCCCGTCATCTTTCCATTGTCCTTTAAAATCATTCATCCAGGCACCACCCTGTTTACCCTGACGTGGATGGAAATCAGTATAAAGCACTGCCAAAAATTTCCCGTCACTGTCATAAACCTCATAAGGTACAACCTCCTCATGGTACACTTGAATATCGCTGTTAACCTTAAAAGTAATACCAAATAATTCTGTTGCCAGCCCAAAAACACCATTAATAACTTTATTAAGCTCAAAATAAGGTTTCAACATTTCATCATCAAGATTATACTTTTCAATTTTCAGTTTTTCACTGTAATAGTTCCAATCCCAGGGCATGAGGTCACCCCTGAATCCCGATTTTTTAGCATATCCTTCAATTTCGGCTTTTTCTTTTAGTGCCACTTTAAATGAAGCGTCATACAGATCACCAAGAAGCTGATACACACCCGCCGGATTCATTGCCATCCTGCGCTCCAGCACATAACTGGCATAGTCTGCATAACCAAGCAATTTGGCAAGCTCAAGCCTCAAACTGACTATCTTCTGTATATTTTCCCGGTTGTCAAATTCGTTCCCTTTAAATGATTTAGACATATAAGCCATATATAGTTCTTTACGAAGATCACGGTTATCTGCATATTTCATGAAAGGTAGGTAACTGGGCATAGTTATATCAAATACCCATCCTTCCTTATTTTTCTTTTTTGCTTTATCAGCTGCTGCTTCCAGAGAACTTTCCGGTAAACCGGCCAAACTGTTTTTATCAGTAATATGCAATTCGTAACTGTTTGTTTCCTTTAATACATTATCATCAAACTGCAATGTCAATTTGGATAATTCAGTACTTATCTCCCTAAACCTTTTTTTATCTTCTTCAGATAAATCAGCTCCCTGTCTGACAAAATTCAGATAAGTATTTTCCAAAAGGGTTTGTTGCTCAACTGTAATATCCAGTTCATCTCTTTTACTGTACACACTTTTTATACGGTCATAGAGAACAGGATTTAAAGTAATATCATTTTGGAATTTGGTTAGCAGAGGTGAAACCTCCTGTGCTATTTCCTGAAGTTCATCGTTCGTTTCGGCGCCTAAAAGGTTGAAGAAGATTCCCGCAGTTCTGTTAATTAAACGTCCCGATTTTTCAAGCGCAACAATAGTATTATCAAATGAAGGTTTCTCCGGATTTTCTGTAATCGCTTGTATCTCTTTTTCCCCCAACTCTATAGCCTCTTTGAATGCCGGTAAAAAATGATCATTTTTAATTACTGAAAACGGAGCTGTCTGGTGAGGTGTCTTAAACTCTCCCAATAAAGGATTAACCTGTGCATTTATCATGTTCAAATTCATTATTATAATAAAGATCAAAAATCTCGCTTTCATGTGAATATAACTTTGTTAATTAATATTTTTTTTCTTTTTCTTCCGGACCGACCAGCCAAATTTTCCTATCATTTTGCCAAGGCCAAAGTAATGGCCATGATTGTAAACAATAGGTTTTGCCTTTGATAAACTAAAAGCCTGATCATCATTCAGATACTGATCATCTACAGAAACATTCACTACTTCGGCAATAAAGGCATGGTGTGAACCCAGTTCAAGAATATTTAATACCCTGCATTCGATATTTACAGGAGATTCTTTAATTATGGGAGCCTTCACGACCAGTCCGGGAAGAGGGGTCAGGTTCATTTTCTCCCATTTATTATATTTTCTTCCTGAACGGCAACCACACCAGTCGGTAGCTTTTGCAAGTTCTTCTGTAGTAAGATTAATCACAAATTCGCCGGTTCGTTTAATGATATCATAAGAATACCGGGAAGGCCTGACAGAGATATAACATAATGGAGGTGTACTGTTAATAGTACCTGTCCATGCAATTGTAATTATATTATATTCTGAGGGTTCATGGCCGCAACTAACCAAAACAGCCGGTATTGGATAAATAATTGTGCCGGGTTTCCAGTGTATTTTTGACATATAAATAATTATTTATCAGGATCAATCCAGTCTCCGTTCTCCCTGATCAGTTGTTCAAGTTCATCCACCGCATCCTTATATAAGATATGTCTTTTAACCGGATTCATTCCTTTATAAAGAGTAACTTTATCTTTTCCCACACCTACAAATCCATAGTCAGCATCACCCATCTCCCCGGGACCGTTGACAACACATCCCATGATTCCAATTTTCAGATGATCAAGATGTTTAAAATGCTCCTTTATTTTAAGTGTGGTTTCATGCAGGTCGAATAAAGTCCTTCCGCAGCCCGGGCAGGAAATAAATTCGGTCTGGCTCATACGCATACGGCTTGCCTGCAACATTTTAAAACTAATATCTTTGAGTTCTGTAAAAGTAATTATATCACTTTCATTCGAGATACATATTCCATCACCGTAACCGTCGATCAATAATCCCCCCAGATCGGCAGAAGCCTTTATCTGTATATCTTCTCTTGTAGATGCATTATACTTACGATAAAGAATCACAGGAACTTTCCAGATATGGGTTTCCAAAGTCATAAAAAAAGCCCGGAGTTCTGCAAGCGGATTATTATTATAGCTTTCAAGGATCAGCACTGTTTTCCTGGTCTGCTTTAATTTCATTATTATCTCCGGATTATTTTCCATAAAACGGTCAAACTCCATTTTATTAGTCCTGATAAATTTCATTCTTCCCCATCTTGTGCTTTCAAAAAGGTACTCTTCAAGTGAAATAACAGGATAGCTTTCGCCGTGTTTATCTAAAATCTTATTGCCGGAGATAAAATAATCAGGGATTAGTTTACCGCGTATAGGCAATATTTCCTGTAGGCTTCGTTCACCCAGATCGGCAACTACAACCGGCAAATGATCTCCCCCCATATTCAAAACAGGCCTTGTAGACCTTCGTTCATATTCAAATGGATTTGTTTGCGCAAACAGGGGTGCAGATATAGGTTGGTGATTCAAATATGATCTGAAATGATTCACAAGTTTTTTTGCGACCGGAATCTCATTCACAGGGTTTTCAGTTAACGAAATTCTTATTGTATCACCTATACCATCGGCTAGCAAAGCACTAATACCCACTGCCGACTTAATGCGTCCGTCATCTCCTTCCCCGGCCTCAGTAACTCCTAAATGAACAGGGCATTTAAAGTCTTCAAGCCTCATTTTATAGTTTAATAGCCTGACTGCATAGACCATCATTCGAGTATTGCTGGATTTAATGGAAACTACAACATCATTAAAATCAACTTTTTTACAAATCCGTAAAAATTCCATAACTGATTCAGCCATTCCCGAAGGAGTATCTCCAAACCGGCTCATAACTCTGTCGGATAGTGATCCCTGGTTAGCACCAATACGTAAAGCAGTACTAGTATTTTTTAGAAGATTTAGAAATGGTATGAACTGATTTTCAATCTTCTGTAACTCTGTCTTATATTCCTCATCAGAATAAATCCTTGGCTTAAAATCAGCTCTTTTATCATAAAAATTACCAGGATTTATCCGTACTTTATCTACATATCCTGCGGCAATTTCTGCCAGTTTCGGGTTAAAATGAATATCGGCAATCAGAGGCGTCTCATATCCCCTGTTACGTAACAGGTCGACAATATTTTTAAGATTCCGGACATCATTCATGCCCTTCACGGTAATCCTCACATAATCAGCACCTGCCTTGGCAAGCGCAATAATCTGTTCAACGGTTGCTTCGGTATTCATAGTCATTGTATCGGTCATTGACTGAATACGAACAGGATTGTCTCCTCCGACAAATATTCCTCCGATATTTACCTTTCCGGATTTCTGACGTTCATACCGGGTTAAATCCTCTATGTAATTAAAATGATGATCCTTCATGGAGTATTTTATCTTAAACTAATTTGCAAATTTAAGTTATTGGTTTTAATATAAAAAGTTTAGACTATTTTTGTTCTATTATAAAGTTGTGAATATAATAATCAGAAATATTGAAAAATCATATGGAAAACAGAAAGTTTTGGATAACGTCTGTTTTTCAGTCAAAGAAGGCGAGTTGATAGGATTTCTGGGGCCTAATGGGGCAGGAAAATCGACTCTAATGAAAATTATTACCGGATATCTGCCTTCCGATTCAGGAGAAATACTGATTGATGATAATAAAATTAATGCAACCGACATCGGTATAAGAAAACATATAGGATATCTTCCTGAAAATAATCCATTATATTCAGATCTTTATATCACAGAACACTTAAGAATAACAGCGGGTTTTTATAAAGTACCCGATCCTGATAAGCGTATTAAGGAGGTTATCGAATTAACAGGTTTGGTGGATGAACGTCAAAAAAAAACAGGTTTATTATCTAAGGGGTACAAACAAAGAGTTGGATTGGCACAAGCTCTTATCCACGACCCTGCTATTCTTATACTTGATGAACCGACAACCGGTCTGGATCCGAACCAACTTCATGAGATCAGAAATCTTATTAAAGAAATAAGTAAAGAAAAAACAGTTATTTTATCAACACATATTATGCAGGAGGTTGAAGCTATTTGTGACAGAGTGGTAATTATTAACAAAGGCAAAATAATAGCCAATGCAACTATTAATGAATTAAAAACCGGCAAGTTAAACACGTGCCAGACCATAACGGCCGGCTTTATTGAAAATGTGGAAATTGATCAACTGCTGGCAGTGGAAGGAGTTAAAAACGCATATTATGATGGATCAGTATGGCATATTGTATCCGATGGCAGTTGCGATATACGTCAGGGTATCTTCCATTTTGCCGTAAAAAATAATCTTACGCTCCTGACACTTTTTGAAAAGCAGGAAAATCTTGAGAGCATATTTCGTCAAATAACTCAATAAACAAAAAAAATCATTTTCCGGGTTTTTTCTTTTAAGAAAGAATATTAACTTTGTTCCTGCCACGTGGAAAGATTTGAGATTGATTGCAACCACATGAAAAAATGCTAAAGCGATCATATTTTCATTCAATCCTTTCAATTTTATTTTCACGCAGCCAGAAAACTGAAAGTTAAACTTTTGCTGATGACTAAT
The DNA here is from genome assembly GCA_964545315.1 of uncultured Prolixibacteraceae bacterium. Classification (GTDB taxonomy): domain Bacteria; phylum Bacteroidota; class Bacteroidia; order Bacteroidales; family Prolixibacteraceae; genus JAAYJR01. The sequence goes on from CAZJGI010000001.1 coordinate 88,742, forward strand.
TGTTTTCAGCTAATAACATTAAAATTATGAGTTATTTATTTACAAGTGAATCCGTTTCGGAAGGTCATCCTGACAAAGTATCTGATCAGATTTCCGATGCCCTTCTAGATGAATTTTTGGCATTTGACAGTGAGTCAAAAGTTGCAATAGAGACTTTGGTAACCACCGGGCAGGTGGTTGTTGCAGGGGAAGTTAAGTCGAAAACGTATGTGGATGTTCAGGAAGTGACGCGACGGGTAATAAATAAAATAGGATATACTAAAGGAGCCTACCGGTTTGAAGGGGATTCCTGTGGTGTATTAGTTGCCATACACGAACAAAGTCCTGATATTAACAGGGGCGTGGAAAGGCCTGATAAGGATAATCAGGGGGCAGGCGATCAGGGGATGATGTTTGGTTATGCTTGTAAAGACACAGACAATTATATGCCTTTAACTCTTGAATTAGCGCATAAAATTTTAGAGGAACTTTCAGAAATACGGCGTGAAGGTAAATTGATGAAGTATCTAAGACCTGATTCCAAATCTCAGGTTACTGTTGAATATTCCGACGACAACACTCCACAAAAAATTCATACTATTGTTGTTTCCACTCAACATGATGAATTTGATTCAGATGAACCCATGCTCGCAAAGATCAGAGAGGATGTCATCAACATTCTGATGCCCCGGGTAAAATCTAAACTGCCTGAAAGAGTTCAAAAACTTTTTGGCAATGATATTATTTACCATGTAAATCCAACAGGAAAATTTGTCATTGGCGGGCCTCATGGTGATACCGGTCTTACCGGACGAAAAATTATAGTTGACACCTATGGAGGTCGAGGAGCACACGGTGGAGGCGCTTTTTCAGGTAAAGATCCTTCAAAGGTAGACCGTTCAGCTGCTTATGCTTCACGCCATATAGCCAAGAATCTGGTAGCAGCCGGCGTAGCCAATGAAATTCTGGTGCAGCTTGCATATGCTATCGGAGTAGCTCAACCTGTTGGTGTATATGTAAATACATATGGAAGAAAAAATGTAAATATGTCTGATAGCAAGATTGCAGAAAAAGTCCGGGAAATTTTTGATCTTCGCCCTGCAGCTATTGAAAAAAGATTAAAACTAAGAAATCCTATTTATCTGGATACTGCTGCATATGGACATATGGGCCGGCAACCTCTGTCTGTAACTAAAAAATATGAATCCGTCTACGAAAACAGTCCCGTAGAAAAAGAAGTCGAACTATTCACCTGGGAAAAACTTGACTATATTGAACAAATTAAAAATGCATTCGGACTATAACCTGAAATAAAAGTTGGAAAAATTCCGGCTTTTGTAAGACTTTTTGAAATTTTTTTTTAAAATTTTTGTAACCTCTTTTTCATTATAACGAATAACTATCCGGAAACAATGTTCAATTAAAACCTGGAGGTCATGGAAGAAAAACTGGTTACAATAGTAGTACTGCCTTATTCCAAGGCACAAATGCTAAAAATACTTCTTGAACAAGAAAATATTGAATGCATTTTAGAGGACATCAACCTTATTGAAGAAGGGACTGAATCAGTTAAGGTAAAAATTCTTGACAAAAACATAAAAAATGCAGTACCTGTTCTTGAAAATTTTTTAGGTAAAAAACATGAAATATTAAAAACGGCAGATAAAGAAAATGATCATTTGCTCGTTCCCGTAGATTTTTCAGACGGGTCATTAAAAACCTGTAAACTTGCATTCAATATTGCAGCCCACCTTAAGGTAAAGCTGGTTTTTATGCATTGTTATATCAACCCACTAATCCATTCCGTTCCTTATGCCGACGTATATGTATATGATTCTTCTCTTTTGGCAAGGATCGATAATGCTGAAAAAAATGCCAATGAAAACTTTAAAAAATTTATAAAAAAACTCTCTTCTGAGATTGGGAAAGAGACCTGGAAAACCGTTAAAAGCGAATTTATCATCAAACCGGGATTTGCAGATGAAGATATTCTTGCTTATGCGCACGAAAACAAATCCATGCTAATTGTTATGGGAACAGGCGGCACTGCTGATACTACAATGGGTAGTGTAACAGCAGATATCATTTACAATGCAAAACTGCCTGTGCTGGTAGTACCCGAAAAGTATCAGGAAAAGGAATTGCATGAATTTAAAAGAGTGGCCTATGCAACTAATTTCGATGAAAAAGATTTTTCAGCAATAGAAAAACTTATTAAAATTCTCAAACCTTTTGATATTAAAGTCTTCTGTATACATGTTGCTAAAGAAGAATATTCTGATTGGGATAAAGCCAGGCTGGAAGGGATGAAAGATCTTTTAAAAAACAAATATACTGAAAAAGATTTTGACTGCAGGCTTATACCTGGTGACGATATATTAAAAACCTTTGATAAGTTTATTGAAGATGAACATATAGATGTGATTTCTTTAACAACTCACAGGAGAAATATAATTTCCCGTTTATTTAATCCGAGTATTGCAAAAAAAATGGTATTCCATACAAAAACACCATTATTGGTTTTTCATTAGTCAAAAGATAACTATATAATTTATTTCTTCCTGGTTCCCAAATCCTCTTTGAAAAATTGAGCTGTCTGTTTTATTGATTGATGAATGGGTATATATTCAAATTTTAATAACCGGGAAATTTTGCAACCGTCAAATTTATTTATGGCCGAGGCTGCTGAAGCGATTTCATAGGTAACAGAAGGGAATTTTCTATATAAAATCCTCACCAGTGCAGATGTTAAGCAAGCTGCTTTAAGAACAAAAGGAGGTGCAAAAAATTGTGGCCTCCGCCTGCCCAGGGCATCAGCAATTTGATTAAACAGATCATGATAACTCAAGTTTTGTGCATTCAACAAATAGCGCTGATTTTTATATTTACTGAAATTTGAATCCTCCATCAGCAAAATTGCAGCTTTTACAACGTCCTTAACATCAACATATCCGGTAATTCCTTTGGTATAAAATTTAATTCCGTTCCAAACCGTAGTAAACAGTTGAGAGCTTCCTGAATCCCAGTTTCCAGGCCCGATGACTATCGAGGGATTTATTATTACAGCATCCAATCCTTCCTCTATTCCACGCCATATTTCAGTCTCTGAAAAAAATTTACTTTCTGAATACCCCGAATTTTTTTTTGAAGGAATCCAGTGGGTTTGTTCATTTATTAACAGGCCTTCCTGTGCCTTTCCCAGTGCAGAAACAGAACTTAAATGGCAAATTTTCTTAATCCCGTTTTCAATACAGGCATTTACTATGTTGGCAGTTCCTTCAACATTGTTTTTGATAATCTTTTTACGTTCTTTCCGGTTAAAAGTCACTATTGCCGCACAATTATAGACCTCTGTAACTCCTGAAAGCAGCTTTTCCATAGAGAAATAATCCAGAATGTCCCCATCAACCCATTCAATCTGATTAAACAAAACTTCAGGATTATCCGAATAACGGGAAAATGTTCTTATCACTTTTTGAATATCGCTTGTATTCCTTTTTAATGCCCTGACTTTATTGTTTCCTGAAGCCAGTTCAAACAAAAGATGTGAGCCTATAAGTCCGGTTCCTCCGGTAACAAAAACCATATGCTGCGATTTATAATTAATATAAAATTACTGGAGAGGTTTCCTTATTGAACCCGCACCAAACTCTTTGCAGGAAAACTGATTAACATGTACCTTAATAATCCCGACATTTTTAACTGAAGGGGAGTTAAATTTAAATTCCCGGCTACTATATTGAGCCATAAAGAGACTCAGGCAGCGTTCCTTCTCTTCATAAGAGTCTGTAAATTCAACTAAGCCTTCCGCCAGAACGGAAAAAGATTTTATAGTGTAACTGCAAGCAATACGGATATCCTGCCACGCAATCTCATCACCAATTGTCCAGTTTATACAGACCGCAGGATTTTTATGAAGTATATCCCACATTCTTCCATTTTTACCTGAATGCAAAACTACTGTATCTCCATTAAGGGCAAAATTCATTGGCAGTACATAAGGAACATTATCTGCCGACATAGATACATAACATATTTTACATTGTCTGATTATTTCGTCTATTTTCTTCCTGTCTGTAATAGTTAAAGTTCTCATCTTATTTAAATAATAGCCCTGTTACCTAACTTATCTGATAAATATTTTTCTACTACCTTCAAATTCATATATTTAGACTGTTCATCAATTACCCTGTCAAAATCATCCTCCTGTGAGGCTTCAGTTATCAGATGCTCTATTTCGGCAAGCATTATTTTCACTTTTCTTAATTTATATTCATGAATGATCCGGGGGATCAAAAAATCCAGAATATCCTCCTCTTTCTCAGTATATGCCCCTGCCTTCGCCCATCTTTTACTTTCAACAAATTTTTCAGAAAGCAAATCTGTGGCTAACCTGCTCACTCTTTCATCATTGTGGTAGATGAAAAATTTCAATGGATTAAAATTCTCATTGTCAATATTTTCTTTTACTTCATAAAAAATTATCCTGAAAAGTTCATTATCAGAAACCAGATTTTCTTCTTTCTCAAGTTCATATATCATAAATTCTGCTACCTTAACCTTAATGATCTCATTGGGAACATCTCCTTCGGTCTCATATAAAACAGTATTACAATATTTCAGAAGATACCGCAGGAATTCCAATTCTTCTGTCAGTAAAATACCTTCATTTTCTTCCGGTAAAAAATTTTGCCGGTTTTCCCTTCTTTCATTTTGTAGTTTTACTGATATTTCATTTTTTCTGAAATCTTCAGTCTTTTTCCGTTTTTGTTTTCTTACCTCGGCATAAAGCATATCTTCATTAACGCTCAGTAATGTACTACATTCCTTAATATAAACGGACCTTGTTATTGTATCCGGGATCACAGCAACTGACCTGATTATATCAGAAATAAGCTTTGCCCTGGCAACAGGATCATTTTCAGTATTTTCAATTAACAATCTGGTTTTAAACCGGATAAAATCGACCTCATTCTTTTGCAAATAATCCTGAAATCCACTGGCCCCTTTATTCCTGGCGAACGAGTCAGGATCTTCACCCTGGGGTAATAATAAAACCTTCACATTCATTCCTTCCTCCAGGACAAGGTCAATGCCCCTGAGGGAAGCTTTAATCCCTGCTTCATCACCATCATAGATGATAGTGATATTCTGCGTAAACCTTTTAATAAGCCTTATCTGTTCAACAGTCAGGGCAGTACCCGATGAAGCAACCACATTAAAAATACCGGCCTGATGCATTGATAATACATCAGTATAACCTTCAACCAAAAAACATTTACCTAAAAGCGAAATTTCCCGTTTAGCCTGGAAAATGCCATACAGAACATGACTTTTATGATATATTTCTGACTCAGGGGAATTTATATATTTAGCTTCCTGTGTATCTTTTTTAAGTATCCTGCCTCCAAAAGCAATCACACGGCCCGCCAGATTGTGAACAGGAAATATTACTCTTCCTGCAAACCTGTCACGAATCCAGTCATCACGTTTTATTGTCAGTCCTGTTTTTTCAAGAAATTCAATTTTGTATCCTTGCTTCTGTGCGGCTTCAGTAAATGGCGACTTTCCTCCCGGGGCATATCCAACCTCAAATTTCTTTAATATATCATCCCTCAGGCCCCTTTCTCTTAAGTAACTGAGACCAATAGTACGGCCTTCATTATCATCCCACAGCATCCTGACAAAATATTTATGTGCAAAGGCTGACACAATCATCAGGCTTTCACGCTCGTCCTTTAATTGTTTTTCTTCTTCCGTCTCTTCCTCATCGACCACTTCAATATTGTACTTCCTTGCAAGCCATTTCAATGCTTCAGGATAGCTAAGGCTTTCGTGTTCCATCACAAAATTAACAACGTTACCTCCTTTCCCGCAGCCAAAACATTTGAAAATACCTTTTGCCGGTGAAACTGTAAATGAAGGTGTCTTTTCGTTGTGAAACGGACATAATCCAATTAAATTAATCCCCCGCCTCCGTAAGGTAACAAACTCAGAAATCACTTCTGCAATATCCGAGGTATCCAATATTCGTTGTATGGTATAATGATCAATCACAATTACAAATTTAGCTATTTTGGCCAGAGAAAATCAGTTTCCAATATTAGTCCTCCATAAAAAGTGAAATTTTTTATTAATAAAACATTGGCATTGTCATTAAAAGTCAACTTAATGAATTTTTATGATCTTCGCATCTAAAAATTAATTTATTTTATAGTTTGATATATCTTTAGATTTTGGTTGTTAAGCCATTTTAAATGTATATTGCCCTATAGGATTTTCAACTTTATGACTAAGTAGATGATAAAAAAATTTCTGATACCGATATTATTTGTAATTTCGATACAATGTGCAGAGGCTCAACGTTTTCAGGGTGGTATGGTGGGTGGGTTCAACGCATCCCAGGTAGAGGGTGACAATTTTAAAGGATACAATAAGCCGGGCATTATTCTGGGCAGCTTTGTACAGACTGATCTGGCCCCGGCAATTTTTGCGGGTATGGAAATAAAATACTCACAAAAAGGGTCGCGTAAAAGGATTCAACCAAAAGATCCGGATCCTGAAAAATATATCATGCGGCTGGGTTATGTTGATATACCCCTCTTTGTAGGATTCAGGACTCACGACCAGGGAGCTGTTCTGGCAGGTATTGCTCCGGGGTATCTGATTCATGGAAAAGAATTTAATGAATATGGAGAATTCCCGGAAGAAGACCGGCACTCTTTTAATAATTTTGACCTGCAACCTTTTTTGGGTTTTCAATATGATCTGCTTGACCAGGTTAAGCTTGATCTGCGTTTTGCCCTTTCGGTTATACCGATAAGAGGACAACCAGGAGATGATGCAACAAATTACTACTGGTTAAATAACCAGTTTAATAATGTTATTTCACTGGCATTATATTACTATTTAAGTCAATAATTCTGCCGTATAAAAGCCATTTATTAGCCGGAATACAATAAATCTATAAATAAAAATGATGAAGCGTAAAATAATCGTTGCCGTAACCGGGGCCAGTGGATCACTTTACGCAAAATTACTGATTAATAAATTAGTATCAATAAAAGAGCAAATTGATGAAGCAGCGATCATTTTTTCCGGAAATGCAAAAGATATCTGGGATTATGAACTTAAAGAAAAATTCACTGCTGTAAGTCCGTTTAAAGAATATAGCCCGAATGATTTTCATGCACCTTTTGCCTCAGGATCTTCTACTTTCGACACAATGATTATATGCCCCTGCTCAATGGGGACATTAGGGCGGATCGCTTCCGGTACTTCAGAAGATTTAATTTTGAGAGCCGCTGATGTCATTCTTAAAGAAAGGCGCAAATTGATATTGGTCCCCCGTGAGATGCCTTACAATCTGATTCATCTTGAAAATATGAAGTCTGTCACTCTTGCAGGAGGAATCATTTGTCCGGCTTCCCCCTCATTTTACAGTAAACCGGAAACAATTGAAGATTTAGCCGGTACTATTATCGAACGCGTTTTGATATTGGCTGAATTTAAAATTTCTTCTTATATCTGGGGTAAGTAAAAAATATAAATTCACTAATAATCAGCAAATGCCAGTGTTGCTATACTAACAGTGGTATTATTTATCTTTAAAAGTTCAGAAGCACAGGCCTCAAGTGTTGAGCCCGTTGTTACCACATCATCGATGAGCAAAATATGCTTGCCTTCAAATGTCCCCGGGTCTTTAATACTAAAAATACCTTCCACATTTTGCCATCGCCCGTACCTGTCCTTTTGTGTTTGAGTTGGATTATATACTATCCTGCATAAATTTCCCGATACAACAGGATGACTAAAACTTTTTGCTATTCCTCCGGCTATCCATTCACTCTGATTAAAACCTCTTTCTTTTTCCTTTTTCGGATGAAGGGGTACCGGCACAATAATATCTATAGTCTGAAAATTTGCTGCTAATGAAAGCAGATTTCCCAATCGCAGTCCAGCTTCAAATCCTAACTCTTTAATTCCCCTGTATTTAATAAAATGAATAAGTTTTTGGTAACGACTACCCTTCCGGTAATAGAACCAGGAAGTAGCATTCTGAATGTTTATCCTGCCCCAGAAAAGCCGGGCAACATCATTGTCACCATTAAGGTGGAAATTGGTTACCGGCAAGTCCAGCCAACATTTCATACATATATGAATTTCTGCTGAGATAAGCCTTTCTCCGCAAGTAATGCACAATGACGGGTAAACAAATTCAAGCAAATCCTTGCATATTTGGGTTATTGAATTCATAATTTGCAAATTATAAAATTTTTTTTACAATTGTTAAAAAATTTGATTGATTCTAAATAAGCTTAAAAAATATATTTCACAGATCAATCATATTATAAATTATTATTTTTGAGCTTTCATGAAATGAATATCTTCCTTAATTGATAAAGCCTTTAGAATGTTGAAAAAACCAGGTTTATTTTTAAGAAAAAGAGTACTTCTTATACTTTTTACAGGTTTTGTATCAGGTCTGTTGTTTACAATTTATTTTAATAAATTACTGGATTATACATCAACAAATGAATCATGTGAAATCTGTCATGTTCATCCTCATGTATTTGATTCATGGAAGTTGTCGACACACTATGATACACCCTCAGGCATACAGGTTAAATGTGTTGAATGCCATCTTCCTCCAAAAGGGCAAGGGTATCTTAAAGAAAAAATCATTGTTGGCTTAAGAGATGTATACGGATTAGTTTGTAAAGACAGTGCTGACTATAATTGGGAACAGAAATCAACACTTGAATATGCAAAAAGGCATGTATATAAGGAATCCTGTCTATACTGTCACAAGAACCTGTTCCCTCTGACTCTTACAAAAGACGGACAGGATGCCCATCTTTATTATACTCAGAATGAAAATGACCTTAGATGTATAAATTGTCATTTAAATGTTGGACATTATGATCCGAATGCCCTTCATGCGGTAAATGTTGAGTTTGGAAGTACCGGATCAACAGAAGTTGAACTTTTTACAGAAGCTGCTTTAGTGGCCTCCCACGAGGATTTTATGGAAACCATACCTAATACAAGTATTTCATTCAACATGAAAGCTATTCCGGGAGGAACATATAAAATTGGCAGTCCGGAAGATGAACAACTCAATAAACCTGATGAATGGCCACAGAAAGAGGTAAAAATAAGTCCTTTTTTCATGGCTGAAATAGAAGTAACCTGGGATGAATACCTGGCCTTTTACAGTGCCACGGCAGCTGAAGGACGGTCAACCGACACAGAAGGTACAAGAACCGATACAGATATTGATGCAATCACCGGGCCCACCCCTCCTTATGGCCAGCCTGACCAGAACTGGGGGCTGGGAAAAAGGCCTGCCATAACCATGACACACTTTGCTGCCGAGACATATTGTAAGTGGCTTTCACAGGTTACCGGAAAAACATACCGGCTTCCAACCGAAGCTGAATGGGAATATGCAGCACGTGGAGGAACTGCAACTCCCTTCTTTTTTGAAGGTAATCCAAAAGATTTTGGTAAAAAAGGATTTTTCGCCAAACTATTTGGAAAAAGCAGTAACCTTATTAATGAATATATTATTTATACCGGCAACAGCCAGTCTAAGACAGAAACCCCTGATGTGGTAGACCCAAATCCTTACGGATTGATAAATATGCTGGGCAATGCAGCAGAATATTGTTCAGACTGGTATGCTGAAGATGCCTATGAAAAATTATCAGACGGAGTTGCAGACCCTAAAGGCCCTGAAACAGGAGAAGAGTATGTAGTAAGGGGTGGATCATTCAGAAGTCAGGTAGGTGAAGTGAGATCAGCTTCAAGAGATTATACAAAAACGGAAGACTGGCTGAAAACAGATCCACAAATGCCAAAAAGTAAATGGTGGCTTTCAGACTGCAATTTTATTAGTTTCAGAGTTGTTTGTGAATTTGATGAGAAAACCGGAAAAAATAACTAATTTTAAATTCTAAAATAAACTAAAACATCATACAATGAGTGACAATAATTTTTCACGACGTAAATTTTTGGCAGGAGCTGCAGCAGTGAGCGCAGCCGGCGCCATGGGACTGGGAACCTTATCATCATGCTCTAAAGGGGGTGGTGAAACAAATTCAGGAGCCAAATATGACTGGACTCCAAGGGAACTTAATCTTCCTCCGTTATTAACGGCAGCCACTGAAGGTAAAGAATTAAAAGCAGGTATTATTGGATGTGGAGGACGTGGCTCAGGTGCAGCGCTGAACTTCCTCGATGCAGGCCCTGGTCTTTCTGTTACAGCGCTGGGTGATGTATTTCAGGACAGAGTTGACAACCTGAAAAGTAAACTAAAAGAACAAAAAGGAGTCGAAATTCCTCAGGAAAATTGTTTCGTAGGTTTCGATGCTTTTGAAAAAGTTATTGATTCAGGTGTGGATATTGTAATATTGGCAACACCACCAAAATTCAGGGCTGAACATTTTGAAGCTGCCGTAAAAGCACGTAAACATGTATTCATGGAAAAACCGGTTGCTGTAGATACTACAGGTATACGTCAGGTAATAGCTGCTGCAAAAATGGCTGATGCCCAGGGACTAAAAATTATTACAGGAACCCAAAGGAGACATGAACACAGCTATATCAACCTGCTCAAAGAAATAAATAATAACGCTATCGGACATATTGTCTCTGCCAATGTCTATTGGAACGGTGGTAAATTATGGCATCGCGACAATAACCCCGATTGGAGCGAAATGGAATGGATGATCCGTGACTGGGTTAACTGGTGTTGGCTATCAGGCGACCACATAGTTGAACAGCATGTTCATAACCTGGATGTGGCTACATGGTATATGGGAACACACCCGGTAAAAGCTCTTGGTTTTGGTTCAAGACAAAGAAGAGTAACTGGTGACCAATATGACAATTTCAGTATAGATTATGTTTATGAAGATGGCAGGCATATGCACAGTACATGCCGCCAAATTAACGGATGTGCCAACGGAGTTTACGAAATATTCCACGGAACTAAGGCTATTGCAACAACTACAGGCCATAAACCTCAAATAGTTGATGCTGCCGGCAATCAGTTGTTTGTAGCTGAAGCCTCGGAAATCAGCCCTTACGTTCAGGAACATATCGATCTTGTAACCTGCATCCGGAAAGATATCCCTGTCAATGAAAGCGAACAGACAGCTATCTCCAATTTGGTAGCTATCATGGGAAGAGTGTCAGCTTATACGGGTAAAGAGGTTACATATGAAGAAATGATGAACTCAGATATGAAATTAGGGCCGGAAACTTATATCATGGGTAATATTGGATTTATAGAAAAAGCTACAATACCGGTTCCCGGAACACTCGAAAAAGCATAAGCCGAACAGCGGATTCATAACTCATAAGCCGCTTTATAAATATATAAATCAATCAACTTGGTAAAAAGCTATTCGCAAATATGTGAATAGCTTTTTTATAATAATAAATTGAGACTAACCTTAAAAAATAACTTACAAGAAGCCGAAAGTCATGATAAACATATACTTTTGTAACCTTAATAATGATATAGCCGATCATGAAAAGATGGAAAGTTAAAGATGTTCTTAATAATGGTAAAACAGGGACCAAAATACTTGTAAAAGGATGGGTAAGGACAAAACGTTCAAGTAAAAATGTAAACTTCATAAATATAAATGATGGTTCAACTATATTCAGTCTGCAAATAGTTGCCGAAACGGAAAAATTTGGAGAACAACTGTTAAAATCGATTACAACAGGGACTTCCCTGGCAGTAGAAGGAATTTTAACTGAATCACAAGGCAGTGGACAAAAAGTTGAAGTAGATGCTGAAAAAATTGAAATTCTGGGAATAGCAGACCCTGAAAAATTCCCTATCCAACCCAAAAAACACACTCTTGAATTTTTAAGAGAAAATGCTCATCTCAGATTTCGGACTAATACTTTCGGAGCTGTATTCAGAATTCGCCACGCTCTTGCCTTTGCCATACACAAATACTTTAATGAAAAAGGATTTTATTACCTTCATACTCCAATAATTACTGCAAGTGATGCAGAAGGGGCAGGCCAGATGTTCAGGGTAACAGTACTGGACCCTCTCCATCCCCCACTTAAGGAAGATGGTAATATCGATTATGACAAAGACTTTTTCGGCAAGCCTACTAATTTAACTGTATCAGGTCAACTGGAAGGTGAGTTGGGAGCTCTTGCACTTGGCGAAATTTATACCTTCGGCCCTACTTTCAGGGCAGAGAATTCAAATACGACAAGACATCTGGCCGAGTTTTGGATGATAGAACCTGAAATGGCTTTTTATGATCTTAACGATAATATGGACCTTGCAGAAGAATTCGTAAAATATCTTATTGCATATGTTCTTGATAACTGCAAGGATGATCTGCAATTTCTGGCCGAAAGATTGGCACAGGAGGAAAGAAATAAACCAAAAAATGAAAGGTCAATGGACCTGAATGAAAAACTGGAATTCGTGCTAAACAGTAAATTTATCCGGATTACCTATACTCAGGCCATAGATATCCTGATTAATTCCAAACCATATAAAAATAAAAAATTCCAATTCCCTGTTGAATGGGGAGTCGACCTCCAAAGTGAACATGAAAGATACCTTGTTGAAAATCATTTTAAATGTCCGGTAATCTTAACTGACTATCCAAAGAAGATAAAAGCATTTTATATGAAATTAAATGATGATGACAATACAGTAAGGGCTATGGATGTATTATTCCCTCAAATTGGAGAAATAATAGGAGGATCCCAAAGGGAGGAGAATCTGGAAAAACTTGAATCCAGAATGGAAGAAATGGGAATACCAGTGGAGGATATGTGGTGGTATCTTGATACACGAAGATTTGGCAGTGTTGTTCACAGTGGATTCGGACTTGGATTTGAACGATTCGTACAATTCGTTACAGGAATGGGAAATATACGAGATGTAATTGCTTTCCCCAGAACACCAAAAAATGCCGAATTCTAAGCACCTATGATATTAAGGTCTAAAAAAATTACTAAATTTACATAGATTAGAATTAGGGAAATGGAACAAAAGCTTTCATTACAGCAAAAATTATTACAGAAACTTTCACCGCAACAAATTCAGGTGATAAAGCTTTTGGAAATCCCTACTATGCAACTTGAGCAAAGAATTAAAAAAGAACTGGAAGAGAATCCTGTATTGGAAGTTGACTGGGATAACTCTTTAAATAAGGAAGAAGATCAAAGTAACGATCCCGGTCAGGAAAATGATACCGATAATGACGAATTCTCATTCGATGACTATTTAACCGACGATGATGAAATACCCTCATATAAAACTGCCTCAAACAACTATTCCAAAAATGACTCATATACAGAAATTCCATTTTCTGTGGGTACAACATTCCATGAATATCTGACAGATCAACTGGGAATGGTGAATATTGATCCGGAGGACAGAAAATTTGCAGAATATATTATTGGTAATATTGATGATGACGGTTATTTGCGACGTGATTTGAATTCTATTAGTGATGACCTTGCATTCAATATGAACCTAGAGGTAAAAAAAGAAAGACTTGAAGCGATACTTAAAATTGTGCAGGAATTTGACCCTCCCGGTGTCGGGGCCCGTAATCTTAAGGAATGCTTATTATTACAACTTAAAAGAAAAAAACGTGAGGGTACAGATCTTGCAATCACTATTGTGAAAAACTTCTTTGAAGAATTCACGAAAAAACATTACGAAAAAATTAAAAAAAAGCTGGAACTGAATGACGCAAGATTAAAAAAAGGCATTGATGAGGTGTTAAAACTAAATCCAAAACCCGGCAGTGCATACAGTAATCCTCAAAATAAATCTAATCAGCATATTATTCCCGATTTTATTCTTGACAATATAGATGGTGAACTGACACTTTCCTTAAACCAGCAAAATGTACCGGAGCTGAGAATCAATGATACTTATATGGAAATGTTATATGCCCTGGCTAAACAACAAAAGAAAAAATCCAAAGACCAAAAAGAGGCTCTTTCATTTGTAAAACAAAAAGTAGATTCGGCAAAATGGTTTATAGATGCTATTACTCAAAGGAATAATACGTTATTGATGACCATGTCGGAAATAATAAAATTTCAGAAAGAATTTTTCAAGGATGGAGATGAGACCAAACTCCGACCTATGATACTTAAGGATATTTCCATTAAAACCGGTCTGGATATCTCCACTATCTCAAGAGTTTCAAACAGTAAATACATACAGACACATTTTGGTATATACCCTTTAAAATATTTTTTCAGCGAAGGGCTTCAAACAGAAGACGGCAATGAAGTATCGACACACGAAATAAAAAAGATTCTTCAGGACTGTATTGATAATGAAAATAAACAAAAACCTCTTACCGATGAAAAACTGGCCTTGATACTTAAGAAAAAATCTTATAACATCGCCCGCCGCACTGTAGCTAAATATAGGGAACAACTAAATATCCCCGTCGCCAGGTTAAGGAAAAAACTTTGAAGTAGGAAACTACAAAACCATATCCGGTTTCAGTCTACTGCAATCCCAGCGTATTTATCACTTTATTCAACAAACTTATAACCCACCCCTTTTAAGGTTTTAATATGGTCATTACCAATCTTTTCCCTTAATTTTCTGATATGAACATCTATTGTACGGTCGCCAACAACAACATTCTCTCCCCATACAGAAGAATAAATCTCCTCGCGTGTAAACACCTTTGAAGGTTTGGATACAAGTAATGACAATAATTCGAACTCTTTTCTTGGAAGGATCATCTCATTATCTCCTATTCGAATCAAATAACGTTCCTTATCAATTAAAAGATTTCCGATATTTAATATCCCTGACGATTCAGGGTAAGGGACAGCGGTAGTTTCAGCAGTACGTTTTAGCAATGCTTTTACCCTGCTAACAAGTACCTTTGGTCTTACAGGTTTAGTAATGTAATCATCAGCTCCTGCTTCGAAGCCTGCAATCTGGGAATAATCTTCACCTCTTGCGGTTAAAAATGCAATAAGAGTATTGCTAAGCGAAGGTATCTTACGTATCTCCTCACATGCTGAAATACCATCCATTTCAGGCATCATTACATCAAGCAGGATAAGGTGCGGTTGATGCTTTTCGGCAAGTTCAATGGCATCGGCCCCATTAGTTGCTGTATATACAATATATCCCTCTTTTTCAAGATTATAGCTTAAAAATTCAAGGATATCAGTCTCATCATCAACAAGAAGGATTTTTAACTTTTTATCGTTCATTTTATATAATGATTACAAATTAGGATTGCCACAAAGTTACCTTTATATTTTGGCTTTTTCAAGAGTAAAATTAAAAGTTGTTCCCTCGTCAATAACACTTCTTACATTTATCGACTGGTTATGCGCTTCAATAATGTGCTTAACAATTGAAAGTCCCAGGCCGGTTCCTCCCTGTTCACTGGAGCGTGATTTATCAACCCTGTAGAACCTCTCAAAGATCCTGGGAAGGTGTTCCTTTTCAACTCCAATGCCATTATCAGCAACCGCCACCATTATATTGTCTTCAAGATCATGAAAAGATACATGGACATAACCATTCTTCTTTCCATATTTAATGCCGTTTGCAATCAAATTTGTCAAAACTTCAAGAATACGGTTTTGATCAGCTCTTACATAAACAGGCCTGGAGGGCTTGCTTATAATTTCGAGAGTAATATTTCTTTCATCTGCCTGCCAGTGTTCCATGTCAAGTACATCCTGCACTGTTTTTACTATATCAAAAGTTACCATATTTAACTTTAATTCACCTGACTCAAGCTTGGTTATTGATTCAAGATCCTCAACGATGGAAATCATTCTGTCAATATTTTTTTCTGTCCTTTTTAGGTAAAGCATATTGATTTTGGGATCGTAAACGCCTCCTTCCAAAAGAGTAAGTATATATCCCTGAATATTAAAAATTGGCGTTTTTAACTCATGTGATACATTACCAACAAACTCCTTTCTGTATCTTTCCATATCCTTCAACCTTTCAATTTCCTTCATCTGACTTTTTGCCCACTCCTCCACCTCAAATTTAACATTAGAAAGTAAGTTGGCGGAGTCCATAGATTTCTCCTCCATTTTTTTCCCGCTTAGTGGCAAATCTTTAATAGCTTTATAAACAGGTTTTATTTTCTCAGAAATATATCTGTTAATCACGTAATAAACATAAAAATAGGAAATCAGGAAAAAAAGAGCGGAAAATCCCGCAATTACTATCCAGTTAGATGATATACAGCAAGTTAATGCTATAAAGATAGTCAGCAAAATTGTTAGTGCTGCTGCTATACTTGTGGCCAGTTGCCTGGAAGAATATGTTCTCATTTTTTTATCTTTTTTCTAAACCGGTATACTGTGATTGACATTCCAAAAGTATAAAAAAATATAGTTGCTATTGATTAACAATAAATTCATGGATAGTTAATGTTTTTTTAATAATTTAGTGACCTAATAAAGCTTAATTCGCAATTAAACTTTTGCCTGATAAATAATTGATTGATGGAGAATTTTTATCTTATTATTGTTGTGATCCTTTTCGCACTGGCCGTATCTGATTTAATTGTAGGAGTAAGTAATGATGCTGTTAACTTTCTTAATTCAGCATTCGGATCAAATGCAGCGCCAAAATGGCTGATCTTCATCATGGCCGGATCAGGAGTCTTAATAGGGGCAACCTTTTCAAGTGGTATGATGGAAGTAGCGAGAAAAGGGATTTTTCATCCCGACATGTTTGTTTTCTCAGAGATAATCGTAATATTTCTTGCAGTTATGATCACCGACATAATACTGCTTGATATGTTTAACACATTCGGCATGCCCACCTCAACAACTGTATCAATTGTTTTTGAGCTGTTAGGATCGGCTGTGGCTGTTTCGTTGGTAAAAATTAACAACACAGGCAGGAGCCTGGGAGAATTATCAAGATATATCAATTCCGAAAAGGCACTGGCCATCATAACGGGTATACTTGTTTCGGTAATTATTGCATTTACTATTGGCGCCATAGTTCAATACATTACGCGGCTTATTTTTACTTTTAATTACCGCAAAAACATGAAATACTTCGGTTCATTATTCGGTGGCTTCGCAATTACGGCAATAACATATTTCATATTAATAAAAGGAATAAATGGTTCTGCATTTGCAGATTTGGAACTTTCAAACGGCGAGACATTGAGTTCATGGGTAGCAAACAATACAGGCAAATTACTTTTATATAGCTTTTTCTCCTGTACTTTCCTTATACAACTTCTCAAATGGATTTTCAATATTAAAGTACTGAAAATTACCGTTTTAATTGGCACATTTGCACTTGCTATGGCATTTGCCGGAAATGACCTGGTAAACTTCATAGGCGTTCCAATTGCAGGATACAACTCCTATAAAGCATGGATAGGAGCAGGATCCATACCTCCTGATGAGTTTTCAATGGAAATGCTGGCCGGAAAAGTAGGGACGCCTGCTATCATGTTGTTAATTGCAGGCCTGGTAATGATTGTCACCCTGATATTCTCAAAAAAAGCCCAGTCGGTGGTCACCACTACAGTAGACCTGGCAAGGCAAAATGAAGGTAGTGAACGTTTTCAGTCAAGTATGGTAGCAAGAGCTTTGGTTAGGGGGTTCTCCCATTCATATAATTCAATCAAAAATACATTTCCCGACTATATTAGTACAAAAATACATAAACGATTTGAACCCGCTTCAACTGAATATTCCAATAGCCCTGTAGCACCAGCCTTTGATAAAGTCAGAGCATCGGTAAATTTATTGGTTGCCAGTGTGTTAATTGCATTCGGCACATCACTAAAACTTCCTTTGTCTACTACATATGTGACATTTATGGTTGCCATGGGAACTTCATTGGCCGACCGGGCATGGGATCGTGAAAGCGCTGTTTACCGAATATCAGGAGTAATTGCAGTTATTGGGGGATGGTTCCTTACTGCAATTATCGCTTTTACAGTGGCCGCAATCGTTGCATGGATAATATCAGCCGGAGGTATATTTACCATTTTCATATTTTTAACTGTTGCAGTATTTTTAATTATCAGAACGCATATCTTATTTAAAAAACGGCAAGCTAATAATATTGTTGAAGATGAAGACGCTATTACTGAAAAAGACGGTACTGAAAAAATAATGGAAAAATGTAAAAAACAGGTGGCCAAATCCATGACTATGGCTAATAATATTTATACAAATAGCATTGAAAACTTTCTGAATGAAGATCGTGCAGGATTGAAGCAATCTCTGGAACTTAAAGATAACCTGAATATAAAATCAAAAAAACAAAAAAATAAAGTACTGAACACAATCTCTAAAATTGAGGAGGATGTAGATTCAGGCCATTTTTATGTTCAAATGGTAGACTATCAAAGAGAGATGGCACATTCGCTCAATTTTCTTTCAGAACCTCTCTATGAGCACATAAATAATAATCATAAGCCATTTAATGCAGAGCAAACCAAAGAATATAAAGAACTGCGTCAAATGATTGACAGTTTCTTTAGTTTTTCCCTTGAACTTATTAAGGACAATAAATTTGGGCAAATAGCCGATCTTATCAAACAGAGAGATGATATCCTTGTATATCTGGAAAAGATGGAAATCAACCAGATAAAAAGAATTAAATCACGAGAAGTCAATACAAGAAATTCAGTACTGTTTTTTAACACTATCACTGAAACTAAAAATATGTTGCTCCATGCCATAAACCTGATAAAATCTCACCGCGATTTTATAACAGTGACCATGAAAAAGAAAATATAGGCAAGGTTGAAACTATTAGCTGCTTCCCAAAAGGGTCCAACCTTCAATCCAGTTATCTTCTCCAAATGCACCTTTAAAATCGACACGTTGAAACCAGGTTGAGGGGTATTTACTTAAATTTTCCGATATCTTCTTTACCGGAACAAACCGGCCTGCCCCAGGATCTATACCAGGGTCATCAATACTGTTAATGCCGGTATAAAAATAATCAGACCATTCATTCTCCATAGTTTCGGTATAAATCCCTGAAAGTTCAAAAATTTCTGTTTCACCGGAACCAATATTATAAAAAAGATTATTCCTGATATCCAGTTTTTGATTTTTCCATTGACTATAGCTGTCGTTTTTGCCATCAGTCACCTCCAGGATAACGCCTTTTGTGTTATTTATAAATACAGAATTAGCAATTACACCTCCAGCATACCTCTCAAAAACTGCCATTGCACCGTTACCTGTTTCTCCGTTTCCAATTAATGTAGCATTATAAATATTGGGAATTGAATAGGGGTAGCCCATGACAGGATTGGTACCACCACCTGCTTCGATTACATTATCTCCAACAAAATCGTTTTCAACTCCAAGCCAAAACTGTCCGTTTCCGCTCCATCCGAGGTCATAATCAAATGAGTCGTCACCACAACAGGAAATAACAATATGTCTGAGGTTAACATTACCTCCAAAAATTTCAACACCATCGTCATTATTGGAAATCACCTCTAAATAGTCGATTTCTGTATTCCTACCCACTCCTCCAAGGGTAAGGCCGTTTATTTCATTCCCTTCTCCTATGTTAGTGCCTCCATGCCTGACAGACACATAACGCAGAACTCCGGAATTATCATCTTCATCAACACCACCGTATATACCTCTGGTTTCAAAGTAAGGTATACCTTCTATCCTCGCTTCACCACCCCTGACATTAACCGGGGCATTACCAAGTATTATCAAACCACCCCAAAGTCCACGTGACCCTTTTGCAACAGAACCCTGAAGGTCATCTCCTTCAACAGTAAAGATCACAGGTTCTTCACGGGTACCGTTTGCAATAATTTTTCCTCCACGTGCAACTATCAGTGCACTTGCATTCTCTGCCTGTCCCGTGCGAAACCTGACCACAGTCCCGGCCTCCAGGGTAAGAGTTTGTCCGTCATTAACAAATACAAGTCCTTCAAGGATATACTCATTATTTTTTGTCCATGTCACTGTTCCTGTTCCACTACCGTCATCCCGAAAAGAGCCGCTGCTTGTTTCAAGGATGAAATCGCTTTTACGGCAACCGGCAATAATTAAAAGAGATAATAAAAAATAATATAATCGATATTGCATCTGCGAATAATTACATTTTCAATTCCAAATTAAAATAAATGAATCCGCCTCCTTCAATATTAGAAGCCCATGGGTACCAATCGCTGTAATTTAATGCAAGCTTAATATTTTTAATAGGATTGTATTGTATCCCTGCAATCAGGGAAGTACCATCATCTGTCAGATGCCATGGATTCACTTCCCCTTCCAATATGTTGGAGCTTATCTTATCGTAACGTGCAAAAAGCTGATAATGATTGTTAAATTTATACTTACCGAAAAAGGAATATCCAAATATATCATGATTATCTCTCCAACCATAATTTTGCTTTACGATAAACTCACCTGCAATATTCCATTTCGACCGAAAATCATATGATGAAAATAAAAATATTGTCGATTCAGTAATTACATTATGCATCAGGTCATATCCTATTCTCGAAATAAAATTATTCGGGAATTGAACCGTTGTGGCCAGGCTGTATTTAAAAATATCATCCATCTGTAAACTGGTATAACCTTCACCGTTCATAATTGTCAGGTCAGCAGATATTTTTTCACTGAAATTGTAATTAAAATTCACTCCCAGGTCGGCAGAAGAACCCAAACGATGCTCATCTGCAAGTGTTTTCATCAAATATCTGCGCTCCCAAATATCTTCCTGAAGGCTGAAGTGTTTTAAGCTTATAAGGCCGAATTCAATCTGAAGCTGACTTCCTGAATAACGTAAAAATGCATTTTTAAAATAAGCGTACCTACGTATTTTTGAAAATGGCGAAATATCATCAGGACTTCCTACATCTACATTGATTTTACCATAAAACTCCGGACTGAAATAATACTCATAACCAATATAACCGCGTTCAAGCGCAAAAGCAGCCTCACCTATAGCACTTCCCGTTATGCCTTTATAAAAATTAGCATAAATAGTTGCGAAAGGCTTACCAGTAGCTATCGGTTCAGATTCCTGAGAATAAATAACACATGGCATTAAAAAAAACAGTAATACTAATATTCGTATATACATACTAACATAATAAAAAGCTAAATGTGCAAATATAAAGCAATAACATATAATAATTTAATCGTTTTGTAATATCTTACCATTGATAACGGATTATATAAAAAGATAAATTTGTACCAGAAATTGTCCATTATGTCAGAACACAAAAAAATACTCATTGTAGATGATGAGAAAGACCTGTGTGAAATTTTACAGTTTAATCTCGAAAGTGAAGGATTTAGCATTGACATTGCAAACTCAGGAGAGGAAGCCCTGAAAAAGCCACTTGAATGTTTTGATTTGATTATTTTGGATGTAATGATGGCAGGGATATCAGGATTTAAGGTTGCCAATATGATCAGAAAGGAAAAAAAATTAACAGTGCCAATAATTTTTCTTACAGCAAAAGGAGAAGAAAATGATGTTCTTACAGGATTCAATGTCGGAGGCGATGATTATATTTCAAAACCATTTTCCATAAAAGAGGTGATTGCACGAATAAAAGCAATTCTAAAAAGGGATACCAAACGGTATATCGATATTGAAAAAATCCAATTCAAAGATTTAAATGTAGACCTGAAAAGAATGGAAATATCTGTGGCAGGCCAGTTAATTAACCTTACAAGGAAGGAGTTTGAAATTCTTGTGCTACTTTTAAAAAATTTAGGAAATTATCTTAGTCGTGATGAAATATTGAATCGTATCTGGGATGAAGATGTAATCGTTACCGAACGTAATGTTGATGTGAATATAGCCCGTCTCAGAAAAAAAATAGGTGTGTATGGCCAGAATTTAAAAGGTAAATCAGGCTACGGATACTGCTTCAAAAATTAAAAAATGAACCGGAAATCTTTCAGGGGAGAAATATTTTTTTATTTCATTCTGGTATTTATTCTCTTTACAATTGCTATACTAACATTCCAGTATCAGCGCGAAAAAAAGTACCGAACAGCCCAACTGGAAAATACACTCGACAATATTACCGAAATCACCCACCGGTTTATTGAACAAAATAACCTTTTAGGGAATAATGAACTCCACCGGATCAGTGATCTGACAAGCATAATGCCCAGGCCTAACATCCGGATAACATTGATCAATAAAAACGGAGATGTGCTTTATGACAGTTTTGTGGATAACTACCTTTTTATGGAAAATCATCAGCACAGACCGGAAATACAAAAGTCTGCCACTGATTTAAAAG
The DNA here is from genome assembly GCA_964545315.1 of uncultured Prolixibacteraceae bacterium. Classification (GTDB taxonomy): domain Bacteria; phylum Bacteroidota; class Bacteroidia; order Bacteroidales; family Prolixibacteraceae; genus JAAYJR01. The sequence continues at coordinate 111,019 of CAZJGI010000001.1, forward strand.
GCTCAAATATAAGACACTCAGAAACGACAGAAGAAGATTATTTCTATTATGCAAAAAATTACCCGGAATATTTTATCAGGACAGCTGTTGTTTATGATGTTCAGATTAAAAATTTCCTTAAAGCAGAAAGGGTATTCATATTTTTTATAATTACTATTTTTACAATAATAGGTATCATAATATATTTTGTTACCGTCAGAATGGCCTTAGCCATTACCAAGCTAAAAGACTTTTCACTAAAAGCAGGAAAAGATGAATTGGTTGAACCTGATATATCCTTCCCCGAAAATGAGTTGGGCATCATCGGCAGCCAGATCATAAGGATATATAACAAACTTAAAAAAGCAAAAGATGACCTGATAAATGAAAAGGAAAAACTTTTCAACCATCTTAATGTCCTGAATGAAGGGATTGCCTTTTTTTCCCGTGATAAAAAAGTAACTCTGTCAAACCGTCATTTCCTGCAATATATCAACATAATCTCAACACAACAGGTACAATCAGCAGAAGAAATATTTCAAATTAAAGAATTCAAAAAACTTAATAAATTCCTTAGGCAATATATTAAAACTAAAGAAGAAATCACTCCTGACAACTTACCTCAATTGGTTTATATCTTTTCAGCAGGGGAAAAATACTTCAAAATTCATAGTATTATATTCATAGATAAAAGTTTTGAAGTGATGATCACGGATATTACAAGACTTGAGAAACGAAGGTTAATGAAACAACAACTAACTACAAATATTGCCCATGAACTTAAGACACCCCTGGCCTCTATAAAAGGTTACCTCGAAACAATACTCAATAACTGGCCTGTTCCGGAGGACAAACAGAAGTACTTCCTTGAAAAAACTTATAACCAGTCAGAACGCCTGACCGACCTTATCAATGATGTTTCACTGCTTAATAATATTGAAGATGCAGGCGAGCTTTTTAAGTTTAAACCTGTTGATCTAAAAACAGTTATTAATGAGGTATATGAAAACTTTGCAAACCGGATGCATGAAAAAAACATCAATTTCTCCTGCAAGGTAAAAGAAGGATTGGTAATTCATGGTAATGATTCACTATTATTCTCAATCTTCCAAAATATGATAGAAAATTCAATTAACTATGGTGGTCAAGACATTTCAATAACGATCAATCTTTACAGGGAGGATGACAAATATTACTATTTCTCATATGCTGACTCAGGGTCAGGCATTGCAGAAGAGCATCTGCCAAGAATATTTGAAAGATTCTACCGGGTGGATCATGGACGGACCAGGGAGATGGGAGGTACAGGACTGGGACTGGCAATTGTGAAAAATGCAATTCAGCTTCATAAAGGTGAAATTTCAGTAAGAAACAAATCCGGAAAGGGAATAGAATTCCTTTTTTCACTTGCAAAAAAATAGCTAAAATTTGCCTGATCACTACCATTTATCCCAAATAAAAAATGATCAAGATTGTCAAACCCTACCTGGATTGTTATACTAAAATTTACAGGTTAACCCAATACTGAATGACTGTCCCGGACTGGTTATATTAAAAGGCTGGTTTTCTGCATTATAAGATTGGTAATAATTTTTTATGCTTTCATTCAGTATATTATTAATTTTCACATCTATTGAAGTATTTTTATTTTGGCCTAATGCTTTATTAAGACTGAAATTAAGGCTGTGGGAGGGATAAATAAAAATATCCGGAAAGAGCCCTGAACCAACTATAGTGAGTGTTTTACCCTTGACATTGTAAAATAAACCGGCATCAAGCCCTGATGCATGATTGCTGTAACTTAATCCTCCATTTATGACAAAAGGAGCCTGACCCGCCATTTGTCTTCGATCTTTAATAGTTTCACCTTTTTTCTCAAAACTTTTTCTTGAGTTGAACTCTTTTTCAGTCATATCTACTTGCGAATTAATGAATGTAAAATTTCCGTTCATATGAAAATTCCTCCGTAAACCAGAAATAAAATCCAGGTTTTTCCTGAATTCCACTTCAATTCCAAACAATCTGCCATTCATGACATTTCGCGGCTGATACTCTGTACTGGTCTGCTGCTCAGGTATACGAACCAATTCTATGGGTTTATCAAATGTCTTAACAAATGCACTGGCTGAAATAATTTGGTCTCCACCTATAAACTTCTCCCACCGTAGATCAAAATTTTGAATACGTGTTTCAGTAAGGTTTCCTTCCCAACCGGGATAAGGGAATAAACTACCGTTAAATATCCTGTTAGAAACAGGATCAATAATTTGCGCAAATGACAACTCCTTGAAAGAAGGCCTTGCAATAGTTTTTGTGTACGAAATCCTAAAATTTTGATCTTCTTTAAGTGAGTATATCAGATTTACCGAAGGAAAGAAATCGAGGGATCCCAATACTTTTTCATTTTCAAGGTTCCTTCCGTTTATAATATCACCACTTGCATATCTCTGATCCCTTCCGGAATGTTTTTGTGTATAATTTTCTGCCCTGATCCCAACAATTGTTTTTAATCCGGATGTAATACTTAACTCATTAGAAAAATAAATGCCGGTATTACTGACATTTGATTCATAAGAATTGGGATTTGGATCGGGATTTCCCGATTGATAGTAAATACTATTAGGCCGGTTTGGATAAATATTTTCGGGATTTAAAACAACTGACGGATCAGGCGTTGGCCATGACTGGCCTCCAAAAAACTGGATATCAAAAAATAAAATTTCATAATCTCTTTCCTTATAAGTTTGAGAGAATCCGAATTTCACTTTTGCATCTCTTTCGTCAAATTTATATTTTTTAGTTATGTCTATTTTTGCAATTGCATTTAATTCGTTAAGCGACCTCCATATCCTGCTGGGATTTCCGCCGGCCCCTGCCATAAAAAAACTTCCGCTGTTTGAATGGGTAAAGGCGGTTTTCCTGATATCGGGATCATGTGACGTGGAATAAGTAGGGGCTAACCGCCAGTCTAACTCCCATTTTTTGTGCTCAAAGATATGAGAACCATTTAATAATATATTAGATAAAGAACGCTGATTATACTCAAGGTTATGTGAAGTTGCCAAATATCCTGATTGTCCGACCGCTTCCCCGTCGTTATCAATATTAAATATTCCGGCACGGCTTTCACCGTTCTGCAAATGCATCCCGGTCAGCCTTATCTTAGTCATCCCGGTTTTTATAGCCACTCCACCCAAAAGGCCTGCCAGGACATTTTTCTCACCAATTTCCCCGTTTTGAATAGTTGCATACCGCATTTCATATTTTTCAGGATCTATAAAACGCTGGTATTCACCATAAACAACATCATCAAAATATTTGTAATCAGACTTATAGGACAATGAAAAAATATATCCGAGCTTTGGACTTTGGATTCTTCTTCTTGATAAGCTAATCTGGTTTCCCAGAGAAAGCCCAAAACTGTAATCAACCGGGCTTCTCCGCCGTGACGCCCCTAATTCCGGATTAAAACTTTGAATAAAATCCAGCACCTCATGCTGTGGATGACCACTCACCGGAGTTGGTATTGATGACATCTGCGCACCTTCCGGTAATGATCTGGTTCCGTCATCATAACCTAAAAAATCGGTTGAACTGCCTGTATAGGTAAGATAATCCGGATTAAAATGCATTCCCGGATTAAACGAAGTACTTACCGAAATACTGATTATTTTTTCCTCAGGAAAATCCTTTGTTTCAATGTTCATTATTCCACCTGTAAAATCAGCCGGCATTTCAGCGGTAAAATTCTTGCTTACCAACATATTATCAATCAAGCTAGTAGGAAAAATATCCATTTGAAGGCTATTACGATCAGGATCAAGTCCCGGAATTTCCACACCATTTAAAATTGTCTTTGAATAACGGTCGCCCAGGCCTCTGACATAAACATATTTCCCATCCTCTATTGAAACGCCTGTAACCCTTTTAACTGCTTCGACAGCTGTATCATCGCCTGTTAATCTCATTTTTGAAGAAGATATCCCATCCATGATTGAGGCAGATTGTTTCCTGATGGTATTTAATGCTGCTTCGGTTGTTCTTAGTACCTCTGCAGTTACAGTTACTTCGTCCAGTTCAAGGTTACTTTCTTTAAGCCTTATGTTGTTAAGAAGAGTAACTTCACCCGGCCGGACTGTTATATTCTCTACAATTAGTGTTTGAAAGGAAATATAAGAGACATGTAAATCATAAGTGCCCGCGGGCAGATCAATCGTGAATTGACCATCAAGATCAGTTGCTGCCCCTGTTGTTGTGCCCTTTATTATGACAGTTACACCCACTAATGTTTCACTATTCTTATCTTCGACTACTATACCTCTGATTTTCCCATCCTGTGCGGAAGAAAAAACTACATTTATCACAAAAAGTACGCTTATTAAATACCTCATTTTCAATTTTCCATATAAAAAGTGAGCAGACTTGCAGAAAAATTCTGCAAGTCTGCCGGTTAACCATCAAATAATTATTCTGAATAAAATCACTTGTTGAAACTTTTTAAAATGATTAAAGGAAAGCTCTGTATAAAAACAACTTGTTTCGTGCAAAGCTGATCATTAAAAACTTTATAACCCCGACAACTTACCGTATTTGGAAGCCCATGTCCAGCTGAATCCTGATGCATTCGCCCCAACTGACGGGACAGTAACTGCTCTTACACCTTCAGGAACCTCACCGTTGACAAAGTTTGGCAGGTCAGCCTCCGCTATGTTAAGCTGTATCCCTTCAAATGTAACAACACCAACATTGAAAGTCACCCTGTTAATTTTTTGCCCTTCTTTTATGGAAGTGAAATAAATATTTTTCAATTCTACGATGGAGTTATCGTCTGTGTTGATAAGATCAGATGATGACCGTCCAAATGCAGGATCATTTGCAATAACAGTTCCGTTTTGAATTTTATGTCCGGCTTTATGCGATCCTTCCGGCCCGTCCAGTTCAAAGTTGTGATCATCAGGAGCGATAATAATGAAATTATTAAGTGTTCCGGCCCATGACTGATCTGTATCTACTGCATCATCACCTACATTCCAGATAACGGCATCACTAACATTTACAGTACCGCCAAACCATTCAATACCATCATCCTGATTTGCAACGATCTCTATATTTTCAATAATTGTACCGGAACCAACCCCTCCTAAGGTAAGGCCGTTGATCTCGTTCCCTGCTCCAATATTTGTCCCTCCGTGACGTATGGAAACATATTTCAAAACTCCTGAATTATCACCGGGCTCATTACCGCCATAAAGTCCGTTCTGATCGGAAGTTGGAATTCCTTCGATCTGAACCTCAGTTACATCACCCGATGAATTTGAAGCTGACACAGGTGCTTTTCCAAGAATTAAAACACCTCCCCATAATCCGTTTATATCGGGGTCAAGGTTTGGGCTGCCGAAGTTACCTGCTGCAACATCTTCAGGTGAAATTTCATCAGCAACTGAAGTAAAAATAATTGGTTTCTGGGTAGTTCCCTCAGCAAATAATTTTGCTCCCCTGGCAATAAGGAGTGCTGTAGCATTAGCTCCGGTCCCTGCTTCCCCCTTAATAATAGTGCCAGCTTCAATGGTCAGCGCAGCTCCGTTGAGAACAGTAATTCTACCTCCTAAAATATAAACTTTATCAGAAGACCATGTGACATCTTCGGCTATATTACCTGCCACATGTATTTCAAATTCAGCCTTATCTATGCTTATTACAACTGTAGCATCATCTGCTTGTCCCTTCGAATCAGTTACTGTCAATGTAATTGAGGCAGCTCCGGCATTTGTTCCGGCCTCATAATTTAATGTAATGGTCGAACCATTAACACTACCCGAACTATTTGTAACCGTTACACCTACACCGGCGGCTGTATAAGTGGCTGTTAAAGCTGCATCAACCGATACTGAGAAATCAACTGACTGTCCTTTTGCACCAAAAGAGATGTTTTGAACATCGGCAGGAGCAGTCACAACCGGTTTATCAAATACCTCAACAGGATCATCATTATCACATGCGGAAAATAACAGACCCATTAAAAGAACCAGAATGAACAACAAATTGAATTTTTTCATGACTAAATCTATTTTTGATTTGATTTTGCGGCAAATGTAAAAGGGGAAGATTACAAAACTGTTACAGTGAAATTAATAAAAAATTACTTTCTTTTTTATTCTTAATTTGCTATTAAAGAGGGAAATAGAACTATTTATGAAAATTATTAAATTTTAATTAAAAAATCTATCCGTCAAATTTCGGAATTGCTTTTTGTCTATTTTCGCCCTTTTCAATAAAGTTATAATGAAGAAAATACTTTTATTCACAGGAATTCTGTTTTTATTGCTTGCTAATGTTAATGCTCAGGAAATAAAGGAAATTAATAATCTGTTTTATAAAGACGGACAACCATATACCGGCTCTTATACCTCCTTTTTCGATAATGGTAATATTAAAATGGAGATGCAAGTTAAAAAGGGGAAAAAACATGGTCCGGTAAGAATATTTTTTGAAAATGGCCAATTGAATGAAATACGTTCATATAAAAATAACCTCATGCATGGGAGATGGGAGTTATATAATAAAGAAAACATAAAAGTTTCAGTTGCAAGTTATAAATACGGGGCAAAAGATGGGAAATGGTTAATTTGGAGCGACAAGGGTATTCTATTATATGAACTGAACTATAAGGACGGCCTAAAGAGTGGTGTCTGGAAAAGGTATGATAGTGATGGTAACCTGGTAAGTCATCGAGAGTATTAACCTATTCCAAATGTAATAAAACTGTAACATTTCCTTAATTACGGTTTAACTTCCCATCAGTATTTTTACCATAAAGTTTTATGTTTTATAAATAACATTAGTTATGAAAAAATTAATAGTTTGCTTGTTATCGATTTTACTGGCCGGAGGCATTTATGCCAAAGAAAAAGAAGTAAAAGCAAATGCCGTATCAGATAAAATGGCCACAATGGAACTTTCAGGGACTGTTTATGATTTCAGCTCAGAAGAGTTGTTAGCAGGTGTGGAAGTGAAAATTGAAGGTACAGACATGAAAACATATACTGACTTTGACGGCCAGTTTACGTTTAAAAACATTAAACCTGGTGAATATAAATTAGTTACAACCTATATCTCCTATAAGAAAGGTACAGAAACAATAAAAGTGGATAACACAGAAAAAGATGTAAAAATAAAATTGACCAACTCCAGGTAGCTGTTCATTATTATTCGTTCAGAAGAAATTCCCATGCCGTTCCTGTTTCCCGGGAACGGTTTTTTTGTTCCCTTTCCGGTAAAAAATTATAATAACTCCCCCGAGTTTACTTCCACACCCCGGGAATTTTTTCATCACAAAAACCACATTTACTGTCGTTTATATTATTTTCAATAACCGCAAACCCTCGTCTTTCTAATACTGTTTTACCGCAATTGGGACAAATAGTATTTTCGGCATCCCCTCCCGGTACATTCCCGATATAAACATGTTCCAATCCTTCTTTCAAAGCAATCTCGCGTGCACTGGTTAAAATATTGACCGGTGTGGGGGGTAGCTGGGTAAGCTTATATGATGGATGAAACCTGCTGAAGTGAAGAGGTGTACCTTTAAATCCGTTACTTATAAGCCATCCGCACATCCTCCTGATCATATCCAAATCATCCGTCCAGGAAGGAACTACCAGGTTAGTTATCTCCAGCCAGACACCTTCATCTTTTAAAGTAAGCAAAGTATTCAGAACAGGTTGCAATGAACCTGCATTCAACCTGAGATAAATATCATCGCTGAAAGATTTAAGGTCAACATTGGCAGCATCGATCACTTTGGACAATTTAATTAACGGCTCCTTATTAATATATCCTGCAGTTACAATTACATTTTTAATTCCGGTCTGTTTGGCCAAAGTTGATGAATCGTAGGTATATTCATAAAATGTGAGTGGTTCTGAATAGGTATATGCTATTAGTTCACAACTATTTTCAAGGCATGATTTAATAAGTTTATCAGGAAGGAGATCATAATTTTTTGTTTCAGCCGGACTTTTTTGCGAGATAGTCCAGTTTTGACAGTTAAGACAGGCAAGATTACATCCTGCCGTTGCTACTGAAAATGTCCTGCTGCCCGGGAAAAAATGATATAAAGGTTTCTTTTCGACAGGATCTATATGAACAGCACATGGATTACCATATGCAATTGTATAAAGCTTACCCTGTTTATTAATACGGTTTCTGCAATCACCCGACTCTCCTTCCTTGATATCACATTCATTGGGACAAATCAGACAACGTATCCCTTTGGGCGTTTGGGAGTAAAACAATGCCTCTTTAGTCCATTTCACTCCTACCCGGGCAATATTAATGCTGCCTGAAGCTGCCAGACTTCCCTGATGGAAACATAAACCTCCGGCCCCTAATATCATTGTTTTTATGAATTGCCTTTTTTGCATCTCAGTAATTTTTTATTTCTGATAAACCTATTCTTATTATACTAAGCAAATATCCTTTTGTTACGCGATGACCAGGTTACTATTCCACTAATAATATTTAGGCCTGCTATAATTATGCAGGTATTTGTCAATCCTAATGCAGGAAGTAAAAAAAGTGACGTAAGAAATGCACCAAAGGCTGAACCTGCGAGGTCTGTGCTGTAATTAGTCCCGGAAATGGTGCTAAAATCTCTTCTCTGCAACTCAGATGCGAGGTTAAACTCAAAACCAATGCCAAAAGCAAGTGCAAAAACCAAAAAAAAGAAAATTGTCCGGATCACTATTACATAACCCGAAATATAATCAATAATGTTGACCAGAAAGGGAAGTATCATTGAAAATATTGCCAAAATAAACTGAATGCCATAATAATGCCTTAGCCTTTTATTTTTTTTATAAGTAATTGTACGATAACTGCCTGTTGAAAGCCCCCCCATAAAAGCTGCAAAGAAGAATGCAGATGAAAGATATATACTTCCAACGAAAACCTGATAAGTAAGCATCATTACTATTTCTAGAGAGGATGCAGTGAATCCGCCTGTATATAATCCAATTGTTAACGGATTCTGTTTAAGAAACATAATTAAAAATAATAATGCCGGAATCACAATGATCAACCAATAGCTTGTATTAAAATGGCTTAACCAGTGATTGGATTGCTTAACAAAAATATAGGGCTTAAAATCACGATTAATTTTGGTGTCCGGATTAAATTGTGAAACAATTGTTTCGCTTCGCATTTTGAGCAGATTTTCGTCAATATAATATTGATTTACATATTCATTTTCAATCCCTCTCCTATTAAGTGTATCTGTAATATTTAACCGCAATACCGTGTCTGATACCAGAAAGTAATTTTTTTCACCAGGTATTAACAGCATGTTGCTAAAATGCATACTTAAAGTTTTCCACAATGAAGAGTTTATTTCCAGGGCATTCTCTTCGGCATAATTTGCTGTAGAAGGAAGGTTAGTACAAACGATACTGTTAGAATCACAATGGCCTTTAATAAGTTTAAAAAATTCATAAGTATAGAATCTGTTATAACCTATAGTGGATGGTTCAGGTATGTTAAGCAGGATTATATCATATATATCCTTTGACCTGGACAGGAAAGAGCGTATGTCGGATCTTATAATTTCAACATTATCAAATTTACCTGAATCCGGTAACTGGGTTTCCCAATGCAGAAATACTTCAGGATTGTTTTCCAGATAGGTTATTTTTTCAACATCATATTTTTTTATCTCTTTTATCATCCCCGCAATTCCTCCTGATATGAGTAAAACCCTTTCCGGCATTTTATGACGTGCCATTGCAAAGTGAACAGCTTCTTCATTCATCATAATATTCTCTGTATAGAACTGCAGGGAATTATTCTCATAAAAATTTAATTGTCCTGCCTGTTCAGTAATAACAAGATTTCCATACCTTGTACTTTTATTTAAAATTATATTTTGATTGGGTAATAATATTCTTTTTAATCTCGTATCAGGATTGGTAATAAAAATTATTACAGGTAAAATTATTCCTGCAATTAACAAAAAGGCGGTTCTTCTTTTATCAGGCCATCCATTAATAAAGGCGCCGATAAAAATTATTGCACAAGTGGTCAATCCCAGAATTTGAAAAGAATTAAAGAATCTTCCAAGTATAAAACTAAAAAGTAATCCGCCTGCCAGACTGCCAATGGATTCGTAAGCATATGATTTACCGATTCTGTTTTTATTTTCCGACTCAGATAAAAGGGTTGCCAGGGCAGTGAAAAGATAGCCTGAAAGAAAACAAACCGGAAATAATAAAAAGAAGGCTCCTGTCAATGCAGTTCCAAGTCCGGTTATGGTGCCAGGCGGAAACAACATGTACTTAAGTAAAAAGAGGAATCCTATCAAAATTGCCGGCATAAAGGCCAGAAAAATCAACATGTTAACTCCCTTTGTGAAGGAAAATGATGCTGATAATTTTTTCCTGCCTGTAAATGCCCCCCACCCTGTGATCAACATCCAGGTTGCCATGGTCACTCCCAATACTAATTCATTACCAGCAAGAACACTCATAAACTCCCTAATAAATACTACCTGGTTAATCATAGTTATTACCCCAAGCAAAAAAAGCAGATATGGAACTTTTGTCTTTGGTTCATTCTCTGTTTTGTCAACCACGCTTTTCTTTCGAAATAAATTATACTTACGTAATTGTGGAAAATAATAACTGAGATGGTTGGAAAAATGTAAAAAAGCTATTATTGCCATTCCAATACCAAAAGAAACATGCCACTTTAACAGCTGATCATAAATGGAAATTTCCAGCCTGTAATTAATTTTTATAACACTTATCAAACCTGATAATCCTGAAACAAGAAAAGTTATAAGAAGAATATAATTCCAGAATTTCAGGTGCACATTCAACGGAAAAATATCCCACTTTGAAAATAACCATGTTACAAAATATAATGTAACTATAATAGCAAAAACCGGTATTAGCGGATATGCGGTATTCATATTATCTGAACATTATCATCCTTAAGGTACATTTGTGTAAATACAACCTTAAAGTTAACAAACAAGAGCGAAATTAAATACAACAACAAGGACACTTTATGAGTATATCTTTAAAAAGACTATTTTTGATAAAAAAGGATAACTAAATATTTTGCAGATATGAGATTCAAACTGTTGGTAACTGTCGCTATTATTTTATTGATATCATGTAATAAAAACGCAAAAAATATTCCACTTCCGGAGCACCCCCGTCCTGATTTTGAACGTACAGTCTGGCAAAACCTGAACGGATACTGGCATTTTCGACCTGACTCACTCAATGCAGGACTAACCGGGAACTGGCAAAACAAAACTGAATCATTTGAACAACAAATCTTAGTACCTTTTTCCTGGGCGTCTCCTCTAAGTGAGGTTCAGTTACCGGAGGTTCATACAGGGTGGTACTACAAAACTTTTGAAATAGAAGATCCTCAGGAGTGGTATGGTTTGGATACCTGGCTGGTTTTTTGTGCAAGTGATTTTAATACTAAAGTATGGATAAACGGTGTTGAAGCAGGAAGTCATTCCGGAGGCTATGTACCCTTCAGCTTCAACATTTCCAAATTGATCAAAGAAGGAGAAAATAAAATTGTTGTAAGGGTGGAAGACGAAGAACTGGATAACAGGCCTTCGGGAAAGCAATACTATGGAAATGCAAAAGGTATATGGCAGACTGTTTTTCTTGAGGCCAGACCTGAAAATTATATCTCCAACGTCAAATTCACTCCCGATATCGATAATCATAAGGTGAAAGTAGAAGTAAAATTGGCAAAACAAGCACCTTATCCTTTAACCTTCAATATGTCAGGCAAAAATAATGATATCAAATTTGAAAACATTATTGCTCCCGGCCAGTCTTCGGCAGATTATACTGTACCGGTAAATAATATGAAATTATGGGATATTGATGACCCTTTTCTTTATGAAATGACAATAAACTTATCAGATGGAAATATTAAAGATGAGGTATCTACCTATTTTGGAATGAGAAAAATTTCTGCAATTGATATTCCGGGTAAAAATTTCAAATATGTGGCATTAAATAATAAACCAATATACCTAAAACTCTCATTAGACCAAAGTTATCATCCTGAAGGTTTTTATACTCTCCCTTCTGATGCATTTATGAAAGAGGATATACAAAGAGCAAAAAATTTAGGATTAAACGGCTTACGCATTCATATAAAATCAGAAATACCCAGAAAACTATACTGGGCTGATAAACTCGGATTACTTATTCAATCAGATATACCAAACTACTGGGGTGAGCCTGACAGCATTGCAAAAAGCAACTGGGAATATATTGCAGAAAAACAGATTGAACGTGATTATAATCATCCTTCTATATTTTCATGGGTATTATTCAATGAAACATGGGGATTATTTTCCCGCGATTCTCTCACCGACAAACGAAGTTATCTGCCCGAAACACAAGATTGGGTCAAAACATGGTATTACAAAACAAAGGAATATGATCCTGTCAGGCTGGTAGAAGATAACTCACCATGTAATTGGGATCATGTTATCACCGACATAAATACATGGCACAGTTATTCTCCTGCCAGGCATTGGTCAGGATTCCTTGACATGGTGGTGGAAAACACCTTTCCGGGTTCTGAATTTAACTTCACTGGTGGTAATGTTCAGGGAGATCAGCCAATGTTTAACTCTGAGTGTGGTGCCGTATGGGGATACAGCGGAAGTACAGGTGATATAGACATAACCTGGGAATACCATATAATGATGAATGAATTCAGGAAGCGCCCCAAAATTGCCGGCTTTTTATTCACTGAATTTCATGATGTTATCAATGAATGGAATGGATATTATCGATTCGATCGCACTGAAAAAATATTTGGCCTCGATGAGCTTTGCCCGGGAATGAGTATGAATGATTTTCATTCAGACCTATATATCGTAGCCGGGAAGGATTTTTTCCAAACAATAAATGGAGGTACCAAATTTAAAATGCCGATAGGAATAAGTGCTGTTACTGACGATATCCCGGTAATTCTTAAATTAAAATATTCAGTATACGGATGGGATTTTCTTGGTGAAAAATTTGAACATGCCTCAGGGTCTTTCATCATAAATGCAGAAGCATTCACTTATAAGGAATTAACACCTGTAGAAATTACCGCTCCGGAAAAAAGTTCAGTTATGATTTTTGCAGTAATGCTGGAAGATGAGAACGGAAGTATACTTCACAGGAACTTTGTACCCTTCAAAGTAGATGGCAGCCAAGACCTTAAAGATTATATAGTAACTTTAAGTCCGGATGATTACATTGATGCTTCATGGAGCATTAAAAACCATTCACCTCAAAACGGCAATAAAGTTTGGGGAATGGGTTCAGGATATTTTGAATATCATTTTGAGATACCTGAAAATATACCAGCCGGGGAAGTTGAGTCTATTGAATTCAGGGCTGAGCTGGCATCACGCTTTCCTCAGTCAAAATATCTTGAAAAGGGCGATGCGGAAAGAATAGGAATGACTGTTGTATCAGAAAAGGGAACAGATCCTGGCTATGGACAAAACAGTTATCCTCAAACTGATACTTATCTTCACAGCTCACTGGTAAAAATCACTGCAAACAGTCAGTTAATAGCAGAAGCAGAGCTTACGGATGATCCCGCTGACCACCGCGGCATTTTATCATGGATGAACCAAAAACCCGGCCGGGAATGGGGGAACAATGATAAAAGCTTACCCTGGAAGCTTGATGAGGCAGGATCTTATGGATTTCTGGTTAAGGCAGACCTTGATCCAATCGTCAGTAAATCGGCATTTGACACCCGAAAAATTATTATCCGCCTGTTTGTAGATGAAACATCTTCAAACAGAGGGGGATTATCCGTTTATGGAAAAGAATCAGGCCGATACCCAATGGACCTGACCCTTATCATCAGAAAAAAATAAGCTAAATCTTATTTTTTATGCTGAAAAACGCCTACCGGATCGACTAATGCCTTAAAAATGGGTTCAAAATCCAGATTATTCGACAAGGAAGTAAGAGTTAACACACTAACCTTGGATAAATTTAATATATGATGGGCAAATGCTCCAATGTAATTATCATAGGTATAGCCTTCCTGATGAGTCATTATGAGAATCATGCCGGCATCTACTTCTTCTGCATATTCAAGTACTCTCATGAACGGAGGTATATCAGAACGGTCGAAAAGTTTCATCTCACAATCTAAACCATTATTTTTAAGAAATTTCCTGGCATCTTTTAATTTGCTGTAAATACGACTCTCCTTCTTCTCAATCCCTCCCACCAGTGTTGATACCAGAAAAATCTTCGCATTCTGGGTCAGGCCGTAAAAAAGGGCACACGACAACTGATCATCAGTCTTTTTTGTCAGGTCAAGAGGCACAACAATCCTGTCCTTCATAATGCCGGTATCCCCCTTCAGGGTAAGCACGGGTACCTTTGATTTAAGGGTAACATGATAAACCGTAGTGCCTAATTCATCATCTGCGTTTCCACATTGATGATTCTCACCTAATATGATCATAAATGCTCTTATCTCCTTAGCAACTTCAAGTATCTTCTGATAAGGTTTCCCTCTTTCAACCCTGGACGAAATTTCTATTTCTACACCCTTTTCTTTAAGTGATTGTAATATTTCAAAAAGTTTTTCTTTAGCATTATCTGTTATTCTTACCACGTCTTCACCTGATGAAAAAAACTGAGCAAGAATTCCTGGTGTATCTATCACATATAATAATACCAGGCTGGAATTAAATTTTTCTGCCATTTTACAGGCATAATCGACAGCCTTAGCAGAAGGTTCCTGAAAATCAACAGGCACCAATATCACATTTTTCTTATTTTTCAATGTGTTTAAATTATATTTAACTTCTATATCTTTTAAGGATCAACAGGGCCCGGGAAACCCATTTTTAAATCAAACATCAAAAGAGTCGACTTCCCTGTATGCTTTTATAAATGCCAGTTCTCCATCTTTACCAGGAATACTTTTGCCATGTTCACAGCAAATAACGCCCTGGTATCCTTTATCGTAAATATGTTTAAAAATAGTCTTATAATTAATTTCACCGGTCGTTGGTTCATTCCTTCCGGGATTATCTCCCACATGGAAAGCGCCAATGTGATCCCAACACATATCAATATTCGGAATCAGGTTACCTTCGGTAATTTGCTGATGATAGATATCATCCACGATTTTACAGCTGGGATGGTTAACAGCAACGCAAATCATTTTTGCCTGTGGCATCCTTGTCAGAAACAATCCCGGATGGTTAGTATGCGGATTAAGTGGTTCCATCACAAGTTCCAGTCCTGTTTTTCCGACTATATCGCAGCACATCCGCATATTTTCGATAACATTAGCAGTTTGGTAATCCCAGTGCAGTTTATCATCAAAATGTCCAGGAACCACTAATGCAGTCTTTACTCCGGTGCGTTTTTGCACTTCTATACCCTGCTCCATTTTATTTTTAAGCATCACCCTAATCTCAGGATCCTGAAAAACAAATGATTTTACCTGAAAGTCTGCATACAATACAAACGGACCTATATCCAATCCCAGTCTTGATGCCTCATTTGCAATTTTTTCCTGCAGTTCAGGCGCCCTGTTCATCAACCCGTTATCAAATATTGCCCTGAACCCCTGGTCTGCAATAAACTTTATATTATCAACTGGGTCTTTACCCGCATGTTGATTAAATGTGCCCAAATGAGGTGCGTATTTAAGCTTGAACTTTGCCGCATTGGAAATTACTGAATTTGAAGCTGTTGCACCAATAACATTTCCCAGCCCTGTCATAACAATGCCAGTTGCAGCTGCACTTTTGATAAAATTTCTTCGTTTCATGAGTTATCTGTATAAAAATTATTTTTTATTGCACCAAATTAAAAAAATGTTAGTTAAAAATGCTAGAAAATTAATCTCTGGCATTCTGGTTAAATCAAAAAAACATTATTGACCGGCAAAATATAATAAAAATTAAGGTACTCACTTTCGGCTTTCCTTCAAAGATGCTAATTATTTTTGCCTGAAAACTTTTTGTAATATGAGTAAAAATAAAGAAATAAAATTTGCCGGACTGATAATTTATAAGTTATTTTTATTAATCTGTTTGTCTGCTTACAAAAGAGTTATTAATTTTAAAAAAATAATTTAAATTATAATGATATTAAAAAGAGCATCCTGATTTAAACCGTGACATTAAGGTAAGATAATATTCAAATACGAGTTCGATTTCGTTATAATAAAAAATTAAATAAAAATTTTAATTAATATATTCGCTTGATAATCATTAACTTAATAACATTTTATACTCATGAATAGAAAACTTAGAATGGGAATGGTGGGTGGAGGAACCGATGCATTTATCGGGGCAATCCATCGTTTGGCTGCATTAATGGACAACCAGATAGAACTGGTATGCGGCTGTTTTAGTGTTAATCCGGAGATTTCAAAATCTTCAGGCAGGCTTTATTATCTTCCTGAAGACCGTATCTACGAAACCTATCAGGAGATGTTTGAAAAGGAGGCAAAATTAAAAGAGGGTGACCGCATGGATTTTGTTTCTATTGTAACTCCCAATTTTGTTCATTTTGAGCCTGCCATGATGGCCCTTGAAAGAGGATTTAATGTTGTAATAGACAAACCCATTACATTCAATCTTGAACAAGCATTAAAACTAAAAGAAAAACTTGACGAAACAGGGTTGGTACTTGCACTGACACATACATATTCAGGGTATCCCGCAGTAAAGCATGCAAGACAGATTGTATCTGAAGGTCAATTCGGAAAGATCAGAAAGGTTTATGTTGAATATCCCCAGGGATGGTTATCAGCAAAGGTAGAGGATGCCGGAAATGTACAGGCAGAATGGAGAACCGATCCGAAACGCTCCGGTAAAGCCGGATGTATGGGTGATATTGGAACTCATGCCCATCATCTTGCCGAATACATAACAGGATTAAAAGTTACTGAGCTATGTGCTGAACTAAAGACTTTTGTTCCTAACCGACTGCTTGATGATGATGGTGTTGCACTTCTTCGTTTTGAAAACGGGGCAACAGGGGTACTGATTGCTACACAAGTTGCGGCAGGAGAAGAAAATGCCATAAAAATAAGGGTATATGGTGAAAAAGGAGGTCTGGAATGGTTCCAACATGAGCCAAATACTTTAATTCTTAAATGGATTGACAGACCGGTGCAAATCCTTCGTACCGGAACAAGCTTAAAAAGTGATATTGCAAATCATAATACACGCACACCCGGCGGGCATCCGGAAGGATACCTGGAAGCTTTTGCAAATATCTACCGTAATTTTGCAATGACTGTAATGGCAAAAATGGAAGGAAAAAAACCTACCCCTGAGATGCTTGACTTCCCGGGAATTGAGGATGGAATAAGGGGAATGCAATTTATTGACACTGTGGTAAAAGCCGGTTATGATGATTCAATAAAATGGGTCAAATTCGAAGAATAATAAATACTAACTTAGTGACAAGCACTGCTTGTTTCAATAAAAAATAATAATATGTCAAGACCAGTAACTCTTTTTACAGGCCAATGGGCTGACCTTCCCATTGAAACAGTTTGTCAGAAAGCCAGGCAATTTGGCTATGACGGACTTGAACTTTGTACCTGGGGGGACCATATGGAAATAGACAAAGCCGATCAGGCTTACTGTGATTCCAGAAAGGCCCTTCTGCAAAAATATGATTTGAAATTATTCGCAATTTCCACCCATCTTGTTGGGCAATGTGTAAGCGATCCGATTGACGAACGACACAAAGGTGTATTACCCGGATATATCTGGGGGGACGGAGATCCTGAAGGTGTCCGCAGACGTGCTGCAGAGGAAGTTATAAAAACAGCCAAAGCAGCAAAAATGCTTGGCCTGGATACAGTGATTGGATTTACAGGAAGCCCTGTCTGGCACCTTTTATACTCATTCCCGCCAATACCTCCGGGTATGATAGAAAAAGGATACCAGGAGTTTGCTGAAAGATGGATACCTATTCTGGACGAATTTCAAAAAATAGGTGTAAAATTTGCCCTTGAAGTGCACCCTACTGAAATAGCTTTTGATATCCATTCGGCATACCTTACACTAAAAGCTCTTAATAACCATCCTGCTTTTGGATTTAACTATGACCCAAGCCATTTCGGATATCAACATGTAGACTATGTAAGATTCATTTATGAATTTGCTGACCGAATTTTTCATGTTCATATGAAGGATGTATACTGGAGTGATGTGCCTATGAGTATAGGCGTTTTCGGAGGGCACTCTGAATTTGGCGATAACCGCAGATACTGGAATTTTCGCAGTCTCGGAAGGGGAAAGATAAACTTCGAAAATATTATAAGGGCTCTTAATGATATAAAATATAACGGACCCCTTTCGGTAGAATGGGAAGACAGCGGAATGAACCGGGAGGCAGGTGCAACAGAAGCATGCACGTTTGTTAAAAACATAGATTTTGTACCATCTGATATAGCATTTGATTCTGCCATGCAGAAATAAAATGAAAATCTGTTAATTATTTTATATACCCATTTTGATGGAACAATCCCTGAGGGATAAAATTTTCAAAAAGTTTGAAAAAGACCTTTTTGCAAAAACATCAGGTATTGAGCTGATAGAGGTGCTTCCCGGTTATGCAAAATCAAATATGAAAATTACCGGGAATCATCTCAATGCAGTTGGTCTGATACAGGGAGGAGCGATCTTTACCCTTGCAGATTTTGCATTTGCAGTTGCTTCAAACTCAAGAGGTAAGATCGCACTTGCTATTGATGCAGAAATTTCCTTTTTCAAGTCTGTTAGCAAAGGTACCCTGACTGCTAAATATCTATTTCCTCACCCTTACCGGGTAAGGAGGTCTTTCATATTTTGTTGGAGGATTTTTTTCCAGTTCTTCCAGGGCAACTTTAATTGCTCTTTCTAATTGGGGATCTCTTCCCTTAATAACTTCAGCGGGTAACATTTCAACTTCAATATCAGGATGTACACCAACATTTTCCACAACAAAACCTTCATTTGTCCATATAGCGAGGTTTGGTGCCGTCACCGCCCCACCATCAATAAGTTCAGGAAATCCTAAAATACCAACAAGTCCTCCCCATGTAGTCTTGCCTACCAGGGTACCAACTTTGAATTTTCGAAACATCCAGGGAAGCATATCTCCTCCTGAACCTGCTGTTTCATCAATTATCATAACTTTAGGACCTTGAACAGAAGCGGTCGGAGTTTTCATATCCCGGCCATAACGAAGATTCCAGTGCGCCTGGTATGGCCTGGTAAGCAGGTCAATATAATAATCTGCAATTAATCCGCCACCATTGAATCTTTCATCAATAATAATAGCATCTTTATCGGCCTGCGGAAAAAAGTAACGTTTAAAATATTCATGCCCCTGCAAAGTAGTATTGGGAACGTAAACATAAGCAACTCTTCCATTTGTGGCATCATGCACCTTTCGCAGGTTACCCTCCACCCAGTCGCGGTTGCGCAAAGCGGATTCATTTGCTATAGGGACAACCTGTATAATTCTTGATCCTGATCCGTCCGATTCAGGACTAACAGTAAGTTCGACTAATTTCCCTGCAGTTTTTTCAAAATAACTGTAAAGATTATTTCCGGCAGTTATCTCTTTCCCGTTAATCCCCAGAATATATTCTCCATTCTTCACATTAATTCCCGGTTCTGTAAGAGGAGAACGAAGTCCTGGATTCCAGTTTAAACCACCATATATCTTTTTAAATCTGTAACGATTATCAGCTATCTCATAATCAGCACCTAAAAGTCCTGTTTCAATTTTTTCAGGATTAAACAACCGGTCACCGCCACCCACTCTGTGATGACCTACAGAAATTTCACTGCACATCCACATAATGATCCTGTTAAGATCATCACGACAGGTAACATCATCAATAAAAGATGAATATTTTTCTTTCATAGCCGGCCAGTCGGCTCCATGCATCCCGGGATCATAAAAATAGTCACGGTTAATACGCCACACCTCATCAAATATCTGCCTCCACTCCGCCACAGGGTCAATTTTTATCTCAATAGCTGCAGTATTTATCAATCCTTTACCTGGTTCCGGCTTCTTACCGGTTTCTGTAATTCCCCAGCTCTGTCCTTTTCTGAAAAGCATCTTCTTTCTGTCAAATGACAAGGTATAGTTGTCAAGTTCCATTATCTCAGTCTCTTTATGTTCCTTAAAACTATATTTAAAAAGACGTGACGGAAGGGAATTATCATTAGTTGAAGAAACAAATAATAATTCCTCCGGTTGCGACATCGACAATTGGGAATAAAGGCCTGCTTTTATGGGAACGTTGACAATTCTGGTATCAATTCCTTCGAATTCAATTTTTACATCTTTTTGTCCCACGACTTCAGGGCTATTTGACGTCTCAGTTTCCTTTTTATTATCATCTTTTTTCTCAGCCGTCGCCGACTTCCCTGTTTCTTCGTCACTCTGTTTGGCAAAAGGATTTAGTATATCCTTTCGAAGTGTTACGAGGTAAATGGAATTTGTCATCTCCATATCATGGCTTGATTGGTCAAACCAGTTAATAACCGGCCCTGCGTCTGTTGATGCAAGAAAAAGAAGATATTTCCCTTCAGGATCAAAAAGAGGACTTTCAGCATCACTAAGACCATCCGTTAAAGGATATGATTTCCCCTCATCCAAAGAGTAAATACAAATTTGTTTAAAATGGGTAATGTTCACTTTTGTATATGCAATCCAGCGTGAATCCGCCGACCAGTCGCTAAAGATATTCCTGAAAGGGCCGGGAATATATAACTCGTCAGAATCAATAGTTTTTATCTCTCCACTTTCTGTTTTTAAAAGATAAAGATTTCTGCCATTATCGGTATATGCAATAAATTTACCATCAGGAGACCAGTTTGGAAATGCATAGAATCCTGTTCCTGAAAGATCATATGACTTTATTTCACCTTTGCCATCCTGCTGCCGTATATTTAATTTATATTCACCTGACTGATCAGAAAAATATGCAATATATTTACCGTCCGGCGACCAGGAAGGGTATTTTTCATGAACTCCTGTCGTCTCGCTTATATTTCTCGGATCACCTTTTTCTGCCGGTACGGTAATAATATCCCCCCTGAATCCGAACACAGCTCTTGAGCCTGATGGTGAGATATGTGCACTGCGAACATATTGAGTGCCTTTTACAAACCTGGGCCTGAGTTCTTGCAATTCAGCAGCAATGCCAATACCCAGTGTAGTAGTACTATTGCTGTCCACATTATAAACATTAAGCTTACCTGCCCTCTCAAAAATAATCCGGTCATCGAACAAGGTTGCATAGTTGATCGGAAAATCATCGTAATGAGTAATTTGACTAACCGTTCGGGAACGGGTATCATAAGAATAAAGGTTAAATTCACCATTTCTGTCAGACAGGAACCAGACCATATTTTCTCCCCACATAGGATTCCAGTCATTACTTTGACCTTCTCCCTGCGGTATCTCAACAATCCCGTGATCATCAAAATCAAATAACCATATATTAGAAACGGTGCCGCCCCTGTAGTTTTTCCACTGTTGGAACCTTGGTGGAATAGGTGTGTAAGCCATTTTTTTTCCATCGGGTGACCACGCAGCCTGATGGGCATTGGGTATTACCAAACGTTTTGGGTATCCTCCTTCAAGAGATATAGTATAAAGCTGCATATATCGATTAGAAAAATCTTCGCGGGCTGATGCAAAGAGGACTGATTCCCCATCAGGGGTAAATCCCCTCACGAGGTCAGACGAAGGGTGCCATGTCAGGCGTTGGGGAATACCTCCCAGCGCAGGCATCAAAAATACATCGGTGTTACCGTCATATTCGGCGCTAAAAGCAATTAACTTTCCATCAGGAGAAAAACAGGGATTTGATTCCACTCCCTCATCTGCTGTCAGCCTTTTGGCATTTGTCCCGTCCGCATTTGCAGTCCAAAGATCATTTGCATAGATAAAGGCAATTTGTGTAGAGCTTAAAGCCGGTTGATGCATTAATCGTGTATCATTTATGTTAATGGCATATGATTGCCCGGAGATTATAAATATGGCTGTAAAAACCAGCAAAATTTTTGTGACTAAATTTCTGTTCATGTAAGTAATTTTAGATTCCGATAAACTATTAAATGTTTATTATATATAGAGTTGCAAGTTAAAAAATTTTAATAGGGAAGATTAGATATTAATTAATAATTATAAAACTTCAAAAAAAGCTTAAAATATTAAATATTGAAAAAGTAAGTCAATATTTAAGAACACAATTATTATAGTACCGTAAATAATAATTTCTTCAAATTCAAATTAAAAAATTTATAATAAGCTATAAAATTATTTATAAAATATTTAACTTTAGTCTTTTACATTAATCGATAATCAATAAATTATAATTTGTTTTCGATGAAATTTTCAAATGTATCATATAGCTTGCCCCGATTTTAATCGGGGGGCACTCGCAAATATTTTAATCATACCCTTATGTCCCGGTTTAAATCGGGATGCTCGTTTCATTGAATGTTAAGTTAGATAAAAAATTCTGAAACCTTGGAATGCAATTCTGATAGAAGACACCTTCCAATTGAGTTTTTATGCTTACAGATACTAACTGTAAAAAGATTAATTTAAAGGTTGCATAAAACACTAAGCCTTAGTAAGATGAACCAAATAGAATTGATAAAAAATGAAATCAAGAAGAGACTTTCTCAAAAAATCAACCATTGGAGCAACAAGCATTGTTTTTGGAGTTAACAGCCTAAAGGCCTCAGGTAAGGAAAATACTTTGAAGAATAATTCCAAAACATCAGGCAAAACAAAAATGACTGATCCGGTAATAAATACAGATCAGGACGAACATTGGGCAGTTAAACCTGTGCGTGGTGGTGGTCCTGTCACTAGTTATGAACCAATTATTGAGGCAGCTATTGTGCGACGGAAAGAAAATTATGGTATGTTTTGGCCGGGAGAAATCTATGATGGCCAAACAGCTATTAACAGGCTCACAATAGATCTAAAGGAAACAGCAAAGATGCTTGGAATGAAATTGAATTTGGAAAAAACTCCAATTTACAGTAATGATGATGCTGATTCCTGGATCGCAAAAATAAAAAGCACTAAACCTGATGGAATAGTTTTATTAGTTCTTGACAGGCAACAACATTCCTGGCCTACCGCATATAAAGTTGCAGATACAGGTATTCCGTCTGTTATTTTTTCGCCTCTTGGTTGTGCTTTTCACAGCAACACTGCCCCTTTGGGAAATAAACCCGGATGTGTTGTTTATTCAACTACCCTGGAGGATTCCGGTCAGTTACGATTCGGGTTAAAAATGCTTGAAGCCGGGGCAAAAATGCGGCATAGCCGTGCTATCCTTTTCAAAGGCAATGAACAAGGTGAATCTACCATGGGAGATTTAGGAATAGAAGTTCTAACTTTTCCATTACAAGTTTATATCGATGAAGTAAACAAAATACCTGATAGCAACGATGTAATATCTATGACAAAAGACTTGTTACATCGTGCATATCAGCGCATAGGCGCCTCTGAAGAAGATGTAATGAATGGAGTCAAAGGTTATTTTGCAGCTCGCAAAATTCTTGAAAGGGAAAGAGGCGATTCCATAACACTTGCTGGTTGTGTGGATCTTGTAAAATACAGGCCGTGTATAGCCTGGGCTATCTTATGTGATGAAGGGATACCTGGCATTTGTGAAGGGGATTTGGGTGCCCTGGCAGGAAATATTATTGTCCAATATTTGTTCAACCGACCGGGATTTATGCAGGATCCTGTTCCGGATACAGCAAATCAGGCATTTATAGGAGCACATTGTATTTGTGCTACTCGTTTGAATGGCTTTGATCAGCCTTCTGTACCTTTCAAATTATCACATCATCATGGAAATGCAGACGCTACGATAGTTCCTCAATGGAAAGTAGGGCAAAAGGTTACAGCGATTGATGTCACAAACAAAGAAGATCAGACGGAAATCAACCTTTTTACAGGTAGTGTTATGGATAACATTAGTGTTCCACCAAACGGAGGCTGTGTAGTATGTGTGAGATACAGTATTGATGGAATCCGGAACAGTAATGTTTTAACAGTACCAGGAATGCATCAGGTATTTTTTTATGGGGATTACGGAAGGGAAATTCAGGATTTCTGTAAATTATTTAATTTTAAGTTGAATAGATTCAATAGTGCATCATAGAAATCTTTCAATTTTAATTATGTGTTATCATTTAATAATTATCTTTTCCATCTTCCGTTTATTATCTATTCTCCTGACTATCTGTCCATAAATAATTAGCGCCAATGCAGATAGCAACGAAACACCGATGAAATAGTACCAAATATAATGAGCATTCACAGCGGCTGCCTCCCACGCTTGATGGGAAGAGAACAACCTTGGCTCCGGACAGTAGCGGTCAAGAAGAAATCCCGACATAACAAATCCCAATATCGACGAGAGAAACGAATGAAGATGACTGAATCCTAAATACATCCCCTCTTCACCTTTTGGAGCCTGCAGAGAAAAGTATTCCAAAAAACGAGGTGAAATAAATGTTTCGGCAAATCCCTGGAAAGCTATTCCTATGATCATCATAAATGCAACGGGGTGCAATCCTGCAATATTGCTGCCCATTAAATTGCCTGAAGCCATAAACAAAGCTGATACCGGCATTATCAGCATGCCTATCGTCATACTAAACAAGGCTGTCCGTTTTCTCATAAAATGAGTGACCAGTCCGACAGTTAAAAATACTACTAACGGATTAACATTAGCATACCATGAGGGAGTTGAGCTTTCGCCCGCCAGACGAAGCACATATTTCGGCATTGTGGCATACATCTGGTTCTGCACCAGCCAAAATCCGGTAATGATTATAATTAATACTATCAATCTTGTATTTCCAAGAACTTTTATTAATCCTTTAAAAATTTCCCTTATCGTCTTTCCTTCTCCCTGATGATGAGCGCTTGTATACATAAAATAAACAACAAACAGACCTGTCAGGGTCATTAACGCTGAAAAATAACTGATCCAGATTAACCCTGTATTTCCCATCATCTCTCTTAATGGCTCTACTACTGTTTTCCCTGAAAATGCCCCAATATTAACCATGGCATAAAAAATACTATAGCCTCTGGCTCTGTTTTCTACAGTAGTCTCTTTTGCAACGGTGCCTGTTATAACAGACTTAATAAATGATCCACCCAATACAATTAATGCCAACACAGGAATAACAGCATATCTTTGAGCTGCAGTATCCAAACCCGTAAAAACAGTGTCATCTCCATAATCAACAAGACCTGCCGATTCAAAAAATGTAGGTAAGATACCCATCCCGGCATATCCCAAAGTAAGAAGCCCAAAAGCAAGCATCAGCGACTTACGAAAACCTATTTTGTCGGCATAAGCACCGGCAAAAGTAGGCAACAGATATAATAATGCCTGAAAAATACCTGCTATGGCAGCAGCCTCAATATCGCCAAAACCAATAATCCTTGATAAATAAAGGGTTATGACTATAAATACCCCATAATAAGCAGCTCGCTCAAATAACTCGACCGTATTTGCAACCCAAAAAGCTCTTGGAAATTTGATTGTGCTATTGTTTACCATATAAATAATGATTATAATGAAATAACAAAAATAACAGCATTATCCGGATTTTTAGAATGAATTGCGAACTTAAGTAAATTTTTATTGTAATATAATGTCTTTATTTTTAGCACTATAATTGCAGATATTATTTATAGTTAGTAAAAAATATTTTTAAATTATCCGAATTGAACAATTAGATAACAGACTTGTTAATAGTTATGGAAAATTATATTTGGTATACATATTAATATATCAAGATATCTAAAATTTACGTTTTTATTAGTAGGGTAATCGTAAATAAATAATGTCTGTTTACGTAAAAGGATATAAAACAAGCGTACTGATTAAAATTGGTACAAAAAGGAGCAATTAAATGATATAAAAGGGAAGGGAACAAACGGTACAATATGAAATGAAATTTTTAGTTAGTTTATTTATAAGTAATTACAGAATTTTAAACAAATGAAGAAGACCATCAAAATCTGGAAATATTTATCTCTTTCATTACTGATTTTTATTGTTACAACGAATTTAAGTTATTCCCAGGACAATAAAACTCAGGTTCTTGACCAAAATATAAGCATTTATGCTGAAAATGAGCCATTAGCCGACATAATTGAGAAAATATGCAAGTACCTGAAACTCGATTATTCTTATAATGCAAATATTGTAAGAGATAAAAAAGTAAGTCTGAATATATCCAACAAACCCATCAAGTTTGTTCTTGATAAATTGATGAAAGATTTTTATCTTCTTTTTGAAATAGAGGATAACATATTGGTAGTAAGAGATTACGTTCCGTTAGAGAAAAGTATGGATTTCGACGGGAGCATGAACCTGACTGGCAGTAACCGTGGATTTCTGTTTAATGATCCCAGGAAAAAGTCAATTACTTTTAATTTTAAATCAGCTAGTAATCTTATTATCATACCAGTTCGAATAAACGATTCTGATACCTTAAATTTTATTTTGGATACCGGAGTTAAATTACCGATTATAACAGAATTACCATTTGTCAATAAACTTAATCTCAATTATTTAATGCCTGTAAAAATTAAAGGCTTGGGAGAGGATCAGGAACTAACTGCATACAGATCAGGCAATAATACCATCAGTCTGAATGGGTTAACTGCGCGCAACCAGGAGGTTCAGATGATAATTGACGAAGATTTTCAAATATCTCATATGCTTGGTGTTCCGGTTCATGGGCTAATAGGATTCAACCTTTTTAAAGATTTCATAGTAAGAATTGATTATTCAAGTGAAAAGATTACATTATTCAGGCCTGAACATTACAAATATAAAGATCGCAAGAATGATATTATACTTCCTCTCCATTTTATTGGTGACAAGCCCTTTGTTCGTACCAGTATCGTTACAGATGAATTTCAGGAAGTTCCTGTGTTATTACTGGTCGATACCGGTGCCAGTGATGCTTTATGGTTGTCTGAAAAATCTGATGAACGTATTGGAATTCCTGACAAACATATCGAAACATTTCTTGGAAGGGGCCTTAATGGAGATCTGTATGGGATGAAGGGCAGGATCGATGGAATATGGGTTGGTCCATTAATTCTGTCTAGGCCTATTGTTGCTTTTCCAAATTCAGACTTAATAGACCAGTTAATTTCTGCAAATGACAGAAATGGAACTCTCGGGGCTGAAATTCTAAGAAGATTTGTAGTAATAATGGATTACCGTAACAGCAGGTTAACATTAAAGCCAACATTCAGGGTAAATGAATCATTCAACTATAATATGAGTGGTATGGAAGTTATTAATCCTATACCAGGTCTTCCTATATTTACAATCACTGCAATACGTGAAGAATCCCCTGCTCACCTGGCCGGATTAAAAGAAAATGATCAAATCCTGTCTCTTAACAATAGTGATATGAGTTCTCTTGAATTAAATGATATTATTTTACTACTTCAAAGCAGAGAAAATAAAAAAATACGGATAAAAGTACTTCGAAACGGGGAAGAAATAAAAACATCTTTTGAATTAAAGGAAATTTTTTAACTATCAGCTCAGCTCCTGTTTGTAGAAGTCTTGATGTTCTTGAAACATCAACTCTGTAACTTATTCCATGGGGTAATGATTATATTCTAATGTTTCAAACTATTTTAGCTAATTTTGAAAATAATTTAACACGAATAGACAATAATCATTATGGAACAGTTCAGCACGAGACAAAATAAGGTTTCCCGACTGGTACAGCGGGAAATGGCAGATATATTACTTCAGTTAAATAAATCGAAATACCAGGGTAAGCTTATTACAGTTACTATTGTAAGAGTAACAAAAGATATGAGTATTGCACGGATATACCTGAGCATATATCCATCTGATTTTGCAAAAGATATTTTAAATGAAATTAAACTAAACAATAAAGCTATAAGGGGCGAATTAGGAAGACGGGTTGGAAAGATTATGCGAATAGTTCCTGAATTAGAATTTTATATTGACGACAGCCTTGATTATATAGAACACATTGACCAGCTTTTAAAAAATTAAGCATCCTGATTGTTTTAGGAAAGGGATTAAAATTAGTATCAGTGAACCTACCAGTTTTCATAGCATTACGATATCTTGTTTCAAAAAAGAAACAAAACATCATTAATATTATTTCAGCTATTTCTGTTGCGGGAATCATTGTTACAACAATGGCACTTATAATTGTACTTTCTGTTTTTAACGGTTTTACAAGTGTTATTGAAACATTTTTCAGCAATTTTGATCCGGATATAAAAATTACCCCTGCAGAAGGAAAGATGTTTAATCCATCTGATTTAGAATTTGATCAAGTAAAAAAAATACCTGGAATCATTCATTATGCTGAAGTCATTGAAGAGGTAGCAATGCTAAAATATAAAAATCAGCAATATCCAGCTGTAATAAAAGGAGTACCTTCTAATTATGCACGGTATACAAATATCGACACACTAATTGTTGATGGTAAATTCATACTTAATGATAAAGGCATTGATTATGCTGTTGTAGGTCAAGGAGTTGCATACAATTTAGGGTTAGGTCTGACTTTTATTGACCCTATTCGTATTTATGTTCCCAAGAAAGGGAGACAACTATCTTTAAATATTGCATCCAATATTAATTACAATTACATATTTCCTTCCGGAGTATTTTCGGTACTTGAAGAAATTGATTCCAAATATTTAATTGTTCCGTACGATTTTGCCGCTGAGTTATTTGAAAGTGAAAACCTTGTTTCTGCAGTTGAGTTGGGGATTTCATCAGGTATTAATTGCAACAAGATTCAAAAAGAAATCCAAAATATTCTTGGGCCTGATTTTATCGTAAAGAACAAATATCAGCAACATAGTCTGATTTATAAAACGATGAAATCTGAAAAATGGGCAGCCTATTTGATTCTTGTTTTTATTTTAATAATTGCCTCTTTTAATGTATTGAGCAGTCTTTCCATGTTGATAATTGATAAAAAGGATGATCTTTTCATTTTAAAAAGTATGGGAGCCAATTCTAAGCTCATCCGTAAAATATTTTTATTTGAAGGGTGGTTTATTTCAATAATTGGAGCTATTACCGGATCTGTACTAGGTATTTTGATTTGTTGGGCACAGATAAAATTTCAATTTGTAACTCTTCCGGCAACCGGTTCTTTTGTAATCTCAGCATATCCTGTTAAGATTATTTTTGCAGATATTTTTCTGGTATTGACAATTGTATTTATTATAGGATTTATAGCGTCGTGGTATCCTGTAAAGTTCATATCACAGAAATTTCTTCTGAATGAAAATTTATGATAATAACCAATTAAAATAATAGAAAGTTGAAAGCACTGGTAAAACGCAAGTCCGAAAGGGGAATATGGATGGAGGACGTCCCTATCCCTAAAGTGAAGCCCAATGATGTGCTGATCAAAATAAAAAAATCAGCAATTTGCGGGACTGATTTACATATTTTCAAATGGGATGAATGGGCCCAACGTACAATAAATCCGCCGGTAATAATCGGACATGAATATATGGGAATTGTTGTAGAAGTGGGTTCAGAAGTAAGCAGGGTAAAAGTGGGTGAACGGGTTACTGTTGAAGGGCATATATCCTGTGGATTTTGCAGGAATTGCAGACGTGGCAGACAACATATTTGCGACCATACAATTGGAATTGGCGTTCAACGTGATGGCGGATTTGCAGAATATATTTCTGTCCCTGATAAAAATGTTTTACACATCGATCCCGCTATTCCTGATGAAATATTGTCAATAATGGATCCGCTTGGAAATGCCACACATACTGCTTTGTCCTTTCCATTATTGGGTGAAGATGTTTTAATTACCGGAATAGGCGGGCCCATAGGTTCAATGGCAACTGCAATATGCAGGTTTGCAGGAGCCAGAAATGTTATAGGCACTGATCTAAGTGAATACCGAAGGAATATTGCACGTAAAATGGGTGCAACTTATGTACTTGATCCTGAAAAGGAAAGTATTAGGGGAACAATGGAAAAACATGGAATGCTGGCAGGTTTTGATATCGGACTTGAATGTTCGGGTTCTCCGGTAGCATTTAATGATATGGTAAACCATATGTATAACGGGGGTAAAATCAGCCTGCTTGGTTTGTTGCCATCAAAAACACAAATTGATTGGAATAAAGTCATTTTCAAAGGATTAACTTTAAAAGGTATATATGGACGGGAAATGTATGAAACCTGGTACCATATGGAAATGATGTTAACCTCAGGTTTAGATATAACCCCGGTCATTACTCATCGAATGAATGTTGATGATTATGAAAAAGCTTTCTCAATTATGGAAGAAGGTAATTGTGGTAAAATCATATTAAACTGGTAATGAGGTGATTACTATCATGTTCCACGTGAAACCTATAAATTATAACTCCTAATATAAAAAAATTCATTTTAAGGGTAGCATTGAGTATGAATAAAGGGTTGGTAATAAAATCTACTGGCAGTTATTTTGAGGTTAAGGATGAAAAGGGAGAAACAATAACCTGCAAAATAAAAGGTAATTTTCGCATAAAGGAAATTAAAAGTACTAACCCGATTGCTGTGGGTGATCATGTAAAATTTGTTGTTGAAAATAACAATCAAGACAAAAAAAAGATTGGTTGGATAACTGAGGTGTTCGATCGCAAAAATTATATTATACGTCGATCAACTAATTTGTCAAAACGCTCTCATATAATTGCAGCAAATATCGACCAGGCTGTATTAGTCAATACTATTGTAAATCCAGTTACAACAACAACCTTTATCGATCGCTATCTGGCGTCAGCTGCAGCATACAGCATTCCCGTACTGATCGTCTTTAATAAAACTGATTTATATAATACAGTAGAAACTCAAAGTTTAAATTCTATTTTAGATACCTATAGAAGAATAGGATACAAATGTATTACCACCTCAGCAAAATCATATGAAGGTATTGAAGATTTAATTTCAGCCTTAAAAAATAAAACTAATGTGATAAATGGACATAGCGGCGTCGGAAAATCAACACTTATAAATATTATCCAACCCGGCCTTAATTTAAAAACTGATGAAATATCACATTTTCATAAAACCGGAAAACATACAACAGCATTCTCAGAAATGTTTGAATTATCTTTTGGAGGATACATTATAGATACACCAGGTATAAAAGGCTTCGGCATGCTGGATATGGAACCATGGGAGATATCTCACTACTTCACCGAAATATTTGAAATCTCAAAAAAATGTAAATACAAAAATTGTTCTCATACTCATGAACCGGGTTGTGCAGTTAAAAGAGCAGTAGAACACGGAGATATAGCAACAACCAGGTATATAAGCTATATCGGACTATTAGAAGAGGACGAAAAATACAGAAAACCTTATTGAAGTACTATTCTTTGTGAAAATAACTGTATATAAATTTGGCCTTCGAGCTGCCAACAACACTGGTTAAAGTTTCTACATTAGCTTCTTTTATCATATGAACAGATTTAAACTTTAATAGTAACTTTTTAATGGTCTTTCCCCCTATCCCTTTTATTTGAGATAATTCAGTAGAAACAACATGTTTAGCCATCTTATTACGATTAAAAGTTATACCAAATCTGTGTGCTTCATCCCTAATATTTTGAATTACTCTTAAGGTATCAGAATTCTTATTTATATAAACGGGAACAGGATCATCCGGATAATATATCTCTTCTAAACGCTTTGCTATACTAATTACCGGAATTTTTCCCCGCAAATTTAACTTTTCTAATGCCCGTACGGCAGATGAAAGTTGTCCTTTCCCTCCATCTATGACAATTAATTGTGGTAATTCCTTGTTTTCCCTTAGTAATCGGCTATATCTTCTATAAACAATCTCTTCCATTGAAGCAAAGTCATCTTGTCCTTCTACTGATTTTATGTTGTAATGTCTATATTCTCTCTTTAAAGGTTTTCCATTTTTGAATACTACACAAGCAGCAACAGGCTCTGCACCTTGAAAGTTACTATTATCAAAACATTCAATTTTAAAAGGTTTAGAAGGCAGATTAAGATCTTTTTTTATAGTATCAAGCAGAAAATCGCCATGAGTTTTGAATATTTTCTGATTAAATTGCTTCTCTCGTTCAAGCCTGAAGTATTTGGCATTTCTGTATGAGAGATCAAGTAGCTTTTTTTTATCACCCCTTTTAGGAATAATAAATTTAATTTCATCTAATATATTCATAAGACGAAACGGTACGATTATCTCTTTAGCTGTACTAAAAATTTTTTGCCTTATTTCAATTATACCTGTAATAAGCAATTCCTCCGGAGCCTCATCCAATACTTTCTTTATCTCAAGAGTATATGTTTGAATGATAGCTCCATTGATCACTTTTAGAAAATTAATATATGCTATTTTTTCAGCATTCTCAATTGTGAAAACATCTAAATCAGTAATATGCGGAGATACAACTGTCGACTTGCTTTGATAGCGAAGTAACGATTCGTATTTTTCTTTTATCCTCTGGGCTTCCTCATAAGCCATTGTTTGGGCTTTCTCTTCCATTAATATTTTGAGATGCTTTATTACTCTAGCGATATTGCCTTTGAGAATATTATGAATTTCATCTATGCCTTTATTATATTCGTCTTCAGATATTAAACCTTCACAAGGTCCTTTACAATTACCTAGATGATATTCAAGACAAACTTTGTACTTATTTGATATAATGTTTTTTGAAGATAAATTATAATTACAGGTTCTTAGCTTATAACCAGATCTGAAAAGTTCAAGCAATGTATTTACCATATAAAGGCTGGTATAAGGACCAAAGTACAATGATCCGTCCTTAATAAAATTTCTTGTCTTTATTACTCTGGGAAATGGTTCGTTAATTATAGAAATCCACGGGTAACTTTTATCATCTTTTAATCGAATATTATATCTGGGCTGATACTTTTTGATTAAATTATTTTCCAATAAAAGAGCATCCTGTTCAGTTTCTACAATCATATATTTTATATCAGCAATATTTTTAACGAGCATAGCAGTTTTATAACTTTCATGATTTTTCTTAAAATAAGATGCTACTCTCTTTTTTAAATTTTTTGCTTTCCCAATATAAATAATAACATTTTTGGAATTATAAAATTGATATATACCAGGTTTGTTCGGTAAAAATTTTACGAGTCCGGATAGGGATTTTTTGAGTACTATTTCATTAGAATTATTCACTCATTCAAAATATTTTACTAAAATAAACGGTTTATATCCATATATAATATTTTTTTCTGATGACTGAATAAATTCCAAATCGCATATAAAACTAAAATATATCTTCGATATACCTATTCTTTTAACAAGGTTCAATACTGCTAATGAGGTTCCTCCGGTAGCAAGTAAATCATCATGTATTAAAACAATATCATTCTTGGTTAAAGCATCAATATGAATTTCTATAGAATCCTGGCCATATTCAAGTTGATAAGATTCTGAAAATGTTTTATATGGTAGTTTTCCCTTTTTCCTCACCGGAACAAAACCGGCATCAAGCCCTTTTGCAATCGCACCTCCTGT
This sequence comes from uncultured Prolixibacteraceae bacterium, assembly GCA_964545315.1. GTDB lineage: Bacteria > Bacteroidota > Bacteroidia > Bacteroidales > Prolixibacteraceae > JAAYJR01. The sequence continues at coordinate 144,671 of CAZJGI010000001.1, forward strand.
AATGAAACCCCTGGCTTCAATTCCAATTACTTTATTGATAAAACAATTCTTAAATTTATTTACATTTTTATCTAAAATATAACTAAAAGCATTTTTATCTTTTAAAAGAGTAGTAATATCTTTGAAACTTATGCCCTTCTTTGGATAATCAGGAATTTCCCGAATCGTTTTTTTTAAATCAATCATATTTTTGTTTTTGTTCCACGTGAAACATTATCTATTTAACAAAATTAATAAGACGTTAATATCAGCTGGTGATACGCCGGAAATACGTCTGGCTTGTCCTATAGTTTTTGGATTTATTTTTTCCAGCTTTTGCCTTGCTTCAGTAGAAAGAGATTTTAACTCCTGGTAATTAAATTTATTTTCTATTTTAATATTTTCAAATTTTTGAATTTTTTCAGCTAACAACTTTTCCCTCTCTATGTATCCACTATATTTTATTGCAATTTCAACACTTCGTAAAATTTCATCCTTATCACTTCCACAGCAATCATTAACAAATCTATTAAACGGTTTTAAAGGTTCAAGTAAATCAAAAATAGAAATTTGGGGCCTCAAGATTATATCTTTAAGTTTAACACTTTGCTTTATAACAGATGTATTTTTAGCTTCCAGCAAATTATTAATAAATTGAGGCTTAACACTAAATGTTGAACTGAAATCCATTGTATCCTGAATAGATTTAGATTTTTTGTCAAGTAATCTTTTTCTTTCAAATGATGCCAAACCTAATTGATATCCAATATCCGTGAGTCTGATATCAGCATTATCTTGTCTGAGCAAAATTCTAAACTCAGCCCTACTAGTAAACATACGATATGGCTCATCAATGCCTTTTGTAACCAAATCATCAATTAAAACACCTATATAAGCTTCATCTCGTTTAAGTGTAAAACCTGCATTAAATCCAGTACTATGACATTTAATATGTCCGTTAATACCTGCTATTAATCCTTGTGCTCCGGCTTCTTCGTAACCAGTTGTGCCGTTAATTTGTCCGGCAAAAAAAAGATTCCTTATTAGTTTTGTTTCTAATGTATGATAAAGTTGTTCAGGCTCAAAATAATCATATTCAATAGCATACCCAGGCCTAAAAATTTTTGCATTTTCTAAGCCGTGTATTTTTCGTAATGCTTTATACTGTACTTCCCATGGTAATGAGGAGGAGAAACCATTTAAATAATATTCAATTGTGTCCTGCCCTTCAGGCTCTAAAAAAAGTTGATGCCTTTCCTTATCAGAAAACGTAATGAGTTTTGATTCTATACTGGGACAATATCGTGGACCAATACTTTTGATAGTTCCATCAAACATAGGAGCAACATCAAAACCATTTTTAAGCTCATCATGTACAGATTGATTAGTATAAGTAATCCAACAGGATCTCCTTTTTAATTTTGACATTGTCCCGGGCAGATAGGAAAATGTATAATTACTGTTTTCATCAGGTTGTTCCGTCAATTCATTAAAATTAATGCTTCTGCCATCTATCCTGACAGGTGTACCGGTTTTTAATCTTCCAGCCTTAAAACCCAATGATACCAATTGTTCGGTAAGTTTGTCAGACGGTAATTCCCCTATCCTGCCTCCCCTCATTTTAGCAGAACCAACATGAATTAATCCGTTGAGAAATGTCCCATTTGTGAGTATGACAACATTAGAATAAAAATTAACTCCAACTTTAGTCTTTACTCCTGCCACTTTTTCATCAATAATTATTAATTCCTCAACAACATCTTGCCATAAATCCAAACTTTCAAGGCCCTCAAGAGTTTCTCTCCAAAGCATACTATAAATCATTCGATCATTTTGCGAACGGGGACTCCACATTGCAGGACCTTTGCTTAAATTTAACATCCGAAATTGTATAGTACTTTTGTCAGCTACAATACCGGAATATCCACCTAATGCATCAATTTCTCGTACAATTTGTCCCTTTGCTATACCTCCCATAGCTGGATTACAAGACATTTGAGCATATTTAGACATATCCATTGTAATCAACAAAGTATTGGACCCAAGAGTTGCCGCAGCCGCAGCAGCTTCACATCCGGCATGTCCACCCCCTACAACTATAATATCATATTTTAATTTCATGCTTTTTTATCAATATTATCCTGCCCTCTCAACTAAACTACAAAGAAACAAAATTGAATTATAATTTATGGAATAAAATATTTGTAAGTATGATGCTGTTTTTCTCTTAAATGAAAAGCTTACTGTTTGGTAGCTTGAGTTTCTTTAATAATTGATTATACAAATTCTTTACTTTTGGAAAATCCTGATTATTACGTTGCCAAAATAAAAAATTATCACAATAAAACTAATTCATACGTTTTTAGAACCATCAAATGAGTTGTTTTGTAAATAATAATCTTCTTTTAATCTCATTAATTGTTTCTCTTCAGGATTGCTATCATCATATCCATTTAAATGTAAAATACCATGGTATACAACTCTTGTTAATTCATCAATAAAGTTAACATTAAATTTAACGGAGTTCTCTTTAACTCTGTCAATACTGATAAAAAGATCACCTGATATAATCTTACCGTCAGAATAGTTGAAAGTTATAATATCTGTAAAATAATCATGTTTAAGATATTTCTTATTTAGCTCCAGTAAGTAATTATCCGTACAAAAAATCACGCTAATCTCTCCTACAATATTATGAGAATCTTCTATTATTCTGGAAATAATATTTTTTATATTGTCTTCCGGTATCTTAAAGACTTTTATTTCGTCAAAGAAAAAATTAATATAATTCATTTAAGTTGAAACTTTAAACAAATACAATTACCACCGTCTTGATATTCAACAGAATCACAGAGAGCTCTCATAATAAGAAGTCCCCTACCCGATTCTTTTTTAATATTTTCAATTTTTGTAGGATCACTAATTCTTTTAAGATCAAATCCATCACCCTGATCCTTAATTTGAATATTGATACATTCAGTTTCTGCGTTTACTTTTATAACTACATTTTTATCAAAATCTCTCTTATTTCCATGTTGTATAGAATTAATAATAGCTTCAGAAACACATAATAATACTTTATTGAAATAATTAGGTGATAATGAATATTTTGTAAAAATATTTTTTAAAAAATTATCCACCTTTGTCAATTCAGACTCTGCAGATTTGATTATTAGTATTTCAAAATTAATATTACTCACCTATTTTTCAACATTGTTTAAATATTGTTTGTATTTTCTATTATAAAAATTCGTTAACTTATGAGATCCTTTTTCTATAATCTCTAACGTTCCATTATATTCCTTATAATATTCAAAAAATTCTGCAGGATTACTGTGAAAATCATCAGCCAGATTTCTTTCTCTTTCATCTTCATAATTCTGTTCAAGCTGGGCTCTTTCAGCTTCAAGAAGTTGAGAAGTAATCAAATTTTGTCTTGCAATCATCTGTGAATTTATATTCTTATCCAACAACTGCTTTCTGTTCTGTTCCAACATATTATCAACCTGTTGAAGCGCTTTTCTTGTATTTCCACCACTACTATTCATTATTTCACGCAACATTTGTTGCATCATTTCATGCTCCATTAATAACCTGCCAAATTGTTCATCATTTAAAGGATTATCACCATTTTTTAATTGCTCTATCATTTTTTGCAATTGCTTTTTAATGTTTTCTGAAGCATTTTTTAACATATTCATACCTCCTTCTCCTCCATTGGGATTTTCACATTGCATATCGCCTGGTTGAGCATTAGCCAGTTGCTTTTCTAAATTTTCCAGTGCTTCATTTAACATGAGTGAAAGATTATTAAAAGAAGTCATAACATGTCTCTGGTTGATTGCAGCACCATTAAAATTTCCATCGCTAAGTAATGTACCTGCATTATCAAGATTAAATTCAATATTTAATAACTCATTGTTAACCAGACTGTTAATTTGGGGCGTGCGTTTTGCAAGAGCATATAATGAATCTTTAACAATCTTATTTTGATCAGAAATTCTCTTTTGTTGCAAATTAATTGTATTTAATGAAGGATCATTTGAACTAATTTCTTCCATATCATTTATAACATCTTCCTGGGAGAATGATAAATAGATCAAATTACCTAAAATCTGCCTTAAATTTTGAATGTTTTCAGTATGTTCTTCAATCCGGTTGTAATTAAGCATTTGCTGCATGGCAAAAACAGTATTTTTAATAAGTTCAGAGGTTTCCTTAATATTACTACCAGATTTTTTTAGTTCTTTTTTATTTAGCAGCTCTTTACTTCTATCTATTGATTTATTAATATCACCAAATTCATTATTAAACTCATCGAAAATAACAGGTTTACTAAGCTCATTATTAATTTTAAGCGCCTCTTTAAGCTCTTGTTGTAAATTTTCAATTAATTGATCGTGTACATTTGTTTTATTTAAAATATCATCAAAGTCCTTATTTTCTATAAGTTCCTTATGATAGATATCTTCTTCATTTCCTATAATTTGCAATTTATCTATTATATTTTGAATTTCCTGTTCCACCTTCATCTTCTTAAGCATCTCTAAATTCCTGTCTAATTGTTGTTGAAGATCTTCATAACTTAATTCAATCTTATTTGATAATTGATTAAATTTCTTGCTGTTAAATTCGTGTGCAAGTTTGTTAAACTCTTCAAGCAGTTCCTTTAGCTCATCAGTAAACACTTCCTCCAGTAATTCTTCAATTTGTTTTTGTTTTTCTTTAATTAATTCATTTTGTTGATTATAAGAATTTGAGTAATTATTTAATTCTTGATTACCCTTTTTAATTTCGTTATATAAATTTTCAAGTTTATTTTGTTTAGAAATAACCTCATTGACCATTTGTGATTTTTCCCAATCCGTAATATTAGTATCCATATTTTTTATCTTCATATTACGAAGGTCATTATTAATATCCTTTGTTAATTCCTTTGTTTGTTGTAATTTATCTTCTATTATTTTAAATTGTTCATTTTCATTTTGTGCAATTTCAATTTCAGTAGGAACTTCATATAAATAACTATTGGATGTAGTAGATTTATAATTGTTTATTACATCATTATCAATTACTTTAAAATAATAAGAAATAGTACCGGATTTTGCCTTAATTTCAGAAAAATCAAAACTGAAATAAAAATCCTGATCTGTCAAATTTTTAATAAAAGGTATAGCAATGGCAGAATCAGAATTATCAACATTATAATGAAAATTTAATGCAGTAAAACCATAATCATCTCCTATAATTCCCTTAAAAAAATATCTGGTCATTTTAACAGAATCCCTGACAGATACCACTTTAATTTCCGGAAACAAATCAGGTATTACCTCAATAGAAGATGACAAAGCAAGTTCAGCCCCAGTCTCGTAATTCTCTATAAATACATTATAATCAGCAGTTTTATAAAAATTATTTTCAAATACAAAATTATTTTTATCGTTTCTTTTTACACTAAAACTGGTGGAATCTGAGATATTGAAATACATCGTATCAATATCTATACCGGAAAATAACCATTTTATATGAGTTCCTGATGGTACTATTATATCACCAGCATTAGAAATAGTTTGTTCGGATAACCCTGTATAAGACGGCGGATTTATGATAACATTAAAACTATTTATTCCAGGCGAAGGAAGTAGTTTTAAAGAAAATATGTCTGACTTATATTTTAGATCAGTAAAATAAAATTTTACAGGGTTGATAACAGAGGCTATTTCATATTCAAAAAGGCCGGTATCCAATGCTTTCATAATATAATCGTTTCCTTCAATATTTATAAAGACATTGTCTGGCACAATATCTCCTTCTAACTTCATTTGAATTTTAAATGTATCTCCCTTTTTAACACTTAATTTATTATTTAATAATTCAAAACTGTATGGTGCAGGCTTAATATAATCCATATTATAATGTACAAATCGAATTACAGTCTCTTTATAAACAGATTTATTAATAAAGAAAAGTGTTAGGGAAATAAAGGAACTTAAAACAAAAAATATTAAAACTTTTCTTAGATTTCTGAATTGGACAGCCTTTTTAAAATCAAAAATATTAATATCACTAATTTTCTGATCTATACTAGCCTTGATAATATCAAGTGAATAAATATCGTTTGAAATTTCAGCTAACTCAATAATATTTAATAACTTATCTTTGATGTCAGAAAAATGATTTTGTATAAAGGCTGAACTGCTTTTAATATCAATAGGCTTTATAATACGGACAAGTTTAAAAAATGGTAAAATGATGTAATTCACTGTCATTAATAGTCCAAAAATGATAAAACCATAGAAAACAATTCTTCTGATTTCTGAATTAAGGTAGACAAAATATTCAATAACAGAGAATGCAGTAAAAATAGTAACCATTAGGAATAATGTAACCAATGATCCTTCTATTACTTTAAAAATGTAATATTTATTACGGAAGGCATTAAGTTTATCAACAAGTATGTTAAAATCTTTTGTCATTTATGATATTAACTTAAAAAACAGTAATTTAATATTACGTTTATCACCATCAATTGTTTAAAAAACAAAAGTAATCTTTTATAAATAAATTTGTATAAATATTAAATTTATACATAGGATGTTTTATAAGCAATAAAAAATAAATAGCCATTTATTTTCATAAATTTTTTCACATAAAATGAACGGTTAATAAATTGTCATATTAAAAATCATATTTTTAGTAACATTACGCAATTAACAATATAAAATATTAATCATCAATAATTTAATTTTAACAATTTATAAAAATAATGTTATTAAAAATGATTAAGTTATATTTATAAATTTGTATAAAATTTAATTAACATTAATGAACAGCATATAATAAAAATCATTAATACTACTTTTGTCTAAATAATAATAATAATATATATTGATTTGAAAATACTTTTGGTAGAAGATAATTTACTTAATCAAAAAGTAGTCAGCTTCCATCTTAAGAAAAGGAACTACGAAGTAAAATGTGTAAAAAATTGGGTTGAGGTGATGTATTCATTAAAAAATGAATCATTTGATTTAATTTTTATGGATATTATGCTACCGGAAAAAAACGGTTTTGAAATTACCCATGATATAAGGCAATATGAAAAAGAATATGGAATAGAAAACGGTATTCCTATAATTGCTTTGACAGCTAACACACTTGATAATGATAAAGATAAATGTATAAGTGCAGGAATGAACGATTATTTGGCTAAACCTTTTTCCGCACAGGATTTGTACAGGGTTATTGATAATGTATTAAAAAATTATTGATGGATGAATATCTTGATATAAGAGGGAAAAAGTTATCTGACAATGAAAAGGAAATTGATGCAAAGTTAAGACCTTTACGTTTTAAAGATTTTAAAGGACAAAGTCAGGTTGTAAAAAACTTAGAAGTCTTTGTAAAAGCTGCATCCATGCGCTATGAAGCATTAGATCATGTTCTTCTTCACGGTCCTCCGGGATTAGGTAAAACTACATTATCATATATTATTGCCAATGAGTTGGGAGTTGGTATAAAGGTATCTTCAGGTCCGGTATTGGATAAACCGGGAGATTTAGCAGGATTATTGACAAATCTGGAAGAGAGGGATGTATTATTTATTGATGAAATACACAGGTTATCTCCTGTTGTTGAGGAGTATCTGTATTCTGCGATGGAAGATTTTCGTATTGATATAATGATAGATAAAGGCCCTAGTGCAAGATCTATACAACTTGAATTAAATCCATTTACACTTATTGGCGCTACTACAAGGTCTGGCTTATTAACTTCACCATTAAGAGCAAGATTTGGCATTAATTCTCATTTAGAGTATTATGATTTTGATGTTTTACAGGGTATTGTGAAACGTTCTGCAGGCATTCTTGATGTTCAGATAAGTGACCAGGCAGCTTATGAAATTGCAGGCCGGAGCAGGGGTACACCCCGTATTGTTAATTCATTACTTAGGCGTGTAAGGGATTTTGCACAGGTTAAAGGTGATGGTAAAATTGATATTGAGATTACAAAAATTGCCCTTGATGCACTAAATATTGATGAACACGGCCTGGATGAAATGGATAATCGCATTTTATTATGTATCATTGATAAATTTAATGGAGGACCTGTTGGAATAACCACTATTGCTACTGCTGTAAGTGAAGATCCGGGAACAATTGAGGAAGTATATGAACCTTTCCTTATTAAAGAAGGATTTATCAAGCGTACACCCCGGGGAAGGGAAGCAACAGAAAGAGCATATAAACATTTAGGGCGTATTAACTATGGATCTTCTCCCACTTTATTCTAAACTGATAAGCTCTATTTCAAAAAGCCACGGCCACCATTTACCTGTTATAAACAATTTCTTTTTTTCAAAATCATATGCTATACCATTCATGTAATCAATAGTGTCAGAGGGTTTTTTATACATATTGATAATTCCCGAAAGATTAATTTCTGAAAGTACTTTACCGCTTTCAGGATCAATAATGACAATTAAATCAGTTGTATAAACATTAGCGTAAATAGATCCGTCAATGAATTCCAACTCATTTAAATAGTTTACAATGCCCTTGTCATTTACAACTTGTAGTCTTTTAATTTCAGAAAAATTTGAAGGATCAAGCCATATTAATTCGTGAGTACCATTACTCATTATAAGGTTAATTCCATCGTTTGTAAGCCCCCACCCTTCTTTTGATTTGTATCTGAAACTATCAATCATTTCAAAACTTTCAAGGTCATAAATAAATCCTGTCTGTGAGCGATAGGTTAATTGATATAATTTATTATCTAATATTGTTATTCCTTCTCCAAAATATTTTTCATCTATCATATATTGATTCATTATTTTACCGGTAAACAAATTTTGCTTAAATAAACCTGATTTTCCGTGTTCGCCGGTTCCTTCATATAAGTATCCCTGGTGGATTTCAAGGCCTTGTGTGTAAAAATGTTTATTGTGAGGGTAATCTTTAATTATTGAATAGCTGTATTTTTTTGGGGTTAAATCTGAAAAAACATCAAATGAAATCGTTCTTGAATTAAACACTCCATCTGTTTTTGATGCTATAACCTTAAATGTACTATGGCCAAGATTTTTAAGTTTAATTCCTTCAGCACTAAAAATAAGCTGATTAGTTTCTTTGATTAATGAATCTCCGTAAAAAAGTTGTATTTTATCTATTTCACCGTTTTTTATTTTTGTTTCAACATTAACATTCACGGTTTGTCCTGCAATGTAGTTGTCTGCCACAGGATTAATAGTAATAGAGCTTACAGGTTTACGCGAACGTTTAGGTTTATTGGAGCATGAAAAAAAAATTATAAAAAAAGATATGATTATCAAAATTGGGAAAAATGATCTTTTCATTTGTTAATGAATTTTCAGGAAAGATACCTGCAATAAATTTTTTTTACGGTATAAAATTAATAAAAAAGGAAATTAAACAGCAGGAACATTCAAAGGAAAGGAATTATATCTTTGTTATTTAAAATAATAGTTTTGAATCCATATAAGAAATTAGCAGGTGAAACCGCAATATATGGAATGAGCAGTATTATAGGCAGGTTTCTTAACTGGTGGTTAGTTCCCTACTATTCATTTATGTTCATTCCGGAAGTATTTGGTGTAGTAACAAATTTATATTCCTATGTGGCTTTTTTTCTTGTTTTGCT
>CAZJGI010000001.1:154412-187295 GCA_964545315.1 uncultured Prolixibacteraceae bacterium
TTGCTCAGCATAGTTCCTGGTCATTTATTAAAATTTTTTATTCTCCGGAAATAGGTGTAGGCTATGTATTTATTTCAAATTTACTGTCCTCCTTTTTTACACTCATTCTGCTATTGCCCGAAATAGTAAAGGTTTCTCTGAAATTTGATAAAGTATTGTTATTAAGAATGCTTAGTTACGGGTTTCCTATTTTGATCGTAGGGCTTTGTGGTATGATAAATCAAAATATTGATAAAGTATTAATTCCCTTTCTCGTACAGGAAGAAAACAACCCAATGTTTCAGGTGGGGATATATGGTGCCAACTATAAGCTTGCAGTTCTTATGAATATGTTTATACAGGCTTTTCGTTACGCCTTTGAACCTTTTTTCTTCTCAAGGGCCAATTCAGGTGAAGACAAAGAAATATATGGCAGGGTAATGAACTATTTTGTCATTTTCGGACTATTTATCTTTCTGGGTATGATACTTTTTATTGATGTTATCAAATTGATCATTGATCCGGGATACCACGAAGGATTGAAAGTTGTGCCGATTATTCTTATGGCAAATCTTTTTTATGGAATTTACTTTGCCCTTTCACTTTGGTATAAATTGACAGACCTTACCCGTTATGGTGCCTGGATGGCTTTTGTGGGGGCTGTAATTAGCCTGGTGCTAAATATAGTTTTGATCCCATTTATTGGTTATATGGGATCGGCAATTGCTGTTTTTGTAAGTTATTTTGTGATGATGTCGATTTCATATTTTCTGGGAAGAAAATTTTTTCCAATCAATTATGACCTGGTTAAAATCGGGAAATATTTTATTTTAGCTGTTATTATCTATAGTATCTCTTTAGTTACCAGCCCACAACCCGCAATTCTGAAATATATTGTTAATATTATAATGATTCTTGTTTATGTATCCTTTGTTCTTAGATTAGAAAAATCAGAAATTAAAATCTTATTTAATCAGAAATTAAAGAAATAAATATAAAAAAGTATTAATTTTGCAATAATGTGTTTTGGGAAGATATGAATATTCAGGCTATACTATATTAGTGAAATATTAATCTTTACCATGAAGTTATACTTATTGTGAAGCTATATTTTTGATGCAAAAAATTAAAAATATGACAGGTTTAAATAAAAACAGAGTTATTGCTGTAGGAAGTGATCATGCAGGTTTCGCAAGGAAGCAAGCTGTATTAAAATATTTTGACGAGGAAGGGATTTTATATAAGGATTTTGGTTGTTTTACAGATGAAAGTTGCGACTATGCTGATTTTGCCCATCTTGTTGCCGAGGCTATAGAAAAAGGAGAGTTTGAAACAGGGATTACTTTTTGTGGAAGCGGGCAGGGGGTAAATATGACTGCAAACAAGCATCAGAAAATTCGCTCTGCATTATGCTGGAAACCAGAGATAAGCGTACTGGCCAAACAGCATAATAATGCCAACATTTGTGCTATCCCTGGTCGTTTTGTAACCGACAAAGAGGCGATAGAGATTGTGGAAGCCTTTTTAAATGCCGAATTTGAAGGGGGAAGACATGCCCGAAGAATTGCAAAAATACCTTTAAAATAAATAAAAATGTTGTCCAATACTTGTAAATATGCCCTTAGGGCACTTATCTATCTCGCAAAATTTTCAAAACCTGACAAAAGGGTTGGAATAAAAAAAATCTCTGAAGATCTCGAGTTATCAGCGCCTTTCCTGGGGAAAATTCTTCAAAATCTTGTAAAACAAAAATTGCTTGTTTCAACGAAAGGTCCTAATGGCGGTTTTTCACTTGCAAAAAACGCTGCAGAAATTACTCTTTGGGATATCGTTGTTAATGTTGACGGAGAAGAATTTTTTACAAACTGCCTTATAGGCCTCGAACCCTGTATATCACATGATAAATCTAAACCTTTATGTCCGGTCCACTGGCAATACAGTAAACTAAGAAATGAAATCACAAAGTTTTATAAAGAAACTACCCTTGCTTTGATAAGTAAGGATATTGAAAAACATAGTGATATAATGAGATATTGAATATATTGCTTCGCGTAAATTTATGTTAAGTTATTGATTACTAGTTGCATATCATGGATGCAAGTACCTTTGTTTATATTTATAATGATTAATGGTAATCCTGATGCAAATTGGGAGGACACATCATATATGCAAAATCCCTATAAATATTTTTCCGTTTTTTTCCCGGCAATAAGAAACTTATAAAATACCAGTGCGGTAACTATCCCTGCTACATTAGCAACAAAATCATTTATGTTGCTATGCCGGGTTGAAGAAAACCAATGTTGTGTAAATTCAATGAGGGCAGCTAATATCAACGAAATAGCAGGGGCCAGTATAATATGTCTGATTTCAAGCCGTTTTAAAGGCTTGAACATAAGGATGCAAAATACAAAAAATAATATAAAATGGACGATCTTATCAAAGTTGGGTATATTCATAAACTGTTTATGAGGAAGGAGACCCGCTGGCAAGTACACACCATAACAAATAATAACAAGCCAGATGAAGGGTTTTGTAAATAATGTTATCTTCATTGCATCTGTTTTTAAAAAGGCAAATTAACAAAAACTATGGCAGGTATCTATATACATATCCCGTTTTGCCGACAAAAATGTTATTATTGCGATTTCTATAAAACAGACAGAGTAGATTTTATAGAGGATTATCTTTCGACTTTGTTCATGGAAATGGCCAGGGAAAGGTATTATCTTTCTGATGAAATAGTAGAAACCATTTATTTTGGTGGAGGAACACCATCCGTTTTAAGTGAAGCGCAATTAAAGATCATATTGAAGAATCTTTATGAAAATTTTGTTATATCTCCTGTCGCTGAGATCACTTTTGAGGCTAATCCGGATGATTTGGACAATTCGTATTTACAAATGTTGAGAAATATTAAAATAAATCGCCTTAGCATAGGCATTCAGGCTTTTCAGGATGAACATTTAAAAAAAATGAACCGCAGACATAATGCGCAACAGGCTGCTGTATCAGTTATTAATGCAAAAAATACAGGATTTGATAACATTAGTGTGGATTTGATATATGGAATCCCGGATTTAACAGAGGAACAATGGAAATTTAACCTTCAGAGAGTTTTTGAACTTCCCGTTGATCACCTGTCTGCATACCACCTGACTTTTCATGAAGATACGATTTTCCATAAATTATTAGTAAGCGGATTAATCAAAGAATTATCAGAAACGGAAAGCCTTAAGCAATATAAAATATTGACAGATAATGCTTTTTATGCAGGTTTTGAGCAATACGAAATTTCCAATTTTGCCAAAGATCAAAAATACTCTAAACATAATACAGCATATTGGACTGGTAAGAACTATTTAGGTTTAGGGCCTTCTGCACATTCTTATAACGGTGTTGCAAGACGTTGGAATTTTTCTGATTTGTCAAAATATATCAAATCAATTAAAGAAGGTCAAATTGCTTATGAAGAAGAAATTCTGGCATTACAAGATAGGTATAATGAATATATTATAACCAATTTGCGCACTATATGGGGAGTTTCTTTGCAGGTTATTGAAAATAATTTTGGCTCGAAACTAGCTGTGTACTTTTTTGATTCTGCTAAAAAGTTTATCTCTTCAAAAAAGATGGTTCAGGAAAATGAAATTTTTAAACTTACACAGGAAGGACTTTTTATTTCTGACAATATAACTGCAGCATTAATGTTTATTTAGTTGGCTATCAATTATTTGTAATAAGTATAAATTTGATAAATAATGTTAATGGATCATAATGTCTGTTTTAATTTCCATATCTTAGCAGTTCTTAAATATTAGAGTAAATGTTTGTAAAAATTTTAAATAAATCTAATAATCCTCTGCCTGAATACAGTACTGCTCATTCAGCGGGGATGGATATACGTGCGTATTTAGATAAACCTCTGGTAATTAAAACATTGGAAAGGAAGCTTGTACCAACGGGATTGTATATTGAATTGCCTGAAGGATATGAGGCACAGATCAGGCCCAGGAGCGGACTGGCTGTTAAAAAGGGTATTACAGTATTAAATACTCCCGGTACCATTGATGCAGATTACAGGGGAGAGATCAAAGTTATTTTAATTAACCTTTCTCAGGATGATGTTGTAATTGAAAATGGGGACAGAATTTGTCAAATGGTTGTATCTTCGCACGAAGTTGTTGAATGGAATATGTCGGAGGAGTTAGATGAAACAGATAGGGGAGAAGGGGGTTTTGGTCATACAGGGAAAAATTAAAATATGAAGGCAGGAATATTGAAAAGATGCATATTATATGTTATAATTCCCGTTATGGTTTATTCATGCTCGGGTGTTAAAACAGCTTCTAAGTCTGATGTGGTTGAGGTCGTTACAGAGGAAGATCAGATTGACGGGCAAAAGCAGAAAGAATTTGAGTTTTTATTTGTCGAAGCTATCAAGGAAAAAGTTCTGGGCAATCCGCAAAGAGCTATTCAACATCTGTCAGGATGCCTGGAGATCAATCCCAGTTCATCAGCAGCTATGTATGAACTGGCCAGTATTCATTCAGCTAATAATGATTTTACAAGCGCATCTTTGCTTTTAGAAAAAGCCGTAAGCTTAAATCCTGATAATAAGTGGTATAACCTCTTATTAGCACAGACATACCAGCAATCAAAAAAATTTGAGGAAGCTGTTGTTATTTATGACAGGTTATTAAAAAATGAACCTGAAAATCTCGAGTATTTGTTTATGAAAGCAAGTCTTTTATCAAATATTAAAAAGTTTGATCAAGCTATCGGGGTATACAATCAGCTCGAACAAAAAGTTGGCATCAATGAAAATATTTCAGTTGCAAAACAGAATCTGCTAATTGAGGCGGGGCAGGTTGCGGAGGCTTTCAGGGAAATAGAAAAACTGATAGAATCAGATCCCGAAAATCCTCAGTATTATGGATTAATGGCTGATTTGTATCTTAGTGAGGGTGATTCGGTAAATGCGCTGAAATATTATGAGAAGATCCAAGAAATCGACCCCGGGAACGGATTTGTACATTTTTCACTGGCTAACTATTATTTTCACAAGGGAGATTTGGGAAGATCATTTGAAGAAACTAAGGAAGGATTTAGTAGCGATCAGATAGATGTGCAGTCTAAATTACATCTGTTTATGATGATGACATCTCAATCATCTGAACCACAACTGACGCCTGAACAGGAAGATGAATTGACGGATTTGTTACTGGAGGTTCATCCTGATGAATATCTGGTACATACAATTAAGGCAGAAACTTACCTGAAGAGAAACATGATGAAAGAGGCAAGGTCGGAATTACTTCTTTCACTTGATATGCAGAAGAACGACTATATGATCTGGGAAAGAGTATTGTTTATTGATAATGATCTGCAGGATTGGGAAAGTTTATACAATCATAGCAGTGAGACTATAGACCTTTTCCCTAACCAGCCGCAGCCCTATTTCCTTAATGCAATCGCATGTATTCAACTGCAAAAATATGAAGAAGTAGTCTCTGTTACTGAGGAGGGAATGTTATATATCGTTGATAATGAAAAAATGAAAGGCCAGTTTTTGATGCTTAAAGGGGAAGCTATTTATAAAATGGGTAAAACAACTGAGGCGTTTGAAATTTTTGATAAGTCTGTTGAACTGGATCCGGATAATCATATAGCACTTAACAATTATGCATATTACCTTTCCCTGACAGGAATGCATCTCGATAAAGCAGAAAGGATGAGTGGTCGTGTGATTGAGATGTTCCCGGAAAATTCAACTTATCTGGATACCTATGCCTGGGTGCTTTTTAAAAAGGGTGAGTATGCACTCGCAAAATTTTATATAGAGTCAGCAATTAAATTTGACCAGGAGAATAATCCCACACTGATTGAACATTATGGAGATATTCTCTTTAAGCTGAACAAAATTGATGAGGCTGTCAATAATTGGAAAAAAGCACTTGAATTGGGAAGCGATTCTGATACACTGGAACGCAAAATAAATGAAAAAAAATATTTTGAAGAGTAGTCAAAATGATTGGTGAAGGATATATTGGGATTTTCAGGGCACATCAAATCTTATATCTAACTGTTCTTTTAATTGTCATTGGAATGGCTTCATGCCGTACTGCCAGGGAAATACCCGCAGAATCAGTAAAACCAATCACTATTGAGAAACTTTTACGTAGAGTTGAACAAAATGTTTTTAACTATAAAGATCTTACTATAAAACGAATTCAGTGTAATTTCAGTAGCAACCGGACTAATTCGAGCTTTCAGATGAACCTCAAAGCAAAACATAATGATAAAATTCTTATTTCTATCAGTAAAATGAATATTCCGGTAGGAAGAGTTTTGTTGACACCCGACAGCGTTAAATATGTGAACTATATCGAACGTAACTATTTTGTTGACGACTATTCTGTTTTTTGTGATCTCATTAACCTCAACTTAAATTTTGAAGTTATTCAGTCGGTTATCGAAAATAATATTTTTTATTTTCAATATAATTCAAAATCACTGGCTAAAAATTCTTATAATTCATATGTGGAAGAGGGCAGACATGTATTACAATCCGATTTCAATGCATCCTTTGTAAAAAAAGAGAAAAGATATAACAATATTTTTTGTGATGATAATATTCTGTTCTTTCAGGAAAATATAATTTCTCAGAAATACCTGTTCAATAGTGTAAACTTTGTGCTTGAGAAATTTAATATCCGGCATAAAGATCTCGGGTGGCAACTGGAAACTTTTTTTGACAATTTTATAGAGATTGGTAAGCAGAATTATCCGGGTTTGATTGATATGAAAATATTAACACCTGATGATTCTATTGGGCTAAAGATCAGATTAAGTGGTATTTCAACTGAGAAAATTGATGACATAAGTCTGAATATCCCGGCTAAATATTCGAGAACATTGTGATTAATTATCAAATATTTGCTATTTTTTTAAGCCCTGCGATGTTGATTATCTTAATCCTTCTTCCTTCTAAATCGATCATTTTATCTTGTTTGAATTCTGATAATAAGCGAATAACCGATTCTGTTGCAGTACCCACAATGTTCGCCAGCTCTTCTCGTGTAAGTGATATTTTAAGAGTTTTTTGATTGTCAAGATCAAAATTGTCTTTCAATATCAGTAACACTTCAGCGAGTCTTTCCCTGACCGATTTCTGAGCTATATCAGTTATATAACTGTTTGCTTCACGCAACTCTTCGCAAACAATCTGTAACATATGCAGGGAAAACTGCCAATTATTCTGAATCAGGTATAGAAGTGTCTGATAGGGAATGTGACACAAAACAGCATCATCAATGACTTTTGCAGTAGTACATGCGAGTTCCTGGCTTACAAGGGAACGGTAGGCAATAATATTTCCCTTTTTTGCAAAACGTATTATCTGTTCCTTGCCGTCAATGCCGGTTTTGTAAATTTTCAGGATTCCACGTGTGACACAATAAAACCCTGTTAACCGGTTGCCCTCTTTATAAATAATTGTTCCCTTGTTAAATATCGAACATTCTTTGTCATAATCCAATCGGGCAAATTCTTCATCATTCAATTTTTTAAATAATTGGAATCCTCGCAGGTCACACTCCTCCATAGTTGGAAATTCAGTATTTTTTTTCATTAATCTTGCCTTAGATAGTTATTGTTTAAACAATAAATGTCCAAAAATAGTTAAAATATATATGACGGTATTGTTTTAAAACTATTTATATAGATATTTAAATGTAATATGTTTGTAGTTTGAATTAGATTTGTTGTCAAAGTTGAAAGAAATATAAATTAGAATACATTTTATTGGGCGAAATCCTTAATAGTAATTATTAAAAAAAGTAATATTCAAATGAAAAATGTTGTAGATATGTCCTGGACTGATAATGTTGCTTTTCAGTCAGAAATAGATGGTCATAAGGTAATTATTGATGCTGATATACAAACAGGAGGAAATGATTTAGGGCCCCGGCCTAAAAAATTGATGCTTGTTGCCCTGGCAGGTTGTACGGGAATTGATGTTATAATGATCCTGAAGAAAATGAAAGTTTATCCTGATGCATTCAATGTTATAGTGGAAGGAGATTTAACCGGGGAACATCCCAAATACTATCATAAGATTAAAGTGATTTATAAGTTTAAAGGTAAAGATCTGCCTTTTGAAAAACTTGAAAAAGCTGTAAAACTGTCAGAAGAAAAATATTGCGGCGTCAGCGCTCTGTATAAGAAAGCAATTGACCTGGAAACTGAAATTCAAGTGGAGGAATAAAACAACATCAGTGTTAAAAAGTTGTTTTTTGTATTTGCCGTTAAACAAAATAAAGACTTATTTGTCTTTATTTATAAATAATAAAAATGACAATTATGAAAACAACTGTGATAATTTTAGGTATAATATTGATGAATGCTATGCTGACTTTGAATGTTATGGCATCATATTATGAAATCGACAAAAATGAAAGCCGGGTTAAATGGGCCGGTAAAAAGGTAACAGGTCAGCATCATGGAACTATTAACCTCAAAAAAGGGATAATAGAGTTGGAGGATGGAGTTATTAAATCGGGTGTTTTTGAGATGGATATGACTAGTATAGTAAATGAAGACTTACAAAATGCGGTTATCAACAAAAAACTGGTGGACCATCTTAAATCCGATGATTTTTTTTCGGTTGATGAATATCCTGTTTCAACCCTAATAGTCAAGGAGGTTAAAGCTTTAACTAACGAAGAATTTATCTTTTTGGGAGACCTCACTATCAAAGGTATTACAAAGCCTGTTACCTTTACTGCTGCTGTCCGGAATCAGAGCGGAAAACTGACAGCTAACGGCAGCATTGAAATAGACCGGACTCTTTATAATATAAGATATGGATCAGGTAAATTCTTTTCAAGTTTGGGGGATAATATGATCTATGATACATTTACCCTGGACTTTTCGGTGGTTGCCAATAACGTTGCTGAGAAGGAGTTAACTGAATTATATTAATTCTGTAAGGAAATCTTAACTTTTCAGGGATAATTTTTGAGATAGCTGTATTTAATTTCGTATGATAACAATTTTGCGATTGCTGCCCATGCTGTTGTTATTTTGGATACGAACCTTATGACTGTGAAACCCAAGGAAATTTTAAATGCTGAAATTGAAAGTGCCCGGATAGCAGGGGAGAAGATGAATTTTTGGGATTAACTATATATACCTTCTGACTCTTTTAGTATAATTGATATAATCATTGCCATAATTTTTTCTCAAAAATTTTTCCTCTTTGAGAATAAAAAAATGGATACATAAGATTGACATCAGTGCCATGATTATAAAAAACATGTTTGGAAATATACATGCTAATCCTGTAAAGTAAAGGTTAACAGAGGAAAAAAACGGATTTCTCGAAATAGAAAATACTCCTGATGTTATAAGTTCCCCTAAATTATTTCTGTCAAGTCCGAATCGTAATGATTTTTTGAAGTGTAGTAAAGACAGGATCATAAATGCCAGTGATGCAATTGTAATAATGTATCCCGTAATATTTAAAATCTTTGAATGGATTAACCGTTCCTGTGACCAGGAGGGCAGTATTTGCCAATTAAGTTGAAAAGATATATTAGTTAATTGTAATATCCATAGCAAAAAAAGTATACCAAAAACTATAAATAATAACTGTTTGTATGAAAAGTTTTCAGATTTTTTTGAAGTCACTACAATTCCTTTAGACCGGAGGTAAAGGATTCTGCTAATTATGGAAAACACGATAATTAAAAAGCTGATCAAAGGCAATGCATCATGCAACTCCATATTTTTTTTATTCAAAAATAGTTCAAATATTTGGAAATGAAATACCAAGCATTACCGGGTTCAATTCAGGGCCTTTATCAGTTTTGAATAATGGGGTCATTCCATAGTTGACAAAGATACAAAAATCGCCAAAGCCTATGCGTCCGGTTAAATCATATTTAAATTGGTTAAGGCTGAAATTGCTTCTGGTTTTTTCTTTATCTCTGTTGTATTTATATTTAGTATGTGATCCTATATTGAGCCCCCCTATTGCCCCTGCAGCAAGGTATAAATTTGAACTACCCATTCTCAAAGGTGTTTTGACCTCAAGCAGTAATGGCACAGTTATATAGTTTATATTTAACTTGGATTTTGTAAGTCCTTCCGGATTTAATTCAACCGGCATAATAATACCACTTTCATTTTGTTTTTCAATTGTTAATGGCTGATCGAAAGTATAGTCTGAAAAACTGAAGCCCAAACCGGTTACCAGGCCAAAGTTTTCAGCCTCATTTTTAAAAGCCCATTCAGCAATATTAATATTTACCGTGAGGGATTTTCCGTAATTAAGATCCATGAAGTTTTCGGGAACAACAGCATTAATTCGATGATAAAGAGAATAGTCAGTCTGATTATACATATTTACCCCAATTTCAAGTCCTGCCCAATGTGGATTAAAACTTGAGTATCTTTTATCATTGCGCTCCTCTTTTTCAATGTTAATACTTGTGCCTTCTTCACCTTCGATAACTTCAAATTTTCTCCTTCCTATTCGAATATAGGTAGTATCTCCCTGCTCGTCAGTGTAAATTTCAATGCTGTCGCCTTCCCCGGCATTGATATAAGTCTTTTGCCCGTCTTCCCTGATAGTTATGATATTTTTTTCTGATATTTTAATTTCGGTTGTATCGGGCTGAGCTATAATAAAACCCGGGAACAGACTCATTATTAGTATACAAGGTAATAATTTCATATCATTAAAATTTATTGTTTTCAAAGGTATCATATGGAACTCGCACATGTTTTAATCATACTCTTAGGTCCCGATTTTAATCGGGATGCTCGTTTCATATTATTTGTTATTAAATTTTGTTAGTGAGACGTTCACTTTTATATATATGTTACAGCAATCCTTATTTTTCTTTCCTGATTTTAACAGGGATTGAAACTGCAAGTATTTCTGTGTCAAGATTCAATTTTGTAATTTGACCTGAATTGTTCGTTTTGAAATTTAATCTGTCATTTGATATAATGGAAATAAGTGAAAGGCCTGCCTTTGCTGCTTCATCCAGTTGAATTTTCTCAAAACCCGTTTTTTCTCTTATTCTGTCGGCCAGTAACCTTTCCTCCTTTTCATTTGCCTCATTCTGGTTTATTATATGCATTGGTACGGGCGTTTTTTCCGGATGTTCAACTGCCAGTGTTACGCTTCGGCTGTCTATCCTTAGTGGAACATCAATATACTTTCTAATCATGACTTCTTTGTTTTCCTGTATTTGATCCTGCCCAATTTCTTCTACAGCTTTTTGGGAAGTTTCAGTTGGTTGTGGTTTATGATCAGATTGAATCTGTTTTTCATCCTTGTCAGGAATCTGCAGGGATTCAACTATAATTGGAGCGTCAGGCTGTTGATGATCATTTTCCACAATATTTTTTTCCTCGCTATTCTTTGAAAAGTTGTTATCAGCAACCTCACTTTTATTAATGAAATTATCTGAAACGCGATAAATCAAAAGAAATATTGTTAATGCTGCTGCAATTCCCGAAGTCCATATTATAAAAGATTTTACTTTTTTGTGTCTGTATAATTTGTTTTTGTGATGAAAAATAATTGTTTCGTCAGGGCAAAGTTTTGATTTATTAAACAAGCTTATTAACTCGCGTTTTTCGGGATTATTATAAAGATAATTAATAAATTCAGATTCTTCATTTTTTGCGAGATCACCTTCAGTATATGCAATAGCGTAATAATCAAATGTTGCAGCAGAGTCATACTTTTCTTTATAAAGTTTAAATTTATTCCTAAATACTTCATCACCCGGTTCAACAGAAAGTGATGTGTCAGACATCATGTCTGTTTCCTTCTTCAGGTCGGGATTTAAAGTCAGGAATTGAAATAATTCATCTTCCTCCCTTGCATCAAGTTTACCTTCTATATAATCGATAAAGTACTCTTCGTAATTATATCTCGTAATTATATTTTTAAACCTGTCCTTCATTTGTTAATTAACCTTTTTTATTTAATAAGGCCTTTTAGGAATATTTATTAAAGATTTGAATACATTTTAAATTAACACTTCAATTTTCCCTATATAATTTTTTAAAAATAGTCTTGCCCTGTATATGTATACTTTAACCTGAGATTCAGTAAGGGAGGTCAATTCGCCTATATCTTTATATGAGTACCCTTCATAATCCCGCAGCAGAAGTACCATCTTCTGGATATCAGGTAATTTATTGACAGCATCATTCAGTCTTTCTTTTAAATCAGAATAATGGTTTTCATAACTTTCTTCTTTAAAGGCCGTTTCTTCGGTATAGGCTGATCTTTTATCTTTCCTCAGGTAATCTATCAGGGTATGGTAGGCTGTAGTAAACAGATAGGCTTTAACCTTTTCATAACTGACATTCTCACAGTTTTTCCATAACTTTTCATAGCAGTCCTGCACAATATCTTCTGCTTTGTGTAAGTCACGAATATTTTTCAATATAAACCGGTATATACGGTCTGAATAAAGATCAACTGATTTATTATATTCGGTTACAGTCATTGATTATCCATGAGATGCTTAATGATTAAGACGTACTAACAGGAATTATGTTACAGGAAATTTTATTTTATTGACTAGCCAACAGAGATTATTTTGCCACCAAGGCAATCATTAAAATCATAAACCCGGCAGCACATTAAAACAAACAGGTTACCGGGTTTATTTATCCTAAAGAATTATTTTAAATCGATCGGGAATACGATCAGATCAATTCTACCCATTTAAATTTATCAGGTTCATCCCCGTATTGGATAGCACGAAGTTTATTATACAATTTAGTCGACCACTTACCGGGTTCAGTTCCATATGAAAACCATTTATCTTTATCAGAATCATAGATTCCTTTTATTGGAGAAATGACAGCTGCTGTTCCGCATGCTCCAATTTCTTCAAAGGTTGCTAACTCTTCATAAGGTACCTTTCGTTTTTCAACTTTCAATCCCATTTCTTCAGCAAGTGCCATAAGGCTTTTATTTGTTATGGATGGCAGGATTGATTCTGAAAGAGGAGTGATGTATGTATTGTTTTTTATTCCAAAAAAGTTTGCCGGGCCACATTCATCTATATATTTTTTCTCTTTGCTGTCGAGGTAAAGCACTGCTGAAAAACCTTGATTTTTTGCAAGTTTACCTGCATGCATACTTGCAGCATAATTACCACCTACTTTATATTTTCCTGTTCCCTGTGGTGCTGCTCTGTCATATTTTCTCATTATTATCAGGTCAGTTGGTTTAAAACCTTCAGGGAAATATGGCCCCACGGGCATTACAAAGACCATGAACAGATATTCGACTGCAGGTTTAACTCCTATTTCTGCACCGGTACCAATCATCAGGGGACGAATATACAGGGAAGCACCGCTTTCATACGGAGGTACAAACCTTTCGTTCATTTTAACTGCAAGGCGTACGGCTTCTGTAAATTTTTCAACCGGCATTTTGGCCATCAATATTCCCTCACATGAACTCTGCATACGTTTGGCATTCTCATCCATTCTGAATATGCGAATCCTGTTGTCCCTGCCTTTAAATGCTTTTAATCCTTCAAATACTTCCTGGCCGTAATGCAATGAAGTGGCTGCCATGTGAATATTTATAATATTTGAAGAATTTATCTCTAATTCTCCCCAATTGCCGTTTCGGTAATAACATCTTATATTATAATCTGAATCCCGGTACCCGAAACCTAAATTTTGCCAGTCTGAATTGTCCATCTGTAATATTTTTAGTACTTATTATAATCAATAACCTGCTTCTGTTAATATTTTTGAGGCAAAATAAATAAATTTTATGTATGCTAAGTAACAGAAAATTCAGGTTTCATTAACTTTTAATATTGATTTTTCTATCATTTTGTTCAAAAAGAAATTATGAATTTAATATAAAACCTTTATATAATATCCATTGTGCTTACGTATATTAATTACCATATTATCATTAAAAATAAGATACTGCCCCTTAATACCGGTAAGTAATCCTTTAATAACCGGAGTTTTATCCAAATTAATACTTTTAATATTATCCGGATATTTTATAACCGGATATTCAATCGTTGTAATCTCGTCATCACCATGTCTGTATTTTTTTAATTCAGTGGGCAGTAAACCAATCGCTTTATTTTTTTCCTCAATGAGGTCTGTATTTTGCTCTGTTGAATTTTTTAACATCGATTTCCAGTTAGTCTTGTCAGCATAATATTGTTTAAGAAATACTTCAATTATTCCTGCAATATGGCGGTTAGGGGCCTTAGCTAATTTTATTGCCATATTTGCACCCTGGTCTATCCAACGTGAAGGTATCTGGTGGTGTCTGGTAACTCCAACTTTAAGATCGCTCGATATTGCCATGTACACGAAATGGTCAATGAGGTCGTGTTCTTTAGCCCATATGATATTACGTGCTATTCCGAATTCAGCCTTTGATAATTCAGGCCGGACAACAGATTCGCTTGCCTCAGGGGCAGTTTGCATACAACTGTAACAGAACCCCTGGCCGAACGAAGTTTTAGTGATTTTGCCACATGATATACAATTAATGCGGCCGGTGAACTGCATCTCAATTTCTTTTTCCAGTAAACTATTCATCTCAATTTCCTGATCACCAACGGGTAAATAATATCTTACCGGGATCGAGAACTCAGTTCTCATTTTAAGTATATTGCCTTCCACTTCCATAATATCAGGTTAATAATTCATATAGATTTCAAATTACTAATATAATACATAATTTGAGTGAACAGAGGTGCTTTTTCGTTTTCATTCTTAATATACAGATGATAATTAGTTTCGAGGATTATTAAAGGTTATATATTACTAAATGTTTTGTAAATTTCGAATGTTATTGAATTTTATAATATATGAAGAAACTGGATACTTATTTGATGCATCCCCGCGATCAGATCACCATGATCATTGATAAGATATATCGCAGTGGTATGACAACAACTTCCGGGGGAAATGTTTCCATAATGGATGAAAGCGGGGATATGTGGGTTACTCCAGCCTCTATAGATAAAGGATCACTGCGCCCGTCAGATATTGTTGCAGTGCGTAATGACGGCACTATTGAAGGCAGGCACAGGCCATCTTCGGAATATCCTTTTCATAAGGCAATATATAAAAACAGGCCTGATATCAAAGCAATTGTTCATGCCCATCCTCCGGCCCTGGTTTCTTTCAGTATAGTCAGAAAAATACCTGATACTAATATTATTCCCCAGGCTAAATATGTATGCGGAGGAATAGGTTATGCAACCTATGAATTACCCGGGAGTGAAGAACTTGGCCAGGTTATTGCCGCTGAGTTTAAAAAAGGTTTCAATGCTGTTATAATGGAAAATCACGGAACAGTTGTGGGAGGTAACCAACTTCGTGATGCCTTCCAACGATTCGAAACACTTGAATTTTGTGCAAGGACAATTATTTATGGCAATACAATCGGCGAACCAAATTATCTTACTGATGAGGAAATAGAAGAGTTTGAAAATCAGATTCCAAGTTTATTACCTGAATTGGAGACTGTTGAGCATCCTTCCGATGAAAGGGCTATAAGGGAGGATATAAAAAGGATTGTTCACCGTGCATGCTCACAGGGATTAATGATAAGTTCATATGGTACCGTTTCGGTGAGGTGGAGAGGCAATGATTTTTTGATAACACCTACTAACGTTGCCCGTTGGAATATTCAGAATGATGATATTGTTCAGATAAAAGATGGAAAGCGGGAACCAGCGAAATTGCCCAGCCGCGCAACATGGCTTCATCAGGAGATTTATAAACGAAATCCCGGTATTAATTCAATTATCCTTACGCAAACCCCATATCTTATGGCTTATAGTGTAACAGGGCAGAAACTTGATGTAAGGACAATCCCTGAGAGTTGGGTCTTTTTGCAAGATGTCCCTAATGTCCCATTTGGATCTCATTTTGCAGGGAAGGAAACAATACTTAATCTACTGTCAGAAAAAACTCCTGCTGTTATTATCAATAATGATTCAATACTGATAACAGGCGATAAATTGCTGGGAACATTTGACCGTCTTGAAGTTGCTGAGTTTAGTGCCAAATCACTTACAATGGGGGCCTCCCTTGGAAATCTTGTCCCTATTAGTGATAAACAGGTGGAAGCCCTGAGGGAAAAATTTTTAAGTACTAAGTGATGATTTAGCTTTTATTTGCCTGGTTATCTGTCAAAACTAAATTTTGTATAGCAATTTAAGTATATAATTTTTGATAATTTTAAAAAATAGTACGAATAGTCGGATAAGTGTACCTGCTTTTTTTACATTTGTTCATGCAAACTAATATTCAAATGGAAAACAGAAATTTTAATTTCCTACCAATATTACTGGTTTTATTCTCTGTGCAATTAATTGGTATCTTTACTCATGCTGCTGAAAATCAACCATATAAACTTTATATTGGTTGGGCAAAGAATAGTATTACACCAGATAGGCCAGTTGCACTCGACGGTCAGTTTAATGCCAGGATAGCAAGGTCAGTAAGAGATTCGGTGACATGTACTGTATTGGCTATTGAAACAAGAGATATTAATAATAGTGTGGAAACAGCGATAATGGTATCCTGCGATCTTATTGCCATCAGAGGAACTCTCAGAGAGGAGGTAGTAAATATCCTGAGGTCACGAATGCCGGGTTTTGATACGGATAAATTGATTATGAATGCTACCCATACTCACACAGGCCCGGTATTAACTGAAGGAAAATATGATATCCCCATAGGAGTGATGAATCCCACTGACTATGTAAATTTTGCTGCCGGCCGGATCGCTGATGCGGTAATTAAAGCATGGAGTAGTCGTAAACCTGCAGGTATGAGTTGGGGACTTGGGCAGGCAGTGGTAGGGTATAACCGCAGGACTGTTTATTTTGAACCTGTTTCCGGCAGTTTCGGGACTGGAACAGCAGTTATGTATGGAAGCACAAACCGGGAAGATTTCTCTCATATTGAGGGTTATGAAGATCATGGTCTGGAGATGATGTTTTTTTGGGATGAAAAGAAAAAACTTACAGGCATGGTTTTGAATGTAGCCTGTCCAGCGCAGGAAACAGAACATCTTTCTGAAGTATCGGCTGATTTTTGGCACGAAGCCAGGGTCGAATTGCATAAGAGGTATGGAGATGATGTGTTTATTTTACCTCAATGTGCTTCAGCAGGCGACCAGTCACCACATCTGTTATGGCGAAAAAAAGCTGAAGAAGAGATGCTTAACCTGAGAGGAATTAACCGCAGACAGGAAATTGGGCGGCGAATAGCGAATGCAGTTGATGATGTCTTTCCCTATGTGCAGGGCAATATAAAAAATGCAGTTGTCTTTAGTCATTTGATCGAAGAAGTCTCGCTGCCCAGGCGAATGGTAACCAAAGAAGAGGCCGAAGAAGCTGAAATGCTTGCCAAACAACAACCTGACAGAGCTGCTTTTCACAGGTCGGTGGTTACAAGATATAAAAATCAGAACGCTGATCCCTGGTATCCTGTCAAGATAAATGTGATACGACTTGGTGATGTGGCTGTTGCAACCAATCCATTCGAACTTTTCATCGATTTTGGATTAAGGATAAAAACCCGTAGTGATGCTGTTTTAACTTTCATCGTTCAGTTATCAAACGGCTCTTCATCCTATTTGCCTACATTAAGAGCTTCTGAAGGTGGCGGATACTCTGCAATTCCTCAGAGTAATCAGGTCGGCTTCGAAGGAGGTCAGGTTTTGGTTGAAAAAACTTTAGATTTGATAGCTAAATCTGCAACTGTAATTGAACAGGAAGAGATGGATAAAAAACCGGATGCTGTTTTTTATCCTAACCCTACTGATGATATTATAAGTATCAGGCTTAACAATAATTCATATCGCACCGTAGAGGTGACTGTGTATAACATGGAGGGTAAAAATATTATGCACAAATTATTTTATGATCCATATAGTATCTCTTTCAGTATGAAAGGCTATAATTCAGGAACTTATATCGTTAAACTGAAAGTTTCAGGTCAGGAGTTTGTTAAAAAGTTTATTTTTGAAAGGCAATAACCTAAATTAATATTGATTACTCCATCAGTTATAAATATTTTTGCACTTGCAGAGGTTAGAAGGTCACATTAAGTATTTTATGGCTGGCTTCCCCACCAGTTATTCCCCGGATCATAATTATCGGATAGATAGTGTAACCGTTGTTTTTCCAGCTGAGGCCATTTTTCATTAATTATTTTTTCCAGGTATTCTGATTCTTTATCTGCACTGTATTCGGGATCTTTTACCGGGAATATTGCACCTGTATCATCAAGGAAGGCCAATAGTTCCTTACTCAATGTACTCACAAGTTCAGGGTATTCTTTTGCCACATTTTTTGTTTCATAGGGATCGTTATTCAGATTATACAATTCTTCTCTGTCATCTTCGTAATAATGTATTAATTTCCATTCTCCACGCCGTATGATAGAAGAAGGTTCACCTCCCTGGTTACCGTAATGCGGATAATGCCAAAACAGGGGTCTTTCCATTATAGAGCCACCTGTAATTAATGGCACAAGGCTTACCCCGTCTGTATGTTCCTCAGGTTTTAGTTTTGAGCCTGCCAGTTCGAGAATAGTGGGATAAAAATCTGTACCGGTAACAGGAGTGAAACATTCAATTCCACCTTCCATCCAGGGTATTTTTATAAAATATGGTTCCCTTATCCCTCCTTCGAACTGATAACCTTTACCTGCTCTCAGGGGCAGGTTGGAGGTTGAATATGCATCTCCCGCTGCTACCCCTCCATTATCTGAAGTAAAAATAACTATTGTATTCTCAGTAAGCCCTGTTTCGTCTAGTGCATTTAATACTAACCCCACAGCATCGTCCATAGTTTCAACTAATCCTGCGTAAACAGGATTATCCTGAACTTGTCTTACAGGAAGGAAATGAGCCATTTTAAACCCCGTTTCTGTAATGCCTGCTTCTATAGCTTTTTTCTGATATTTAGCCCATTTTTCACGTGTAGTTTGGATTGGACTGTGAACTGCATAGAATGAGAGAAAAGCAAAAAAAGATGTATCTCTGTGATCCTTAATAAAATTAGCCGTTTCTTCAGCAAGCCTTAACGACAGATTCTCTCCGTCAGGGCCGGGTTTCAGGTTTGGATTTTCCCAGGGTGCAAAGTAACCTCCCCTGGGGCTTCCAACATCCCAGCCCCCTTTATTGATATCAAATCCATGATCTTCAGGCCAGGAACCTTTCCCGCCAAGATGCCATTTGCCGGCGAAAAATGTTTTATATCCAGCCTCCTTCATAGCTTCAGGAAGAGTAAGGTAATCATGAGGCAGATCATGCAGGTATTCAGCAGGTAATAGTTTTGTAAACCTTCCGTTTTTTCGCCAGCTTTCGCCTGAAGGAGCACCAATATAGTCGGTAATACCATGCCGTGCAGGGAATTTTCCCGACATGATACTTGCCCTGGAAGGACTGCACACCTGACATGTCGCATACCCGTTTTTAAATACTACTCCTTCACGTGCAATGCGGTCAACATTGGGAGTTTCATAATATGTGCTCCCGGTACAGCTTAGATCATGATACCCCAGATCATCAACAAGTATAAATAAAAAATTGGGCTTTTGATTATTATCACATTGCTTTATGGGGGTATTACATGATACACCTAATAGTAATAGTGTAAAAAAAATCATTGTTGATCTCATTGGGTATAGCTTGGTTATTGTCTGATATTCAAATGTTAGTTTAAATTTATATAATGAACCTGCACTATTATTTAAATATAAATATTTCAGAGTCAACATGTGCTGAGTTCATGAGTTCTGTAAGCTCGTTAACTATTTGAGGATTTTGGCCGGCCAGGTTATTTTCTTCGCCAATGTCTTCATTTAGATTATAAAGTTCCACCGTAGTTTTTGCAGAGTCAAACAGGTTATAATTTATCAGTTTCCAGTCCCCCTTTCGAATAGCCCTCCGTCCTCCGCGCTCATAAAATTCCCAGTACAGGTATTCGTGTTCATTTTGGCCTTCATTACCAAGAAGTGTGGGAAGGAATGAAATTCCATCAACATTTCCGGGTAATTCAGCGTCTGTAATTTGTGCTATTGTCGGGAGAACATCCCAAAAAGCAGAGATATGGTTTGTTTGCTGTCCGGGTTTTATCTTTCCGTTCCAAACTGCAATCATTGGTGCACGTATACCTCCTTCGTAAAGATCACGTTTATATCCTTTAAGCATGCCATTTGAATTAAAATAGTCCGGATCTGCACCACCTTCCAGATGTGGGCCATTGTCTGAAGAGAACATGATAAGCGTGTTTTCATAAAGTTCCAGTTCTTTAAGTTTTGCAATTATTTCTCCAACCTGATCATCCAGGACGTTTATCATAGCCGCAAAAGCTGCATGTGATTCTGTCTGTGAACCATAAGGTCCTTTCCTGTATTTTTCACCCTCATCTATTCCTTTGTAAATTTTTTCAGGTTCAAATTTTCCTCTGTATTGCTTCATATATTCTTCGGGTGCAAATAATTCGGCATGAGGTATAACAGATGGATAATACAAAAAGAACGGTTTATCTTTATTTGATTCCAGAAATTTTAATGCCTGTTCATGAATTATATCCGGCGCATAGATCCCTTTTTTAAAGCCCTCGTTTTCTTCAAGCATTATTTTCTCACTGTTATGCCACAGGTAATAAGGGTAATAATTATGTGCCAGCCCCTGGCAATTATAACCAAAAAATTCATCAAATCCCTGGTTATTCGGATCACCTTCAGTTCCAATAAATCCCAGGCCCCATTTCCCAAAAGCACCTGTCGTATATCCCTCATTTTTTAGAATTTCAGCAATTGTAACCGCTTCTTTTTCAAGTGGGTACTGACCTTCAGGCTCCCATGTTTTGTTGCCTCTTATAAATGTATGTCCTGTATGCTGACCGGTCATTAAAGAGGAGCGGGAAGGGGCACATACTGTCGATCCTGAATAGTGCTGAGTGAATTTTATACCTGATGATGCAAGTTTATCTATATTGGGAGTGGAGAACAGCTTTTGTCCGTAACAGCTTAAATCTCCATAGCCTAAATCATCAGCAAGGATGTATACAATGTTGGGTTTGGAGTATGCGGTAGGTTCTTGTTTTTTTCTGGTCTGACATGAAATTTGAAATACAGTTGTAAAAGCAACAGATAATATAAAAATACGGTTCATTTGAATTTAGCTTAGTTAAATAATTAATAATCTGTCTTATATTTAAAACTAACCGTTCACTGAAGCGCAGGGTAAGGGATATAACATTTTACAACCAGCTGTTAAATCAGATCATTATTCTTTTGTATCAGTGAAACAGCTTTGACTTTTAGTTTTTCTTATACAATTCGATGGCTTATTATTTTTTTAGTATAATTTTTTGATCCCTATAATTTCTTTAACTTCCTGTAAAGTCCGGGAAGCTGATTCACGTGCTTTTTCGGCTCCGGTCCCTGCAACGTCTGCAAGATAAGAATTGTTTTCCAGAAGTGAAAGGATTCTTTCGCGAATCGGTGATGTATAAGATATTATGTCGTCAGCAAGTTGTTTTTTCATTTCACCATAACTGATTTTACAATTGTTGTAAAGATCTTCGAAATATTTTAAAGTTTCGGGTTTTGAGACTATTTCCATCAGAGTAAACAGGTTTTGAATTGGTTCCGGTTTTTGTTGGTTCATCTCTACGGGTCCTGAGTCTGTTACTGCTCTCATTACTTTTTTTCTGATAGATTTAGGGTCTTCAACCAGGTTTATAGCATTACCTTCCGATTTTCCCATCTTTCCACTTCCGTCGAGGCCGGGAACTTTAATCATGTCTTTTCCATCGAATGTATATGGCCGGGGTATCGGAAATACTTTTTTACCGTACATTCTGTTGAAACGTTTCCCAAATTTTCTTGCCATCTCAAGGTTTTGTTCCTGGTCTTTTCCCACAGGGACAAAATTGGCTTTATGAATAAGGATGTCGGCAGCCATAAGAACAGGATAGGTCAACAGTCCTGCGTTAACATTATCGGGTTGTTGCCTTGCTTTCTCCTTGAATGAAGTAGTGCGTTCGAGTTCACCAAGGTAGGCGTTCATATTAAGGATGGTATATAATTCAGTAACTTCCGGTACATCGCTTTGGA
The DNA here is from genome assembly GCA_964545315.1 of uncultured Prolixibacteraceae bacterium. GTDB lineage: Bacteria > Bacteroidota > Bacteroidia > Bacteroidales > Prolixibacteraceae > JAAYJR01. The sequence continues at coordinate 176,571 of CAZJGI010000001.1, forward strand.
TATATATTGTTGCTTTTTCAGGATCTATCCCGCAGGCAAGATATTCGGCAAGCACCTGTTTAACTCCTGTCTGAAGGTTCTCTGGCGTGGGATGAGTAGTAAGAGAGTGTATATCAGCAATAAAAAAGAAACAGTTATAATTATCCTGCATTTTTACAAAACTACGGACAGCACCAAAGTAATTCCCAAGGTGCAGGTATCCCGTAGGCCGTATACCACTTAATACTGTTGCTCGTTTCATGATTAAAATTATTTATTTTTTATTGTAACACAAGTAATAACTTATTATTCAAAAAGACAAACCTGAAATAACAATAATACTTAGTCATCATCTCATCGGTTATTTTACAAATAAGGGTACAAAAATAGATATTAAACACAAAAAGCTGACGGCAAAAGATAAAATTTGAATATTTACTTTTTATCTTTTATTTACTTTCAAAAGATTTTGAGATGCAATGAATTCCTGGTTTTCGGCAATGCAGATTCTTTATAATTATAAAATTTGCAGCACTAATTTATCAACTTTAACCTTAACTTTGTTAATATTGATATAAAGTTAAGTTCAAATATTTTTTCCTTATTAACGGTAAATTTTTATATATGACTGATAAAATCCATGAGAAGCTTTTTTTACTCGACGCATACGCATTAATATATCGCAGTTACTATGCTTTTATACGAAATCCCAGGTACAATTCAAAGGGAATAAATACTTCTGCAATGCTAGGTTTCACCAATACATTGGTTCAACTTCTGGAATCAGAAGATCCTCTTTATATTGGAGTGGTTTTTGATGTTTCAGAACCCACATTTCGTCATGAGATTTTTAAAGAATACAAGGCAAACAGGGAGGCAATGCCGGAAGATCTTAGGAAATCTATCCCTTATATAAGAAAGATTATTGAGGCATTTAAAATTCCCATCATTGAGATGAAGGGTTATGAAGCTGATGATGTGATTGGTACTTTGGCACAGAAAGCAAAGAACCAAGGTTTTCTTACCTATATGATGACACCTGATAAGGATTATGCCCAATTGGTTGAGGATACTATTTTAATGTATAAGCCGGCTAAACAGGGAGGTGCCGCTGAAATATGGGGCCCGGAAGAGGTAAAACAGAATTTTGGAATCGAAACTACTGATCAGGTTATTGATATTTTAGGTTTAATGGGCGACAGTTCTGATAATATTCCTGGGTGCCCGGGCATAGGACCCAAAACAGCCCAAAAATTGATTGCAGATTTTGGAAGTATTGATAACCTTTATGAAAATATAGAAAAGTTACAAGGGAAGCAAAAAGAAAATTTGATAGAATATGAGGAACAGGTCAGGCTGTCAAAGAAACTGGTTACTATTATCAGGGATGTTCCCATCGAGTTCAATACAAAAGAGCTTTCCAGAGATGATATAGACAAGGAAAGCCTGAAAGCTGTTTTCGATGAACTGGAGTTCCGCAACCTGACAGACCGGTTGAAACTTGAAGAAGAGAAGCCCGGAACAGGAGTACAGCAAACTCTTTTTGGTGAACCTGAATTTAACCAGGTTGCTGATAAAAGAGTAGATGATATCAATTCTGTACCACATCAATATTATCTCGTTGAAAATGAAATGCAGCGGGCCAGCCTTCGGGCAGAACTTGCAGTAACAAAAGAGTTTTGTTTTGATACGGAAACCACAGCTATAGATACTCATTCGGCTGAATTGGTCTGTATATCATTTGCTTTCAGAAAACATGAGGCCTATTGTGTAACATTGCCTTCGAAAATTTCAGAGGTAAAAAAGATTTTGGAAGAATTCCGTGAAATATTTGCTGACGAAAATATCACTAAAATAGGGCAAAATATAAAGTATGACCTGTTAATGTTTGATAATTACGGCATTGAAGTAAAAGGGAAACTTTATGATACGATGCTTGCCCATTATCTTATTCAACCTGAACAGAAGCACAATCTCGATCATCTTTGCGAAATATATCTGAATTATGAAAAAGTCCATATAGAGGACTTAATAGGCAAAAGAGGCAGAAACCAGTTGAATATGAGGTCTGTACCCAAAGAAAAACTTTGTGAATATGCTTGCGAGGATGCAGACCTGACATTTCAGCTGAAAGATGTTCTTGATACGGAACTGGATAAATATAATATGCGTGAACTTTTTGAAATAGTCGAAATGCCATTGGTCCCTGTCCTGGTTCATATGGAACAAGCCGGAGTGAAGTTAAATTCTGAAGTACTAAATGAATATTCACAAATCTTAAGAGAACAGATAATAATGGCAGAAAAGGAGATTTTTGATCTTGCAGGTATGGAGTTTAATATTTCTTCTCCCAAACAGCTGGGTCCTGTATTATTTGAAAAATTAAACATTGGATCAAATGTAAAAAAGACAAAAACAAAACAATACTCAACTTCTGAAGAGGTACTTATAAGGTTGGCTGAAAAACATCCTATTATTAATAAGATATTGGAATTCAGAGGATTGAAAAAATTATTATCTACCTATGTTGAAGCACTTCCTGAACTTGTGAATAAAAAAACAGGGAAAATACATACTTCATTTAATCAGGCAATCACCTCAACAGGAAGGTTAAGTTCGGTAAACCCAAATTTACAGAATATTCCTATTCGCGATGAAACAGGCAGGGAAATAAGACGGTCGTTTATACCTTCAGACGAAGAACATACTTTTCTGTCGGCCGATTATTCGCAAATTGAACTTCGCATAATGGCGGCATTCAGTAGGGATGAGGAGATGATTGAGGCCTTCAGGCAGGGAAAGGATATTCATTCAATTACTGCATCAAAAATTTATAAAGTTCAGGAAAATGAGGTAACTGGTGATATGCGCAGGAAAGCTAAAACAGCCAATTTCGGTATAATTTATGGTATTTCAGCTTTTGGACTTTCGCAGCGATTAAATATTTCACGGTCCGAAGCAAAGGTTTTAATCGACGGTTACTTCGAAAATTTTCCAAAGATCAGGGATTATATGGACAAACAGATTGATTTTGCGAGAAATAATGGATATGTGCAAACAATTAAAGGCCGTAAACGTTATTTAAATGATATTAATTCAACAAACAGTATAGTAAGGGGAATGGCTGAAAGAAATGCAATTAATGCCCCTATTCAGGGTTCTGCTGCTGATATTATAAAAGTTGCGATGATCAATATATATCAGCAGTTTAAAAATTTGAAATTAAAATCGAAAATGGTATTACAGGTTCATGACGAACTTAATTTCGATGTTTTTATAGCGGAACTGGATAAGGTCAGGGAAATTGTTAAATATGAGATGGAAAATGCTGTTGATATTGGAATACCACTTACAGTGGAAATTAATAACGCAGGAAACTGGCTCGATGCACATTAATTATGAACGGAAAATTTGAAATTATAACTGAAGACGATTACCGTCATGCTCTGGAACGATTTATGAAACTTTGCGAATCAAAGAAATCTGATGACGATTTAAAAGAACTTATGCTCCTTATCAGTCTGATGGAGAAATACGAACGGGCCAATTGCAGCGGAAGCTAGTTTCCGGAGGAGAATATATTTACATATCTTTTTAGATTCCTGATTTTTTATTTTTTAACTTCATCCTGGATTTGTTATTATTTGATTTATTATTTGTTATAAATTAACAGTCATTTTGGAGACATGTTTACAATTAATTACCCACTGATACTTTCTTACTTAGGTTACGGAATAATTGTGATTTAGATTTAATTAAGAACCAACACTATTAGAATGAGCACAAAAAAATTTTTGCTTTTGGTAATAGCAGCAGCCTGTTTCATCCATCTTTTGTCAGCTCAGTATGCCGCATTGAATCCGGTTCCTGTTTACAGTTTGGGACAGGATGATCCAAACAGCTTAGGGTATGGCTATCGTATTCCCTCTTTGATTACTACAGAAAATGGTACTTTGCTTGCTTTTGCAGAGCGCCGTATCGGACTTCATGATCATGCTCAAAATGATATCGTATTGCGCCGTTCAAAAGATAATGGCAAAACATGGTCTGCAATACAGGTGATCGCAGATCATGGAAAGAATTCATTGAACGATCCTCTGTCAGTTGTATTGACATCGGGACGTATATTATTGATATTCCATGAGTTTCCTTATGGAGTCCATACAAGGAATTCAGGTTGGATTCAAATGGCTGATAATGGTTATGACGGGCCAAGAAATACAAAAAGCTATCTTACATACTCCGATGATGACGGGGAATCATGGGCTGAACCAAGAGATATAACAAAATTAATTCGTCCGGGCGACAGGATAGTGGCTACAAGTCCGGGTACAGGCATTCAGTTAAAAAGAGGTGACTTTAAAGGAAGGGTTGTTATGCCCTTTAATCTGCACAGAAAATTAAGTGAGAATGACCACGATTGTACAAATGCAGTAGCATGGAGCGATGATCAGGGCGAGACCTGGAGTATCAGTAATGATATCCCCCATGTTGGTCATACAGGCTATGGCAATGAGGCACAACTGGTTGAGCGTACGGATGGCAGTCTTTTGTATATTGCCAGAAATGCCGGAGGTTTTCACCGGAAAGTTTCTATCAGTGAGGATGGGGGCAGAACATGGACAAACATGCGGCTTGACTTTGGATTAACGGGAACTCCCTGCCAGGGTTCAGTACTGCGTTACAGCTTTCCTGAGGAAGGGGAAAGTATTATCATTCAATCAGGGCCTGCAAATAAATATGCCAGGAATCAGGGTACTGTTAAGATTAGTACTGATGAAGGTCAGAAATGGGAATATTCAAAAGAGATAACACCGGATTTTTTTGCATATTCATGCCTTACAAAATTGCAGGATGAACGGATTGGCCTGTTATATGAATCCAAAAACTACAGGGAAATAAGTTTTGTTACTTTTTCTGTTGACTGGATAAAAGAGATGGATAGTGAAAAACAACCTGGGCCATATCTGTCAATTCCTGTTGTTGACCTTAATGATAAAACAGGGATGCAGGTTGTTGCAGATAAAGAAGAGGGGCAATATCTGGGCCATCCGACTACTGTTTTACTGGAAGACAATAAGACAATACTGACGGTGTATCCCAAAGGTCATGGAAGAGGGGCTATTGTCTATAAAAGAAGTACTGATGGAGGCCTGACATGGAGTGATCGTTTGCCAACTCCCGATTCATGGTCTACCTCCCTGGAGGTACCTACGATTTTCCCGGTAATTGATAAATATGGTAAAAAGCGGCTTATCATGTTTTCAGGGCTTTATCCTGTAAGAATGGCTGTTTCTGAAAATGAGGGAGAAACCTGGAGTGAGCTGGAACAAATCGGAGACTGGGGCGGAGTTGTGGTAATGGGTTGTATGATCAGTTTAAAAACCGGGAAAGGGCATTATATGAGTTTTTTCCACGATGATGGGCGATTTTTTACAAAGGATGGAGCTGAAAAAAGTATAAAAGAGAGGGAAAATTATAATAGTAAAATGGTAACATTATATAAATCAGTTACAAAGGATGGTGGATTAACATGGTCTTACCCGGAAGAAATATATAAATCGCGGGAAATACATGTTTGTGAGCCTGGGGTTATTCGTTCTCCTGATGGAGACCAGATAGCAATACTTCTTCGTGAAAATTCAAGAAGGGATAACTCGCAAATTATTTTTTCCAATGATGAAGGCAGGACATGGACCCGTCCACGGCCACTTCCAAATGAATTAACAGGCGACCGTCATGTACTTAAATATTCACATGATGGAAGGATCTTTATTTCTTTTCGTGACAGGAGCCCCTTTAAATATCATGAAAAACTGATTGAAATTGCCAAACAGAAAAATGAAACTAATTACAGCTTAATCGCAGAAGAGACCGGACTGGGCAGTCCATCTGAAGGAGACTGGGTTGGCTGGGTAGGTACATGGGATGATCTCATTAATGGAGGTAAAGGACAATACCGAATCAGGTTTAAAGATAATACTAAAGGTTGGGATACTACTTATCCCGGTGTTGAATTACTCCCGGACGGAACGTTTGTAGTTACAACATATGGTCATTGGAATAAGGGAGAGGAACCTTATATTTTGTGCATGAGGTTTAAATTGGAAGATTTGGATAAAATGGTGAAATAAAGAATGCCGGGAATGGCCTTGTTCTCTTCATAATTATTAATCAAATGGTATCTTTGTGGTCACCTGAAATGAGAGAAGAGATAATATATCAGAATGATTCTTTAAAGGGAAAATTACCTGCAGAAAATGTTATTAATTTCCGGGGAACCGGTGAATTAAGAATAGATCGTGTTGCCCCTTTATCTTTTGATTCTGTTCCGGTAAGGAGATCTACTAAAGAGGGTGATACCAATGCTGTTTCTGAAATTCAAAAACCTACTGCAGCCCAATTGCGTTACTGGTGGTGGCAAAGAGAAAAAAAATTATTGGTAGGAGACTCGTTATACATTGTTCCCAGAAATGATGTCGAAATAGTTGCATCAACAGGGTCAGATAATATTGGTTTACAATTACCATCCAGAGAGATTCACAGGCCTGAAACTGATTGGATAACAGTATTACTGCTGCTGGTTCTGATAGTTTTTGCATCTGTGAAAAATTCATATTCCAAATACCTTGCCCATCTTGTCAGATCAATAGTAAATTATCCTACATCATTACGTATGTTTAGGGAAAAGAATTATCCTGCTGTTCACGGTGCATACCGGCTGGATATTTTTTTTTATATCATTTTTCCTGTGTTCATATTTCAGGCAGTTAACTTTTTTACAGCTACAGAGCATGCAAACGGTTTCAGATTCTTCTTATGGTGTTTTAGCGTAACTACTGGTTTTTTTATTTTCAAAAAGGCAGCATATAAGTTCAGTGGTAAACTAACTGAGTGTGATGTTGAAGTAAGTGAATACCTGTTTAATATGGATAATATTAACAGAGTGTCAGGATTGATTTTATTACCTGTTGTTTTGATTAATTTGTTTTTTCCTTTCCAAAATAGGGGCTGGGTGTTGTATTTGGGGATTATCATCCTGGTTTTTTTATATATTAAACTATTACAGAGAGGTATTTTAATTTTATTTAAGAAACAATTTTCAATATTTTATCTCTTTTTGTACTTTTGTACCCTTGAATTTGTACCCTTGGTTTTACTTTATAATATTTTAAGGCATTAAGCAGGTACAGTATAATTTAAAAAAGAGTATTTTGAAAATCAAGAGTATTTTAGTTTCACAACCACAGCCGACAACAGGCAAATCACCGTATTTTGACCTGGCGGAAAAAAGTAATGTAAAAATTGATTTCCGTCCTTTCATCCAGGTTGAAGGGATTTCTGCAAAAGAATTTCGTAAGACCAGAATTCATATTCTGGATTATAGTGCGGTCATTTTCACAAGCAGGACAGCGATTGATCATTATTTTAGAGTTGCCCAGGAACTTAGGCTGGTTATTCCGGATACAATGAAATATTTTTGTATCTCGGAGGCAACGGCTTATTATTTACAGAAGTATATCATATACCGTAAGAGGAAGATATTTTTCGGGAACGGCTCTTTTTCTGATCTTATTAATGTTATGAAAAAACATAAAGATGAGAAATTTCTGGTTCCTGTGTCTGATATACATAAGCAGGAGATTCCTGATTTGCTCGATAAAGGTGGTTTTAATTACAAAGAAGCTATTTTATACCGTACTATCTGTAGTGATTTGAGTGACTTGAGGGATGTTAACTATGATATTTTGGTTTTTTTCAGTCCATCGGGAATTAAATCATTACTACAAAATTTTCCTGATTTTACGCAAAATAATACCCGAATTGCCTGTTTCGGCCCAGCTACTGCCCAGGCAGTTAAAGATGCCGGACTGCATTTGGATATTGAAGCGCCCACAACAGAGGCACCATCGATGACAATGGCTTTGGAACAATACATAAATAAAGTAAATAAAGGCAGCCAAAAAGAAATATAATTATCTTTGAAAGTTATGCCTCTGTTTTGAAGAGTGCCTTACTTGTTTTCATGGAAAAGACCTCAGGAAGAATTAATAAAAAGTTTTCTTTTTCAAAAAAGGAACGGCTTTGCAGTAAGAAACTGTTTGATAAGCTATTTTCTGAAGGCTCATCTTTATTGGCTTATCCTTTACAAGTTTTATATTATGTTACAGATCACCCGGGTGATCATCCCGCTCAGGCTGCTTTTGCAGCCAGCAAAAAGGTTTACAGAAAATCAGTGTCAAGAAGTTTATTAAAACGAAGAATGAGGGAAGCATACCGTCTTAATAAACACATATTATACGAACGAACAGAAGATAAGAAACTGATAATAGTATTTATTTACATAGGTAAAACAATTTTAAAATTTCATCAGATAGAAAAATCTGTGAAGCGGGCTTTATCCCTTATATCAGATTCTATATCCTGATATTATTCAGAGTCCATAATTTCTGTCTGCATCCTGACAGAGTCTTCGTGAATAAGCTGGAAAAATGTTTTAACGAGGTTTTCATTCAGGTCAAGTTTCTCTCCGAGTTTAATACGGCTTTCCATCAACTGGCTCCACCGGCTTATCTGAAGAGCTGTTACATTATGTTCTTTTTTATACTTTCCAATTTGTTTTACTATTTCTGCCCTGGAGGCCAATGTTTCCAATAATTCTGTATCGATTGCATCAATACGGTTACGCAATAGTTCCAGGCGATTTTCGAATTCCGGGTTGTTGGCATGCTCGTATCTTACAACCAGTTTATCCAGTAATTTTGCAAGATCAGCCGGGGTGAGTTGCTGGCTTGCATCACTAAGTGCAACCTCAGGATTATAGTGCGACTCAATCATCAGTCCTTCCATACCCATGTCAAAGGCTTTTTGGGCAATTTCATACAGATATTCCCGTTTACCTGCAATATGGCTTGGATCACAAATTATTGGGAGGTTTGGTATCAACCTGCGCAGTTCTATTACTGTTTGCCAGTTTGGATAATTACGGTATTTTGTCTCCCTGAAAGGTGTGAACCCACGATGTATAGCAACTATGTTTTTTATTCCGGCACGGTAAATACGCTCAACCGCTCCAATCCATAATTGCACATCCGGATTCACCGGATTTTTGATCATTACAACTGAATTAGTGCCTTGAATTACATTAGCAATTTCCTGAACTGCAAAAGGGCTGGCAGTCGACCGGGCCCCGATCCACAGTACATCAATCCCTGCTTTCAAAGCTTTTTCAGTATGTTGAGCATTAGCAACTTCTGTCGCAACAAATAAACCGGTCTCTTTTTTTACCTTTTGCAACCATTTTAACCCTATCGAACCAACACCTTCAAACATTCCCGGACGTGTCCTGGGTTTCCAAATACCTCCCCTGAATATGAAAACACGTGGGTCTTTGGCTAGTAACCTGGCTGTTTCGAGAGTTTGCTGCTCGGTTTCAAGGCTGCATGGGCCTGATATGAGTAACGGATTGTTAATATGAGGAAGCCACTCTTTTATTGTATTAATTTCGGGTAATAAATTCATTGCTGTTTTGTATAAAGTTTTACAATTTTTTCTTCGTTTTTAATAAGATGATTATTTTCTCCGTCTAAAACAGTTCTTATTTTATTAGCGTTTAGAATAAGTCCTTCAAGGGCTGCAAAATTTTTATTTTTCATACAATCACGAAATTCTTGTAAATGTTTAATATAAACATCTAAAGAATCAACTACATAATTGTGATTTTGTTCAAAAATAGGTTTCCACATGGAACAGGAACTTTTTGCAAGTCTTACAGTAGACCTGAACCCTCCACTGGCAAGGTCAAATATTATATTTCTGTCAGTCTTTTCAAGAACTGCATTTGCCAGTGCGAATGCTGCAGCATGCGGCAGGTGTGACACGAATGCTGTACTGTGGTCTTGTTCGTCTGAAGTCATATATGCAATATCCATTTCCAGTACCTGTAACATTTTTTCAATTAACGCAAGATGCTGGGGACCTATATCTTTATGATCACAAATAATGGCTATTTTACCCTTAAAAAGTCCTTCCAGTGCTGAAGACGGACCGGAATTCTCTGTGCCTGACATAGGATGGGCAGGAACAAACTGTTTGCGTTTTGAATGGTTCCTGACCAGGTCTGTAATTATCTTTTTTGTTGATCCCATGTCAGTTACCGTAGTATTGTTGTCTATTTTGTCAAGTATATAAGATAAGATTTCCAGTTCCTTATCAACAGGAATAGCTATAATAACTATATCACTTCCTCTGATACCCTTGTCAAGTGTCTCAATCCGGTCAACCAATCCAAGGTTAACTGCCTCTTTTGCATGGTCTCTGTCTGTATCAACACCTATAAGTTCTGTGGCAAATTTTGTTCTCCTCAAATCTTTTGCCAGAGAACCTCCTATTAATCCTAATCCAATAATTGTAATCTTCATTTGAATATAAACTTACTTAAATATTTTTTTAAAACTATGCCAAAAAAAAGGTCCCGGATTTCCGGGACCTTCTGTAAAATATTTTTTCATTTAACAATACCTTATCTCCTGATCCCGAAATGTGAACCAAAATAAAAGTACCAGAAAAAGTAAGTATTGTTTACAGTTAAATACATTATCATTAATATTTGATAGCAAAGATAATTAAATTTTTTTAGTTTTTAATAATTTGAACATAATTAGTGATGAAATAATAAATCCTAAAAATGATAATGTAAAAGCAGTTAATAATAGAGTTTCCATGATAAATTTATTAATATTTAAT
>CAZJGI010000002.1:0-119630 GCA_964545315.1 uncultured Prolixibacteraceae bacterium
GAAGATAAACTTGTGGTTCACCGGGCCAGGCGCGCCCAAAGATTCTTGTCACAACCGTTTTTTGTCGCTTCACAGTTTACCGGACTGGAAGGTAAACTTATTTCTATCCAGGATACTGTGAAAGGATTTAATGCAATCCTGAACGGGGATGTGGACAAATACCCTGAGGCAGCTTTTAACCTTGTGGGGACTATTGAAGAAGCAATTGAAAAAGGAGAAAGACTTCTTTCCGGACATTAATTTTTATTTTTTATCCTATGATGTTTATTGAAATAATTTCTCCTGATAAACAAATTTACAGTGGTAATGTAAAACGTGTCCGCTTGCCCGGAAGTAAAGGACTTTTTGAAATTTTGAATAATCATGCCCCTATTATTTCAACATTAGATAAAGGTTTAATAAGGATCATAGATGAAAATAATACTAAAATTATTTTTAAAGTTGAAGGCGGCATTGTGGAAAACAAAGCCAATAAAATAATCGTGCTCGTTGAAGCTATTAAAAAATAAGGTCCGTTTTCTGATCATCAGGTTTAGTTCTATTGGCGATATCGTTTTGACTACTCCTTTGGTCCGATGCCTGAAGCATCAGGTTCAGGATTCAGAAATCTGTTTTCTGACTTCGAAAAAATTTGTCCCTGTTATTAAGGCCAATCCTTATATTTCCCGGGTTTATGAATATGAAGGAAATATTTTCAGGCTTATTTCTGTCCTTAGACCTGAGGCTTTCGACTATATTATTGATCTGCAGAATAATTATTTAAGTAAAATATTTAAAATATGTCTTTGTGCTCCTTTTTATACAGTTAATAAAATAAACTTCACAAAATTTTTAATTATCAATTTCAAAATAAACCGTCTGCCGGCATCGCATATTGTAGATCGTTATCTGGATACTGTATCTCATTTTGGTGTGAAGAATGATTTGACGGGCCTTGATTTTTTTATTCCTGAAAATGAGAAATTTGATATTAATAATTTACCTGATGTATGCAACAATGGTTATGTGGCATTTATAATATCGGGAACATATAATACAAAAAAGCTGCCTGTTGAAAAGATTTCATGGATATGTAATAATATTAATTATCCGGTTATTCTTATTGGAGGAAGTGATGAAAAGAAAGCCGGAGACGATATTGTCTCCCTAACGGGTGAGAATGTTTTTAATTTTGCGGGCAAAACAAGTATTTGTGAGTCTGCAAGCCTTGTCAGCTGTGCCAATTTGGTACTGACCAACGATACCGGATTTATGCATATTGCCGCAGCATTCGGTAAGAAGATACTATCATTTTGGGGAAATACTATTCCGGGATTTGGCATGTATCCGTATATGGCTGACCAGGCATCAGAAGTTGCAGAGGTAAAAAACCTTAAATGCCGACCATGTTCTAAACTTGGTTTTAAAAGGTGTCCGAAAAATCATTTTAAATGTATGAATGAAATTGAAACCGGCAGTGCCGTAGACTGGATTAACAAGAACTTCTGAAAATGTTCTGAATATGGCAAAGAGGTATTTAAACGGAGGAATTTTATTTTTTAGGGGCGTTATTTTTTATTTTATAGCTTCTCAAATGCATTTTTCAATCTTTCCAGTCCCTCTGCAAGAATACTTAATGGACAACCAATATTAAGCCTCATCCAACCATTCCCTCCGCTACCGAATCTGGCTCCGTTGTTGAGACCCACCTTTGCCTGTTTCACGATGAATTTTGTTAACTGTTTATCATCCATGCCATATTCCCTGAAATCAAGCCAGACCAGATACGTAGCCTCCGGTTTCATTACTTTCACCTTTGGCAAATGCTTTGTAAAAAAATCTTCGAGGTACAAATAGTTATTCCATAAATAATCAAGTAACTGGCCTAACCATTGATCTCCGTTTTTGTATGCAGCTTCAAGAGCGACGGAGCCAAAGATGTTACCCATACCCAAATGTCCGATATTTAATCTTTTTTCATACATTTCAAATTTTGACCTGTCAGGTATAATAACTATTGAGGTTGCCAGTCCGGCTATGTTGAAGGTTTTGCTTGGTGCCATTAAAACGACAGAATTCTTCTCCATTTCAGGAGATACCATAGCTATTGGGATGTGCCTGCTCCCGTTAAAAACCAAATCGGAATGGATCTCATCTGAAATAATTATAATATTATTTTCCAGACAAATATGGCTTAGTTCTGTAAGTTCTTCCAATCTGGATGCCATTCCGCCCGGATTTTGAGGATTACATAAAAGCAGCAATTTAGTGTTTTTGTCAATTTTTGATTTTAGGCCGTCAATGTCGAACGTATATCGCCCGTTAACAATTTTCAGCGGATTTTCAGTCAGCTTTCTGTTTGTTCCTGTTACACAGCTGAAAAAGGGAAAATATACAGGTGGCATCACTATTACTCCGTCTCCTGGTTTTGAAAATGTTTCTATAGCGAGTGTCAGGCCTGAAACAACACCGGGGCTGAAGGAAATCCACTCTTTTTTTATTGGCCAGGTGTGTCTTCTTTGCATCCAGCCTATTATTGATTTATAGTAGGAATCGGGTTTAAATGTATATCCGAAAATTTCATGACCTGCTCTTTTTTTAATTTCATTCATTATGAAATCGGGAATCCGGAAATCTGTATCTGCCACCCACAGGGGTAATACATCTTTTGAATTGAAGATTTTACTTCGGGCATCATATTTTATGCAATTTGTACCTTCCCGTGAGATAACTTCATCAAAATCATATATATGCATCTGGATATAATTTATAGTCAATTATTTTATTCTTCTATTGTTCGCTTTAGCGAACGGTAATGAAATGGATTTAATTTCTATTACCCTATATGTAACAAACACCATTTATGAGAAATCCGATACAGATATTTTTTTTAAAAAATCTGATGTACCGTTATTTTCTACTCTTAGAATAAAATCAAAAAGATTTAATGTCAGGCACAAATCGAAGTCTGAACTTGGTGCCCATTCCTGTTTTTCAGGTTCAAAAAAACGTTGTCCCGATCCCTTTCTGATTATATCAACCATTTTGTTGAAGTCATTTTTTGTGCCTGTCAGCTCATTACGAATATATTCGGCACACAGGGTGTCTTCATCAACTGGGAAACTACATGCATAACCCATACATACTAGTGATACGATATCGGGTCTTATACAGTTGATATATTTAATAATAGCTCCGGCATTTACAAAGCTTCCTGTAATTATCTCCTTTGCCCTTTCTGCTGCAGCAATACCTTGTGTCCCTGAACTGGTAGTATGTACTATAATATTTCCTGTCAAGTCAGTATTTAAAAGATGTGTAGGCGAGTTTCCAAAATCGAACCCATGCGGTTTCATCTCGAGGCGTTCACCCATTAACAGAAATTCAGGATTCTGTTGTTTAAGCAGATATGCTTTTTCAATGTTATCAACCGGAATAATTTTTTCTGCTCCCTTGTCAAATGCATAACAGGATGTGGAAAAGGCGCGAAAAACATCTATTATAACAGTTAATCCGGTTGCTTCCCTGGCGCCTTCCAGCAGTTGTAAAATTTGTATTTTCATTGAAAAGGCAAAATTAGTTAAAAATAATTTCAGTTAAAAATCAATTTAAACAACTAATTTCACAATAAGCTTTAAACTATTTTAATAGTCTCAAGTCCAAATCAGTAGTTTAATATTTTGAATAAGTAGCAGTGTATATAAAAATTGAAGATTTAAATAAGGTCTATCCTAATGGGAATTATGCTTTAAAAAGTTTGAATCTTGATATTCCAAGTGGCATGTTTGGTCTTTTAGGCCCAAATGGTGCGGGCAAGTCAACCCTGATGAGGATACTGGTTACACTTATGAAGCCTTCGAGTGGCAAGGTAACGGTTGACGGGCTTGATCTTGCTAAGAACAGGAGGGAGATAAGGGCTATGCTGGGATATCTGCCTCAGGATTTTAGTTTTTTTTCAAAGTTGAAAACCTATGAGTTTCTGGACTATGCAGCTCGCCTGGCAGGCATGAAAAACAGCTCAACACGCCGTAAAGCAGTTGACCAAATGCTTGAAGAGGTGGGACTATATGAGGCACGTGACAGAAATGCAAATAAACTATCGGGTGGTATGAAAAGAAGGTTGGGAATTGCCCAGGCCCTGATCAATAATCCCAGGATCATTATTGTTGATGAGCCTACAACAGGATTAGACCCCGAGGAAAGAATACGTTTCAGAAATTTGTTGTCGACTATAAGTACACAGAATGTGATCATTATCCTGTCAACACATATTGTTGGTGATATTTCAAGTACATGCCATAATATGGCCCTTTTACATGAGGGACAACTTGCATTTTCCGGGTCGCCTGAACTATTGGTAAAAGAAGCACGTGGCAATGTCTGGCTAATAACAGCAACCGAAACTGAGTACATGGAAATAAATGAAAAGTACCCGGTAATATCTACCATTCCTATAGACGGAGGTTGGGAAGTTCAGGTTGTGGCAAAAGATATTAACGGATTTTACGGAAAACAGATAGAACCTAACCTTGAACATGCTTATGTACATTTCATGGAAAACAAACTTAATCAGTGGACTGAAGCCTAACTTAAAATTACTGACACATGATTTCATTTCATAATATTTTATCAATAGCCAAGTATGAGCGTAAAACGTTGCTGAGAAGCTGGTTCTTTCGCATTTTTAGTGTACTGTCCCTCGTAGTTTTATTTTTTTTAAATTTTGGAATGATCATACAGGGAGGAGGCGATCAGGGCTGGGCTTTGCGGAGTATTCCGTCAGCAATACCTTATGCAAATCTGCTGATTTTAAACGTGGCACAAGCAGTAATTGCTGTTTTTCTTGCCTCTGATTTTCTTAAACGTGACAAAAAGCTTGATACCACAGAGGTAATATACATGCGATCGATGACAAACGGCGAATATGTTATCGGAAAAACCTGGGGTAATTTACAGGTGTTTTTAGTACTCAATTTAGCCGTTGTCGCTATGGCTCTCATTTTTAATTTACTTGCACAAAATACTCCTGTAAACAAAGAGGCTTATCTGATTTATCTGGCACTTATTAGCATTCCAACTTTGCTCTTTATAATGGGCCTTTCTTTTTTGCTGATGAGTATTATTCGAAACCAGGCAATAACGTTCGTTATAATTTTGGGATATATTGGTGTTACCATATTCCTGTTAGAGGCAAGGTATTATTATATGTTTGACTATATGGCCTTTAATATACCTATGCTTATTTCTGATATTACGGGTATGGGTAACCTGGGAAGAGTATTAATTCACAGGGGTATCTATTTTTCATTAGGTTTAAGTTTTATTTTCTTAACTATTTACCTCCTGAAAAGGCTCCCGCAATCAGAGATAATGACCATATTTTCACTGGTACTTGCTATCCTTTTTTTTGGTGCAGGATCTTATCTGGGGTATAGACATATCAAAAAATTCAAAAATGATGGGAAATTGAGAAATGAGGCTATTGCTTTGAACAATACCTATGTTAATGAAGAATGGCCATCAACTCTTTCTCATGTAATATTTTTAGAGCACCAGGGTAATTCTGTCCAGTCAGTTTCCCGGTTAACCATTAAAAATGAAACAGATAATGTACTCAATAAATTGATATTCAGTCTTAATAAGGGTTTGGTAGTGCAGAATATCAAAATGAACGGAAAGGATTTATCATTCAGGCGCGAGCTTCATCTGATAATAATTGATAATGGGATTTCTTTAGAGCCGGAAGAAGAGGTTGAACTGGAAATATCATATAAAGGGAACATAGATGAAACATTTTGTTATCTGGACGTAAATGAAGAAGAGAGACAGCAAAAATATGGAAAATTTGTATTAAATGTGGATAAGCGGTATTCATTTTTGACACCTGAATATGTTTTATTCACCCCTGAAGTCAACTGGTATCCCACAACCGGTGTAAAATACAGTACTGAAAATGTTAGTTGGAATCATCCCGAATTTGTTAATTTCAAACTTGATGTTAAGACCAGGCGGGGCCTTCAGGCAATATCACAGGGTGAAATAAATGAAATTTCTGATGGTGAATACTCTTTTCAGAGTAGTGTACCGTTAACACAGATTTCACTTGCTATTGGAAAATATGAAAAGAGAAGCGTACAAAGTGATTCCGTTGAATATGGTATTTGGAATATTAAAGGGCATGACTTTTTTTCAGGATCTTTACCTGAAATAAAAGATACTCTGGCCAGTATTGTGAGTGAGAGAATGGGAGATTTTGAAAGAACTTATAATCTGGAATATCCATTTAATCGCTTTTTTCTTGTTGAAGTACCTGCCCAATTTAAATCATATGAAAGGATATGGGCAGGTCGTCAGGAATTCATTCAGCCTGAACAGGTCTTGATCCCTGAAAAGGGTTATATGCTTCGTGAAGCTGATATTGAAGGGTCAAGAAAAAGAATGGAAAGATGGGGTCGCAGAGGAGAAAGTAATTTGACGGAAAGAGATAAGGAGATAAGGATTGTATATGATTTTCTGGGGCTGTTCACAAGGGAACAATCAATGAATTTCCGTCCGGGAATGGGTGGTTTTTCCGGGCTTGAGCAACCAAATTCATATTTTATTTTTCCTATGCTATATAATTTTCAGAATAATATTCAGACAGAAAAATGGCCCATCACAAATCGTATTTTTGAAGCATATTTAAAAAGTCAGGCCAACGACATGAGGAGCCTGTTTCGCAGAAATATGCAGGGAATGAGTGAGGATGAGCTGGCTAATATAGCACTGCAGGACAGTACACTTGAAGAGATAATTGCCGATCCCAACCAAAAGAAGATCATTGATAATGTTATAAAATTAAAGGGTGAAGCTTTATTCTCCAGGATACAATGGGAAGCCGGCCAGGAAGAATTTGAAAAATTTCTGAGAGAGTTGTTGAGGGAGTACAGATTTAAAAATATTTCCTTTGAACAGTTTGATAAACAAATAAATGAAAAATTTGGAGTTGAACTAATTCCTATTATGGATAAATGGTTTGTAGAAAGGGCACTGCCAGGTTATCTGATTTCTCCTGTAGAAGCAGTGAAGGTCAGGATAGATGATTGGATGGGAACTAAAGTGTCTCTTAAAGTGACTAATTTTTCGGATTCCGAAGGAATAATAAAATTTTCATTCAGGATGGGTGAAGGAGGAGGCCCGGGAAGAGGTTTTGGAATGGGACCGGGAGCTGCAGACCTTGTGGACAAGTTAACATTTCTTGAGCCAAAACAGACCAAAGACATCAGTTTTATGCTGGATTCAGACCCAAGAATGGTATTAATTAATACTATTACTTCTCAAAATATTCCTCAGGTTATAATGTTCGGGTTCCGTGATATTCCGGAAGACCCCAAGGCCACGGCTTTTGAAGGTGAAGTAATATCAGACCAACCAGTAATAAGACAATTGCCCGGTGAGATTATAGTTGATAACGAAGATCCTCAGTTCGAAGTAACCAGTACCGATGAAGTGAGCCTTCTGGAAAAATGGATGGCACGTGAAAATAAGAATTCACAAAAATATTCAGGAATAAATTATTGGAGACCTTCTGTTAACTGGACGGCTACAACTAATTCTGATTTTTACGGGGATTATATACGTTCCGGTTATTACGTGAAATCAGGAGATGGGACAGTTAAAGCAAAATGGCATGTTCCTGTGAGTGAGCCAGGCCATTATGAGGTCTATTACCATCTCTATAAAGCAAGAAGTTTCGGCAGGGGAAGAGGCAGAGACGAAGAAAGGGGCGAATATCAGTTTTTCATTCATAGTGATGACGGAATAGAGGAACAAATATTGGATATCCATGATTCAGAAAATGGCTGGAATAACCTTGGATCGTTTTATTTTTCGCCCGATACAGCACTTATTGAACTGACAAATAAATCTACTTTACGTATTGTTTATGCTGATGCCGTTAAACTGGTTAAGATGTAAATATTCATTTATTTAATAAAATAATATATCCAAAATAAGAATGCAAATGCAAAAGTTATTTTTTTTATTATCAATGTTTCTGCTTTTAACGCCCATTATACAGGCACAGGAAATTCTCACTCTTGACAAAGCAATAATGATTGCAGAATCAGGCAGCCCGGATTTGAAAAGATCTGAACTTAACCTTGAGAGGTCTTCCAAAAATCTGGAAGCACAGAGGGCAGCTTTAAAATCAAGGTTTTCACTTGATGTTCAACCCGTAGGGTTTAGCAGGAACAGACGTTTTGATAACCGGGTATCACAATGGTATACTAACGAGAACTACCAGGCTAATGCTCTCTTCAGAGTGGAGCAACCAATCCTGATAACAGATGGTACGCTCTCTCTTACAAATGAATTTGGATGGCAGAGAAGCTATTCCGATGCAAGTGACCTTGAGAGTAAAGTTTTTTTTAATAATCTTTACCTGAACCTTAATCAGCCTCTCTTTACATATAACAGGCTTAAACTGGAGTTAAAAGAACTGGAATTAAACCTGGAAAATTCTAATATAAGCTATGCTATGCAGAGGCTTAATCTTGAAAAGAACGTTACCCAGTTTTTTTATAATGTATATATGGCCCAAATGAACCTGAATATTGCCAGGGAAGAACTTAAAAATACCCAAAACAGTTATGACATAATAAAGAACAAGGTAGATGCTGGCCTTGCAGCTATGGAAGAGCTTTATCAGGCTGACTTAAACCTGGCTACATCAAAATCATCATTGCAAAACAGGGAAGTAATGTTTGAAAATGCCAAAGATCAGTTGAAACTCTATTTGGGAATGGACCTTTATGAGGATTTTTCTATCCTGGCAGATGTTGCCGCAAACCCTGTTCCTGTTAATTTGGAAAAAGCTATTGAAAACGGACTGGCTTCCAGAATGGAGCTTCGTCAGAGAGAGATCGATATTGAATCAAGCCAGTTTGACCTGATACGGACAAAATCGTTAAATGAGTTCAGGGGGGATGTTAACCTGCGTCTTGGTATATCAGGTGATAACCCAAATCTGGATCAAATATTTGATGCACCTACTAACAGCCCTTCAGTAGCACTGAGTTTTAATATACCATTGTTCGACTGGGGAGAGAAAAAAGCCAGAATTGCCGCACAGGAAGCTGCAATGGAATCGCAAAAGCTTAGCTTTACCGACGAACAAAATCAAATTATAATTGGAATAAGGCAGGCATACAGAAACATCCAAAACCAACTGAACCAGATTGCAATCGCAGAACAAAGCCAAACAAATGCACAATTAACTTATGAAATTAACCTCGAAAGATATGAAAACGGCGACTTGACAGGTATGGATCTTAATCTTTATCAGACACAGCTTTCAGAAAGAAAAATATCTTTTGCCCAGGCTCTTATTAATTATAAGATTGAGTTGTTGAACCTTAAAATTCAAAGTTTATTCGATTTTGAAAAGAATGAATCAATACTGCCTTCAGAATTGTATATAAAAAATAAATGAGATTATTTGATATAAAGACAGCAAAGTCATGGAAAGGCGCGGCCTTTTGATCTTTCAGGGCAGCCTCCATGTTAAATAAGATGAAAATATAAACTAATAAGAATATGAAAAGAATAAAATTTCTTCCATTAATTGTGATTTTAACAGCATTTATTGCCTGCAATAACCAAAGCCAGTCTGTAAGTACTGAGCTGGCGGTGCCTATTTCGGTAGAGGATATAAAGCTTCAAAGTATTATGGAGTTCATTAGTACTACCGGTACTGTCAAAGCGACTTCCGAAGTAGTTGTAAATTCTGAAATGACAGGAGAATATTACCTTCAGAAAAACCCTTCTACCGGCAGGCCTTATAAACTGGGGGACAGGATCAGTAAAGGTCAGACTGTGGTTAAATTTGAAAATGAGGAATATAAAAATAACCTTGGAATTGATGCCGTTAAATTAAACCTTGAAATTTCTGAGCAGGAGTATGAGAAACAGAAATCATTATATGAAAAGGGAGGTGTAACACTTCGTGAATTACGGAATTCTGAAGTGTCAAAAACAAATGCAAAATATAATTATGAGAACGCGCTTATACAGCTTGAAAAAATGAATGTCACAGCACCGTTTTCAGGAATTATAGTAGAACTTCCTTACTATACACAAAGTACCAGGGTAACATCAGGATCTCATATTTTCTCCTTAATGAGCTATAGCTCAATGTACATGAATATAAACCTGCCCGAAAAAAATATTGGCGAAGTAAAATTAAACCAGGAGGTATTGATTACCAATTATACTCTTCCTGAGGATACCCTTTCAGGTAAAGTAACAGAACTGTCCCCTGCTATCAGCAGTGAAACAAGGACTTTCATGGGAAAGATAGAGATTCAGAATCCTGAATTAAAACTGAGGCCGGGAATGTTTGTAAAAGCCGACATAATTACTCAAAAGAAAGACAGTACTATTGTAATACCTAAAGATATAATTCTTACAAGAGGCAGGCAAAAATACGTGTTTGTTGTCGGAAGAAACAGCACAGCAAGTCAACGCTGGCTGACAACCGGAATCGAGAACCAGAATTCGGTTGAAGTCCTTGAAGGGCTTCAGGTGAACGAAAGGCTTATTATAAAAGGCTTCGAGACATTACGGGATAATTCCAAGGTTAGGATCATTCTGTAATAACCTCTCCGAAAAATCAATATAATTTTTCAAAATGAAGAAATTAACTCAATTTGCTGTCAATTACCCTGTAACGATAATGATGATTGTCCTGGCTGTATTGCTTCTTGGATATATATCATTTGACAAGCTGGGAATTGATCTTTTTCCTGATTTAAATTCTCCACGGATTTTTGTGGAAATCAAATCCGGTGAGCGACCGCCGGAAGAGATGGAACATCAGTTTGTAGAAAATATTGAAGCCCTTGCTATAAGGCAGTCGGATGTGATCCAGGTATCCTCTGTTACAAGAGTCGGGACTGCCCAGATCACTGTAGAATATGCCTGGAATAAAGACATGGATGAAGCATTCCTTGATCTCCAGAAAGCGCTGAATTCACTGACACAAAATGCAGATATTGATGATCTTCGCATCACACAACACGATCCGAACACATCTCCGGTTATGCTTATTGCAATTAAGCATAGTGAGATCACAGATATGAATGAGATACGAAAAGTTGCTGATAATTATATACGTAATGAACTTGTTCGTCTTGAAGGCGTTGCCGATGTTGAACTGTCAGGACAGGAAGAGAGCGAGATTATTATCAACACAGATCATTACCGTCTTGAAGCCCAGGGATTATCAATGGATGAGGTAAGCAACAGAATTCAAAATTTTAACAGAAATGTAACCGGCGGACGTATTAGCGAATTGGGAAGGCAATATATTGTCAAAGGAATAAAGTTGCTTAACAGTATTGAGGATTTTAATAACTTAATTGTTGGCTACAAAGCTGTGCATCCGGAAACCCCAAATCAGCCAGGGGCTGCGATGGCGCCGGTTTATCTGAGAGATGTGGCAACTGTTTCATTGGGGAATAAGAAGCCTGCAAACATTGTCCATTTCAATGGTGAACGTTGTGTCGGGCTTGCAATATACAAAGAGACAAGGTTTAATACAGTCAAAGCGGTTGAACAGATTAATGATGCTATGAAAAACATCGAAAAGGCTTTGCCGGGTTATTCATTACATCAGGTTACCAACCAGGGTAAATTTATCAGTTCCTCCATAGGAGAGGTTC
The DNA here is from genome assembly GCA_964545315.1 of uncultured Prolixibacteraceae bacterium. Lineage (GTDB taxonomy): Bacteria > Bacteroidota > Bacteroidia > Bacteroidales > Prolixibacteraceae > JAAYJR01. The sequence continues at coordinate 11,682 of CAZJGI010000002.1, forward strand.
AGAATACAGCTCTGCTGGGTGTATTACTTGCAGTATTTGTGTTATTCATTTTTCTGCGCAGGCTGGGGACAACACTTATCGTAAGTATAGCTATTCCAATATCAATTATTGCCACTTTTAACCTGATGTACTTTAATAATCTTACAATTAATATAATGACATTAGGAGGCCTTGCACTCGGTGCCGGAATGCTTGTTGATAACGCTATTGTTGTTCTTGAGAATATTTTCAGAAATCATGAAAGCGGATTAAATGTAAGAGATGCTGCAATCAATGGAACAGCTGAGGTTGGAGGGGCTATTACAGCCTCAACAATCACTACTATTGTTGTATTCCTTCCAATCGTATATCTTCATGGAGCTTCCGGAGAACTATTTAAAGATCAGGCATGGACTGTGGCTTTCTCTTTAGTTTCCTCTCTTTTTGTAGCAATCTTCCTTATTCCTGTATTGTATCATTACTTCTATAAAAACAAAAAAGCGCCAGTAAAAAGCCGGTCATTGGGAATGGGAGGTTATAGAAAAGTCTTGGATAAATTTTTAAAGATTAAGTGGGTAATTCTTGTATTGGCTGTTATGCTTATAGTAGGTTCTTTTATGTTAGTGCCCCGTATCGGAACAGAGTTTATGCCTAAAACCGAAGGCCGGGAGTTTACAATGAACCTCAAACTTCAGGAGGGTACAAGCCTGGAACGCACAGAATCTACTGTGAAAAATATCGAGTCAATCATAAAGGATTATTTGGGCGATGATCTTGAAAAGATATATTCACATTCCGGTCCTTCTACGAGCCTGGCAAGTGATGCAACAGCACTGTTTGAAGGTGAAAACAGTGCTCAGATCAGAGTAATAGTTAAGCAGGAATCCACTGCCTCAGTACCGCATGTGATCGAGAATATCGACAGGCAGATTGAAGATATTCCCGGTATGGAGGTCACCTTTTCTGAGGAACAAAGTGCCCTGCAATCAATCTTAGGCACCCAGGAAGCCCCCGTTGTTGTTGAGGTCAGGGGAGAAGAACTTGAAGATATTGAAAATATAATAACCCAGGTTAAAGAGAAAATGGAAAATATAAACGGGTTGTTTAACATTCAAACATCCGTTGAAGATGGGGCACCTGAAGTTGAAGTACATATTGACCGTGTAAAAGCAGGATTATACAATATTAATATTAATACTGTTATAACTCAGTTACAAGAGCAACTGGAAGGGAAAAACGCTGGTCAATTTGAGCAGGAAGGAGAAATGCGTGATATAACGATAAAAGTACCGGAAAAAGGATTAAAGGAAATTTACGATATTACTATAAATTCAGGAACACGGATTTTCAGACTTAGTGAAATTGCCGATATATCCTTTGGTTTTTCACCGAGGGAAATACTGAGAAGAAACCAGAACAGGATAGGTAAAGTAACAGCACAGCTTGATAAAGGGCTCGCGCTTGACCATGTTGCCAGGGAGATAAGAGAAACAACTTCATCCATAGAGATGCCTGCAAACTACAGAATACTTGTAACAGGAGAAGAGGAGAAAAGGCAGGAATCAATGAGCAGCCTTGGTTTTGCATTATTACTTTCTGTTATATTGGTTTATATGGTAATGGCCTCACAATTTGAGTCACTTATTCACCCTTTTACAATTTTGCTAACAATTCCACTTGCTCTGGTTGGATCTATATTGATTTTTCTCATTGCAGGTAAAACATTCAATATTATGGCGTTGATCGGGGTTATTATGTTGGCAGGGATTGCTGTAAATAATTCTATTATATTGGTTGACAGAATAAATCAACTTATAAGGGAAGGATTGGACAGGAGGGAAGCAATTCTGAGGGCAGGACAACAGCGTATCAGACCAATTATAATGACAAGCCTTACAACAATTCTTGCATTACTGCCACTTACTTTCGGTTTTGGCGAAAGTGCTGCATTGCGTTCACCTATGGCTTTGGCTGTTATTGGCGGGCTGATAACATCAACTCTGCTGACATTGGTTGTAATACCATGTGTATATGATATTTTAGACAGGATAAAAGGAGTCTTCAAAGCATGAAATTTATCATAACCAGAAAAATATTCATTGCGATGTTGTTTACAGGACTTACCCTCCTGGGGTATGTTTCTTATAAACAACTACCTGTAGAACTGATGCCCAATGCAGAGCTGCCTATGCTTTTTGTCCAGATAAGCTCAACAATGGAGGTTGACCCGGATTATATGGAAAAACAGGCAGTTATTCCAATTGAGGGCGCGATAGGGGCAATGGAAGGCATTGAGAGTATAGAAACATCCCTGAATAACCGTTCAGCTTCGATACAAGTAAATTTCGCCCAGAATGTGAATTTTAAATATACTTTTTTGAAGCTGCAGGAACGCATAAAACAGGCAGCAGACCAACTGGACGAAAATTTCAGGGTTTCGGTTAACAGGGTTGATGTTCAGAGAATGAGCAATCAGTTTATGGAACTCCAGGTTAGAGGTAGTGGCGGTACTGACAGGCTTAGAAATATAGTCGACCAAAAAATTGCTGATGAACTGGAAAATATCGATGGCATTGCATCTGTTAATGTGTTTGGAGGAAAGGAGCGTTCTATTGAAATTACATATGATAAAGCAACCTGTGATGCATATGGTATTACACCGGCTCAAATCAGAAGCGCTATTTCTTCTAATTCGTCCAACCGGATATTTGCAGGTTATCTGCATGAAAGTCAAAACAGGTATTTTGTGCACGTAACAGCAGAATATAATGAAGTTACTGACATAGAAAATATTATAGTTGCCGAGGGGCCTGTTTACCTTAAGGATATTGCAAGCGTCTTCTTCGGAGTGAAAGAGGAGGAGAGTATAAGCAGGGTAAACGGCCTTGATGCCGTCTCTATAATGTTGGTGAGTGATTCACAGGCTAATCTTATTGATCTTTCAAAAAAGGTACAGGAACGTATTGCTTCTTTAAATGAAAAACTGGGTTTTGAGGATGTTCAGCTGGTTGTGCAAACTAACCTGGCTGAAACAATGGAAAAAAATATTGATCAGATAATGAACCTTGCCCTTGTTGGAGGATTGCTGGCAATATTTGTTTTGTGGATTTTTTTAAAGAACCTTCGTATTGTTTCTATAATAGCATTAGCTATTCCTGTATCAGTATTTACAGCTTTTAACCTGTTTTATGCCTTTAATATCTCAATAAACAGCCTTACACTGGTAGGGCTTGTATTAGCTATAGGAATGCTGCTTGATAACAGTGTGGTTGTCCTTGAAAATATTTACCGGCTGTCGGGCAGGCATTTTAATGCAGACAAAGCTGTTATCCAGGGTACTACTGAAGTTTGGCGGTCTATAGTGGCAGCAACATTGACAACAGTGACAGTTTTTCTGCCTTTTCTGTTTTCATCTGAGTTTATGATAAAACTGCTGGGGAACCATGTTGGGGTTTCTATAATATCCACACTTACCGTATCACTGTTCGTGGCTCTATTATTAATACCGATGCTGGCACATCTGTTGCTAAAAGGGAAATCTTCACACAATATATTTTATGAAAAAGTAACTACCAACAACCGGATCATTCAGATTTATGTATTATTATTAAAAGCAAGTATGAGAGCTCCGGCTGCTACAATTGTCGGGGCAATTGTTTTATTTTTCGTTACCATCTTTATCGTTCTTGCAATAAATATCAATACACTTGAGGAGGTAGAGGAAACAAGGTTTTCAATTTATGTCACTATGCGGACAGGCTCAACCCTTGAAGCGACCGACCTTGTTGTTGCAGAAGTAGAGAGCAGACTGGAAGAAATTGAAGAAAGAAAGGATGTTATTTCTAATATACAGGCTGAAGAGGCAGTTATTACTGTTGTACTGCAGGATGATTATGAGAAGATAAAAGGGCGAAACATAGCGGAAATCAAGGCACAGGCGGAAGGATTAATTCAAAATATTGGAAGGGCTGAAATAAGTCTGACAGCCTCTGCTTCAAGTAGCCGCTTCCGTGGCGGAGGAGGAGGTGGCGCAGGATTGGAAAATTTCAGCAGGTTCCTTGGAATAGGTACCAATCGTGAACAAATTTTAATAAAAGGAGAAGATTTTGAATTGATGAGAGGGGTCGCAGAAGATATTGAATATTATGTTGAAAACCTTGAGTCGATAAGAAGCGTAAGTATGAGCGTGGGAAGCAGAAGACCTGAAATCCATCTTTATTTTAAACAACTTTTACTTACAGAATATGGGCTGACACTTAATAATATTTCATCTGAGCTGGGCTCATTTAACAGAGAGTTTTCATCAGGAGTGAATTTTAAACAGGGAAATGAAGAATATGATATTCTTATTAAAGAGAGACTGGAGGAGGAAGAAGAGGAAGAAGAAGAGAAGGAAAAAGATGTAGACGATCTTCGACGGGTTCAGCTGAACAACGGACAGGGGGCAGTATACGAATTGCAGGATGTTGCTGATATTGTATACTCATATGGAATGGCCACAATTAACAGAATAAATCAGGAGAAGCAAATTCAGATTTTTTATCGTTTCGCGTCTGAAGCAGAACAGTCAAAAAGCCTGCTGGAAGCTTACCGTCTGGAAATTGATGAGGTTATTGCCAATTATAAATTACCTGCCGGAGTTGCAATAGAGGTTATTCATGAGGAAGATCAGTATTCTGAGTTTTATTTCCTTATAGCAGCTGCATTTATCCTTATTTTAATGATCCTTGCATCAGTCTTTGAATCTTTTACAACCCCTGTAGTGCTTATGTTTTCTGTTCCTTTGGCTGCAATCGGATCATTTATTGCTCTTATATTTACCGGTAACAGCCTTTTTAATGCCAATACCCTTACAGGATTTTTAATTTTACTCGGTGTTGTTGTTAATAATGGTATAATTCTTATAGATTTTACAAATATCCTCCGAAAAAGAGGGGACAGGAAATCACGTGCCCTGATCACTGCCGGCCTCTCAAGAGTGCGGCCTATTTTAATTACCTCTATTACCACAATTGTTGCAATGTTTCCTCTGGCACTTGGAAAATCAGAATATGTGGGAGCAATTGGGGCTCCATTTGCAATTACGGTGATAGGAGGTTTGAGTGTTAGTACATTGCTCACCCTGGTTTTTGTGCCTACCCTCTACTTTGGAATGGAAAATGCAATTAATTGGTTGAAATCCCTTAATTGGGGTTTAAAGATATTGCAGATAGTAATTTTCATTATTGCTGCTGCATATATCTACTTTGAAATTGATTCATTTATTTGGAAGTTGCTGGGCTTTATGCTCATCGTAATCCTTATTCCCGGAGTGACTGCATTTGTTCTCACAAGCCTTAAACAGGCCAGCTCAAAAGTTATTGACGAAAAAGAACCCATTAAAATTGTTATCCGGAAGCTTGTTAAAATTTATGACCGGGATACCAGATTTGTAAGGGAGTGGAATGGAGGGCTTAAAATCAGGGAGCATGCAGGGTTGCAGAAAGATTATAAAAAATTGCACGATTTTTATGACCTGATCTGGCAGATCCCTTTATTCGGTTTTCTTATCTATTTCACTTTTTTTTATCTCGAAGGTAATTTCTGGATGTGGATAATGACCCATTTCATTTATTTCTACACCTTTATGTTGTATATCCCTTTATCACGGGTTTTATTAAATAAATATCAGGCCACAGGAAAGGCTGTTTATACTAAAATAGACCGTATATGTAAAAATGTTATTTTTTGGGGATTACCAGCTTTTTTTGTAACTGTTTTCTTTTTTCGTTGGGATAATATAGGTATGGTAATCTTTGTGGCTGTAATTTGGCTTCTTCTGATGGTGATATACACTTCAGGTGAATATATTCACAAGAAACAATTGAATATTGCACGCATTGAGGGCAGATTAAGTAAGTTCAGAAGATGGTATTTTACAATGGTACGACAAATTCCTGTTATTGGGAAACGTAAAGTGCCCTTCCGTGCATTGAACGGGGTTTCCCTGGAAATAAAAACGGGCATGTTTGGATTACTCGGGCCTAATGGTGCAGGAAAATCAACAATGATGCGAATTATTTGTGGTATTCTTGAGCAGAGTTACGGGAAAATATGGATTAATGGCCTCGATACCCAGAAACATCGTGAAGAATTACAAGGATTGATGGGATACCTGCCTCAGGCTTTTGGTTATTATGATAATATGTCAGCATGGGAATTCCTTGACTATCAGGCGATACTCAAGGGCATTAAGGACATAAAAATTCGTAATGAAAGATTGGAATATGTACTTAAGAATGTACATATGTGGGAAAAAAGAGATGACAGGATAAGTTCTTTTTCAGGTGGAATGAAGCAGAGAATCGGAATTGCTCAAATTTTACTTACCCTGCCAAGGATACTTGTCGTGGATGAACCAACAGCCGGCCTTGACCCAAGGGAAAGAATACGTTTTCGTAACCTCCTGGTTGAATTGAGCAGGGAAAGAATAGTGATATTCTCAACTCATATCATTGAGGATATATCAAGTTCATGTAACCAGGTAGCTGTTATTCACAGAGGTGACCTCAAATATTTTGGAACCCCTTCAGAGATGGTAAATATGGGACAAGGATTTGTCTGGCAGATGACAATGCCTGCTAAAGATTTTGATAACTTTGCAAATAAACAGCTCATTATTCATCATATGCGTGATGGCGATAATATCAAAATCAGGATGTTGGCTAAAGATAAACCATCAGAGAATGCAATTAATGTCTCCCCACACCTGGAAGATGCCTACTTATGCTTATTAAAAGATTTTGTAAATAAACCACTTAGTGATGAAACGCAAATATGATATAAAGAATAGCTTACTGAATAAATGGAAAATGATCCGCTATAATATGAAGATCATTTTTTCAGGCAGGTTTATCTGGTTTTTATTGGCTGCCTTTGCGTTTTTCTTAATATTCGCTATTCAGATGGTATGGAATAATGTGATATTTAATGAAGCCCAAATCTATAACCTTCTTATTTTTCCGGGGATTCTTTTGATTTTTTATCCTACGGTTTTTGGTATTCAGAGTGATGACGATTCGCGGATGCTGGAAATACTTTTTGGTATCCCTAATTACAGGTATAAGGTATGGCTCGTAAGATTACTACTGATTTATATACTTGTTTTTTTGATTATTTTATTATTTGCTTTCATTGCATCTATTTTACTTTATCTTATTAATGTCTCAGAGATGGCTTATCAACTGATGTATCCGGTAATTTTTATGGGATCACTTTCTTTCATGTTTTCTACCGTTATTAAGAATGGTAACGGAACTGCTGTACTGGTGGTTCTGATAGGAGTGGCTTTAATAATACTTCAGGATGCAATCGAAAGGACACAATGGAATGTTTTTTTGAATCCTTTTCAGATCCCGGATAATTTTAATGAGATCATTTGGCAGGGTTTGGTGTTAAAAAACAGAATATTTTTAAGCGTCGGTTCAATAGTATTTATCCTTTATGGTCTTTATAATCTCCAGAAAAGAGAGAAATTTGTATAATATTTTTTTAAGATAATGGATAGAAGGGAAATAGAGATCATGGCACCGGTTGGGTCGTGGGAGACTCTTATGGCGGCAATTCAGGGAGGTGCCGGTTCGGTTTATTTTGGGGTGGGCCACCTGAATATGCGGTCACGTTCGTCTGCAAATTTCTCTTTGGATGATATGAAGAGAATTGTTGAGACAGCAGAAGCAAATGGAGTTAAAACTTATCTGAGCCTGAATGTTGAAATTTTCAACAATGAAATTGACCAAATGCACCAGGTACTCAATGCTGCCAAAGCAGCCGGTATTTCAGCAGTCATTGCCGCAGATATTTCAGTGATTCAGTATGCCAGGTATATCGGGCTTGAGGTGCATATTTCAACTCAGGTTAATATAACTAATATTGAAGCAGTTAAATTTTATTCCGGATTGGCAGACGTTATGGTCCTGGCCCGTGAGATAAACCTTGGGCGCGTGTATGAAATAAGCGACAGCATTAGAAATGAACAGATAAAAGGGCCTTCGGGTGAACTGATAAGGCTGGAAATGTTTGTACACGGTGCTTTATGTATGGCAATCAGTGGCAAATGTTATCTCAGTCTGCATGAAATGGCCTCTTCAGCTAACCGTGGAGCATGCCTTCAAACCTGCAGACGCGCATATATTGTTACAGATAAGGAAACTGGTGCTGAACTGGAAATCGATAATGAATACATTATGTCTCCGAAGGATTTGAAAACAATACATTTCCTTGATAAAATCCTGGATGCAGGAGTATCCGTTTTAAAAATTGAGGGTAGGGCCAGATCACCCGAATATGTAAAAACTACTGTGGAATGTTATAGCGAAGCAGTAGATTCATATTTTAACAACACATATAGTCAGGAAAAAATAGAGAAGTGGGACCAAAGGCTGGCAACTGTTTTTAACCGGGGATTTTGGAACGGTTACTATCTGGGGCAACGCCTGGGAGAATGGAGTGCAAATTATGGCTCGCAGGCAACAAAACGAAAATTATATATTGGGAAATGCACTAACTATTTTACTAATATCGGTGTGGCTGAATTTAAACTGGAAACAGGTAACATAAAAACCGGCGATGACATTATTGTTAACGGCCCGACAACAGGAGTTGTTCAGACAGTTGTCAGGGAGATCCGCTTTGAACTGAACAGGGTGGATGAAGGATTTAAAGGGCAGCGTATCTCTGTTCCGGTTGAAACAAAGATCAGACGCGCTGATAAGTTATATAAATTAGTAGATGCAAAAGAGATAAAACATAACCGGTAAATATTTATAATATTTTTTTCTGGGGATTCATTATTTTTGAGCAATGTAGTATATTGAAGCACTGAAATATTATTCTTATTATGTACCGGTATTTTATTCTATTGATTTTTTCCCTTTTATTAAAGAATAGCGCTTATTCACAAGTGCTTAGATACAGGCTTGGTGCTAATTCATCTGTTTTCGTTACTGAGCCCGGAAAGTCAGAAATCAGACACCCGCAGTTGGAAGGACTGACTTACGAAGGGAGCAGAGAATTTTCCCCCGGGTTTAAAATTGGTTATGAGGCAGAGGTTATTATGCCTTTAACATCAGACTTCGAGGCCGGAATGGAGTTCGATTTCACAAATCTTTATGGTCACACCCCGACAGCTCCGTTTTACAATTTTTTCCTTTCACGTCACAATCCTCTTCCCGATAGTTATCCATATCCTTCAGAGGATTTGATATATAAAACGAAAATATTGTCTGTACTGGGTACTACCCGCTTGTATTTCTGGCCAATTGGCGATGAAATGAATTTATTTCTAAGGGCATTTGCAGGAGTAGCTTTTACAGGTACCGATTTTACTTTTCGCGATCCCTTCTATCGTGTAGAATATGATGTTGGGGTTTTGTATGCCAGAGGTACACAAAACAGCGAATACCCCAAAAAAGCTGCATTTACCGGAGGTACAGGTTTGGGAGGTACAATAAAATTGACTAATAAGTTCGATCTGTATATAGACGGAACAGCTTCATTCATAAATTCAGATATTGTTAACGGAGTTCCAAATTATGATTATGTAAATTCAACTGACAATGGATCACTTGTTCCAACTTCATGTTGGGCAATGGCAGTACAGATCACTACCGGAATTTTGTATTCAGCCGTTCCCGACAAAAGGCTGCACAAGAGCAATTATACAAAAAGCCGAAAAATCAGAAGGTCAATTTTATGGAATCGAAAACTAAAAAGTCCTTTCAGAAGATGATCATTCAATAGAGGTAAACACTTTTTCCAATAATTTTTTGGTTGCTATGATACCCTCTTTTTCAGGTAATACGCTTCCCTCATATTCAATGCCAACCCATCCTTTATAACCTGAATCCTTAACTATTTTCATAAGCCTGTAATAGTCGGAGTGGACTTCATTTCCTTCACTATCAAAATCGTGCGATTTGGCACTTACCCCTTTAGCGTACGGCATGAGTAATTCAACTCCTTTATAGCGGTCATATTCTTCCCCGGTTTGTCTGTTAATAATAAAATTGCCGAAATCGGGAAGAGTACCGACTCGTTTATGGTCCACCAGTTTCATGACGCCTGCAAGCCATTTACCGTTACTTGATAAACCGCCATGGTTTTCAACTATTACATTAATATTTTTTGTATCTCCGTATTCACATATTCTCCTTAATCCGTCGGCAGCAAGTTTTTGTTGTTCTTCAAAAGTGCCACGGCTTGCAGCATTAACCCTTATTGAATGGCATCCCAGAAATGCAGCTGCATCAACCCACTTTTTATGGTTTTCAGCTGTTTTTATCCGTTCTGATTCCTCCGGGTTACCTACCATTCCTTCTGCATCACACATTATCAATACACTCTCTACATTTTCATTTTCGCATATTTTTTTCAGTTCGCCAAGGTATTTTTCGTCTTTTGCCTTATCTTTAAAAAACTGGTTAACATATTCCAAGCCATTGATGCCCAGTTCTCTGGCTGCAACCGGAAAGTCGAGATTGGTCATTTGTTCTGCAAAAATAGTTTTGTGAAATGACCATTCAGCGAGGGAGATTTTAAAACGTGGTCCTGATGTTGAACAGTTAAACATAGCAGGTGCTAATAGTAAGCCTCCTGAAGCTGCTAATGAATTTCTTAAGAAATCTCTTCTGTTTGTAGTTCTCATATTATAAATGTTTTCTGATTTTATTATACATACTTAAACCGCTTAATATTCTTCTTTGGTGTTTTTTCAAACTCTTCGGTAACAAGCTCAAATGATGAAACCTGCTCGTACTTAGGTAGCTCATCATTTAATTTTTTTCTGTTTTCCTCCATAATTGCCGGAAGGTCTTCCAATGTAATTTTTGCCGCTTCCATAGCTTCAAAATCAGGGAAAACCTTGGCAACCAGTTTGCCCTGCCTGCTTGTCACAACACATTCAGCTATATAGTGCTGGTTTGAGATTCTTGCTTCTATTTCTTCAGGATAGATATTTTGTCCTGATGGGCCCAGGATCATATTTTTTGACCTTCCTTTAATAAATATGAAATTATTTTTATCGATGATACCCAGGTCTCCTGTTCTTAACCATCCATCTTCAGTAAAAGCTTCATTGGTTGCTACTTCATTTTTAAAATAACCTGTCATTACGTTTTCACCCTTGACCTGTATTTCACCTACAATATTATAAGGATCATCTGAATCTATACGAACTTCCATACGGTCCACGAGTTTTCCTGCAGAACCTGGAAATGTCTTATCCCAGGCTTCATAACTTATCAGAGGGCCACATTCAGTCATGCCGTAACCAATAGAGAAACGGAAATTGATTTTTCTGAAAAATTTCTCAACATCAGCACTTAAGGGAGCTCCTCCGATAACAAGTTCAAAGAATCGTCCTCCAAAAGTTTCTGAAAGTTTCTCACTGATCTTTTTCAGAATGACCGTGGATATTCCGGGGATACGCAGTAATACTTTCATCAGAGGTTTCTCTATTGTGGGAAGAATACGTTTTTTATATATCTTTTCAACAATCAGCGGTACAGAAAGGATAAGATGAGGTTTTATCTCTCCGAATACTTTTGTGATAATGGCCGGAGTGGGCATCTTGCTTAAAAATGTAATATGACATCCCAGCGTCACAGGGAATAAAAATTCGAAAAGTAATCCGTATACATGTGCCATAGGCAAAAAAGAAACAATCTTATGACCGGGCTGTAATGGCATATGTTCCTGTGCGAAAACAATATTTGACACCAGGCTCCTCTCAGGGATCATGACCCCTTTGGTGAATCCTGAAGTGCCTGAAGTGTATGACAGAATGCAGGTTTCTTCACTATCCCATTCCTCAAACAGGAAATTTTCCTTCTCTAATCTATTGTCTTCGTAATATTTAAAAGACCCGGTAAGTTTATCCCGTGTATTATCATTTTTAGCAGCATGCAATGAAAAATCTTCCAGAATGATAATCGAATTTAGTTTCTGGTTATTTTCAAAATCAATTTTATTTATCAACGATTTGGCTCCAATAATAAGTTTAGCTTCAGAATGATTGATAATGTGATTTGTGTTTGTCTCATTAAAATCAGGCAAAATGGGCACAATCACAATACCGGATGAAAGTGCTGAAAGGAATACAGTGCCCCAGTTAGCAGAATTTCGTCCTAATACCGCTATTTTATCACCTCGTTTCAATCCTTCCATTTGATAAAATAAATGAAGGGATTTGATGTTTTTTGCAACCTCACTGAAAGTATAATCATTGCCCTGGTAATCTGAGAAAGCAACCAAATCCCAATTCTTATGGAAAGAATCGGTATAAATCTGAGATAATGTTAATCTTGTCATGTTTATTAATTTACCGTTTGTTCAAAAATAGTAAAAAAACATTGACTTTAAACGATACAGGTCTTATTAGTACAATTATTAAGATATAATCCTGGTAATAAGTCTTCTGAATTAAGAGGGATTAAATTTCTACGGTGATGGTAAGTAATATACATTATTACATTGTTGGATAAAATGCATCTTTAAAATGTTCTATTTCATAATGTTGTCCGATAAAAATTATTGTTATTACATCGAATCTGGTTTCAAGGTCCGATTCATTTTCCTGTATATAGGCATCCGCAGCTTCGATAATGCGCTTGATTTTTATATTAGTAATTGCCTCAGACGGGTGTTCATATCGGATTCCGTTTCGTGATTTTACTTCAACAATAACCAGTTCCTTCTTATCGCGGGCAATAATATCAAGTTCCAGGTGCCCTTTATACCAGTTTGTATCCAGAATTTCCATTCCCTGTTCCTGCAAAAATATTTTTGCCAACTCTTCTGCTGCTGCACCAATCTCACGTCTTGAAACCATAAAAAACCTATAGAAAATTAAAGCATTTTTAATGTTGTAATTTTTTTTGATACTGATAACTCCCATGTTTTGCCAAAAGAGAGGGCCAGATTTTTTTCATCATGTCCGGCAGGAAATTCAAAGCAGACAGGATAATCATACGGGCTCACTGCCTCAGATATTATTTCATGTATCGTCTTACCGAATGGTGACTCATTATCTTTCATGTCAGCAAAATTACCAATAACCAACCCTGCCAGGTTTGAAAGTTTACCGCTCATATTAAGTTGATGCATCATGCGGTCAGCATGATATAAAAATTCATCGATCTCTTCAAGGAATAATATTTTCCCGGTAGTTTCAAGTTCGCACCTGGTCCCGAACATACTTGAAATAACAGATAAATTACCACCCACAAGTTCACCTGTAACTTTTCCCGGCTGATTGAACTCTGAGCCGGGAATTGTATATGTAATATCTTTCCCGGTTAATATTTTCATAAGAGAAATCAGATTATCATTTGCCAACCCTTTTTTGTTAAAAAAGTACCTGGGCATAACACCGTGAATTGTCGCTATATTCTTGTTATTAAGGCATGCATGCAGTATAGTAATATCACTGAACCCTATCAGCCATTTGGGATTTTTAATGAATTTTGAAAAATCGAGTTTGTTAATGATCCTTACAGTGCCATATCCACCTCTCGAGCATAAAATAGCTTTTGCATCTTCATCGTCCAGAGCTTGTTGCATATCATATAGCCTTTGGCTGTCAGTTCCCGCAAACTGGAAATGTGATTCAAATATATATTTTCCTAACTGAACTTGATACCCTTCATTTTCAAGCCATTTAACTGCCGGAATTACATCTTGTTCCTTCACTTTTCCGGCTGGAGAAACTATGATAATCTTATTTCCGGGTTCGAGATATGCAGGTGCTACCATTTTGTATTAAGTTTTTAGGGAAAATTACAAAATTGTTATCAGTTTTACGAAGATTATTGGAATTAAGATGCAATGGTTATTATTTTTGGAGGTCTATAATTTGTTCCTTTTTCATTTAAGCTATCTTTGTAGACTTAATCAAATTCAGATTTAACTACTAATATATTTTTTGTATGGCCCAATTTAAAAGAACTCTTATTACTACAGCGCTTCCTTATGCAAACGGACCTCTTCACATAGGGCATCTTGCCGGTGTCTATATTCCTGCTGATATATATGCCAGGTATCTTCGCGCTAAAAAAGAAGATGTTTTGTTAATAGGAGGTTCTGACGAACATGGGGTGCCTATTACTTTAAAGGCTAAAAATGAAGGAATTACACCTCAGGATGTAGTTGATAAATTTCATAGTTTGATTAAAGAATCTTTCCGGAAACTGGGAATCTCATTTGATATATATTCACGTACAACATCTGCTGTACATCATAAAACTGCCTCAGATTTTTTTAAAAAAATGTATAATGATGGGAAATTCATTGAAAAGATAACCGAGCAGTATTTTGATGAGGAGAACGGCCAATTCCTGGCAGATCGCTATATAACAGGAACTTGTCCTAAATGCGGATATGAAAAGGCTTACGGAGACCAATGTGAAAGCTGCGGAACATCATTAAGTCCGACTGAACTTATAAATCCGACATCAATGATAAGTGGTAATAAACCCGTTTTAAAAGAGACAAGACACTGGTATCTGCCACTGGACCAGTATGAACCCTGGCTTAAAAAATGGATTCTTGAAGACCATAACGATTGGAAACCTAACGTATACGGACAATGTAAATCATGGTTAGATAGTGGATTACAACCCAGGGCGGTTACCAGGGACCTAGACTGGGGAGTGCCCGTTCCGGTTGACAACTCAGAAGGAAAAGTTCTGTATGTTTGGTTCGATGCACCCATAGGATATATTTCTGCAACTAAAGAATTAACACCCGAATGGGAAAAATATTGGAAAGATCCTGAAACGAGACTCCTTCATTTTATAGGGAAAGATAATATAGTTTTTCATTGTATTATTTTTCCATGTATGCTTAAAGCTGAGGGATCTTTTATTTTACCGGATAATGTTCCTGCAAATGAATTTTTAAACCTGGAAAATGATAAAATTTCAACTTCACGTAACTGGGCTGTCTGGTTGCACGAATATCTTGAAGAATTTCCCGGCAAGGAGGATGTTTTAAAATATGTTCTGACAGCTAATGCACCGGAATCAAAAGATAATGATTTTACCTGGAAGGATTTCCAGAGTAGGAACAATAATGAATTGGTTGCTGTACTCGGAAATTTCGTTAACAGGGTTCTTGTTTTAACACAAAAATATTTTGCAGGAGAAGTTCCCCCCGCAGGAGAACTTACTGATTACGATGAAAAGGCACTTTCATCAATTGGTGAAATAAAAAGTGAAACAGAGAAAAGTCTTAATAGTTTCAGGTTTCGTGAAGCACAAAAAAATGCAATGGATCTTGCCCGCCTTGGTAATAAATACCTGGCCGACGAGGAGCCATGGAAGATTTTTAAATCTAATCCCGACAGGGTGAATACTATCTTAAATGTCTGCCTTCAAATAACAGCTAACCTTACAGTTATTCTTGAACCCTTTCTTCCTTTCAGCATGGAAATACTGCGGAATTATCTTGATATGGAAAGACTGGATTGGGATAAGCTTGGAAACATTGATCTTCTCCCGGCTCACCATAAAGTGAAAAAACCCGGTTTGTTGTTCGAAAAAATTGATGATGATGCAATAGAAAAACAATTGCAAAAATTATTGAACACAAAAAAGGAAAATGAACTTAAAGGAACAGCTTTGCAACCTGCCAAACACAGTATTGATTTTGAGGATTTCGGAAAGATGGATATTAGGGCAGGGACAATACTGGAGGCAGAAAGAGTGCCTAAAACAACAAAGCTCCTGAAATTAAAAATAGATACAGGTATTGATAGGCGGACTGTTGTTTCAGGTATAGCCGAATATTATGATCCTGAAGACCTCATTGGCAGACAAGTCTCTGTGCTGGTAAATCTGGAACCTAAAAAATTACGGGGAATAGAATCAAAAGGAATGATATTATGTGCTGAAAATGCCGACGGTACACTTGCTATCGTAGAGCCCGACCAGAAAGTTAAAAACGGATCTGAAATAAAATAATCAGTATAGCAGTTGCGCAATTTATACGCGCTGTTTTAACGAAACCAAAGCTGTTTGAATATTATTACAAAATGATAAATAGCAGTATTATAAAAATTACTGCGGTAACCAGCATGAACTGATTCCGGACTGCCAGCCCCAACAGTATGAGTATTTCTACCTCATCATTACACGTT
The DNA here is from genome assembly GCA_964545315.1 of uncultured Prolixibacteraceae bacterium. GTDB lineage: Bacteria > Bacteroidota > Bacteroidia > Bacteroidales > Prolixibacteraceae > JAAYJR01. The sequence continues at coordinate 27,835 of CAZJGI010000002.1, forward strand.
GTGCACATATCAATCGACCCGCTCTCTTTAGTAATAAATGTATCGGTGGAATAGGTAATAATCTCAGTGCCATTAAATTTCCATGACCACCGGGATTGCCATAAGTTGTGTATTTCAAGTTCAAACCTCTTGCCGTTTATTACTACATCAGTACGCATATTGAATAAATTGATGATCACAATACCAAGCAACGACTGAGCATTTGAATCATAAATTTCCAGTTTTGAAAGTATTAAATCACGATTTAGGACAAATAACTTTCCATTTAGAATAGCCTGGGCCCTGGTACTGAAAATATTATCCCACTTGATATTGCCAATCATCTCGTCACCTCTCCGGATGTCAAGCCTGGTACCGGAAATATTTTGTGTCCACCGAAGTTTACCCATATTTTTTGTTTAAACGCCAATGCAATTTATGAAATAATTTTTAAAATAAAGATTAAAAAAATAATGATGCCAAAACTGACATTGGGATACATAAAACAAATAGTATCAGTTGTTATATTAATGTTTGTACTTGTACACATTTGGTAAAAACCTTCTGTCAATTAGTGATCAATACTTTAAATCAATTATTTTTACAACTCTGATTATAAATTAGATTATATATGGCTGAAAAAGAAAAGCTTTTTTTTGAATTCCAACCTGTCCTGACAGACGAGTGGGAAAAGGCTATAAGCGCCGACCTTAAAGGCAGGGATTACAGTAAATCTCTAATATGGGATACTGACGAAGGATTTAAAGTATTACCATATTACAGGAGGGAAAATTTAGAGGGGATTGATCATTTATATAATTTACCGGGAGTGTTTCCTTTTGTCAGGGGCAATCAGAAGTACGGTAATAAATGGTTGATAAGGCAGGATATTGTAGTTAAAGATGTATCAGAAGCAAATCAAAAGGCAGTTAATCTTTTAAACAAAGGGATTAATTCTTTGGGTTTTATCTTTAAATCAGAAGATATACTGACAAAGGATAATATCTCAGTTTTATTGGATAATATATGTCTGGGCACCACTGAAATTAACCTGATTTGTCCTCCCGGTCAGTTCAAATATCCCCTGGTTTTTAATGATTATGTGGTTAATAATAATTTTGACAGAAATTTAGTTTACGTATCATGTTCTGCTGATCCTTTGGGTTCTTATGTTTTAACAGGAAAGTCTGTCCGTGAGTCAATAAGTAAATTATCTGAAGTGATACAGTATACAGAAATGATTCCGGGTTTAAGGATTATTACAGTTCACGGAACATCATTTGCTAACAGTGGCTCTTCCCTGGTTCAGGAAGTCGCATTTTCACTGGCACAGGCTGCTGAATATCTGGTGCACTTAACTGATAAGGGTTTAGATGCAGATAAGATTGCCGGAAAGATCAAATTCAATTTAGGGATTGGGGGGAGTTATTTTCCGGAAATAGCAAAATTACGTGCAGCCAGATTGTTATGGGCACAAATTACAAAAGCATTTGGTGTTGACTCTGTTAATTCATCAATGATGATAATCCATAGTGAAACAAATTTGATAAATAAAACCATTTATGATCCTCATGTGAATTTGTTGCGTACACAAACAGAGGCGATGTCGGCAGTTTTGGGCGGTGCCCACTCTGTTACTGTTCGTCCTTTTGATATAGGTTCAGATGAACAAAATGAATTTTCAGAGCGGATTGCCAGAAATCAACAGATTTTATTAAGAGATGAATCACATCTTGATAAAGTTGCCGATCCGGGTGGTGGTTCTTACTATATTGAGAATCTTACTGCATCAATTGCCGGAGCCGCCTGGGATCTGTTTTTAAAAGTACAGGATGAAGGAGGGTTCCTGAATGCATTTAAAAATGGTTTTATACAATCGGAAATTAAATTGTCAGCTGACAGGAACAGAAAAAATTACAGTAGCCGGAAGACTAACATATTAGGAGTGACTAACTTTCCCAATATGAATGAAAAAAAGACAGGAAAGATTGACGATGCCTTGTTTAATCCAAAAGATTTATCGTCAGAAGAATCAGATACTGAAACACTTAAACCTTTCAGATATGCCCAGCCTTTTGAATATATCCGCTATAAAACTGACCTGTATTCTCTTAATGGTAAACGTCCTTCTGTATTTATACTTCCTGTGGGGAATGTCGAAATGAGAAGGGCACGGGCACAGTTCAGCATTAATTTTTTTGCCGTTGCCGGATTTGAAGTAACAGATCACAATGGATTTGATTCAATAAATGAAGGGGTGGTTGCTGCTAAAGAAAAAAAAGCCGATATAATTGTGTTGTGCAGTTCTGATGATGAATATGCCGTGACAGCACCCCAGTTACAAGAGCTGCTTGGAAATGAGATATTAGTAGTTGCCGGCAATCCGGCATGCCGGCCTGACCTGGAGGAAAAGGGTATACGTAATTTTATACATATCAGAAGTAATATTACGGAAGAGTTAAGCAGATATCAGGATTTACTCACTAATTGAAATAGATTATGACACCGGATTATAAGAATATTAATATTAATTTATTTAATAAGCAGGTCATTTCCCCTGGAGAAGAGGATATGAAAAGTGATAATTTCTGGGATACCCCGGAGCAGATCAAGGTTAAACCTGTTTATACTTTACAAGATATTGAGAATCTTGAACATTTGGATTTTGCAGCAGGGATTCCACCTTTTTTGCGAGGTCCCTATTCTACTATGTATGCTATGCGGCCCTGGACTATCCGTCAATATGCGGGTTTTTCAACCGCTGAAGAGTCGAACGCTTTTTACAGGCGGAATCTGGCCGCCGGACAGAAGGGATTATCAGTGGCATTTGATCTGGCGACACACCGCGGATATGATTCTGACCATCCCAGGGTAGTGGGAGATGTTGGTAAGGCCGGTGTGGCTATTGACTCTGTTCCGGATATGAAGATATTATTTGACCAGATTCCACTGGATAAAATTTCAGTATCGATGACAATGAACGGAGCTGTATTACCTGTAATGGCCTTTTATATTGTAACCGGCCTCGAACAAGGAGCTACTTTGGAACAACTGTCCGGTACTATTCAGAATGATATTTTGAAGGAGTTCATGGTTCGAAATACATATATATATCCTCCTGAATTTTCAATGAAGATCATTGCTGATATATTTGAATATACTTCCAGGTATATGCCGAAGTTTAATTCAATATCTATTTCCGGTTATCATATACAAGAGGCCGGGGCGACGGCAGATATTGAAATGGCCTATACTCTGGCTGACGGATTGGATTACTTACGAACCGGAATTAGTGCTGGTCTTGATATTGATAAATTTGCCCCCCGGCTTTCATTTTTTTGGGGAATAGGGATGAATCATTTTATGGAGATTGCCAAGATGCGTGCTGCCAGGATGCTTTGGGCAAAAATTGTTAAAAGATTTAATCCATTGGATCCTAAGTCTATGGCATTACGTACTCATTCTCAAACTTCAGGTTGGTCACTTACTGAGCAGGATCCCTTTAATAATGTTGGCCGGACTGCCATCGAAGCAATGGCGGCAGTTCTGGGGCATACTCAAAGTTTACATACAAATGCCCTTGATGAAGCTGTCTCTTTACCTACTGAGTTTTCTGCCCGAATTGCCAGGAATACCCAATTACACCTCCAAATGGAAACAGACATTTGCCGTTCACTTGATCCATGGGCCGGATCGTATTATGTAGAATCGTTAACTGATGAAATTGCTCATAAGGCCTGGTCATTGATAGAAGAAGTGGAAAAGCTTGGCGGGATGTCTAAGGCTATTGAAACCGGAGTTCCTAAAATGCGTATTGAAAAAGCAGCAGCCTGCACCCAGGGTAAAATTGACAGTGGAGAACAAACAATTGTAGGGATCAATAAGTTTTGTCTTGAGAAACAGGATCCAATTGATGTATTGGATATTGATAATTCGAAAGTTCGTAATTCACAAATTGAACGTTTGAATAAGTTAAGGTCCCAACGGGATAATGATGAGGTCCAGAGAGCCCTCAATGCTATTACACAGGCGGCAGCAACAGGTAAGGGAAATTTACTCGGGCTTGCTGTTAATGCCGCAATGAAAAGAGCAACTTTAGGCGAGATCTCTGAAGCATGCGAAAAGGTGGCAGGGAGATATAAAGCAGTAATGAAAACGATAGAAGGAGTTTATAAATTGGAAGCAAAAGATAAGTCAGAATTTAAGGAAGCACAGGAATTGGCGCAAAAATTTGCTGAACTGGAAGGCCGTCAACCAAGAATTATGATTGTTAAAATGGGTCAGGATGGCCATGACCGCGGTGCTAAAGTCGTTGCCACTGGATATGCGGACATTGGATTTGACGTCGACCTGGGACCACTTTTCCAAACTCCCGAAGAGGCAGCAAAACAGGCAATTGAAAATGATGTTCATGTACTTGGGGTATCCTCCCTTGCCGCAGGGCACAAAACATTAGTGCCGGCTGTTATTCAGGAACTGAAAAAATTTGGACGTGACGATATTATGGTCGTTGTCGGAGGTGTGATCCCTGTACAGGATTATAAGTTTTTGTACGATAGTGGTGTTGTTGCAATTTTTGGACCCGGAACAAGAATTACAGCCGCAGCTAAAAAGATTCTTGAATTATTAACAGAGGCATATAGGGCACATTAGAAAAATACCTGGCTGACCGGTAATTTATTTGAATTACTTAAAAAGGAATAAATTATAAAAGGGAGGATATACTTAATTATTTATTTACTGCTTTTTAAAATGATCTTGTCGTAAAGCCAAAGAAAAATTACTGCTGAAACGGCTACTCCTGCATAAATAATCCAGATATCCGAAGGATTGTGCTGCGTCCACAGGTAGTCTGATAATTCCCTGGTTGTCATTCCCATATTATCAGCCGCCATTTTCAGATAATCATTTTTTGTAACCTCCTCTGAAATTTGGGGTAATGAGATTCCTCTGATCTCTGTTTCTTTCTGCAGTAAAAATATTTTATCGGCTATTTTTTCATAGACGCCACCAGAAAGCCACCCTGCCAGTTGATGCCCCGCAGCTATGGGCAGAAATGAAGTACCCATGTATAGTGCTTTTTTATCCTCAGGGGCTATACGTCCAATATATTCAGTAAATTTGGGCGAACTGGCCATTTCACCGAGAGCGAAGATCAGAATTCCCAAAAGAATAAGCCAGGAATTTTGATTGGAAAACATTAAAGCCAGTCCTCCGGCCAGTATCAATATACCGCCCATCATTGCAGCCAGTGGCCTGAAGCGCATGACAAAGGCGGAAACTGCAAGTTGGAAGATAATGATAAAAAATGCATCCATGCTGCTCAAAGTAACCGATGTTATAGTCCCTTCAGGAGTTCCAATGGTTTCAGCTAACCATGGCCATATATTATTTATGCCATTATATAAGGTGGAGGTGTCAATCCATTGATCAATAAATACCGGAAATGAATAATAGAGCTGATTGAACGCAGTCCAGAAAAGGATCATTATTATCAGGAACAATATGTATTTCCAGTTTCTCAAAGTAGTACCTATGTTGATAAAAGCCTGTAAAATACTTTTCAATACTGAAGAGCTTTTATCCCTCACAACAGGATCCCTGAAAAAGAAGGCAGTTATTAAATAATTGATACCGATTGTAAAAATTGACAAATAAAATACATAATCCCAGGTTTTTTGCATTAAAACTCCGGCAATAAAGGGACCAATAAAACCACCAATGTTTATCATCATATAAAAGATACCAAATCCGATAGAAGAGGTCTCTTTTGTAGTTGTACGGGCTACCATTGCTGAGATGATAGGTTTGAAGAATGCACCACCAATGCATGTCCATATAAATGCAAAAAACATTGATCCGAATGAATCGAAATTCTTAATCATAAAAAAACCGGAGATATAGATGGTGAATGAGAGAAATAATATTTTTTTATATCCCACCTTGTCTGCAATTGCTCCTGTAATAACAGGTAAGAAGTATAGTAACATCGACCCTGTACCCATGATGATCCCTTTCTGGGCCTGTGTTAATCCCAGAGCTCCTGTATCTTTTGAGTTGACAAGGTATAATGCGAAAGCCATATAGAAACCATACCATGCCCACCGTTCAAAAAGTTCAATTACGTTGGCAGCCCAAAAAGTTGTGCTGTAATTCTTAATTACAGATGTAAATTTCATTAATGAGGATTTATTATTTTTTATTCAGAAGTCAAAAATATTAAAAACGGCTTTTTTACAACTCAAAATCTTCGAGAAAGATAGTTAACAGAATGATAACCATAATTAACAGGAATGTTATAATGAAGAATCCTATTACGCCAATCTGGAATCCCTTTTTTACTTTTTGTTGCTTAGCAGAAGCTATAAGATACTGAATTGCATCAACAAGATTTTCCGGAGCCTTATCATTTTTCACTATATAATCGGCAGCACCCATTTTCATTATATTTACCGCAACCTCAACATCATTTTGGCCGCTTAAAAAAATGAAGTCTATATCGGGATGATCAAGTTTTACCTTTTTCATTAATTCAAGGCCGGTAATCCCTTCAAAAGAATAATCCAGTACAATTATATCAGGTTTAAGTTGAATATTTTTTAAACACTCTTCTCCGTTTTTGAAGGTTTTAATGTTGTGATATTTTTTTGATTTTAAATACCCCATTATCATGTCTTTGTACACAATGCTGTCCTGTACAATGAAAATCAGAAAATTTTTTGAATTTTGCATAGCTTCCGGATTTTAAAAATTGTATTTAAAATTACCACAATTTTTTTCGGAAATCAAATAGAGATGAACATAAATATGAAATCACATTGTCCCGGGTCCAAATCCGCCAGGCCCGATTAAATTATTTGGCTGCTGCATGGGCTGATCCCGCTCCTCTCTGGCTTTTTTTGCCCTCTCAGCTTCCTCCTTGCGTCTTTTTTCTTCCAGTTCCTTGTCAATTATGTTTTTAATGAACTGAACATCTTTATTTAATTCCCAGTTAATATTGTTATCCCAGTTAGACCTTACTTTAATAACTTCATTAATATATTCAACTTTTTCAGGTTGATATTGATCCTGAAAACTACCGGTGTCCCATTTACCATTGCCATTTGAATCATATATTATTTTTATTTTGTATTTATCCGGAGCTAAATAGTCAAATATTACATCTGAATCTTCAATAATGGTTTTCCTGCGTAAAATTTCCTCATTATCGTTATTCTTTACAAGTTGCACCAGCATTGGTTCTGTTACTCCATTCATTTTCAGATTTATGATACCATAATAATCTTCTTTTCTGGTTTTAAAGGTCAGAAGTAATTTTTCACTTGTTATTCCGTAGATATTTTCACATGCTGCAGAATCTATTTCCAGAGAATATTCGGTTTCAGGTTCCCATTTATAATTCAACCGGAATGACCTGTGCGCAGTTGAATCAACTGAAAAGATAAAATCAAGTTGTTTTTTTAAACTATCTTCTGACAAATAAAGAGAGATTTTTGAATCATCTAACTCTTTTACCGGTTGAGGAGAGGTTAATACAACAGGGTTGTTCAGTTCGAAACCCGTTGTGCTTATATTTGTTGTCCAGGAAAATTGTTCAACGGGTTCAGGTTCTTCCTCTTCCTCTTCATCTCTTTTTGTTTTTCTTTTCTGTTTGGTATCATCCTTTTTTTCAGAAAAATTCAGGGATAATGTATCCTTTTGTATATAAGTTTGATTTAACGAATCGATCTGTAGATACGATAATTCCATCGTTAATGTATCACGATTTGCCATGGTAGTGTCAGCTATCCATACAGTTAATGAATCGTATGACTGATTGGGCTCAATAATATACCAGTTTGTTACATCGGAGTTTAATAATCTGATATTGAAGGTGTCAATAACAGGTTTATTAAAACTGAATGTACACTTATATCTGTTATCCCTTTTAAAGGAGCTGAGATATTGTACAAAAATGTCTTCAGTAAAGAGCCTCATATATATTGGTTCAGGGAGGAAATGAGTATGACCTGAAATTAATATTGAATCAATGCCTTTAACAAGGGTATCAATTTCCTGATAATATTCAGCAGCGGGTATGACAACTGAATCGTGAAATGCAATTTGTTCAGATAGTTCATCATACTTTAGATCACTATTGGCATCATTGACTGAATAGATTCTGTATTTACCTTCAGCTATATTATCAATCAGGAATATACCTTTTTCGTCGGTTTTTGCAATATATTCCGGTTTAAGAGAATAGACAGCTGAGTCATGAAGGTTTTTATGAAGTAATATAAGTGTGTTTTCGAGCGGTTCCATATTGAATGCATCCATGACCTGGCCGGCAACCCGGAGTGAGTCATATCTGTCGCCTGTACCAAAAGAGAAACGGAGGTTCTGAAAAGGATTTTTTTCATTATTGTCAACAACAGAATTTTTGAAGTCAAGAGAGTAAGTTACACTATCCTTCAACTCTTCATTAAATTTGATAATTAATGTTTTTGATTTAGTAAGTATGGTGGGGCGTTTTTCAAGTGGGGGCGAAACAACCAGTTTTTCTGAAATAGCATCAGGTATAATAAATTCATTAAATGTTAACCTGACTTCATTTTCCTTGTAATTTAATGCTTTATATTTGGGAATTGTGGATGTTATTATTGGTGGAATTGTATCAAGGGGTCCGCCTGAAGGCATACCCTGGTTCGCACATGACGATACGATTACTATCCAGGCAACTGTTAAAATAATTATATATGGTATCTTATCAGTTAACTTCATTGAATTAAATAATTAAATAAACTGTCTTTATATAATATATTACCCGTTTGCCGGGATAACAGCCCGGGTCAGGATTTACCATGGTATCCGTGATACAATATGGTCATTATCCCCAATGTTCAGGTACTGACCTGCAAACATACAAATTACTTCTGATAATGAATGTTATATATATTTAATAAAACTTTCCTTAAGACATTAATTACAAATCAGGGCAATGATTTTGCAGTACATCGAATAATTGCATTATCTTGGAAGAGATTTTAATAAATGAAAATGGGAAAGAATAAAAAGCAAAGCAGGATTCTTAAGAAATCTGCAACTCTTAATAAGAAGAAACTTAAAAATGCAATATTAACTGTTTTATATGGTGAGCCGGGGCGGGTTGTGAATTACAAACAGATATCTTCATGGTTAGCTATTAAAGATCCGGAATCACGAAGATTGGTAAATATTTCTCTCCAGGAGTTAAGTGAGAATGGTTACCTTGAGCAGGTTTCGCGAGGAAAATACAGGTTAAAATCCAAACGATCCTCAGTGTGTGGGATTGTTGATATGCAGCCAAAGGGATTTGCATATATTGTAAGTACTGAAATTGACAGGCCCATTGTGGTTTCATCCCGGAACTTAAACCATGCAATGGAGGGTGATAAAGTAAGGGTTTCATTATATGCTCACAGGAGGAAGCAAAACCTGGAAGGAGAAGTGACTGAGATATTAGAGAGGGCAAAAACTCATTTTGTTGGAACCGTTGAATTGTCACGCAATTTTGCATTTCTTGCAACATCAGGCAAAGCCGGTTTTGATATTTTTATTCCAAAAGAGAATCTTAATGGAGCAAGGGACGGACAAAAAGCAATTGCCGAAATTATTGAGTGGCCTAAGAAAGGACAGAATCCAATAGGGAAAATTACAGAAGTGCTTGGAGATACCGGAAATAACAATGCAGAAATGCATGCGATTTTAGCCGAATTTGAGTTACCCTTTAAATTTTCCGGGAAAGTTAACAGTGCAGCCTCAAAGATCAGTTCTGTGATCCCGGAAGCTGAATATAAAAACCGGCGTGACTACAGGACAGTTACAACCTTTACTATCGATCCTGATGATGCTAAAGATTTTGATGATGCCCTGTCTTTAAGAAAATTGGAAAACGGAAACTGGGAAGTGGGGGTGCATATTGCAGATGTTACTTTTTATATACCTCAGGGTTCAGTTCTCGATGAGGAGGCTCAAAACAGAGGTACTTCCGTTTATCTGGTTGACAGGGTAGTGCCTATGCTGCCTGAACGGCTTTCAAATGATATTTGCTCTTTACGGCCAAATGAAGACAGACTATGTTTTTCTGTAGCATTTGAACTTGATGGTTCTGCAAATATTATTGATGAATGGTTTGGTAAAACTGTTATTAATTCTGATAAAAGATTTTCTTATGAGGAAGCCCAGGAGATTCTTGAACAGGGAGAGGGTAGTTTTTTTACCGAACTGCAAAAATTAAACGAATTCTCTAAAATTCTTAGAAATGACCGTTTTAAAAACGGATCAATTGCATTCGACAGGGTAGAAGTAAAGTTTAATCTGGATGAGAATGGCACACCATTGGGTGTTTACTTTAAAGAAACTAAGGATTCTAATATACTGATAGAGGAATTTATGCTGTTAGCTAACAGAAGAGTTGCCCTGTTTATTGGTGACCCCGGAAGACAAAAAAAATCAAAAACTTTTGTCTATCGTATCCATGATAAACCTGATCCCGATAAGCTTGAGTCTTTCAATTCATTTATTCACAAGTTTGGCTATGGTGTAAAACTTACAAGTGCTAAAGATATTTCTATATCTCTTAATAATATTTTACAAAATGTTAAGGGTAAAAAAGAACAGAATGTAGTTGAATCCCTGGCAGTCAGGTCAATGGCAAAAGCAGAATACTCAACTCGTAACATAGGGCATTATGGATTATCATTCGACTATTATACTCATTTTACTTCACCCATACGCCGATACCCTGATATGATGGTTCATCGTCTTCTGGAAAAATACTTGAATGGGGGAAGATCAGTTAACAGCAGCAGGTATGAAGAAATGTGCCGGCACTCCTCTGCAATGGAGGAGAGGGCAGCAAATGCAGAACGGGCTTCTGTTAAGTATAAACAGGTTGAATTTATGCAAAACCATTTGGGAGAAATATATTCAGGAGTAATTTCCGGAGTGACTGATTGGGGACTTTACGTTGAACTGGAAAATAAAATTGAAGGAATGATACCAATCCGGGAACTGGATGATGATTTTTATATTTTTGATGAGAATAATTATAGCCTTACAGGAAAACATAAAAACAAGAAATATCAACTTGGAGATGAGATAAAAGTAAAAATTTGGAGGACAAACCTGGAACGTAAACAACTTGATCTTTTACTGGCTAAGGGCAACGGGAATAATTGAGTCGAATATATTAAACTTTATGTGTTATTGCTTATGATTGCCATTTAATGTTTTATAATTTGTCTTCGTCTGTTTAAGTAAAATATTCGATACTTTACAATTCAGTTAAAATAATTATTTATATTTGTTGATTGTAAATGCTGTAAAATTTATTATAATGCTCAATAATTCAGACAACGGCAACAAAAGAGATCATAACAGGGAAAACATCCTGAAAATAGCCAGGGAAATATTCAGTAAATATGGCTATAAAAAAACTACACTAAATGATATATCGACCGCAGTGAGAAAAGGGAAAAGTTCTCTTTATTATTATTTTGAAAGTAAAGAGGATATTTTTCAGGCTGTTATTTTGAAAGAGGTAGAGATTCTGGGGAAAGAGCTTGAAATAGTGATAAATCGTAATACTGATCCGGTTGATAAGCTAAGGGATTATATTCTTACCAAACTTACAACATACAGAAGCCTGGCAAATTTTTATCATGCCATTGAGAATGATGTTACTGCTGTCGGTTTTATTGAAGAGGTAAAGCGTCGTTATGAGCAGGATGAGATAAGGATGATCAAAAGAATACTGATTGAAGGAGTCCGTAAAAATGAATTTGAGATTTATGACTTTAATATTACTGCTATAGGAATAACCACAGCAATAAAGGGACTGGAAATGCCTTTGTCTGCAGGAAATTATGGTAACGTAGACCTAAGTCGCAGCGTTGATAATATTCTCAAAATCATGTGCTACGGAATAATGAAAAGATAGAATTTTTCAAAAGAAAAAGAGAACCGATAGTGGTTCTCTTAATCATATTAATTTAATAATCATCCAAAAAAACTAAGCCGTATTTCTAAGATATTTGAGCGTATCATTAACACTCATAAAATTTAACAATTCTTCGTCACGTAAAGAAATATCAAAAATACCTTCCAGATAATATGTAAATATTTGCCAGTCAACTTTGTCAAAATTTAAATCATGAATATAAGATGCACTGAGCTGAATATCATTTTTTTGTACTCCTGTCTTTCTTAATACGCGGTAAAGGTTTCTTCTAATCCTTTTATCCTCCATAATAATGGTAAAATTATCTAATTTCGTTTTTCTGACAAATTAAAAAAACCGAACAAATGAATTTATGGGTCAAATATATAAATATATCTGAAATAATATATAGTGTTTAACACAATTTAACTATCATTTAATATATAAACTGCTAATATTCAGGAATGTAATTTAGTTTTCCATTGATTACCACATAATTAACTTTTAAGTTTTTAGCTATGATAAGAACATCCTCAGCGGGGTGCACCATTGGTTCTTCATGTACATTAAATGATATTCATATCCTCTGCGATACTGAATTCCATTTATACCAAGGGCAGGTTTATTTTTATTCATTTTTCTGCTATTACATTAAAAGTTGCAGAGTAATTACATCAGCAAACATAATAAAATACAACAGTTCACCCCAGAACCTGCTTTTTAGGGAGAGGAAAAAATTAGACATCAGGTAGGAAAGAGGAATGGCTGAGATAATCAGGATTTCCGAAGATGAACCCGGTATAAGCAGCAGTACTGTTATTGAATTAACAAACAGCAGAAATAATATCATAAAATATTTACGTGTACTGATTTTTTCGTGGTCATACTGTTTAAGTATTTTAATGCTTCCCAGAAATGTAAGGAAAATAAGATAGGTAATATAAAATTGTAATGGAATATTGCCTTTTATGTGGTTGTTGGAGGTCATAATATTCAACTCGAATATTTTAAGTAACCCAAGTGATTGACCTGTAAAATAAGTATAAGTGAAGGCAAAGAAAAATGGCAGTAAAAGACCAGTTACTAGTAGTGCAAATTCCCTCCACCTTTTTTCAGGTGATAAAATTGAAAGACCCAGGATCATTGAAGGAACGATAAAAAATATATTAAAATAAAATAAGGAGGCCACTCCCATCAGCACTCCAGTATCAAAAGCAGCAGAATAAGGTTTTGATTTTTCAAAAGCACTGAACAGTCGAAAAATTGCAAATACAAAAAACAGAGAGGCAAAATATACCGGATGTAAAGTATGAATTTCAGGAAAACCGCTGATAATGATTATGAAAATCAATGCAGGCAGGATGCTTCTCTGGCGAATAAAATTATAATGATTGTTAATATGTTGTATTAGATAGGATAATATGACAACCAATGCAAGTGCTGAAATACTCCGGATAAGTAAGTTGTTTTCTGTTAATTTGTTAAACGGTTGATAAAGGAGATTTTCTGCTTCACCCGTGAAGAATTTGAACGGATTAGGTTTTATGATACCCTGTAGCCAAAAGGTTATCCCTGCCAGAGGAGGCAACAAATAATTGATCGTGCTTTTCGATTTTGATATTTTAAGTAACATTTTAAAGATCGAAACCTAAATCTTTACGGTAGTATTTATTTGCGAATTTAATTTTTTCCGCATTTTTATAAGAAATTTGAAGAGCTTCTTCCATGTCACCTCCAAGCGAATTTACTGCCAGTACTCTTCCTCCATTAGTAATCAGCATGTTACCCTCTGTTTTTGTACCTGCATGAAAAACCACACTTTCTGACACATTCTCCAATCCTTCAATTATTTTGCCTTTTGCATAATTTCCGGGGTATCCTCCGGAAACTAACATTACAGTTGCAGAAGTCAGTTCACTTATTTCTATATTTTTTTCATTCAGGGTGCCTGTGGCTACACCTTCAAGCAAGTCAACGAAGTCTGATTTAATACGGGGCAGGACAGCCTCGGCTTCAGGATCACCCAGCCTTACATTATATTCTATTACGTAAGGATCATCATTGACATTAATAAGTCCGAAAAATATGAAGCCCTGGTAGTCTATATTTTCTGCTAATAATCCGTTAATTGTTGGATGGATAATTCGTGCTTCTATCTTTTTCATGAATATCTTATCGACAAAAGGCACAGGTGAAATAGATCCCATTCCACCAGTATTGAGGCCTGTATTACCTTCCCCGATTCTTTTATAGTCTTTTGCTTCGGGTAATATTTTATAGTTATGCCCGTCTGTGATAATAAATACTGATACTTCAATACCGTCCAGGAATTCTTCAATTACCACCTTACTGCTGGCTTGTCCAAATTTTCCTTCAAGCATTTCCTTCAACAACTTTTCAGCTTCTTCCTGATCATTCAGGATTAATACACCTTTTCCGGCTGCCGGTCCGTCTGCTTTAAGAACATAAGGCGGGGATAATGACTTTAAAAATTGTATACCCTCGCTAAGATTATTATTGGTTACTGACAAATGCTTTGCTGTGGGAATATTATGCCTTAACATAAAACTCTTGGCAAAATCTTTACTACCCTCGAGCTGTGCCCCAGCTTTTTTTGGCCCAATAATCTTAATGTGTTGTACTGTTTTATCTTCAGAAAAGGAATCGTGTATTCCTTCAATCAAAGGGATTTCAGGACCTACAACGATCAAGTCCACTCTATGTTCCAGTGCAGTCTGTTTGACGGTATTATAATCGTTTACATCAATATCCAGATTTGTTCCCAGGGAGGATGTACCTGCATTACCAGGGGCAAAAAAAAGTTTATCAGTTTTTTTGCTTTGACTGATTTTCCATCCTATCGCATGTTCCCTGCCCCCTGAGCCAATTATCAGAATGTTCATATTACTTTGGATTATACTTTTCAAGATGTAATTTCATACTTTCACCTATTTTGGATGCCAGTTCAGTATTACCATTGTTTCTTACCGTTCTTTCCATACTTTGAAGGTAAAACAGATTTCGTTGAATTTCTTCATTAACACTTTGGGTTCTTAAAAATTTTCTGTCGAGTGACAGGAAATAACCCAGTTCATCGTTATATCTGTTAAATGCGTCATCAATTATTTTGTTACCTTTCTCCCCGGCACCTGCCTTATAATAGTTATTGGCGAGTTCAAGGGCGAAGTATTCATAAGGTACAATTTTATCCGGCACTAATTCAAAGCAACGATCTATAACAGCTATTGCCGAGTCTTTTTTACCTTCAATTATCAAGGCTTCAGCCAGCCTGTTAAAACTGTTCCTTATATTGGTCATCATCCTCATATTGTTTTCATCAATGTATATGTCAGGATCATTCATATTTCCATATTCAAATTTGTTCAGCAGGTTATCATACATAATGTCAGTTTCAACTGTACCATGTAAAAACCTGTCTGATCTGTTTTCACCTTTAACAGGTACCAGCCGGTAACCAAAGCCTTCAACCCTGAAGTAGTCCTGCAGGTTCATATATTTATTCCGGCCGACAGTTATTGCCCAGTAGATAGGCCGTTCCCAGTTATTTGTGGCCAGCATATTCAAAATGATCATTTCATCCTTGGGGATGTAATTCCTGCCCGACAGATCAATAGTTATTGTGTCCACAATTTTGTCATAATCTTCCGGATTAACAACATTATTTCTAATAACAGCTTCTTTATCAATTTTGTAAGTGAGTATTTTTTTTGGAATATATGCAGCATTATCTGCCTGTTGAAGTTTTGTTGCCGGATTATCATCTGCAATAAAATCTACAGCTTCCTGGAGAGTAACTGATTTTCTTGTAATCCTGGGATCATCCATCAGATAAATAACATCCCGGGTACCCTGCCTGTATTGGTCTTTAGTAAGGGATAGGGGAATCGGGTCCGATTCATAAGCTTTCCGCCTCATTTGATTGATGTACCAGTCGGTTTGAAGATAACTTAGGTTACAAACCCTGACATCAGTTCTTACTCCCTCTACCTCCTGGTTATACCAAAGGGGGAAGGTGTCGTTATCTCCATTTGTGAAGATTATACCATTAGGCTGACATGTTTTAAGATAGTTAGCACCAAGGTCACGGGCAGTATAACGGTCTGAACGGTCATGATCGTCCCAGTTTTCAGATGCCAGTATCCCGGGAACAAGAATGAGCGTAACAATGCCGGTAATTGTCGCTGCAATTTTTTCAGGCATGTATTTTTTTATTGAATCCGTTATTGCCAATACCCCAAGTCCAATCCATATTGAAAATGCATAAAAAGAACCTGCATAAGCATAATCTCTTTCCCTGGGTTGGTGAGGATACTGGTTAAGATATACTACAATTGCCAGGCCGGTCATAAAAAACAGCAGGAAAACCACCCATAATCCTTTTTTACCTTCTGCACCTTTATTATACTGGAAGAAGATGCCAATAAGTCCAAGAATAAGGGGAAGAAAGTAGTATTTATTCATGGCTTTGTTATCAGCAAATCTTTGTGGCAGATTATCCTGGTCACCTAGCCTCCATTCATCAATAAATTTGATCCCACTTAGCCAGTTGCCGTGGAGTACCCCTCCATGGCCCTGAATATCATTCTGGCGTCCTGCAAAATTCCACATGAAATAACGGAAATACATATGTCCTACCTGGTAACGGAAGAAAAAACGAAGATTTTCAGCAAATGTTGGTTTAATAATGGTTTCGGCCTCCCCGCTTTCATTCCGGTGTTGGATACGACGCCCTTTAATATGTCCCCACTCCTGGTAATCCTGGGCATGTACCTGCTCCATGTTACTCCACATACGAGGAAAGATAGTAGTGAATTTTTCATCATAATTGGGCTGTACGCGGTTGTCGGTAATAACGTACTTCCCGTCAATCTGAGTGTAAACGGGTTTGCCCTCCGTGTAACGCTGTGCGGGGTCAAGAGGAGAGTTGTAATACTGACCAAAAAAGAGCGGCCGGTTTCCGTATTGTTCCCGGTTCAGATAACTTAACAGTGCAAATACATTGTTGGGACTGTTCTGGTCCATAGGTGGCATTGCGGCAGAACGGATGATGATGAGCGTAAATGATGAATAACCTATTAAAATCATTGTTATCCCAAGTATGAGTGAATTCCATAATGGCATACTTTTTTTGGTGGTATATATTATCCCGTAAACAATTGCAGCGATAAGTAAAGCTATATAAAATAAAACGCCTGATTTGTATGGCAGGCCAAATGAGTTGACAAATAAAAGTTCAAACCACGAACCAACAGTTACAATGCCGGGTATAATAACCCACATTATAACAGCAAGCAGAATGGCAGAAACTAATAAAGCAGTAATGAATCCATTTCTGGCAGGTTTATACTTCTTGAAATAATAAACAAATACAATTGCAGGAATAGCCAGCAGGTTAAGCAAATGAACTCCAATGGATAACCCAATGATATAAGCGATAAATATCAGCCATCTGTTTGCATAAGGTTTGTCTGCAATATTTTCCCATTTTAAAATAGCCCAGAATACTATTGCCGTCAACATCGAAGAAAATGCATAAACTTCCCCTTCAACAGCCGAGAACCAAAAAGTGTCTGTAAATGTATATGCAAGAGAACCAATTACTCCGGAAAAAATTACTGTTATTGTGTTATCTGTTGAAATTTCATCAGAAGTTGTGATCAGTTTTTTTGCCAGATGCGTTATGCTCCAAAACAGGAACATAATGGTTACTGCGCTTGCAAGTGCTGACATTGCATTTATTAATAATGCAGCATTCTCACGATTGCCAAATAAGGTAAAGAAACGTCCGATTATCATAAATATGGGCGCTCCCGGAGGATGTCCTACTTCAAGCTTATAGGAGGTGGTGATGAATTCCCCGCAATCCCAAAAACTGGTAGTCGGCTCTATCGTTAATAAATATACTACGGCAGCTATTACAAAAACTACCCATCCAACTATTCTGTTAATAAGATTGTATTTTTTCATTTGGCATTATTTTCATTCACAATTATCTTTAGCAGAAAGGATTTTGTTGCGAAGATAGTTGTTTTGTCATAAACTTAAAGATCAAAGACCGATTTTAAATAATTTTATAAAATTCCGTTGTATAAATATTTTATCAATTTATTTACGTATAAGTTTATTTAATTTTTCTTTGTTAATTATCGTTATTGTCCTTCTTTCAGTAATGATCAGTCTTTCTTTTTGCATCTCAGAAAATACCCGTGCAAGTGAAGGTCGTGTCACTCCAAATAAATCAGCCAGCTCCTGTTGAGTACTTTTTAATTCAACAGAATGATAACGGTCTCCTGCTTTCTGAAGGAGGAAATGTGCTATTTTACCCTTTATAGTTTTTATACCTAAGAAATGGAGCTTTTGTGAAAGAAATTGCGTGCGTGAAGATATTGAGTTTAAATAATTTTTTAAAAGGACTGAATTCATTTGCAATAACATTAAAAATTCATCTACAGGTAAGGAAAGTATTGTCACATTAGTATTGGCTACTAATGTTACCGGATAACTGTTTTCAGACCCGAATAAAAAAGCTGTAGCTAATGGCCTGGGAGCCTCAATATCTTCAATCTTGATCGTATTGCCTGAATAATCATGAATTTCACCACTTACAGATCCTTGTAATATAATGTATAGATTTTTTACCTTGTCACCGGCTAAAACAATTACATCATTTTTGGAGAAGTTTTTTATTTGAAAATGCACTTTTTTTAAAAGTAGTTTAACTTCCTCTTCTTCAATGCCTTTGAAAACAGGGCAATATTTTAGTGAAGGATAATCTATCATTTTTAGTTTTTGTAACAATTGTTACAATTTCTGTTAAATTTATTATATACTTTTGTAATAAAGTAAAGGGACAAAAATATTAATTTAAATCTGATATATTATGAGTATGTTTTGTTTTCAATGCCAGGAAGCAGCAAAAGGAACCGGCTGCACTGTAAAAGGAGTTTGTGGTAAAACCAGTGATGTTGCCAATCTTCAGGATACCTTGCTTTATATATTAAAAGGCATAAGCTGGTATAACGGGAAGTTACGGGAAAAAGGATTGAATCCGACAAAGGCTGATAAATTTATATTCGATGGGTTATTCTGTACAATTACAAATGCAAACTTCGATAAAAACAGCTTTGTTGAACGGATAAATAAAGCTTTTAAGCTCCGTGATGAGTTACAGGGGAAATGTGAGGAATCTTCGGTTGAGTTACCTGTCGATTTACCTGATTTTGCAACATGGAAAGGATCAACTGTTGAGGAATTTGAAGCTAAAGGCTTGAATGTAGGTGTGTTAAGCACTGAAAATGAGGATATAAGGTCATTAAGGGAGTTAGTGGTTTATGGGTTAAAAGGAATGGCTGCGTATGCTGAGCATGCATGGAATCTTGGATTTAAGAAAGATGAAATCTTTGCTTTCATGCAACATGCCCTTGTTGCCGTTACTGAAGATTTAAGTGCTGATGAACTTGTGCAGCTTACTCTTGACACAGGCAAATTTGGTGTTGAAGTTATGGCATTGCTTGATCAGGCCAATACATCGGCCTATGGTAATCCTGAAATTTCAAAGGTTAATATTGGTGTAAGAAGCAATCCCGGGATACTAATTTCAGGCCATGATATGAAAGATATGGAAGAGCTTCTGAAACAGACTGAAGGAACAGGGGTTGATGTATATACCCACAGTGAAATGCTTCCTGCAAATTATTATCCTGCATTTAAAAAGTACAAACACCTTGTGGGGAATTATGGAAATGCCTGGTGGAAACAAAAAGAAGAATTTGAAACTTTCAACGGACCCATTCTTTTTACGACTAACTGCATTGTTCCTCCTTTAAAGAATGCTTCTTATACAGAGAGGATTTATACTACCGGAGCTGCAGGGCTGGAAGGTGCCGTTCATATTCCTGAAAGAAAAAACGGTGAGATGAAAGATTTCAGTATAATTATTGAACATGCAAAAAAATGTGCTCCACCACAACAAATTGAAATTGGAGAAATTACCGGAGGGTTTGCTCATGCACAGGTATTTGCACTGGCTGATAAAGTTGTTGATGCTGTTAAATCAGGGGCTATCAAAAAGTTTTTTGTAATGGCAGGCTGCGATGGACGCATGAAAAGCAGGGAGTATTATACAAAGTTTGCGGAGCAGCTTCCTGAGGATACTGTAATTTTAACTGCCGGTTGTGCAAAATACCGTTATAATAAATTGCCCCTGGGCGATATAGGAGGTATTCCCAGAGTGCTTGATGCAGGACAGTGTAATGATTCATATTCTCTGGCAGTTATTGCCCTTAAACTGAAGGAGATATTTGAGTTGAACGATGTAAATGACCTTCCAATTGCATATAATATTGCCTGGTATGAACAAAAGGCAGTAATTGTTTTGTTGGCATTGCTTTATCTGGGAGTTAAAAATATTCACCTGGGCCCGACATTACCGGCTTTTCTTTCTCCTAATGTAGCTAAGGTACTTACGGAAACATTCGGGATTGCAGGCATCACAGAACCGGAAGAAGATATAAAATTGTTTATGGGTGAAAATGCAGCTTAATACTTTCAATATTAAATAATAAAGAATTTAGTCTTATTTAAAATATTAATTTTGCAGCCGGGCTGATGAAATAGTAAATTTGTGATTAATATGTAAATACGATTAAATCAATAAATTAAAAATAATATTATGAAACGAATATCTGAAGTTGTAAAACCGGGAGTTGTAACAGGTGCCGATGTGCAGTATATTTTTAAGGTAGCCCAGGCAAATAATTTTGCACTTCCTGCGGTTAATGTTGTGGGTTCATCCTCAATAAATTCTGTCCTGGAAGCGGCAAGTATTGCCAATTCACCTGTGATCATACAGTTTTCAAACGGGGGAGCTGCATTTAATGCAGGGAAAGGTTTAAAACTTGAAGGTTTAGGGACTGCAGTTATTGGCGCAATAGCTGGTGCAAAGCATATTCACACACTGGCTGAGGCATATGGGGTGCGGGTAATACTGCATACCGACCATGCTGCCAAAAAACTTTTACCCTGGATAGACGGAATGCTGGATGCCGGCGAAAAACATTTTGCCGAGACAGGTAAGCCTCTTTACAGCTCTCATATGCTCGACCTTTCAGAAGAGACCTTGGAGGAGAATATTGAAATTAGTAAGAGATACCTGGAAAGAATGAGTAAATTGGGAATGACGCTTGAGATTGAACTGGGAGTTACAGGCGGTGAAGAGGACGGTGTTGACAACACAGATGTCGATAGCTCAAGATTATATACCCAACCGGCAGAGGTTTGTTATGCATATGAAGAACTTAGCAAAGTTAGCCCTAATTTTACAATCGCAGCTTCTTTTGGCAATGTTCACGGGGTTTATAAACCGGGTAATGTTAAACTGCAGCCTGTTATCTTAAAGAAATCACAGGAATATATTAAGAATAAATTAGGATTGAAAGAAGATAATCCTGTGTATTTTGTTTTCCACGGTGGATCAGGCTCATCTCATGAAGAAATTCGTGAGGCTATAGGGTACGGCGTAATTAAAATGAACATAGATACTGATACCCAATGGGCATTCTGGGATGGAATACGCAAATATGAAGCTGAGAAGCATGATTACCTGCAGGCTCAGATAGGTAATCCTGAAGGATCGGATAAACCGAATAAGAAATTTTATGATCCGCGTGTCTATCTGCGTAAAGGTGAAGAAGCAATGATTGCCCGATTGCAACAGGCATTCGATGACCTTAATGCTGTTAACAGCATTTAATTAACAGGGAATTAATAATATAAAAAAGGGGTCCTGAAAATTTCAGGGCCCCTTTTTTAGTAAACCGGCTGCCATGACCTATCCATTCGCTCAAGCGAACGGCAATGGATAAGGCATCGAACCAATCTGGCTGCCATTATCTGTGCCTTATCCTTTGCCGTCGGCTTCAGCCAACGGTTGCTAGAGCTCTTTAATTCTTATATTTCTGAATTTCAGTTCTGAACCATGCCCAAGAAAACCTATATAACCTGTCGTACGTTTTAATCCCGTGTGGTCCCTGCCGTCTTTTGTACCATTTCTGCTGGCCTCCGCAGTATCTCCATCGAGGATAACTGTGCCGTTCAGTTTAACAGTTATGCGGGTACCTTTAACAACTACTTCCTGTTCATTCCATTGGCCAACCGGTTTTAAAAATCCTCTTTTTGCAGGAATAACTCCGTAAACAGAACCATGATACTGGTACTCCTTAAGGTTTGCGTATACCGGAGCTGTATTATCCAATATTTGCAGTTCAATTCCCGAATAGGCTGCATCTCCTGACAGAGGTGCCCTGATACCAAGCCCGTTGTTTGCTCCGGGGGTAAGTTGGAATTCAAAACGGAAAATAAAGTCGCTGTACTCTTGATCGGTGTATAAATTTCCGTGCCCTCCCCTCGAAGGCCTTACCAGCATTTCCCCATTTTTAGCTATATAGTCAGTTGTATTACCCTGCCATCCATCGAGATTCATTCCGTTAAATAATGATACAAAACCTTCGTCTACCTCCTCTTTTGTCAGTCCGTATTCCTTGGTGTTAATATCGCGAACAAAGATATCCCTGAAGGCAAGGTCTGTACCGTGTGCCTGCAGTTCAATCGCACCTTTTTCAAAAATCGGTATGCTGCGGTCCCAGTAGTTTTCCATGGTAACATTATCCACTACTAAATCTCCGTTTAGAAAAACTGTTACTTTCTCACCTATCATTGTAATGCGAAAAGTGTTCCACTCACCAATGGGATTGTCAGCAACCTTTAGAGGTTTACTTTCATTTTTTTGATTGTTATAAAGCCCGCCGGAACCTACCTGTGCACCTACTTCAACTCTTGTAGTATCCCATATCTGTACCTGTGGGGTTCCACGAAGGTAAATGCCGCTGTCACCCTCCTTCGTGATCCTCCAGTCAACAATCATCTCAAAGTCACCATAATCCTTTATAGTGCAGAGATTTGCCCCTTTGCCATTAAATACTATTGTATTGTCTCTTACGCTCCAGGTCTCTGTCATTTTTTTGTTAGCTTCTTCCTGCTTTTTTGACAGTTCTTCCTTGCTCATTTTTGCACGTGATACAGGATTACCAACCAATCCCTGCCAGCCATCAAGGTTTTTCCCGTTGAAAATGGATACAAAACCTTTTTCATCCGGCATTTTATCGAGATAGTTTTTAATGTTTATTTTATCATAATCACTTTCGGAACCTGTTATTACTGAAGCAACCCTGTTTAAAAGTTTTTTTGCTAATTCTCCGGAGAATCCGTTTTCACCGTTCTCATCCGGAAGTGCAATATTCATTATTGCACGTGCTGCAGACTGCTGAAGATCACTATTTTCAAGATATTGTTCCAGATAAACCAGTGACAGGAATGTTTTTAAATTGCCTATTGAACCAATAACCAGTCTTTTATCGTCAGCATTGTTGGCATAGGGCATTATTTTTCTGTATTGCAATAATTTTTGGTCATCAGGGAGATTTGCAGGGCGCACCAGGCGAACAAAACTTTCAAACGCCTGTTTCTGATAATTCCCTGAATTTGATTTACATATTTCATATAGAGCAGCAGCGGCCTGATACTCCTTCCAGTTGGTCAAAGCATCAAATGCTGCCTGTTTAATAACACCTGTAGAGTTATTGAAATATTCGGTGACTGTTTTTAGTGCAATATCACCTCCAATTTCCGGCAGAATAGCAATTATACGTTCTTTATTGCTGCTGTTCTTCAATGACTGCAATATTTTTCCATTTTCTGTCTTTTCCGACTGGACTCCTTTTGCTGCAGCCACAACAGCTGCCTGAACCTGGCCTATCTCTTTTTCATTATTTACAGAAAGCAGCAGGTTGATTAACTCATTAAGGTTATCTGCAGAAGAGACGTTTTTGAGGGCATTGAAGGCTGATTCTTTTTCTTCCTGATTGCCTGATTTGGTGAGGTTTAAGATATCCCTGAAGTATTCCTCGCCCGATTTTGCTGCGATCAGGTCGACTAATGCAGCTTTGACATTTCCTGATGTCTGGGTTAATCCGGCAGCTACAGGTTTTAAATGTTCACGGTCGAGTAGTTGCAACAGCGCATTTTTTGTTTCAGGTACATCATTGCCATTAACCAGGTGGGTTATCAACTGTGGTACAGCTTCTTTGCCTTCAAGTTTAACTAGGGCAGAAATAGCTTCTTTACGTAAATCAGACGATGGTGAATTGAGGTTTTCTGAAAGGAATCTTCTTACCAGGGGATCACCCCTTCTTCCCAGCATATTTATAATTTCAGCTTTGACTTCAGGAGAAACGGATTGTGCTTTATTCATCCACTCACGGGTAGCGGCAATATCTCCTGTTTCCTTTGCGATGTTAAGGGCTGCCATCCGGAATGCTTTATCATTGTTGTCGACAGCTTTAAGTAACAGGGGCATTGCTTCATAACCGAAATATTTTGCATAAACAGCCAGCGCTCCCGAGTAATTATGAAGCCTGTCATCTGAGCTGTTTGCCTTCATTATCGCTTTTAACGCTTTTTGGCCGGATTGTAAATTGCCTGCCTGTAGCAGGTTGTCAGAATAAACAAGAAATGACTCGGCTGCATTTGTTGGTTCATATTTGAAATCCACCTTTTTTGCAGCATTGTACAACATCTGGTATGATTGAGGGTCTGCTATATTTGCCAAAGCTGTATATACAACTTTCTGGAGACCCTGGTTGTCAGTACCTGCAAATGCAGAAACCGGTTTGGAGGCAAACCTGTATTTTAATTCACCCAATGCTTTGATAATAGTGATCTTTGATTGTTCCGGTGAATTTGGAAGAGCCTCCAGTAAGGCACGGGCTGCTGTTTCCGATCCTATTGACAACAGCGTTTGTGTTGCCGGTTCAACCAGTTTTTCGTCAGAAAGGTATTTTTTTACCTCATCGACAGATCTGATTCCTCCGACAAGATTCAATTGGTTAAGTAAAAATGTTTTTACTTCAACATCTGACCTGGATTCTAATGCTTTTAAAAGGTTTGTTTCAACAAGGCTGCCCGCTGATTCATTATTAAAAGAGCTTGCATAACGGGCAAGATTGTTAATTGCAAAGCGGACTGCAGTATCGTCACCAACACCAGGAGGGGTTAATTGATCAGCCAGTTTTTGAAAGCCTTCGGCTCCCAATCCAACCAGTTCATTCATTAACCTGTCGCGGTGAACGAGGTCGTTTGCCGGCATCTGGGCAAGTATGTCAGCTATTTTGGTATCCAGTGTCCGTCTATCCTGTGCATATGTTAATGTGGAAATTATGACAAATAACAGAATAGCTGTTAATTGATATATTTTTTTATTCATTTCAATTATTTTAAAATATTATTCATTAATTGTTATCATATTGTCCATGGTGCCCTCATGGGTTGATTTATTAACCTGTTAGCAGCCTCATCATCAATAAATTCCAGTTTAACCGGGTCAAAATTTAATGACCTACCCAGTCTTACGGCTGTAATGCCGAGATTTACCATGGTTGCGGACCTGAATCCATTCATTTCATTAAGTGCAAATTTTTTACGTGTCCTGACAGACTCAGAGAAGATTGAAATTTGTGGTTCCGGTTCGGGAAGTGTTTCCAGATATTTATGCAGATTAGGAATATTTGATCTGAATCCCCTGAATATTTTACCCTCCGGACCTTCGATATATGCTGCATCTTTATCCCTGTTTTCACCATCCAGGATGATTTTGCATCCGTCGGCGTATGTATATTCAATTCTCCGCCATGATCCAACAGCATCATAGTGCTGCTGAGGAGCATCAACATCTACTCTAACAGGACTGGTATTGTCTTTATTCAGAAGATATTGAACAGGATCAAGATAGTGCTGTCCCATATCACCCAGTCCGCCTCCGTCATAGTCCCAATATCCCCGGAATTTGGCGTGTACACGCTCCGGATTATATGGTTTGTATGGGGCAGGCCCCAGCCACATATCATAATCCAGGTTTTCTGGTACCGGCATAGGTTTCAGATTGTGCTCCCCGCTCCAGTAAAACTTCCAGTTATATCCTGTAATTCCACTTACTGTTACCTTCAAAGGCCATCCCAGTATTCCGCTGTCGATAATTTTTTTCAATGGTTTCACATCAGTGCCAAGTCCATAAAAAGTATCTTTGAACCTGAACCATGTGTTGAGCCTGAACATCCGTCCATGGGCGTTAACAGCTTCCACAACTTTTTTCCCTTCTCCAATTGTACGGGTCATAGGCTTTTCACACCAAATGTCTTTTCCTGCTTTGGCAGCTTCTGCAGCCATGATACCATGCCAGTGCGGAGGTGTGGCTATGTGTACAATATCTACCTCCGGCAGCTGAAGGACTTCCCTGAAATCATGAAATTTTTTAACTTCATAGTCAATCATGCTCTGTGCTTTTTCGAGGTGAAGTTTGTCAACATCACAAATGGCGATAACACGGGTATCTTCATAGCGAATATGCCCGCGGCCCATACCGCCTACCCCAATAATTGCCTTGGTAAGTTGATCGGAAGGTGGTAAATATCCATTTCCACCCAATACATGTCTGGGAATAATAGTAATACCTGCTCCCGCAACTAACGCGCTTTTTAAAAATCTTCTTCTTGAAGATTGTTTTTTATTATTCATATGTTGCTTATTTAAAATTTTGTAATTCAATTAATTTATAGATGATTTGCTGATGAAAAACGCTGAATCTATATAAATTAGTTCAAAGATAACATTTGCATTCAAAAAATTATAAAAATGCATTACATGAAAAATATACTTTAGGGATATCGGTCGCAATAATAATCTGTTATCGTGTTACAAAGGATAATTAATGCAGTTCAATTTTTACAATTACGGGCAGATGATCAGAAAGCTTAATATGTGGTGTGCAGGAGCTTATTACCCTCCATCGTTTAGCGGGTTTATAAAATATATAGTCAATTTTTGAAATTGGATTGCCGGAAGATATTGTAAAATCAGGGCTGCAGGCCTGTTCCCATTTTTCCATGCCTTTCCTGATTTCCGGTGAATCCGGCTTACCATTGAAGTCTCCTGCAATTATCAAAGGGTATATGTTTTTTTTAAGTGCCTTATTAATTGCCCTTACCTGTGCCTGTCTTACCGAAGATACTGAATGGTCCAGATGTGTAGAAACAAATGTAAAACATTTTCCACCGGGCAGCTCAACATCTGCTGTAAGCGCTGCCCTTTGTTCTTTCGCCCCTTCCGGCATGGGGAGCATAATTTTTTTTGTCATTTTGAAGGGGTATTTTGACAAGATACCAATGCCATAATAACCTCCTGAGTAATCTATTGTCCGGGCATAAGCAGTAAGCATGCCTGTCAGATAACCAAGTTCAGTGATGAAATCTTTTCCATTCTGATGTGGGGCATTCGGCCTGTTAGTCTTTACGTCTACCTCCTGTAATGCCACTATATCAGGATTCTCTCTTCTTATATACTCCGCAAACTCTTCCAGGGAGGCAAGTTCCCCAAACCTCAGGTTATAACTTAATACTGTCAGGGGAAATGGCTTATTATCATTTTCCGGCTCACCGGAAACATTAAAAGGGTATATAAGAATTGCGATGATAATTAAAAATATCACGTTATGTAAATTGCTAAGGCTGAGTTTTAATACTGGTTTAAAAGTCATAATGTTATCAGAATACTTGGTTAAACTTTTCTTTTAGTAAACTTTTTACCTCCTCCAATGGAACTTCTTCTCCCAGTTCTTTTTTGATCGATGTCACTCCAAGTGTTAATCCGCAGGGATTTATATAACCAAAATATTTGAGGTCGGTATTTACATTTAATGCAAATCCATGCATTGTGACATATCTGCTTACCCTGACACCAATAGCACAAATTTTACGTGCATTTACAGGATGTTCTGCCTCAATCCATACCCCTGTGGCACCCTCCTTGTGACTTCCCGCAATTCCAAATACCGATAAGAGCTCTATAATAGCATTCTCCATCTTTTCTATATACTGGCGTACCCCTGTTTTGTGATATTCCAGATCAATAATCGGATAACCTACTATTTGACCCGGGCCGTGATAGGTAATATCCCCTCCTCTGTTGATCCTGTAAAAAGTAGCTTCTATTTTTTTTAAAAATTCCTCATTAGCCAGCAAATTTTTTTCATCTCCACTTTTACCCAATGTAAATACATGTGGATGTTCCACTATCAGGAAATAATTTTTTGCAGAGGGTTTACCCAGGTTCATTTTATCATCTAATACTTTGGAAAGTAGCTTTTCCTGATAATCCCAGCATGCTTTATACTCTTTTAAGCCAAGATCTTCGTAATTAAAATTTGCCATATTACATCAATAATATTAATTATTTTTCCATTACAATAATGTCCTGAAAATCATTAAGTTCATTTTTGTTGCCAGTATTCTTCCAGTATCCGGCTACTACTTTCTTTATTTTCAAGCCACTGTCTGAGATAATGTTCTGTAAATTTTTTTCCTCAAAAGCTACATTGGCACTTTTCACTTTTTTATCCATCAACCTGAATCCTTCTCTTTTAACAGGGAAGCAAAATGAATTATATTGTGATATATATTCTTCATCTTTTTCATTATAAATAAAGAAAGTAGCAAGACAATTCCCCCCAACCTTCATTACTCTGAAAATCTCATTCAGATAGTGTTTAATTTCGGTTTGTTGCATATGAGTGAATACTGAAAAAAGAAATACAACATCAAACAGGGAATCATTATAAGGAAAAATAAATTCATCGGCGTTATTACCATTTTTATTATACAGGTCATTTTTTAACGGGACATGCCGGAAGTGAAAATTTGTATAATTGTTGCTGATATTTTTATTGCACCAATTGATACCTTTTTTCACCACGTCAAATCCTTCATAACTGCCATGACTGTTCAGGTATTTAGTAAGTGCTGCAGCGCTTCTTCCGATTCCGCATCCTATGTCCAGGATAGCGCTGTCATGTTTCAGGTTTGTATGTCTTTTCAACAGATCGAGATGGTGTATACCTTGTTTAATAAAGTCACCCGATCCAATATAAATATCACCTTTGTCGGGCACCATATTCTTTTTTTTACCAGTTATCCTTAGATAAATATCGGAAGGCAGGTAGTAAAATTTTCTTACCAGCAGTCTCATGTCAGGAGTTAACTTATAATATATTGCCCTTAGACTCATATGTATAATTATCTTGATCTATTTTCAGGCATGTGCATGTTCCTCGGCCCTGTATGAACTTCTTACCAGGGGTGCACTCTCAACATAGGAAAATCCTTTTTTTATACCGATATCATGATATTCATCAAACTGTTCAGGCCTGATAAATTCCACTACGGGTATATGGTTACTGGTTGGGGCCAGATACTGGCCTATTGTCATTACCCTGCAACCTGCCTCTCTCAGGTCATCCATTGTTTGTAATATTTCTTCTGTCGTTTCACCAAGTCCCAGCATGATACCCGATTTTGCAATTTTATTATTATCTGCAATATATTTTAATACTTCGAGACTACGCCGGTATTTTGCTGCTGAACGTATTTGGGGAGTTAACCTTTCCACTGTTTCCAGATTGTGTGAGATAACATCAGGCCCTGCGTCCAATACTTTTTTAATCAGATTTAGATCACCTCTGAAATCAGGAATCAGAACTTCAATTTTTGTTTCCGGATTTACCTTTTTTATTTCCATGATCGTACGAACCCATATCCCGGCACCCTGATCGTCCAGGTCATCACGGTCCACCGATGTAATAACACAATGCTTCAATTCCATTAACCTTACTGATTCTGCAACCTTTACTGGTTCATTCTCATCAGGGGGAAGAGGTTTGCCTGTTTTAACCCCGCAAAATTTACAGCTACGGGTGCATATATCTCCCAAAATCATGAATGTTGCAGTACCTCTGTTCCAGCAATCACCAATATTAGGACACCTGCCGCTTGTGCAGATTGTGTGTAATCCATATGAATTAACCAGGTTCTTGATTCTTGGATAATTTTTACCTTTGGGCATTTTCATTTTCATCCAGGCAGGAAGCCGTTGACTTGTTATTAATTCATCTGTCATGACATATATTTTTTGCAAAAGTAATTCTAACATGGATAATTCACAAATAATATATTTTAACCTAAAATATTCCTGGTAATGTAAAAAGGGGAAAAAAATAGTTTTAAAAGGTTTTCAGTGTTATTTTTGTAATTTAAATATAATAATGGATTTCATGCGGAATCTTTTTTTCATATTATTAATAATTAGCAATTTCACCACAGCACTTGCGCAGAACAAGCAGCAGGAAATTCAAACCAATTCCCGGCTGGCAATATCTTATTACAGTGCAAAAGAATTTGACAAAGCTGCGCCGCTCCTGCTTGAAGTTTATAATCTTTCCGGGAATGATTATTACTTCAGATTATATTTAGTCTCCATGATAGAGTTGGGTCAATTTGAAGAGGCTGAAAGGCAGATACAAAACGAGATCAGAAAACAGCGTTCACCAAAATCCGAATTATATGTAAATTGGGGATATCTGCTTAAAGCCTGGGAAAAAAATGAAGATTCGGAATCCAGGTATAAAGATGCGTTGGATCTTATCCCTCCGGGGAAAGGTAATTATTTGCTTACAGGTAATGCCTTTATACAGTGGGGTGAATATAATTGGGCAGAGAAGGTATACCTGAAGGGAAGGCAGGTCTTGCCACAGGAAGAGTTTAATTATGAACTTGCAAGAATTTATCTCTATTTGCGTTCTTATGAAAAGATGATGGAAGAATACCTTAATCTTATCAAACTGGATGACAAACAGTTAAGTCGTATTCAGAGCAGTCTTGCTTCAGCATTGAGACTGGATGTGGATGATGATCTGCGTGACCGTTTCAGAGAGCAGCTTTTAAAACGTATTCAGAATGAACCCGGTATAACCGGGTATAATCGTTTATTGATCTGGTTTTTACTTCAGGAAAAGCAATTTGCAGGAGCACTGAGGCAGGCTATTGCCCTTGACCGCCGCACAGGTGGTGAAGATTCACAAATATATCAATTAGGAACCCTTGCAATGAACCACCAAAACTATGAGGAGTCAAAACGGGCATTTGATTATATCATTTCTAAAGGGGAAGCTAATCCTTTTTTCAATCAGGCTTTCCTGCAGAATATCCATGCATCGTATGTTAAGTATATTCAGGAAAACATTATGGATAAAAGTGGTGGTACCCTTATTGCCGGACAGTTTGAAAAGGGATTGCAACTTTTTGGATATTCTTCAGCAACTCTCAACCTGATAAATGAATATAGCCATCTACTGGCTTTTTATCTGAATGATCCTGACAGTGCAATTGCCGTGTTGGAAAAAGGACTTAAAATACCTAAGCTTAAACCGGAGGAGACAGGGATATTGAAAACTGCACTTGCTGATATTTATGTCTACTCCGGAGATCCCTGGGAGGCAATACTGCTTTATTCACAGGTTATCGATGACAATAAGAATAATGAACTGTCTGATGAGGTAAAATTGAAAAAAGCCAAGCTGGGTTATTATATGGGAAACTTTAATTGGGCTAAGGCTCAACTGGACATATTAAAAGGCAGCACCTCCAAATTTACAGCTAACGATGCTATGGAACTTTCAATGTTGATAGGTAATAACCTAAACCTTGATACTACTGAGATACCCTTACAAATGTTTGCCCGTGCAGACCTTCTTTTTTTCAGAAATAAAGACTCCCTTGCGTTAGCAACTCTCGACTCAATATCAGAATTGTATCCATACCATACTCTGATTGACGATATCCTTTTCAGAAAATCAAAAATCGAAACCGACAGGAACAATTTTCCAAAAGCGGCAGAATATCTGGAACAGATAAGAGCCGGTTTCAGCTATGAGTTACTCGCCGACGATGCCTTGTTTATGCTTGCAGAATTGTATAATTATCATCTTGATAAAAAGGAGACAGCCAAAGAATTATATCTCGAAATGCTTACTATGCATCCCGGAAGTGTCTACATTGAAGAATCCAGAGAAAAATACAGGGAGTTGAGGGAGTTATATCCGGATGAAACTAATACACCCGAAGAGAAATTCTTTAACGGGGTGGAACCACCTGATGAATTCAACTGATAAATCATATTTATTTGGCGGTCTTTCCGTTTTGTTTTGGTCAACCGTTGCAACAGCCTTTAAAATAGCGCTGAAAGGATTGGACTTTATTCAGCTAATTTTTTTTGCATCAGCAGTTACAGTGATTCTTTTATTTATTCTGCTGGTCATACAGGGTAAATTAAAGGATCTGTTATCCCAGCCTTCAGGTAATATTGTTAGCGCAACATTACTTGGAGTTTTAAATCCTGCGGCTTATTATCTGATATTATTCAAGGCATATTCTATGTTACCTGCCCAGGTGGCACAGCCTGTTAACATGGTATGGCCAATTGTACTGACCTTTCTTTCAGTTCCATTGTTGGGTCAAAGTATTGGCAGATATAGTATAGCCGGCCTTCTGATAAGTTTTGCAGGGGTGATTTGTATTTCTCTGCAGGGAGGAAAGGAGAATTTGGGCCAGGCAAGTATCCCCGGTGTAATTCTTGCATTGGTTAGTTCTATTATTTGGGCCTTATACTGGATATTTAATGTCAGGCAAAAAGGAGATGCTATAATCAAACTCTTTTTGAACTTCCTTTCCGGGCTGATAATCCTGACTGTTATAGTCATAGCTTTTTCAGATTTCAGGATTGTCCCGAATATCAGCTTTTCAGCCGCACTATATGTAGGAATATTTGAGACGGGCATTACCTATATCTTTTGGATGAAAGCGATGCAGTTCAGTTCAAATAATGCAAAGACTGGAAATTTGATTTTTTTAACGCCATTCCTTTCTCTAATTTTTATACGGTTTGTTTTGAAAGAGACGTTGTTCCTGACTACCTTTATAGGATTAATTTTTATCATAGCCGGTATATTTATCCAGAGATTTGACAGGAGTAGCAACAAGTTTCATGAAACACAAGACAATTAAGATATTAGGTATTGATCCGGGGACAACAGTTACCGGTTATGGTATAGTTGAGATAAGGGACAACAGGCCTGTTATTTTAAATATGGGCACCCTGGTTCCGGGAAGGTTTACTGATCATTATCAGCGGCTTAAGCACCTGCATGAGCGTGCTTTACATTTAATGGAAGAATACAGGCCGGATGTTATGGCTATAGAGGCTCCTTTTTATGGTAAAAATGTACAATCGATGCTTAAGTTAGGAAGAGGACAGGGAGTCATAATGGCAGCTGCACTGCATTTTTCGGTGCCTATACATGAATATGCCCCTTTGCTGGTAAAGCAGTCTATTACAGGAATGGGACGCGCCTCAAAGGAACAGGTAGCCTATTTTCTGCAAAAGGTATATAACCTTAAAGATATTGATAAGGGTTTGGATGCCAGTGATGCAGTGGCCGTCGCAATATGCCATTTCATCCAGCAGGGGAAACCAAAAAGATCAAAAGAGTATAAAGACTGGAATGACTTTATTAAGAAAAATCCTGGTCGTATAAAATAGAAAAAGTAAATTCAGGTGTTTCAAAAACAGATTTTTATACTATATTTGCGCCTCGTTATTAAAAAATAAATTTTATATGCCGGTAAAAATGAGATTAGCGCGGCATGGCCGCAAACGTTATGCTTACTACCACATTGTGGTAGCAGATAGCAGGGCGCCACGGGATGGCAGGTACATTGAACGGTTAGGTTTTTATAATCCGAATACGAATCCTGCTACTATAGATCTCGATTTTGATAAAGCTTATGACTGGCTTACCAAAGGCGCCCAACCAACAGATACTGTTAAAGCAATATTATCCTACAAAGGTGTGCTTTATAAAAAGCACCTGATGGGTGGAGTTAAAAAAGGGGCTTTCGACGAAGAAGAGGCCGAAAAAAGATTGAATAATTGGCTCGGGGAAAAGCAATCTTTAATCCAGACTAAGAAGGAAAGAGTAGAAAACGAAGAGGGGGCAGCAAAACAAAAACTTATAGCTGCAGAAACAAAGAAAAATGAAAAGAGAGCCGCGGCAATCGCAGCTAAAAATGCTGAATTAGCAAAAGAAGCTGAAGAAAGTGTTAAGGAAATAGTTGCAGAATCTGCTGTAGAGGAAGGCAAGACAGATGAGGAAAATGTCGAAGAGAATGCTGCTGATGCATCAGAACAGGATAATCAGTAAAATGATTATTTGATTCAGATTTTAACAGAAAGTTTATTGAAGAACCACTTGTCATGTTGACAGGTGGTTCTTCAATTTTAACTGAACCTTATGAATGCCTGCTGCAATATATTAAATTATATAATTTATTTTTAAAGTGGAGGGATCCTTTTTACAAACCAGATTCAATATTTAAATTTGTTAGATGGAAAGAGTATCAGCAAAGAATTATCGTAAAATTGGATTTATCAGAAAAATTCATGGAGTAAGAGGTGAGGTAGTGATGGAATTTGAGCATTCTGCCGAAGAATTAGTCGTGGATACAAGCCTTTTTTTTATTGAACTGGATGGATTACCTGTGCCGTTTTTTGTTGCTGAAAAAGGTCTTAGGATAACTTCTTCAAAAACAGCCTCAATAAGTTTCGATTGGGTGGAAACAGAAAAATACGCACGCAGGCTTGTTGGTAATTCTGTTTATTTGCTTTCTGACGAAATTGTCGAGAAACCTGATGAAAATACAACTAACCAATTGATTAATTATCAGATATTTGATGGAAAAAATGTTCATATCGGATTTATTTCAGGGATCGATAATTTTTCTGGTAATGTAGTCCTTAGGGTGATCTCCGGAGTGAAAGAAATTTTACTTCCATATAATCCTGATCTCATTATAGCTGTTGATCATGAAAAACAATTCATTAAAATCAATATTCCTGAAGGACTTATTTAATCCATAACTCTTCTATTATAAATAGAAAATGAGCAAAATTTTTTGTAAAATTTTAAATGAACTGCAACTTTACAGAGTTTTGTTCGTCATATTTAAAAAACAAATTTTAAAATTTTAAAATTAATTACCATGAGGTCAAAGTATTCATTCCTTTTGTGTTTATTTTTTTGTATATCTTTTTCAATTAATGCTTATGCAGAGAGCCAGGAGAGGGAGGTTCCTTCCTTTTCAGAAATATCATTACGTGTTTCAGGAAAATTATTTGTAAAGCAAGGCAGCAGTCAAAATGTAGAAATCTCAGCAAGTGCATCTTCCCTTGATGAGATTATTACAGAAGTAAGGGACCGGACCCTGAATATACGGTTTAAAACCAGGAATCTGTTGTTAAGTTCGTTTGATCCCGGCAAAATCGAAATAACAGTTACTGTTCCTGAAATAAATTCTTTGTCAGTTGCAGGTTCAGGAGATATAATTGCTGACGGGCCGATTGCCTCGCGTATAATTGATCTTTCTGTCAGCGGAAGTGGTAATATTTTTATCGATGAACTTAATTCCGAACGGGTAAAAACTACTGTATCCGGATCGGGCGATATAGTTATTAACGGAGGGGCTGTTGTTCAGGATATGTCTGTCATAATAGGTGGATCAGGTAATGTTAAAGCAGGCCGCTATGAAGCTGCCAATGTGGATATTAAAATTGCAGGTTCAGGCAACTGCAATGTTTATACAAATGGTAACCTGAAAGCCAGGGTAGCAGGTTCGGGTAGTGTTTACTACCATGGCAATCCTTCAATTGATACATCTATATTAGGATCGGGGACTATTGAAAAAAGATAGAAGAAAATAATTGATAATCCTCATTTTTTAATTAATTATTATTGTTTAACTTTCCATAGTTTTTCGCTCTGATATTCAAAATTGACTCTATTAGGACGAAAAAAATTATAATAATTATTAAATTAATTAAATCAAGGACTATGGGAATGTTAAAAGAGTTTAAGAGTTTTGCCATGAGAGGCAATGTACTCGACCTGGCAGTAGCTGTAATTATCGGCGGTGCTTTCGGGAAAATAGTTACGTCATTTGTAAATGATGTTATTATGCCGCCTATCGGCCTTTTACTTGGAAATGCTGATTTCAGCAACCTTAGAGTTATCCTTAAAAGAGGAAGTGAGGCAGTTATGGAAGGTGATTCCGTTATCACCCCTGCAATTGCAGAAGTATCTGTTAAGTATGGGGCATTTGTTAATACTTTAATTGACTTTGTGCTTGTTGCACTGGCAATTTTTCTTGTTATAAAGGCATTTAACAGCATGAAGAAAAAAGAGGAAGAGGCGCCTGCACCTCCGCCTGAACCTACAAAAGAGGAAATTTTACTCAAAGAGATAAGGGATATTCTGAAAGAGAAAAAATAATATACTGAAATCCAAAGCTTTTATTTACGGATAATATCTATGCGTCCGTCAGGCCATAGTTTAATAATCTCTGACGGACGTTTCTCTGTTGTATCATCCTGTCGGAATTTAACAATGTAATCTACCCTGCTTTTTATTTTTTCTGATATCTCATCAAAACAGGCGGGTGTTTTTTCATTGCTGATATTAGCAGATGTTGAGACTATCGGCCGACGGAATCGCTGTAAAAGGCGAGTGGTAAATTCCTCTTTGGTAAACCGTATTCCTATACTTCCGTCACCGGAGATTAAATTTGCCGGAAGATTTTTTGCATTAGGATATATTACAGTAAGGGGTGTGGTAGATATCTCTATCAAATCCCAGGCAATCTCAGGAACATCATTAACGTAACGCTCCAGTAAGGCTGGATTTTCCATCAGTACAAGCATGCTTTTTGAATCTTCACGTTCTTTTATCCGGTATATTCTTTCAACTGATTCCCGGTTAGTGGCATCACAGCCAATTCCCCATACAGTATCTGTGGGATATAAAATGATACCCCCTTTTTTTAGTACTTCCAATGCTTGTTTTAAATCTTCATCCATTTTGTTTCCCTGACAGTTTCTTGTAAAAAGTAAATAATTTTTCTGAATAATTACCAGGATGGAAATGAAATGCCCTGGCATTTCCTTTTTTTATCAGCTCATTTCTGAGAGCATTGCTATGCAGAATACGGGATATTTTGTTGCTTATATCCTTGATATCGTAAGGATCACATAATATTGCCGCATCACCAGCTGTTTCTGTCAGACATGAAACAGAAGAGGTTAATACCGGGCATCCGCTAGCCATAGCCTCAATAACAGGAAGGCCAAAACCTTCGAATAGCGAAACATAGGCTAACAGAGTGGCATTTTGATAAACTACTGATAACTCTTCTAAGGTTAGATTATTAAGAAAAATAACCTTTCCCTCAATTCTTTTATCATCTGCAAATTGCTTTAGTTGTGAGATGTATTTAGTCGGATTTCCAATGACTACCAGAGTAAGATCAAGGCCTGTATTGTGTATGGCCTTGAGTAGTGAAAGCTGATTTTTACGGGGTTCAATTGTACCAACTGTTAAAATATAGTTTTCAGGGATATTATATTTTTTCAAGGTATTTCCTTTATCTCTTTTATCAAAAAATAATGCATTAACAGGTTGATAAATAACTTCAATTTTTTCGGGAGGGATATCAAAAAAAGTTGTAAGGTCATTTTTTGTTTGGTTACTTATCGCTATAATCTTTGTTGCAGCTTTACATGCATATTTAAATTTGACTTTATATATTTTCCGGTCGATGGATTTATATAATTCCGGGTATCGTAAAAATATGAGATCATGGATCGTCACCACTGATGGTATGCCGCTTTTGGCAATACCCGGTGGAAGTTCGTTGCTTAGACCGTGATAAATATCAAGATGATGCTTTTTTACCAAAGACAAGAGAAATATACTTCTCCATAAAGAGTTTAGTTTCTTAGGCAGGTTTTCAGGAGTGACTATCGTAAAATCTGAGTAATTGTCAAATAAGCCTGGTTTTATTTCAGGGGTAAAGAGTATGTAATCATTATCAGTGAAGTAATGGTTCAGGGCATTTAGTGTATTTCTGCTATAGTTGCCCAGTCCGGAGGAATTCAGAAAAGCTCTTTTCGCATCAAATCCAATTTTCACTTTTTTGAATAAGAGTTGGATATTATACTTTAAAATCAGTTAATCCTTCAAAATCTATAGTGGCAAAATAATCTTCTGTTGTTTCCGGTCTTCTTATCGGTACTACTTTGCCGTCACTGCGGAGGAGCAACTCCCCCGACCTTAGTTTTCCGTTATAATTAAAACCCATGGCATGTCCGTGTGCTCCTGCATCGTGGATTACTACTATATCGTCTGGTTCAATTTGAGGTAACATCCTGTCAATTGCAAATTTATCATTATTCTCACAAAGAGAGCCAGTGACATCATATTTTACTGTGTGGGGTTCATCTTCTTTACCGGCAATAGTTATATGATGATAGGCTCCATACATTCCCGGCCTCATCAGGTTTGCCATACTGGCGTCTAACCCGGCAAAGAGTTTATATGTTTTTTTTATATGAAGTACCTTTGCAACCAGGTAACCGTAAGGACCGGTTATTGCCCTTCCTGATTCGAAAAAGATTTTTAGGGGGGCAAGTCCGTTACCTTCAATTTTTTCCTGATATAATTTTTTTATTCCTGCACTCACGTATTCAAGGTCTACTGCTTTCTGTCCCGGCTGGTAAGGAATACCAATTCCTCCGCCCAGGTTTGCAAAGTTTATACGAACACCGGCTTTCTCTGCAACCTCTGCTATCAGATTAAATAATACTTCAGCAGTTTCAATAAAATAGTCGGGATCAAGTTCATTTGAAGCTACCATCGTATGAACTCCAAATTGTTTTACGCCCTTGCTTTTTAAAATTTTATAACCTTCAATGATCTGTTCATGAGTGAATCCGTATTTGGCCTCCTCCGGGTGACCAATAATTAAATTTCCCTGTTTCAGGTCTCCCGGATTATATCTCATGCATATAGTTTCAGGAAGTCCTACATGTTTTTCAAGATATTCAATGTGCGAAATATCATCCAGATTAATAATAGCACCCAAATCCTTTGCCATTTCGAATTCGTCTGCGGGGGTATCATTGGAGGTAAGCATAATTTCATCACCTGACATCCCAACCCTTTTGGCAAGTTCAAGTTCTGTTTTAGAACTGCAGTCAATACCAAATCCTTCTTCCCTTAATATTTTCATGAGATATGGATTTGGGGTTGCTTTTATAGCAAAATATTCTTTAAACCCTTCGTTCCATTCAAATGCCTTTTTAAATCTTACAGCATTTTCCCTTATAGCTTTTTCATCATAAATATGAAAAGGGGTGGGATATTTTTCTATTATATCTTCGAGTTGTGATTTTGTAAAGGGTAATTTTTTGTCTCTCATATTAACTTTGAGTATTTTATACTTAGCAAAAATATTATAATATTGTCATTTCCTGGAATTAATCTAAATAAAGTCCGGTACAGCATCAGAGAATTAATAAAAAATTACAGATCAGATCAGCTCTGCAATAAGTTCTTTACTAAGTGTACCACTTGCAATTTCCCTGACTTCGCCGGTCATGCCAATATTCCAGTTACTGTCGATTTCAATTTTTAAGTTTCCGCCTTCCATTTTAACATCCAGTTCCGGTTCTGTCAGCCCTTTTTTTACAAGCACAGCCGCAACAGCACATGCTGAGCTTCCGGATGCCAGCGTATAGCCGGCGCCACGTTCCCAGATCAATATTTCAACTTCAGAGGGTGATATTATTTTTGCAAACTGAACATTGATCCGTTTTGGGAAATAGGGATTTTTTTCAATCTGCGGGCCAAATGTCAGCAACTCTTTTTTGTCAAGGTTATCCTTAATAATCACACAGTGTGGATTACCTACTGATACACAGTTAATATAATAATCCTTGTATTCAAGGTTAAGAATTTCATCAAGACATTCTTCTTTATCGCAATTAACAGGTATTGCTGATGATAAGAAATCCGCTTTACCCATATCTACCCTTATAACCCTGGCTCTTCTGTTATGCTCTTCAACAATTTTTGCCTGAACAAGTCCACCCGGTGTTTCAATGGTAAAGCATGATGATTTGGCAAATTTTAAATCATAAAGATACTTTGCAAAAATTCGAAGCCCGTTACCACTTTTTTCTGCTTCCGATCCGTCAGGATTTAAAATGCGTAACCCGAAGGCAGCCTTGTAACTGGGCACTTTAACAAGAATTCCGTCAGAACCAATACCGTAATGAACATCGCATATCTTCCTTACCGCCTTCTCAGTTAATTCAAACTCAATTTCACTTTGATTTAAAACAATATAATCGTTACCTAATCCGTGAGATTTTACAAAGAAATTTTGCATAGTTTACTTTTTTGTTATACAAAAGTATTAAACATCAGACAATTTTCTTCTGTATCCAATATGAATTATGCCCTCAGCAATTTATTTTTAACTTTGCACCTGTATACACAGGAAATTTTACACTATGGCATATATTAATGAAAATTATCAGAAGCTTCAGGCAGGATACCTCTTCCCTGAGATTGGAAGAAGAGTAGAAGAGTTTGCAAAATCTCATCCGGAAAGCAAAATTATCAGAATGGGAATTGGTGACGTTACACGGCCCCTTGTTCCTTCTGTGATAAAGGCATTTCATGAAGGCGTTGAAGAAATGTCAGAATCTTCGTCATTTAAAGGTTACGGACCAGAACAGGGTTACTTATTCCTGCGTGAGATCATAGCTAAGAATGATTATCAAAGCAGGGGTATTAATGTTTCAGCTGATGATATTTTTATTTCTGACGGATCAAAATGTGATACAGGAAACATACAGGAGATATTCAGCAGCGAAAGTAAGATTGCAATTTGTGACCCTGTTTACCCTGTTTATGCTGATACAACAGTTATGTCGGGGAAAACAGGAGTATGCAAGACTAACGGATATTACGAAGGTATTATTTATATGCCCTGTACAAAAGAGAACGGTTTTATTCCCCGGTTGCCGGAGGAGAAGCCTGATCTTATTTTTTTGTGTTATCCAAACAATCCCACCGGTACTGTAGCCTCCAAAGACGAATTAAAGAAATGGGTTGACTATGCTGAAAAAAATAAAGCTATCATTTTGTATGATGCTGCTTATGAGGCTTTTATAACAGAAGATGATATTCCTCATTCAATTTATGAGATCGAAGGGGCAGATAAGCTGGCAATTGAATTCCGCAGTTTTTCAAAAACAGCCGGATTTACCGGGACCAGATGTGCTTTTGCAGTTGTTCCTGAAGAATTAAGAGCATATGATAAATCGGGAAATCCATTATCAGTAAAACAGTTATGGAACCGTCGACAATCCACAAAATTTAACGGTGTATCCTATCCTGTTCAAAAAGCAGCAGCTGCTGTTTATTCTGATGAAGGGAAGAAAGAGGTCAAAGAGGTAATAAAATATTATCTTGGAAATGCGAAAATCATGAAAGAGAGCCTTACGGATGCAGGTTATGAGGTTTATGGTGGTGTAAATGCACCATATATCTGGGTAAAGACCAAAAATGGTATGAAGTCATGGGATTTCTTTGATAAGTTATTGAATGAAGCAAATGTTGTTGGTACCCCGGGATCGGGCTTTGGTCCCTCCGGAGAAGGCTATTTCAGGTTTTCGGCTTTTGCTGACCGTGAAAGCACAATTGAAGCAATGGAACGCATCAGAGGACTGAAATGACAGTTCTCTCGTAAATTTAGTATTAATTTTTTTTAAGATACCACAGGCTGAAAAATGCTAAATAACCGGTTAAGGGTTCATAATCATGCTGTTTCCTGAACGGTTATTTCCCTATTTACCCGTAATTTACTTCCGGGATATGCTTTAAGCGCTTCTTCGAGGATTTTCAGGCATATCGCTAAATCTTCCTTTTTCAATACATAAGCAATCCTGACTTCATTTTGGCCTTTTCCGGGAATGGTATAGAACCCGCTTGCGGGAGCAAGAAAAAGTGTTTGATTATTATATTCGAATTCTGATAACATCCATGCACAAAAATTGTCAGCATTATCCACGGGTAAGCGGGCGACTGTATAAAATGCCCCCATGGGAATCGGAGAATAGACGCCATCAATCCTGTTAAGTCCGTCAATTAAAAATTTTCTGCGGTTAACATATTCATTATAGTTATTTAAAAGGTAGTCGGGGTCAGCGTCCAAAGAAGCTTCAGCAGCAATCTGGCCTATCAGGGGCGGACTGAGCCTGGCCTGACAAAATTTGAGGACATTGCGCTTAACTTCCTTGTTTTTTGTTATTAATGCCCCTATTCGTAATCCACATTCGCTGTACCGTTTCGATACTGAATCGATCAGTACTACATTTTGTTCTATGCCGTTAAGATGAAAAGCTGAAATATATGGTGAACCTGTGTAACAAAATTCGCGGTAAACTTCATCAGAGAAAAGATAAAGATCGTACTTTTTGACAAGGTCGCGTATTTTATTCATCTCCTCTCGTGTATATAGATAGCCAGTGGGATTATTTGGATTGCAAATCATAATGCCCTTGGTTTTTGAGGTGATTAGTTTTTCAAATTCTTCAACCGGCGGAAGTGCAAATCCCTCATCAATATTGGAGGCAATTGATCTTATGACAGCCCCGGCAACTATTGCAAACGCTTCATAGTTGGCATAAGCCGGCTCCGGCACAATGATCTCGTCTCCAGGATCCAGACAACTCATGAAAGCAAATGTCACCGCTTCGCTTCCGCCTGTGGTAATAATAATATCATCTACCTCTACGTCTATGTTATATTTATGATAATATTTAACCAGTTTCTCACGAAATGAACGGATGCCTTCACTTGGAGAGTATTCTATTGTTGTACGGTCGATATTTTGTATTGCTTTTAAGGCCTCTGGGGGAGTGGGAAGATCAGGCTGCCCGATGTTGAGATGATAGACTTTTATACCTCTTCTTTTTGCATTTTCAGCAAGCGGTGATAACTTTCTGATTGGTGAATCAGGCATCGCTTTTCCTCTGTTGGATACTTCTGGCATTTTAAAAAAAGTTTTTAACCAGGCAAAGATACAAGTATCAATAATAAAACAATGAAGATTGAAATTTTTCACTCCGGGCTTTTATTAATAAATTAACTGTAAATGATCAAAAGGATAATCCGGTTTATTTGTAATCGATTCAAAAAACTCTGTTATTTATTAATTTAAATCATATTTTGATAACTTTGGAATATCTATTTTAGCATTTAAAAAATTATAAACATAGAGCAATGATAATAGGTATTCCCCAAGAGATTATGCCGGGAGAGAACCGCGTTGCAGCGATTCCTGAGACTGTAAAAAAGATGGTCGCTTCCGGTGCAAAGGTTTTGTTCCAGGCAGGAGCAGGAACAGGTTCACATTACAGTGATGATGCTTATGGCGCTGAAGGAGCGGAAATTGTTACTGATGTCAGGGAACTTTACTCTGAAAGTGAGGTTATTTTAAAGGTTAAAGAACCTTTATATAATAATGAAATGATGCAACATGAGCTGGATATGATGCATCACGGACAATATTTGATTTCATTTCTGCATCCGGCCTCTCCTGCAAATCATAAAATGATACGTCATATGGCTGAAAGAGGTATTATCGGGTTGACCCTCGACGGAATACCACGAATCAGCAGGGCACAGACAATGGATGCTCTCTCTTCAATGAGCTCCTGCGCCGGTTATAAGGGAATGATAATGGGTATTAATGATATCAGCAAATTTGTTCCTTTTGTCACCAGTGCTGTGGGCAGGCTTCAGCCGGCCATTGTGTTGGTAATAGGAACAGGTGTGGCCGGGTTAAGGGCCCTGGCAACAGCAAAAGGACTGGGCGCATCGGTTTATGCTGCTGATATACGGCCTGAAGCTAATAAAAATGCCCAATCTCTCGGGGCAATAATCGTTGACACAGGTGTTCCTGCTGATATCGC
The DNA here is from genome assembly GCA_964545315.1 of uncultured Prolixibacteraceae bacterium. GTDB lineage: Bacteria > Bacteroidota > Bacteroidia > Bacteroidales > Prolixibacteraceae > JAAYJR01. The sequence goes on from CAZJGI010000002.1 coordinate 71,666, forward strand.
AGTTAGTCCCGATGGTTTACATGCAAACCAACTGCCGGATAAATGGCTTGAAGTAGAGAGGAAAAATTTGGGCGAAATCATTTCCCGGGCTGATATAGTTTTTTGCTCCGCATTGATACAGGGAAAGGTTGCTCCAATACTGATCACCGAAGAAATGGTGAAAAATATGCAAACGGGAAGCTGTATCGTTGATATATCAATCGATCAGGGTGGAAATTGCGCTATAACAACACCAGGGGAAGTGGAAAAAAAACATGGTATTATCATTCAGGGTATTAAAAATATACCCGGAATGCTCTCTACAAGTTCCACAATTATGTTTTCACGTAATATTTATAATCTGCTCACATTTCTTACCAGGGAAGGAAAGATATATCTTGACCTCTCTGATGAGATAGTATCATCAATATTAGTTACAAGGAATGGTGACATATTACATGAGGGTACACTTGAAGCTATGGGTTTGAAGTAATCTGACAAAAGAATTAATTATCTAAAAAATTATTCATGGCTTTAATTCAATATATTTTAATTGGAATATTCATAATAGCAGCAGTGGTAGGTTATTTATTGATAAACAATGTACCAAGCCGGCTGCATACTCCCCTGATGTCCGGAATGAATGCATTATCGGGAGTTACGATTATTGGCGCTCTTCTGGCAACAGCGGTTGCTCTTGAGGGAAGTTCCCCTGTATTGGGGTATATTTTCGGAAGCCTGGCAATAATTCTTGCCATGGTTAATGTAGCCGGAGGTTTTGCAGTGACCGACAGGATGCTGAAAATGTTTGGAAAGAAAAATGAAAATCCGGATAGAGATGAATAATATGAATATATTAATGAATTTTTATACCTCCGGCATAATATCTGACGCGCTATATTACGTTATTTGTGTAATACTCTCCATGTCAGTTCTGCTTGGGATTCACCTGATGAGCAGGGTTAAAACCGCCAAGCTTGGCAATCAGGTAAGTGCACTGGCTATTGCATTTGGGATAATAATTACTTTGATTAAGAAAGATATCTTACCCGTGTGGGCTATCTATCCCGGAATGATACTGGGAATACTGACAGGCTTAAGGTTGGCAGTTAAGGTTAAGATGATAGAGATGCCGCAACTGGTTGCCCTCCTGAATGGAATTGGAGGGGCTGCTTCGGCAATTGTTGCATCTTTTGCTTATCTGGCATTGTATAACGGATCAGATATGTTTGGCAGGATTACTTCAATAGCTGCTGTATCAATAGGTAGTGTCACCCTGGCAGGCAGCCTGGTGGCAGCCGGTAAACTACATAAAGTATTTACCCAGAAACCGGTAATCCTGAAATATCACCAGGTATATACAACAGCGTTGATGATCATTGTGCTGTTATTGATAGTTCTGAGTGTTTCCATTACTGGTATACCGGGGATTATTTATCTAATAGCTGTTATTATTGCATCGGCAGCTTTTGGACTGATATTTTCAATCCGGGTTGGTGGAGCTGATATGCCGATTACCATTTCCTTACTGAACAGCCTCAGCGGTGTTGCAGCTGCTATAGCTGGTTTTGCGGTAACAGATATTTTGCTGGTAGCTATTGGGGCAATAGTGGGTGCCTCAGGCCTCTTTCTGACCAGGATAATGTGCAAAGCAATGAACAGAAAACTTACTGATATTTTACTTGGTAAAACAGCTCTTCAGGGTGTAAATAAACAAGTTGAAAAAATATCTGGCGAAGACAATTTAACGGCAGAGGCTGAAAAACAAGAAGAAAAAGGTGAGGAAACTAAAGTTGATGTCATTGCTCTGCTTAACAATGCCAAAAAAATTATTATAGTTCCGGGGTATGGTATGGCACTTGCCCAGGCACAGCACCTGGTGAAGCAGCTGGCAGGTAATCTTAAGAGTAAAGGAGCAGAGGTAAAATATGCTATTCATCCTGTAGCAGGCCGTATGCCGGGACATATGGATGTTTTGCTTATTGAAGCTGGTGTACCCTTCGAGGATGTATATGAGATGGATGATATTAATACTGAGTTCAGTGAAGCTGATCTTACTATAGTAGTAGGGGCGAATGATGTATTAAACCCTTCAGCCCGTAATGCTGAGGGAACACCTATTTATGGTATGCCAATACTTAATGTTGACCAGTGCAATAATATATTGATCTTTAATTATGACTTGCAGCCCGGTTATTCGGGTGTGGAGAATCCTCTCTATTCAAGGAAAAATGGTATTACCATAATCCAGGGAGATGCCTCGGTCACACTGGCGGAGGTTTTAAAACAATTGCACTAACTGGCAGGCAGATAATTATTAATACAATATTTTAATAAACAATTCAATACCGGTATGAAAAATCCAGGTATCAGAAAGCGGCTGTATGAAATTATCTTCGAGGCAGATACCCGTGAGGGAAAAATTTTTGATATTGTACTGTTAGCAATTATTTTTATAAGTGTTATACTGGTTATGCTCGAAAGTATTCCCGGAGTCAGGGTAAAACACCATGATCTTCTTGTACTGCTGGAATGGGTAATAACCGGAATATTCACAATCGAATATATTCTAAGAATAATTATTGTAAAAAAACCGGCAAGGTATATCTTCAGTTTTTTTGGCATTATTGATTTTTTAGCTGTCATCCCCACTTATCTGGGATTATTGGCAGTTGTATATCAAAGCCTTATAGTGATCAGATTATTCAGGCTTTTAAGGGTTTTTCGAATATTAAAACTTTCCAGATATACAATGGCGGGAAGAGTTCTTGCCCGTGCAATTTGGGCAAGCAGGGAAAAGATAAGTGTATTCATTTTTTTTGTGATTATTCTGGTTATTATTATTGGGACACTTATGTATCTGGTCGAAGGTGAAGATAACGGCTTTACGAGCATTCCTCTTAGTATATACTGGGCTATTGTAACACTGACGACTGTCGGATATGGGGATATCAGTCCTGTTACTCCTGTGGGTCAATTACTTGCAAGTTTTGTGATGATAATAGGTTATGCAATTATAGCTGTGCCGACAGGCATTGTTACAGCTGAAATGTTGAAAACAACGGGTAGCAGTAATACACAGGTTTGCCCTAATTGTTTGCATGACAAGCATGATGATGATGCTCTGTTTTGTAAAAAGTGTGGAGCAAGATTGTAAGAAATAAATAGTTCAAATCAACCTTAAGCAGGCTGGATTGTTTAATTTTGTGATAACAGAAAAGCTATTACCCGTTTTGGTAAATTTGCTGTAAGAAGTGAAGATAATTGTAAAATCGGTGGCGAAAATATTCCGTAGCGTTCTCGCTAATTTAAGCGGGATAATTTTAAAAGTTAATTAAAAACGAAGAAAAATAATGAAGCAATATTTGCATCTACTGGAAACAATACTTGAGAAAGGAGTTGAAAAGGCAGATCGCACAGGCACGGGTACCCTTAGTATTTTTGGGTACCAGATGAGGTTTGATCTGAGCGAGGGGTTTCCGGTGGTAACTACAAAGAAACTGCATCTTAGATCTATTATCTATGAGTTATTATGGTTTTTAGCCGGTGACACAAATGTAAAATACCTTCAGGACCATGGAGTAAGGATATGGAATGAATGGGCTGGTCCTGATGGCAGCCTTGGGCATATTTACGGTTACCAGTGGCGTAGCTGGCCTGCGCCGGAAGGTAAGCATATTGACCAGATAAGCAATCTTATCGATTCAATTAAAAATAATCCTCTCTCACGAAGGCATTTGGTAAGTGCATGGAATGTGGGGGAACTGGACAAGATGAACCTGCCACCCTGCCATATCTTGTTTCAGTTCTATGTGGCACAGGGAAAACTATCCTGCCAGCTTTACCAAAGAAGTGCTGATGTGTTTTTGGGAGTTCCGTTTAATATTGCCTCCTATGCCTTGCTTACTCTTATGGTTGCCCAGGTAACAGGACTTAAGCCGGGGGATTTTGTTCACACTTTCGGGGATGTGCATATTTATTTAAACCATATAGAACAGGTTAAACTCCAGTTGAGCAGAAAACCTTTCCCTCTGCCTGTGATGAAAATCAATCCGGATGTAAAAAACATTTTTGGTTTTAAATATGAAGATTTCGAACTTGTAAACTACCAGGCACATCCCCATATCAAAGGCATTGTATCTGTTTAATATTATCTAAATGGTCGTTAAAAATATTTCAATCATAGTCGCTGTTGCCGAAAATTTTGCTATCGGCAGAAATAATGAACTGCTGTTTCATTTACCTGATGACTTGAAGAGATTTAAAAAAATTACTTCGGGGCATAGCCTGGTCATGGGAAGAAATACTTTGCTTTCCTTGCCAAAGTGGCCTCTTCCAAACCGCAGGCATATTGTTTTAACAGATAATCCGGAGGACAAATTTCCAGGCTGTGAAATAGTCTGGTCAGTTAAGGAGGCGCTTGAAAAGGTAAAAGATGATACTGAAGCATTTGTTATCGGCGGAGGGATGGTATACCGGCAGTTCTATCCTCTTGCCGGGAAGCTTTACCTCACCCGGGTTCATAAATCTTTCGAAGCTGACGTTTTTTTTCCTGAAATTGATTTTTCTGAATGGGAAGAGATATCACGAGAAGAGTTATTTGATGAACAAAATGGTTTTGCTTATTCCTATTTAAATCTGGTTAGAAAAGGCTGCAAGGAATGATTGTCACTCTGAAGTTATATTTTGCCGGCCGGAACGATTTTGTTACAAGCGACAATTTAGATATTCAAAGTCACTGTTCTTTTTGTTATTTAGGATCATTGCAATGGCATTATTGATTTGCAGATTATTTTAACCTCCCCAATTTTCACGGTCAAGACTTCTGTAATGGATAGCTTCGGAAAGATGATGTGTCAGTACATTTTTTTCATTTTCCAGATCAGCTATTGTTCGTGCTACTTTCAATATCCTGTCATAAGCTCTTGCCGAAAGTCCCAGCCTTTCCATTGCATTTTTGATAAGTTCCTTTCCCGTATTGTCCAGCTGTACATATTGATGGATCAGTTTAGAGTTCATTTGAGCATTTGCATATATACCATTATATGACAAGAAACGTTTTTCCTGGATTTTTCTTGCAGATATTACCCTTTTGCATACTGATTCGCTACTTTCAGAATTTTCCATTCCGGCAAGTTTTTTGAATGGTACGGGGACCACTTCCAGATGAATATCAATACGGTCGAGAAGAGGCCCTGAAATTTTATTTAAATATTTTTTAACCACTCCGGGTGCACAGAGGCATTCTTTTGTCGGATGATTATAAAATCCGCAGGGGCATGGGTTCATAGATGCTATCAACATAAAGTTGGATGGATATTCTACAGAAAATTTAGCTCTTGAGATTGTAATGCACCGGTCTTCAAGAGGTTGGCGCATAACTTCGAGAACTGTTCTTTTAAATTCGGGCAATTCGTCAAGAAAAAGCACTCCGTTATGCGCCAGGGATATTTCTCCGGGCTGGGGATATTTTCCTCCTCCCACAAGGGCTACGTCACTAATTGTATGATGTGGTGAACGAAAAGGGCGCTGAGTTATGAGTGAACTGTTTTTGCCTATTTTGCCTGCAACGGAATGTATTTTTGTTGTTTCGAGAGATTCCCTAAGGGTCAGGGGCGGAAGAATAGTCGGAATTCTTTTTGCGAGCATAGTCTTACCTGATCCGGGTGGCCCTATGAGAATAATGTTATGGCCTCCTGACGCAGCAATTTCCAGTGCCCTTTTGACATTTTCCTGTCCTTTGACATCTGAAAAATCAATATTGTAATTGTTTAGGTTTTCATAGAATCCGGACCTGGTATCGACAATAGTCTCTTTCAGATTGCCTTTACCGTTTAAGAAATCTGTAACCTCCGAAATATTTTTTGCGCCGTATACCTTTAGCCTGTCAACCACCGCAGCTTCACGTGCATTTTGTACGGGCAGTATAATACCTTCAAAATTTTCTTTCCTGGCATTAAGGGCGATTGGTAAAATTCCTCTTATTGGTTGCAGGGTTCCGTCAAGAGATAGTTCCCCCATCAGCACATACCTGCTTAATTTCTCCCCGTTTATCTGGCTGGTGGCTGCCAATATTGCAGCTGCCAGGGGAAGATCATAGGCTGAGCCTTCTTTTCGTATGTCAGCCGGAGCCATGTTAATGATAATTTTGTATTTGGGCCATTTAAAACCGTTCAGTCTCAGGGAAGACTCAATACGCTGCTGGCTCTCCTTCACTGCATTGTCCGGAAGGCCGACAATCATGTACTTGATACCTCTTGTTACATCAACTTCTATTGTAATTGTGGTGGCATCTATGCCGGATACTGAACTTCCGTATGTTTTTACTAACATTTGACAGGGGTTTTTGGGTTAACATCATAAAAGTACGAAAAATGTAGTTAAATCCTTTGGATTTGGGGATAAATGATCAGTGCAGCCTTTTCCTCTTAATAAGAAATGCCAGCAGAACCTCCTTAAAATCTTTATTTATGTCGGCCTCTGAAAGGTCAATCTGATACTGGCCACATTTAATTTTTAATGTCTCAAAATATGATTTAACTGTAGAAGTATACTCCTTTTTTAGTTCCCATGGATTAAATTTCAGGGTTTGGCCACTTTCAAGATCGATAAACTTATGGGGACGGTTGCTGAAACTAAATTCCAGCTCCTGATTGTGATCATTCACGTTAAACAGTATGACTTCGTGTTTATTATATCTAAGGTGCTGTAATGCAGAAAACAGCTCATTGGTTTTATTACTATCTATCATATCACTAAAAATAATCACCAATGACCGTTTATGAATATTTTCCGCTATCTGATGCAGAACTTCTGTAGTATTTGTATTTTTCCGGAGCCTTGCATTTTCGGGTTTTATGAGTTCAGTCATTTTGCCAAACATAAGTTCTGCATTTACTGATGAGAGCCTGGGTTCCGTGTGAAATTCTATTTCATCAGAGAAAAGAGTCAGACCGACAGCATCACGCTGTTTACGAAGCATATATATTAAGGCTGCAGCACAATAAACAGAAAAGGCAAGTTTGTTCCGAAGGTGTTTTTGACCTCTGTAATAAGGGAAAAGCATTGAAGAAGAGGTGTCAATTACAAGTTGACACCTTAAATTTGTTTCCTCTTCATACTGCTTAATAAAAAGTTTATCCGTACGTGCATATAGTTTCCAGTCGATATGTTTTGTTGATTCTCCCTGATTATATAACCGGTGTTCTGCAAATTCAACAGAGAATCCATGATAAGGGCTTCTGTGAAGGCCAGTTATAAATCCTTCTACTACCTCATGAGCGATCAGTCCAAGATTATCAAACTGATGAAACTGCTCTATGTCAAAAATATTTTTCAAGATTAACTTGCAATCTTACAGAGTAAATAGCTGTATTAAAAAATTATATCAGAGCATCCAATTTTGACGTGAATACCTGTTTAGGGGCAGCTCCTACCTGCTTGTCAGCTACTGCACCGTTTTTTACAAATAAAACAGTTGGTATATTTCTTATTCCGTATTTTATTGCAACATTAGGATTTGAGTCAACGTCTACTTTACCAATAACAGCTTTTCCATCATATTCCTGAGACATCTCTTCAACTATGGGTGCAATTATTCGGCAAGGCCCACACCAAATGGCCCAAAAATCAAGCATCACGGGTTTATCGGATTTCAAGACCAATTCTTCAAAATTGGAGTCAGTTATTTCTAATGCCATAAGTCAATAAATTTAATGTTTATGTATTAATGCAAAATTAGCTAATTAATTGTATATCCAATATCAGGATTGTCATCGAAATATTTTATCATCGTATCGGTCAATTCAATTTTTGAGTTTCGGGAAAACAACTTTATATTTAAATTACTTTCAGGATCGTAAATATTAAATTTTAATAAAGTATTGCCTTTATTGTTTTTTACAAGTTTTTCAATTTCAACTATTTTAGCATCTGAGATTATATTAAGGGGCATATTTAACGTAACACTTTTAACATATTTTTTTCGCACTTCTGACAGCAGTTCAATCTGAGTTGCTTTAAATTCATGAAATTCACTTCTGAATCTTTGTCTGACAGCTCCTTTAACCAATATAAACAATCCGGGTTTACAATATTTTTGGAAATTTACATAATCCTGCCCGAAAAAGAAAAATTCATAAGAATCGGTATAGTCTGCCAATGTTAGTGTACTGAATGGCTTTCCGTTTTTTGAGAAACCTTCGCGAGCCGAGGTTACCATTCCCCCGACTGAAAATTCCCTGTCTTTGAATTTTTCAATATCATTTTTAAGGTCTTTCAAAGAGACCTCCTTCGAGCAGAAATTTTCAATTTCCAGCCTGTAATCATCCAGGGGATGGGCTGTAAGATATATTCCAATATATTCTTTTTCTTTATCAAGCAGAATTATTTTTGGCCATTCTTCCACCTGGGGTATTGTTGGTTTTTTAACTACTTTACTATCTGTAAGCCCTCCAAAAAGTGTTTGTTGCATACTTTGAGATTCAGTCTGTATTTTATTGCCATAGCGGATAAGTTTTTCAATGAATGATGTATCGTCGTTTTTATTTTCACCGGCAAAAAAACTGCTTCTCTTTATTCCGTTCAGGTTATCAAACGCTCCTGCCATTGCCAGAGCTTCAAGATTCTTTTTATTCACAGCCTGCAGGTTGACCTTTTCGACAAAATCAAAAATAGATTTAAAAGGCCCGTGTTTTTTACGTGTTTTGATGATATTTTTCGCAGCCGATGATCCGACACCTTTTATGGCTGCCATTCCGAAACGGATATCACCATTCTTATTAGCGGTGAATTTGCTAAAACTTTCGTTAACATCGGGACCAAGCACATTAAGGTCCATCCTGTGACATTCTGTCATCAGCTTAGTTATTTCACTTATATTGCTAAGGTTCCGGCTCAGGTTGGCTGCCATAAATTCACCCGGGAAATTTGCTTTTAAATAACCGGTCTGATAAGCAATATAGGCGTAACAGACAGAATGTGATTTATTAAAAGCATAGGAAGCAAAAGCCTCCCAGTCTTTCCAGATTTTTTCAATCACATCTTCCGGTTTTTTACCTACCAAATTGCACTCATCAATGAAGTTAAAATTAGCTTTACATCCTTCAACGAATTTTATTTTAAGTTCATCCATAAGGGATGTGATTTTTTTACCCATTGCTTTTCTGAGGGAATCTGAATCACCACGAGTGAAATTGGCCAATAAGCGTGAGAGAAGCATTACCTGTTCCTGGAATACTGTAATACCATAGGTTTCACTTAGATATTTTTCCATCATGGGCAGATCATACTCAACTTTTTGCCGGCCGTACTTCCTTGCAATATATGCAGGGATATATTCCATTGGACCTGGCCTGTATAAGGCATTCATTGCTACCAAATCTTCAAAGCGGTTTGGTTTGAGTTCACGGAGGTGTTTTTTCATCCCCTCGGATTCAAACTGAAAAATAGCAGTTGTCTCCCCATGGCTGAACAGGTCAAAAGTATTTTTATCATTCCAGGGGATATTATCGATGTCTAATTCAATGCCTTTTGATATTTTAATGTTTTCAAGGGTTTCTTTTATTATTGATAATGTTTTAAGCCCCAGAAAGTCCATTTTAAGCAATCCTATGCTTTCAACAAATCGTCCGTCATACTGGGTTGTATAAAGATTTTCTGAATCTTTGGTCGGCATTAAAGGGATATGTTCCGTCAGCGGATCACGGCTTATAAGTATTCCACAGGCATGTACCCCTGTTTGACGGACAGAACCTTCAAGAGTCTCTGCAAATTTAATGGTTTTGACAATCAAGGGATTATCCGATTCTTTTTCTTTATTGAGTTCAATGCTGTTTTTAAAGGCCTTTGGAAATGTCATTTTAGGCGCTTCGGGTACCAGTTTAGCTAACCGGTCAGCTTCGGGAAGGGGTAATTTTAGCACTCTTGCAACATCCCTGATAGCCATTTTAGTACCCATAGTGCCAAATGTACATATATGAGCTACCTTATCTTGTCCGTATTTTTGCGTTACATAGTCCAAAACCAGCTGACGCCCGTCGTCATCAAAATCGATATCTACATCAGGTAAAGTTATCCTGTCAGGATTTAAAAAGCGCTCAAAAAGAAGATTATACTTGATTGGGTCGATATTGGTTATTCCTGTACAGTAAGAAACAGCTGCCCCTGCAGCAGATCCACGACCAGGGCCAACGACCACACCCATTTCACGGGCTGCATTAATGAAATCCTGAACTATCAAAAAGTAACCCGGATAACCCATCTGGTTAATTGTGTCCAGCTCAAAATCGAGCCTTTTAACAATCTCTTCAGGTATTGGATCGCCATATCTCTGAATTGCCCCTTTATATGTAAGATGTCTAAGATAGTCAGATTCCCTTTTTACACGGACTGCCTTGTCATATCCGCCCAACCTTATGAAGCCCTCCTCTCCAAATTCCTCATGCAGCTTTTCTTCGGGATATTTTTTTTTGAAGTCTTCTTCTGTTCCAAATTCTTCAGGAATTGGAAAAACAGGCATTATAGGTGGAGCATCCAGTTCGAAATACTCTATTTTATTGACTATCTCAGAAGTATTTTCGAGTGCCTCAGGAATATCAGCAAACAACTGGTTCATCTCTTCCTGTGTCTTAAACCATTCCTGTTTTGTATATCTCATTCTGGAAGGGTCGTCAATATCTTTGCCTGTGTTCAGACAGATAAGCAGGTCATGGGCATCTGCGTCTTCAGGGTTTACGAAGTGCACATCATTAGTGGCTATTAATTTAATTTCATGCTTGCGGGCAAGTTGAACTATTTTATCGTTTACCTGTAATTGAATTTCATAAACCTCCTCACGTTGCTGCTGTTCTTCAGCAGGATGTCTCATTAGTTCCAGATAATAATCTGGGCCAAAAATTTTTTTATACCATAGAATTGCTTTTTCAGCTTCGTCAATATTATTGTCCCTGAGTAATCCCGGAATCTCACCACCAAGACAGGCTGAAGTGACAATCAACCCTTCGGAGTATTTTGATAACAGATTTTTATCTATACGCGGCTTATAGTAAAAACCTTCATTATTTGCAATTGATATAAGCTTGATCAGGTTTTTGTATCCTGTTTCATTTTTTGCAAGTAAGATAAGATGGTCACCATACCGGTCTTCCTTAGCTGATTTATCAGTAATGCTCCTGCCTGCAACATAGGTCTCACATCCCAGGACAGGCTTTATTTTCATTTTTGTGCATGTTTGATGAAATTCCTTGATCCCAAGCATCATTCCGTGGTCGGTCAGCGCAAGGGCAGTCATGCCATCTTCCTTTGCTTTATGCACCAAATCGTAAACACTTGCCGCTCCATCCAGGATTGAATATTGCGAGTGTACATGCAAATGAGTAAAAGGAATCATTGTTTTACTATTTATTTTGTTCAACTTTTTAATCAGATATAAAGTTAAACATTTTAAAAACCTTAATGTTTGTTGTTGATAAATTTGGATAAATTACCTAAAAAATTTACAGGCTGGCTATCCGGCTTTTTTGGCTTAAGGTTAAGCGCTGAAGATTAAATTTATGAATTATTTTATGAAATTTTGTGTCCTGAAATGCCTGATAAGTATTTGGTTAAAGAACTATCTCACCGGCAATTTTGTCTCTTATCACCTCAAATTCCGAACTTTCCAGTTTCATTGTGTTTGAGAAGTTCAAAACATCAGATTCATTTTGCATTGGGATGAGATGCAGATGGGCATGAGGGACCTCAAGGCCGAGAACAAGCACACCCACTTTTTTACAATTAACAGCCTTTTTAATTCCTATGGCTACTTTTTTGGCAAACAGATTTAATCCTGAATACAGGTCGTCATCCAAATCAAAAAGATAATCGACCTCTTTTTTTGGTATTACAAGTGTATGTCCTTTGGTAATTGGTGATATATCCAGAAAGGCAAGAAATTTATCATCTTCTGCTACTTTGTAGGCAGGTATTTCATTGTTTGCAATTCTCGAAAAAATGGTAGCCATAATTTATAATGAAATTTTAATTATCTCGAATGTAAGCATTCCTGATGGCACTTTTATCTCAACCACATCTCCCACTTTCTTTCCCAACAGGCCTTTTGCAATAGGTGTTGTAACTGATATCTTACCCTCTTTTAAATTTGCTTCACTTTCGGGTACGATCAGATACTCCATTTCAGAATTATTATTTTTGTTTTTAATTTTAACCCTGTTAAGAATCTGAACTTTTGATGTATTGATTTTTGATTTGTCGAGAACACGGGAGAGAGCAATTTTTGTCTGCAATGCAGCAATTTTTGCTTCAAGCATACCCTGGGCATCCTTAGCGGCATCGTATTCAGCATTTTCTGAAATATCCCCCTTTTCAATAGCCTCTCCAATAAGCTTTGAAATAGCCGGACGTTCAACATTGATCATCCGGTCCAATTCTTTTTTTAAATTTTTTAAACCTTGTTCAGTTACATATGTAATCTGTGACATCTTTTATACCTCCTCATTTACTTCGAGCCTAAAAAAAACAGAAAGAATTCCGGGTTGTCCGGAACTCTTCCTGTTGCAAAAATATATAATTTTCCTGAGAATAAAAAGAGTGATAATAAAAATATTCTAAATGAATAATTTATCTGTAGTTAAGTATATTTCCTGTTGAGAATTTCACTGAATATTACTGCTTTCTTCAAGGGAAATTTTCTTTTTTTAACCTGACTTGTATCTTTTTTTGCTATTACATTTGCCATTTCAGTTTCTGATCTAAAATTTGAATAATCATCTCTGAACTTATAGGAAGACAGGTTTTCAGGCATCCTATCGGTTAGGTGATCTTCAAAACGATCCCTGACAGTCTGTTTTTTATGATCGGTAATTTCAGGTTCCCCCGGCAGAAACCAAATATCCTCATTATCCCGGGGCTCAGTATCTTTTACCTTTGCATTTTGAACAGGCTTTTTTTTGATCTGTCCGATAGCTCCGGCAATCATAATAATAATTGTTAAAATTATTACAATTAAATCATCCATAATTTTTTGTATATATTAGTAATAAATTGGTTACTTTATAAGTTTTAGTAAAAATAAGAAAAATGAACCAGTCGGGTTTGAATTTATTAAAGAGTTTCATTTTTTTCCTGTTATTTTTTTCATTATCGTGTGATGAAATAAATAAATCGCCGGTTCCTTATGTATCGGTAAATTTAATTATAAACCTGAATATAGTAAATGAACTTAATGTTCCGGGCAATTCAGTATATTTTGCCAATGCCGGTTACAGGGGTGTCATTGTTTGCTGTGAGTATCCCGGTTCCTACTATGCTTTCGATGCTGCATGTACAAATGATATAAATTCTGATTGCCGTGTCAGGAATGAAGGTATGATAGGCGAATGCCCATGTTGCGGATCCCGTTTTATTTTGCTTAATAACGGGTATCCCGGAGACGGGCCTGCAACAATTCCGTTAAAACAATACAATGTATCTGTTATAAATAGCTTTGAGTTAAGGGTATATAACTAAAAGCTATTTATAACGATTACATTATTAATTCAGTGATAAAGGGTTCAGATTATCGGCTTAACTGTCTGTCCAATAATGATTTTCATTCTATGACCGGCAATCAATATCTGTAGTGTTCCGGTTTAAACGGACCTTCCTTTGGTACTCCTATATATTTTGCCTGTTCGTCATTTAGTTTTGTAAGTTTTACGCCTAAATGATCGAGATGGAGCCTGGCAACCTCCTCATCAAGTTGTTTCGGTAATCGATAAACATCTATCGGATAATTATTTTTCCAAAGATCCATTTGAGCGAGTGATTGATTTGTAAATGAGTTGCTCATCACAAATGAGGGATGTCCGGTTGCACATCCAAGGTTCACCAAACGTCCTTCGGCCAGAAGGAAGATACTATGTCCGTCATTATAGGTAAATTTATCAACCTGAGGCTTGATATTGATTTTTTTTATACCGGGCCATTTTTCGAGTCGTGATACCTGAATCTCATTATCGAAATGGCCAATATTACATACAATAGACTGGTCTTTCATAGCAGCCATATGTTCTGCAGTTAACACATCCCTGTTACCGGTTGCTGTGACAAAAATATTACCCTCTTCTATGGCTTCCTCCATTGTTTTTACCTCAAATCCTTCCATTGCTGCCTGTAAGGCGCATATAGGGTCGATTTCTGTGATTATCACTCTTGCCCCGTAACCTTTCATTGATTTTGCACAACCTTTTCCGACATCACCATAGCCTGCAATTACAACTACCTTTCCTGCAATCATTACATCGGTTGCTCTTTTGATGCCGTCGGCTAATGATTCACGACAGCCATACAGATTGTCAAATTTTGATTTTGTAACAGAATCATTTACATTAATTGCAGGGAAAAGAAGTTTGCCATCTTGTTTCATCTGGTAGAGCCGGTGAACTCCTGTTGTTGTCTCTTCGGAGACCCCTTTTAATTTGTTTGCTATGCGATGCCATCTTCCCGGATCTGTTTCATGAATTCGTTTCAGGATTTTAAACAGTTCTTCCTCATCCTTGCCACCGGGAGTATTATTTAATATATCAGGATCATTTTCAGCCTGGAAACCCACATGGACCATTAATGTTGCATCACCACCATCATCCACGATCAGATGCGGTCCTTCTCCATTACCAAAGTCAAGAGCCTGGTCGGTACACCACCAGTATTCTCCCAGCGTTTCACCTTTCCATGCAAATACAGGTACACCAGCTTTTGCTATTGCTGCTGCCGCATGATCCTGGGTAGAAAAAATATTACAACTTGCCCACTGTACCCGGGCACCAAGTTCCTTAAGGGTTTCTATTAAAACAGCAGTTTGTACTGTCATATGAAGGCTTCCCGTTATTCTTGCACCCTTAAGTGGCTTTAACGGGCCAAATTTTGTTCGGATTGCCATTAATCCCGGCATCTCCTTTTCGGCAATTTCAATCTCTTTCCTGCCAAAATCAGCTAAATTGATATCAGCTATTTTGTATTTGATTTTTTCACTTATTTCTATTGTCATTTGATATTTTTTACATAAAATAATGCCGCACAAAGTTAATAAAACAGGGATAATAAGATACTGGTAACATGTAGGTATCTTTAATTACCCAAATCAGACAGGAATTTAATGCGCATAAGCCTGATTTCCTCTTCTGTGTATTCATCTTCACCTAAAGTCTTAAGTGCTTCTTCCAGTGAATCATCATGAGCTTCCCTGAAATAATCAAAAACTTCCTCCTGGTGTTCTTCATCCAGGATATCGTTAATGTAGTAATCAATGTTAAGCCGTGTTCCGGAATTAACAATTGCTTCCACTTCAGAGATGATATTTTTTACTTCAACTCCTTTGGCCTGGGCAATGTCTTCAAAAGTAAGTTTACGGTCAATACTCTGAATGATAAAAACTTTTAGCTTCGATTTATTTGCAACTGTACGAACTATAAGGTCTTCAGGGCGTTCTATATCATTCTCTTCAACGTATTTTTTAATAAGCTCAACAAACTCTTTACCATATCTCTGAGCTTTTCCCTGCCCGACCCCCTGTATCTTTTGCATCTCCTCCATAGAGATCGGGTATTGAATTGACATATCTGCAAGAGAAGGATCCTGGAAGATTACAAATGGGGGAAGGTTTTTCTTTTTTGCTATTGTTTTTCTAAGATCTTTTAGCATTGCAAACAAAACAGGATCCCCGCCTGTAGCTCCTGACGGGGCGCCGGCGGCACCTTCGAAATCATCTTCTGAGTCTTCATACTGATGATTTTTTACAAGCATAAAACTTGCAGGATTAGCCAGAAAGTCATGACCTTTAGAAGTCATTTTCAATAGTCCGTAGTTTTCTATGTCCTTAGTGATGAGTCCTGCTATCATTGATTGTCTGAACACTGCATTCCAGAACCTGTCATCATGTTCATTTCCTGCACCAAATGATTTTAGTGCATAATGTTTAAATGATTTTACGGCAGCTGTTTTGTTACCTATAAGTATATTGGCAATATGCTCAGCTTTATATTGTTCGTTGACTTCAATAATAGCTTTCAGAGCTGTGACTACCTCATTCCCTGCTTCCATCTGTTCTTTAGGGTTAAGGCAGTTATCACAATTGCCACAATTTTCCTGCTGATAAATTTCACCAAAATAGTAAAGAAGCATTACTCTCCGGCACAAGGCTGATTCTGCATATGAAACGGTATCCAGAAGTAATTGTTTACCTATTTCCTGTTCAGCAACCGGCTTGCCATGCATAAATTTTTCAAGTTTTTGGATATCCTTGTAACTGTAAAATGTAATACATTTTCCTTCTCCGCCGTCACGTCCTGCGCGTCCTGTTTCCTGGTAATACCCTTCCAGGCTTTTGGGAATATCATAGTGAATTACAAATCTTACATCCGGTTTGTCGATACCCATTCCGAAAGCGATAGTAGCCACAATAACATCAATTTCTTCCATAAGGAACTTATCCTGATTACCTGAACGGGTTGCTGCATCCATTCCGGCATGGTATGGAAGAGCTTTGATCCCGTTTACCTTAAGTGTTTCTGCGATCTCTTCAACTTTTTTACGGCTAAGACAATATATTATACCTGATTTGCCTTCATTTTGTTTGATAAATTTAATTATTTGAGCTTCAGGTTTTATTTTTGGCTTTACTTCGTAATAAAGATTCGGACGGTTGAATGAGGCTTTAAATACCCGGGCATCCAGTATTCCCAGATTTTTTTGTATGTCATGCTGAACCTTTGCTGTGGCAGTAGCTGTAAGAGCAATGACAGGAGCTGTTCCTATCTCTTCAACAATGGGCCTGATCCGTCTGTATTCCGGCCTGAAATCATGGCCCCATTCTGAAATACAGTGAGCTTCATCAATGGCGTAAAATGATATATTGATGTTTTTAAGGAATTCAATATTTTCTTCTTTTGTAAGTGATTCGGGAGCTACATAAAGCAGCTTTGTTCTTCCTGCCAGTACATCATTTTTAACCTCCTGGATGGCAGCCTTGGATAGAGACGAGTTTAAAAAATGGGCTACATAATCTTCTGTCTGCATCCCCCTCATAGAGTCTACCTGGTTCTTCATCAGCGCGATAAGAGGGGATATTACTATCGCGGTACCTTCTAGTAACAAAGCCGGAAGCTGATAAATCAAAGATTTACCGCCTCCCGTTGGCATTAACACAAATGTGTTTTTGCCTTCCATCACACTTTTTACAGCCTCCTCCTGTTGACCCTTGAACCGGTCAAAACCGAAATATTGCTGTAAATGTTCTGTTAATGATTTATCTGTATTCATATAATTATTACTTCCTGACTTCTTTAAAATTATAACGTGCATCCTAAATTATTAAAAGTAAGAAAAATGACAATACTATTTGTTATTTTTTATGAATAAATAGCATTCTTTTAAACAATTGGATAGATTGATAGCCTCAAATAAGAAACTAAGTATTTATATTTGTGGAGTTTTAAAAATTCCGGCTATGAGTGAAGATACAAATAAGGAGGGACAACAAGTCAGTGATAATAAATCGAAAAAAGGAAGAAAGAGAAAAGATAATCATGCAGAGATGTCTTTTCTTGAACATCTGGAAGAATTACGATGGCATATTATACGTTCTGCATTTGCTATTGTGATCTTTGCTGTTATTGCTTTTATATTTAAGGATGTTATTTTTGACAAAATCATTCTGAATCCCAGGAATCCTGACTTCTGGACTAACAGGATGTTTGCCAGATTAGGTGAGGCTGTAGGAAGCGAAGCACTGAAAATTAATCAGAAGCCATTGGAATTGATAAGTATAAGAATTGCAGGTCAATTTATGACCCACATCTGGACATCTATCATTGCTGGATTTATTATTTCCTCGCCGGTGGTTTTTTATCAGTTCTGGAGTTTTGTGAAACCGGCTCTTTACGAAAAAGAGAAAAAGTATGCAACAGGGGCTGTTATTTATACATCAATTTTATTTATGATGGGTGTTATTTTTGGTTACTTTTTAATAGTTCCTCTTTCTATACATTTTTTAGGCACCTACAACGTTAGCGGAGATGTTACCAATCAAATTAACCTGAATTCTTATATTGGTTCCGTTACTTCAATTATTCTTGCATCAGGCGTGGTATTTCTTTTACCTATTTTCTCATATTTTTTGAGTAAGGTTGGGATAATAACACCACAGTTTATGAGGACTTACCGTAAACATTCTTATGTTGTTATGTTACTTTTAGCAGCTATAATAACACCTCCCGATGTCTTTAGCCAAATAATGGTTGCTATTCCACTGGTAATATTATATGAGGTAAGTATTTTTATTTCAGGACATGTGGTAAAACAACGTGAGAAAGAGCTTGATGAGTTATAAATCTATTTTTAATTAATGATCCTACGGGCAGAAAATATTGTTAAGAAATACCGTAAAAGAGTTGTCGTTAAAGGTGTAAGCTTTGATGTAAAACAGGGCGAAATTGTTGGGTTGCTGGGTCCTAACGGCGCGGGCAAAACAACTTCATTCTATATGATTGTCGGATTAATACAACCCTTTTCCGGGAAAATTTTTATTGACCAGGAAGACATAACCAAACTGCCTGTATATAAGCGCGCAAAAAAAGGTATTGGTTACTTGTCGCAGGAACCGTCTGTATTCAGAAAACTGAGCATCGAAGATAATCTTAAGGCCGTTCTTGAAATGACTGACTATTCTAAAGAATATCAAAGGGAAAAGGTTGAAACATTAATAAATGAATTTGGCCTGCAGCATATAAGAAAAAGTAAAGGTATCCAGCTTTCAGGGGGGGAGAGGCGAAGAACAGAAATTGCCCGGGCACTTGCAATAGATCCGAAATTTATTTTGCTTGATGAACCTTTTGCCGGCGTCGATCCAATTGCCGTTGAGGATATTCAGCAGAT
The DNA here is from genome assembly GCA_964545315.1 of uncultured Prolixibacteraceae bacterium. Taxonomy (GTDB): domain Bacteria; phylum Bacteroidota; class Bacteroidia; order Bacteroidales; family Prolixibacteraceae; genus JAAYJR01. The sequence continues at coordinate 90,554 of CAZJGI010000002.1, forward strand.
CGTGGTTAAGTTAAAGGAAAAAAATATCGGCGTTCTTATAACTGATCACAATGTCCATGAGACTTTGTCTATCACCGACCGTTCATATCTGCTTTTCGAAGGAAGTATAATGAAGGCCGGAACAGCTGAAGAACTGGCTAATGACGAAGATGTGAGAAGGGTTTACTTAGGACAGAATTTTGAACTCCGCCAGGGAGTTAAGGCAAAAGAATGAATGAATTATTAATATCTTCTTTATATTTTGTTAACACAATTAAAATCAACATAACATCAGGAAAAATTTATCAATAAAATTTGGCTTATAACAAAAATGAAGTATTTTTGCAATCCCATTTTCAGGGAAAAGAGGATGGCCCGTTCGTCTAGGGGTTAGGACGCCAGGTTTTCATCCTGGTAGCAGGGGTTCGATTCCCCTACGGGCTACAAATTAATTATTATAATAAAATAAAAATGGCAAATAATAAGTCAGCTTTAAAAAGGATCAGGCAAAATGATAAAAGACGCGTGCATAATAAGTATTATGCAAAAATGACAAGAAATGCAATTAAAAAGTTGCGTAACGAAACAGATAAGGAAGAAGCTGCGAATCGATTGTCTGGTGTTATATCTATGATTGACAAACTTGCCAAAAAGAATGTCATCCATAAGAATAAGGCTTCAAACCTTAAGTCTAAACTTACTCTCAAGGTAAACAATTTATAAGATTTTTTCGTGATATAGCAAGGCCTCACTGTGATAACGGTGAGGCTTTTTTTATGAAAAAAAATTTGTATTTTTATGCAAACTCCTAATATCATGAATGAATACACTAAATTAAATTTGAAACAATGGGCTGTGGAAGACCGACCCCGCGAGAAATTAATTTCTCAGGGGCCAAGGGCCCTGTCTGATGCCGAACTGATTGCAATACTTATTGGATCGGGTAACCTGAATGAAACTGCAGTCGAACTGGGAAGAAGAATTCTCAATTCGGTTAAAAATGATTTTAACGAACTGGGAAGAAAAGATTTGAATTTTCTTATGTCTTTTAATGGAATTGGACAGGCTAAGGCTGTCACAATTATGGCTGCTCTTGAACTGGGCAAAAGGCGAAAAGATTCAGAAGTATTCAGTAAAAAGAAAATTACTTGTAGCCGGGATGCTGCTGACTTCTTTATGCCCCTGCTGGAAGACCTTAACCATGAGGAATTCTGGATTCTGCTTCTGGACAGGGGGAACAAGATTCTAGACCATTTCAGAATTAGCCAGGGGGGTATTTCCGGTACAGTTATCGACGTCAGGATAATCTTAAAACCAGCCCTTGAAAAACTGGCATCTTCAATTATTTTGTGCCATAACCACCCCTCAGGAACAATGGAAGCTTCAGATGCAGATTTGAAAATTACCCGTAAAATGATGAATGCCGCGCGATTGATGGATATTTCAGTGCTCGACCATATCATTATCGGACAAAACTGCTATCTTAGTATGGCCGATGAAGGAATTTTACAATAATAACCTTTAGCTAATATGATTTTGTTTTATTCAGACCGTTTGAACAGACGTATAGAATATATTGCAAGGTTAATTTTTACTGATATATTAAAGACCGATATCAGGTTTACTGATCAAATTGGTGAGTTTTTTGATTGCGATAGTCCTAAAATTAACTATTCCCCGGAAAGATTCAGTAATGAGTTATTTATTAAACCAAACCGTTTCCTTTTTTATAAGTCTCTGATTAAACCTGTTATTAATCCTGTTTGGTATAACGGGGAGAAATATTTTTTTGAAAGCTCTGAAGAATCAGATATCCCCTTCGATCCATTTGCAGCATCGTTTTATCTTGTAACCCGGTATGAAGAGTACCTTGAATCCGGTTCAGACAGATTCAATCGCTATCCGGCTGATAAAAGCATATTGTCAGTCTATGATTTATTAAAAAAACCGGTAGTTAATATTTGGGCCCGTATAGTGGCAGGGAAACTGAAAGAAAAATTTCCGGAGTTTGATTTTCCAAAGCCCAAATTCAAATATATCTCAACAATAGATATCGATAATGCCTGGAGTTATGCCCATAAAGGATTCTTTCGGGCTTCAGGCGCCCTTTTAAGGTCATTGTTACACTTCAATTTTTTTGAATTTTTTGAAAGAATGTTGGTCTATGGCCGGATCATAAGAGATCCTTTCTTTACTTACCCTTTTTTAGATGAGGTTTTTGATGGAAATGAGGAGAATGTAATATTTTTTTTCCCGGTTGGGGATTACAGCAAATATGATAAGAATATTTCATGGAAAAACAAATATTTGCAAAAACTGATGCGGCAAACGGCAAAGAAATATAGTGTTGGCATTCATCCCTCATTTGTATCTGAGGATGCTTCAGGGAAAGGCGTCCTCGCGGTAGAAATTTCAAGATTTAGTAAAATTATCGGGAAAAAACCGGAAAAAAGCAGGCAGCATTTTATTCGCCTGACATTACCAAACACCTATCTCAGGCTTATCGTTAATGATGTCAGGGAGGACTATACAATGGGCTATGCTTCTCATATCGGTTTCAGGGCTGGAATTTGCACCCCTTATTATTTTTATGACCTGAATGAAGACCATGAAACATCTTTTAAAGTATTTCCCTTTCAGATAATGGATGTTACATTACGCTTCTATTTGAATATGGAACCACAAAAGGCAACAGAGGAGATAGGTAAGCTTATGCAGGAGGTTAAAAATGCCGGTGGTACATTTATCAGTATCTGGCATAATGAATCTCTTACTGACCGGGGCAAATGGAAAGGATATAAGGAAGTTTTTTATAATATGAATAAAACTGGTTTTGAATGGGCTAATGAATAGTGTTATGAGCCTGAAATATTTAAAGTATAACGAGATTAATTTCAATAAGTGGGATAAGTGTATCTCCGATGCACCCAACAGCCGCATCTATGCATTGTCGCGTTACCTTGATCTTACTTCCGGGAACTGGGATGCACTGGTATGGGAAGATTATGAATATGTTATGCCATTAACTCTACGTAGTAAGTTTGGAATTAAATATTTATACCAACCTTTATTTTGCCAGCAACTTGGAATATTTCCGGAACCAGCTTCCAATATTTCAGCATTATTTTATTCAGAGATAATAAAAAGATTCAGGTTTGTCAATATTCAACTCAATGCATCTAATCAACTTCCCAATATTTACGGAATTAAAAAGTTTCTTCCTCGTCATAACTTTCTTTTGACTATGACGGATGATTATCCTTTCCTTAAAGAAAGGTTTTCAAAGAATACACTCAGAAATATCAAAAATGCTGAAAAATCCGGATTGAAATATATTCCCGGTATCCCTTTAAATGAGTATAGTGAGTTTTTAGGGGATAATTTGCCGGTTGGTGTATCAAACGAGGAACTGAATAAGTTTATACGGATAGTTGAATTTTATCATAATGAAGGGATTGGAGAATTACCGGCAATTTATTCATCGCAAAACAGATTGTGTGCTGCCGTATTTTTCTGCCGGTGGAAAAGCCGGGCAATTTACCTGAACCCTGCCTCAAGTAAAGAGGGTAAAAAGTACAGTGCAATGTTTTATTTGCTGGATAAATTCATAACAGCTAATGCCGGACAAAATATTACTTTAGATTTTGAAGGTTCCATGGTTCCCGGCGTCGCAAGATTTTATCAGGGATTTGGCGCTATTCCCGAGTTATACTTTCCTTTGAAAGTTAACAGGCTTCCTGCACCATTACGATGGATCAGGAGATTGTAAACAGTTTTATATTTTTTCGATCAACCCGTATATAATTGGATTTCCCTCTCTTGTTTGAATCTTAAAATCATCAATATACATATGGTCCCTTCCTTTGTTCCAAATATATATCTTTAACTGAGGATTTGTGATATTCAGTTCGATATCTGATAGTTTTATCGAATGATGTACTGAAAACCACCTGTTTTTTCTCGTTCCGTTAATATTAAAATCTTCGAAAGAAGAGCTGCTCCAGTGTATTGACTTATTATTTGATTCAATTGCTGCAACTATTAGTGTTTCCTGAAGTATATCGTTACTATTTACTTTTAATGAAATATCTATGAAGTTATTTTTGTTTGAAATTATTTCTATCAAATTTGAGGAGTAAGAAGGAGACCACTCTGACAGACTGTCGATGAGGTATGAATAATTACCTGAAAAACTCAAAGAGTCACAAATATATTTTTCAGACAACGGTGACCAGCTTACAGAAGGTTCAGTTTCAAAATCAAGAATATCCGGGATACTATCTCCTGCCGGTGGGGAATCCTTTGAAAAGAGATATGTTGTGCCTCCTGCATAATTTTTTTGTTCAACAATTGACGGGAAATAATCCAGGATAACAGGTACCGTAAGTGGATTATTTGAAGATATGCAACCCAGGTATAATAAATTGGAATTACTACTTTGACATTCCAAAAAATTTATGAAGCCATTTAATCCGTTAAATGAATCAAACCAGGTAAAATCATTGTCAATCTGGTGACTGTTCAGGTAATAGTTTGTTATTTTCCTGTCGGAATCAAAAATTGCAGCAACATTTTTGTCTTTGTTGGAAAGTTTTTTAAAATCAGTTACAATATGTTCATAAGGAGAATTATAAAACAGGTCATAATGTTTTCTCTCAATAGTTAAAGAATAAATATTGGCTATAAGGATAAAAGTTACAAGGATTATATTAATTAGTTGGGATTGTACCCGGATATGGCCAAATAATATAAACAGCAGATATGGAAAGCTGAATATCAGTACTGAGAATTGTAAAACTGCCGAGATATATTTTGAATAAAGAAAACCTGTGATCAGAGGTAATGAGAACCATAAAGTAAACAAGATTAACGATTTGATACTGAAATTATTATTTTTTCTATTAATGATACCAAAAGTGGTTAATGCTATTGCGACTATCAGGGATATTACAGAAAAATTAAATATATAAAAGAGGTAATCGGTAATAAAGGTATTTTGAGGTTTTCCCAACCAGGCGCCGACTCCCTCCAGTTTTAAGTGGCCAATGAATATTGTAAGATGGGGGATATAAAGCAGAAAGACAATAAATCCTGACAGAATGTAACCTGTCAGATATTTTTTGTTGATCATAAACAAGCCACTAAGGCCCGCTATAAAAGCAAAGAGTAAACTAAAGTAATGATTATATGCACAAAGTGAAGCTGATAAAATAAATAGGAAATAGTTTCTAAGTGGTTGATTACCTGTATTGTTAATTATATTAGTTAAGAAGTTAACCATCAACAAAGAGAAGAAAAGTCCGCTGATGTAAGGCCGGGCTGTCTGGCTGTATATCACTGTATATTGAATACTTGCCATATAAGCAGCAGAAATAAGTCCAACGGTTTGATTATACCATTTAACTCCTATGGTATAAATCAGGAAGACAGATAAAATACCCATTATGGTGAATGGAAGTTTCACTATCCACTCATCAAAACCAAATAGTTTAGTCCAGTACCAAAGAAATACCTGAATTCCCGCAGGATGACCGTCAATCCTTACTCCTTTTTCAATCATTTCTGCGAAGCTTTCGAAATTCAGGCGGAAAATTGCACTGAACTCATCGTGGGTAAACGGTATTTCCGGATATTTTATAAACCTAAGTACTGTTGCTGTGACAAGAATGATTCCCAGAGTTATTTTATTGGTTCGTTCCATCATGGGCAGTTTAAAAATTAAGGTAGAATTCTTTTGTAAGACTTTTATACTGCTCTGTAAATCCGGAACCATCATCATTGTGTATAGTCAGGTAAGATCGTTCCGGCTCTTTTTTGTTCCTGCTGAATTCCATAAGTAACCGGATAGGTTTTTTAAAATTTTTTGGTTTTACTTCAGTTGCCCTGCAAAGGTATAAATTTTTTAACGTGGCGATTTCAATAAACTGTCCTGCTTCTTTAACAGGAAGGATAACGGCCAGTGTTCCATCAGGCCCTAACAGGCTGGCTGACATCCCTGCCAGGTCATTCAGTGACAGGAGGTCGTTATGTTTGGCAACTGAAAGACCGGGATTTGATGATTTTTTTGAGTTGATGAAGAAGGGTGGGTTACAAATTATAAGATCAAAAAGATCATTACTACTTTGTGCAAATTCCTGTAATGAAATGTTATATATTTTAATTCTGTCATTCCATATTGAATTTTTCACATTTGTCCTGGCCTCCCTTGCTGCATTTTCTTCAATCTCAATTCCGGTAATTTCAGCTTTTGATCTTTGGGCCATAATCATTGCTATGACCCCTGTTCCAGTTCCGATATCCAATATTTTTCTGACATTTTTTATGGTTACCCAGGCTCCGAGTAAAACTCCGTCAGTACCTACTTTCATAGGGGATTTTTCCTGTACTACAGTAAATTGTTTAAACTCAAAATAATTATTTCTTCCCATCCTGAAATTTTTCAAATGCTCCCATTCCAAAAAGGGCAAAATCATATTTCACCGGATCATCCGGATCGAATCTCCTTAACACGTTAGTAACCTCCTCAACAGCTTGCCAGTCATTTTGTTTCCTTTTTAAAATTCCAAGTCCCCTCGATATATTACCGGTATGAACATCCAGGGGTAACATCAATGCTGAGGAAGGAATTCCTTTCCAAAGTCCGAAGTCAACATTGTTATTGTCATTTCTTACCATCCATCTCAGAAACATGTTCAGCCTTTTTCCTGATGCACCTTTTTTTACATTTGATATATGTTTCCGGGTTCTTTCCCCTGCAGTCTCAAAGAAGATATTATAAAAATGAATAAGTGTTTCTCTGATGTTTCCATTATTTTTAAATCCCTCTTCAAAAACAGGTTGAAGTCCTCCGTAATGTAAATATATATTTTTCAGGGATTTTGAAAGATAAATACAGTCATCGCCGTTGAAGGTCCGATGGACAAATGATTTTAACATCAGGTAATCGGTATTAGTTGCATTGATCACAAATTCATACGGACTGTTCTCCATAATATTCATCAGTCTGCGGGCATTTTTAATAATCGCAGTGCGGTTACCCCACGATATTACTGAGGTATAAAATGCCGATATCTCGATATTCTCTTTTTGTGAGAATAATTTGGGTACCTGTATCGGGTCAGTGGCAATGAATTCAGATCTGTTATATTTAATTGCCCTTTCTTCAAGCAATTCTTTGATATCATTATCCTTCATAAATTATTCCATCTTTTATATGGATAATTTTATCTGAGCGTTCAGCGAAATGGTCATCATGAGTAACGATAACAAATGTTTGTCCGAAATCGTCCCGCAGTTTGAATAAGAGATCATGCAGTTCTTCCCTGTTGGCAGAATCAAGGTTTCCGGAAGGTTCATCGGCAAGCACTACAGCCGGATTGTTTATTAATGCCCTGGCAACAGCTACGCGTTGTTTTTCACCTCCCGACAATTCGGATGGTTTGTGATTATATCTGTCACTAAGACCAAGATATTCGATAAGTTTTTTTGCTTCTTTCTCAGCTTTTCTTTTTGATGTGCGTGCAATAAAAGCAGGTATACAAATATTCTCAAGAGCAGTGAATTCCGATAACAAGTGATGAAACTGAAAAACAAAACCTATCTTTTTATTTCTGAATCCTGATAATTCAACCTCGTTGAGTGAAGAAATTTTAATATCTCCGTAGTAAACATCTCCGCTATCCGGCGTACTTAAGGTTCCCAATATTTGAAGCAGGGTAGTTTTCCCTGCTCCGCTGGCACCTACTATTGAATAGATCTTTTTTCCGGGAATTTCGAGGTCAATTCCCTTCAGCACCTGAAGTGGGCCGAACGATTTTTTGATATTTACCGCCTTGATCAAATTTACAGTAGTCAGTTAAAGTGGAAATGAAGCTGTCTGAAAAGTTCAGTTGTAATTAATTATGTCATAGTGAGTGTAGTCGAAACTTCTGTATCTCATATTTTTAGATTTTCCGATATCACTCAGAATGGCATTATCAAAGTACTTTTGAGACAGCCTCATGTTTTTTTATTAATATTCATAAAGAAGTCAGAATGAAATCAATCTTCCATTGTATCGTAAATATCATTTTTTATTTCATTTGCTTCCTTATTTACATCCTTCGATACCTCATCCAAATCCTTTTTGATGTCAGAAGTATGCTCATTGATTTCACGTTTAATCTCGTTGGTTGCTTTTTTAAATTCACGCAACCCTTTACCTAATGTTTTGGCAATATCCGGAATTGCTTTTGATCCGAAAAAAAGCAGTGCGAGCAACATTACCAAAACCAGTTCTCCCCCGCTGACAAACAAAATATAAGTCATCATTACTAATTGTTTTAACTTACAAATATACAAATTGACCTAATCATACAGATAATATCTGATAAAGTTTAGAACTATTTTTATTTTTTACGTCTGGCAGCAATTTTTGATAAACGCAGCTGGATTTCATAGGCAATAGGCATAGCAACAAACAGTGAGGAATAAGTACCCACAATGATACCGATCAATAAGGCAAATGTAAATCCTCTGATTGTAGCGCCACCGAAGAGAAAGATAGCAAACAATACCACTGACGTTGAAAGAGACGTGCTGAACGTACGACGAAGAGTACTGTTCATGGCCGAGTCAATGGTTTGTTCCCTGTTTCTTTTCGGGTGAAGTTTGATGTATTCCCTGATACGGTCCAGAACAACAACTGTATCGTTAATAGAGTAACCCAAAACAGTAAGGATTGCTGCAATAAATGCCTGGTCTATCTCAAGTGAGAATGGCAGGATATTGTATAGCAATGAGAAAAGTCCAAGAACAATCAAAGCGTCATGTGCCAGCGCCACTACTGCCCCAAAGCTGTATCGCCAGTTATTGAAACGTATCAGGATATATAAGAAGATAATTACCAGTGCAAAACTGATTGCAATGACGGAGTCTTTCCGGATATCGTCAGATATTGTTGCCCCTACCTTTTGAGAACTAAGCTGATATTTTTCAGTGAACTCTTCGAGTGTAACATTTTTATCAAGCATGTTTGCATCCTGGAGTCCCTTCATCAGTAACTCTTCTACTTCGTTATCAACATTTTCTGAATCATCGTCAACTTTGTAAATCGTTGTAATTCTGACCTGGTTACTTGACCCGAAGGTTTTTACTTCAGGTGGGGTACCATAAACTACAGCCAGAGCCTGTTGAACATCAGATACCTGCACATCCTGATCCAGACGTACTACGTATGTACGGCCACCTTTGAAGTCAATACCATAGTTAAGTCCTCTGGTGGAAAGAGAAATAATTCCCAGTAAAATCAATGTTCCTGATATGATAAAAGCAATTTTTCTTTTCTCCAGGAATTTTATTGAAGTATTTCTTAACCACTCGCTTGTAGCAGAAGAGGTGAACAGGATTTTTTTATTTCTTTTCAGCCTCCATTCAAATATTAACCGGGAAATGAAAATTGAGGTAAACAGTGATGTCAGAATACCAATTATCAGAGTGGTTGCGAAACCTTTTATTGGCCCTGAGCCAAATGCATATAGTACAATACCTGTTAGCAGAGTTGTCACCTGTCCGTCGATAATTGCAGAATAAGCATTTTTATAACCGTCTGATATTGCAAGCTTAAGACTTTTCCCCGCCTGTATTTCTTCCTGTACCCTTTCGTAAATAAGAACATTGGCATCTACTGCCATTCCCAATGTGAGCACTATACCTGCTATACCCGGGAGTGTCAGGGTTGCACCCAATGAAGCTAAGATTCCTATTATGAACAGCACATTAACTAACAGGGCAGTGTTGGCAGCGCCTCCTGCATTACGGCTGTAAAAGAAGATCATATAGATAAGTACCAGGGCGAAAGCAATCAAAAATGAATACATACCTTTGTTGATCGCTTCCCGTCCGAGTGAAGGGCCTACGATTTCTTCCTGTATAATTCTTGCCGGAGCAGGCATTTTCCCTGATTTAAGAATATTGGCAAGGTCTTTTGCCTCCTCGATGCTTTCCAGTCCGGTAATGCTTGAGCGGCCTCCTGATATTTCAACTTGCACAGTTGGGAATGAGCGGACATAGTTGTCCAAGACTATTGCTATCGATTTTCCTATGTTTTCCTTGGTCATACGTTGCCAGGTTTTGGCTCCCTCACTGTTCATTGTCATTGATACTTCCGGATTGGATCCGAGCTGGTCAAAATCCTGACGGGCATCAGTAATTACATCTCCGTTAAGCGGAGGCCTTCCGTCGCGGGTAGTTACTTTTAAAGCAATCAGCCTGAAATAATTTCCGGCTTCATCCACAGACTTGGCAGTCCACCTGAACATCATGTCTCTCGGAAATATCGAACGTATTTGTTCATGAGATAAGTACCCATTAACCTCAGCAGTATCCCTTGAATGGGCTATGCCAATCGCAGGGCCGGGGAATAACTGGCCTGACTGGTCAGTGCTGGGATTCAAAACTGCAAAAAGCGGATATTGTTGTTTGAAGTTTTCAAGGTCATTAATGCCGGTTGTTGTTGTATCATCTGCTGCAGCTGTTTCCAGTTCTGAAAGCAGTGAACTCTCTTCTTTGGCTGTATCGGCCACAGATTCTGTTTGTTCAGAGTCCTGCGATTTTATTGTATCGGACGTCAGCGACTGATCATCAACTGTATCTGTTTTAAATCCCTGAATATCCTTAAGTTTTTCGTTTGCCTGTAACAGATATGGATAAACTTCACTGTTTTCATATGTTTCCCAGAATTCCAGAGTTGCAGTTCCCTGCAACAGGTTTCTTACCCTGTTCTGGTCTTTTACTCCCGGCAATTCAACTAATATTCTTCCTTTGGTCTGTAACTGCTGAATGTTTGGTTGTGCAACACCAAAACGGTCAATACGTGTCCTGATAATATTAAAAGCGTTATCTATTGCGGCATCTGTCTCATTACGAATTACATCCAGGACTTCGCTGTTTGTAGAGTTAATGTTTATTTTATCACGAAGTTCAAGTGTCAGAAAAACAGATGCCAGTCTTGCATTCGGATCAATTTCTTCGAATGCCTGCCCAAACAAGGTTACAAAATCTTCCTGGCTTGCTTTTTTAAGTTCATTTGCCCTTGCAATAGCAGCATTGAAGGTTGAATCGGTGCTGAAATTGGAAAGAGCCCTGATAAGATCATCAACAGATACTTCCAATGTTACGTTCATACCTCCCTTAAGGTCAAGCCCTAAATTCAGTTCCAATTCTTTAACTTCTTTATATGTAAATTTTTTCAGGCCAAGAAAGTTGTATACAACTTCCCCTGAAATAGAGTCAAGGTAGGAAAATTCCCTGGCCGGATCTTCCATTGCATATTCTTTTGCATCCTTTTCGATCTGTTTTGCTTTCCAGGTAAATGTAAGCTGGTATAAACAAACTGCTGCCAGTAATATTGCGAATGTCAGTATTGCGCCTTTATTTTGCATATGATTTATTTTTAAACTGTTATTTTATTTTTATAATTTATTAGTTCATTTTTCACTGATTTATTTGACAATTCTGCCAATAAAAAGAGACTGATTACACTCAGCCAATAGAATCGATGGGTGTCATATCAGCTATGAACAGGCGGGTCTTCCTTTGGGAAGGTATAATAATAATGCCCTGCCATAAGTTGCAGGAAAAATGATAAACCCGGATTTAAAGTTTTTATGTAATCTGACCTCAGGATTTGAGAGTCATGTTGTTGGTGATATTTTTGAAGTAGTTTATTATGGGATTGTTCAAATAATATGCGGCAGGGTATTTTATGATATGATATTTTTACAGATAATGTACTGAAAGGATTGTAAAGACAGATTAAACTATGCTCGGGATTGTTTTGTGTCTCCTTATTTTCAATATTTTTCAGTTTTACAGGGTGTTTTTCAAAATAGATATCTAAAATGATCGTCATTCCGATAACTGTAATGACTGTTATCAGCTTAAGAATTAAATTTTTTGATATTCTAAGTCTGTATTTCACAAGGCTTTATTTTAAGCGCAGCAAATATACCTAAACATTTCAGGTTTACAAAGATAGGATTAAGTAAATTCTGAAAAATTAATTATCTGGTGGTGAATGAAGGATTAATACTTTTTTGTTGTAATTAATTACTGCCTTATATTTCATCAAAAAATCCCCTCCAAGTAATCCGCATATTTTAAGATTTGCTGCTTTTGAATAAAGATCATTTATTGAGGATAAATCGATAAGTGCTGTTTTGAAGTTTTTAATTTTTAATTTTCCCCATGTAACTTCTTTAATCCCTGCCATTGAAGATTCGAGGATCATGCCCCCGATACCTGCAGTGTGTACTTCTTCAGGAGAATCATCGGAGATATAATACTCTGATTTAAGATTTTTATCAAACACTGTTTTGGATGCACCTGTATCTATAACCCAATAGCTTTTTTCTGATCCGGATAACTCAGATGCAATTATTAGGTGAAAGTTGTCATCTTCAAGTTCTACTATTTGTATTGGGATTGTAATTTTTATATTATGATTTTTTAAACGCATTTTCTAAGTATGATTTGGAATTTGTCATTTTCTTTTTCTATATAACTTAATAATCCATTAACCAATATATATTATTTTAATCCTTATGAACATCAGGTATATTTGAATATATATTAACCATTTCCTGTTTTAAGGAATTAATATATAGTTGTTTCTTCAAAAAAAATTATCCTTATACGATATTCATTCCGTCGAGCAGGTTCATAAGGTTCTTAATTACTGATGCCGAGTATTGTAATGCTTTATTTTCCTCGTCGGTAAGTGTTACTTCTATGATTTGTTCTATTCCGTTTTTACCTAATTTTACCGGCACTCCCATGAACAAGTCATGAAGTCCGTATTCTCCCTCCAGTTTAACGCAACATGGCAGTATTCTTTTTTGGTCCATTATTATCGCTTCCACCATTAAGGCTACTGCGGAACCAGGGGCATACCATGCTGAGGTACCCATCAGGTTTACCAGCTCACCTCCGCCACTTTTTGTCCGCTTGATAATTGCATTGAGTTTTTTTTCATCAAGAAGTTCAGTAACAGGAATCCCCGACACAGTTGTATAACGATTTATAAGGACCATTGTGTCACCGTGGCCACCCATGATCAGAGACTGGATGTCTCTCGGGGATACATCCAGTTCTTCCGCTAAAAAGGCTCTGTAACGGGCCGTATTTAACAAACCTGACATTCCGATTATTTCGTTACGGGGCTTACCGGCAGCTTTAAATGCAGTATAAGTCATTACTTCAAGTGGATTTGATACAATAATAATCTTTGCATTGGGTGAATATTGCACTACTTGTGAAGTAACATTTTTGATAATGCCGGCATTTAAAGCAATCAGTTCATCACGGTTCATACCGGGCTTCCTCGTGATTCCTGAGGTAATGACAACAACCTCGGAGTTCTTGGTTTTTTTATAATTGTTTGTTGAACTGGTAAGTCGTGTATCAAAAAAATTAATTGGTGCAGTTTGCCAAAGGTCAAGGCTTTTTCCTTCAGGCTTTCCTTCTTTGATATCCAGCAGAACAACTTCCTGAACTATATTTTTACCTGCTATTATTTGGGCACATGTAGTGCCTACGTTACCGGCTCCTACAACTGTTACTTTCATATCAATCTAACTAAGTTAAATATTTAAAATTTAATTCATTATTTAAAGGGGTGTAATCCCCTTTGATCCCAATACCGTTCACTGAAGTGAACGGCAAAGGATAATGCCCCGGGCCCTATGGCTGCATTTATTAGGACTTTATCCTTTGCCGTTGGTTTCAACCAACGGATATGAAGCCAATTTACTGTACCTCCCATCCTAACTTGCACAGCCTTAATTTGTTGGGTTAAATATACCTCTTTGTATTACCATTACAGATACAAAGATAACTCAATTTATTATTGACCTGAGAGTATGACACGAATCTTTAAAATCAAAGCGGGGATATTATGTAAATTTTTGCAAACCCGGATTGAGGGCAAGACATAATACTTACATTTACAAGATCATTAGCTTAATTCAGCCAGTAGGTTATTTTAAGGACTACAGCACGGTTTCTTGATTTTCCGGTTTCTGTATTAAAATTATCGGTGTAAACAATAAAAAAATCTGATACAGGTTGGTACCTCCACTGAAAGCGCATATTAATATTTACGTTCTCAATTTGTTCATTATACTGAAGCAAAGTGGTCCAAAATATTTTATCAGTAAATGTAACATCCATTTTAGGGCCTAAAAGCCACAATTTAGTTCTTATGAAGGGAGAAGGCAGGTCAAGATCAGTATAGTTAAAATTCATAGTAAAGTTTACATAAGGCTGGTACCTGTATCCCAGCTGTCCCTGAATGTATTGAATATTTCCGTTATAAAAAGTGCCTTTTGAGGCTTCTGCGTTCCAGGTAAAGAGGTTCTTCATTGTTGACTGGAATTTAATAAAGCTGTTTCCAAAATGATAGCGGCCGCCGGCAGGAAGGTATTCTCCTGTAATATGAGTGGGATCAAACTCTTTTTGAAGTTCAATAAACTGATCACGGTATCCTAACGAGAGATTGGCCCTGTTGTGAAATTCAAACTGATAACTATATGTATTAAGATGTTCAATCTTATGATAATCAGGATTAAAATAGTTATCAAGTTGTATGTAAACTCCGTGGCTGACGATCCATTTGTTTGGAAGGAAAAGATAAGTCAGGACAGGCTCAAGGTAGTTGTATCCTGTACGCTGCACAAAACCGGTTTCGGCAAGATAATTTTCTCCGACAGATGTTTGATACAGTTCCAAATGTATATTTTGACGGTTATAATCGATAAGTGCACCCTGTGCATATTGATTAGAAGGATTACCCGGCTGAAATGACCTGTGGTAGAATATCCTGCCTTCCCAAAAATTATCTTTACTAAGATAATCGAAATCGAATCCTGCTACCCTGTTAAAAAGATCAGATGTATCAGGTGCACCCAGGTATTCTTTATTTACGAAAATGAAACCCAGGTTGGAACGCGCCAGCACTTTTTTATGTGCGGAAGCTACGGTAAAATTTCTTGAAAGGTGTTCATCAGTTTTTTTAGTTGTCATATTCATAAATCCTATACGCCAGTCATTACCTATCTTACCGCTTAGTCTGGCGCCGGCCAGTACAGGGGCGTCAAGTCCTATCCGTCTTGAGAAGAACGGAGTTGTTGTAGGATAGCCATACCCCGAAAAGAGATCACTGTTTTCAAGGAAAAATTGTCTTTTTTCCGGGAAAAGTAATTCGAAGCGTTCGATATTTGTAACCTGACGGTCAACTTCAACCTGTGCGAAATCGGGATTATAAGTAAGGTCAAGATTCATTGATGACGATACGCCTATTTTTGCATCAAATCCTGCATCCTTATTATATATGGAACCGGTATTTTTTTCAAAATCATTTAAATACCCTCCAAAAAGATATGGTATGACTGATAGCTGCATTTTTGATCCTTGCAGCGGTTCATCAAAATTAAAAACTCCTGTGTATGCAAGTGATGCAGTAGGGAATTGCCTTGGAACGGGTGCCCAGCTGGATTTTTCGTTAGTTTTGAGATCGAGCCGGCTGAAATTTCCATACCACCGGCTGCCCCCCGATGGATATCGTATTGATTTGAACGGTATCCGCATTTCAGCGATCCATTTATCAGGATAATGTTCTGTTTTTGATTCCCATTTGCAATCCCAGTCTAAATGTACTTGTGACCCGTCGCTCATATTACCGTCCCATTTTGCACCGGAAGCGGAAATGCCAAATGAAAAACCCGTCGTTTGATCGAGGAATGTATCAAACATTACAAGGAAATTATCGTTGAACCTGAAATTAAAATCCCTGCGGAATGATTCCATAACTCTTTTCCCGGGAATAGTATCATAGAAAATAAATGCCACATATATTGCTTTTTCATCATAAGTCATCATTACCTCCGATTGCTGACTGGCATATCCTGTATCTATAGGTAAGACCAGAAAAAAATCAGATGCTTTTTGTGCTGCCTCCCAGTCAGGCTCATCAATTTTGCCATCTATGGAAATGGCATACTTTGCTTTTTTTATATTATAAATGAAATCTTTATTGTGGATATTGATTACAGAGTCATTTTTTGCGGTTATTAACTCACCCGATTGTACTGTTAATCCGGTGAATAGCATAAGATACAGTATAATAAATCTCATATTTTAAAAAGTACAATCAGATTTGTTAAAGGGGGCAAATATATTCAATCTGTAATTATCATACAACATTAATCCCCAAGCTGACTGAATTTAAATTTTTTTATTTCTGCGGGAGTGTGCTCGTTTGCAAAGAAGGTCTCCGCTTTTTTTATTATTTCCGGATATTGGCCTGCAAGGTCATTTAATTCCTGAGGATCAGTTGTAAGGTCATAAAGTTCTGTTGTAAGGTTTCCCTTAAGTATATTTCTGCGTAAAGCTTTCCATTTACCAATTCTTACAGCCTGCTGTCCTCCGTAAGCTGGGAATTCCCAGTATAAGAATTCATGCTGTTCCTGCTTTCCATTGCCGGTCAGGGCTGGCAGAAAACTTATTCCGTCGGTGTTATCAGGTTTTTGTATGCCTGTTATTTCGCAAATTGTAGGCATAACGTCATAGAAGGCTGAAATATGATTACTTTCAGTTCCCGGTTTTATTCTTGCCGGCCAGCAGGCTATCATTGGTACCCTGATCCCCCCTTCAGTAAGGTTTCCTTTGCCCCATCCCTGTTCACATATAAAAGGTTTGGCACTGTCAAACCAGGGTGAATCAGTCCCTCCATTGTATGTGGGGCCATTATCGCTCGTAAATATTATAAGTGTGTTATGGTCGATATTAAGTTCCTTTAAGGTTGACACAATCTCACCTACCTGTTGGTCAAAGTAGGATACCATTGCAGCATAGCAGGCATGAGGGTAGCGATGGGGAAAGTACCCTTTTTCACCGGTGTATGGTTCTTCATATCCGAATCTCTTCACGTAATAGTCAACCAGGTTTTTAGGTGCTTGCAAAGGAGCATGTGGTATTGGGTTAGCATAGTACATGAAAAAAGGCCTGTCTTTATTGTCTTTAATAAATTTAATAACCTCCTTTTGCATCAGTTCCGGAGAATAATCATTAAGCCAGAAATCTGAATATGATTTTTCATCATAGGGATCTTCCCCTTCAGGGATTTTAGTTTGGGGAGGTACAAGCTTATTATTTAGTTTCACTTTTTCTGTGTTTTTCCAGAGATGAAGGGGGAAATAGGTGTGTGCCTGCCTCTGACAGTTATATCCATAAAAAAAGTCGAATCCCTGTTTGTTAGGTATTCCTTCGGTCAAAGGTCCGCCAAGTCCCCATTTGCCAACAATTCCTGTCGTATAACCTGCCTGTTTTAATATTGTTCCAATAGTTACTGTACCTGTTTTTAGAGGCCTTTGGCCTTCAAGGTTGGGGTCTTTCGACATAGCTTCGAAGTCCCATACATTTCCGCGTTCAGCCCATTCATCATTCCCCCTTATTTGGGCATGCCCAAGGTGCAGGCCTGTCAAAAGAACACAACGTGAAGGCGCACAAACAGGAGCTCCTGCATAGTGATCTGTAAACATTATACCGTTGGAAGCTAATGCATCGATGTTTGGTGTTTTTATTTTTTCCTGTCCGTAGCATCCAAGCTCAGCATACCCCAGATCATCTGCCAGGATATATATAATGTTGGGAATTTGCCTTTCGATATTATCATTACTACATGAATTAATCAGAAGGGCTGAAATTGACAACAGAGTTAGTATTTTATTCATATGATAAAGATTTTAAAGTTATTATATCTTTTCCTACTCTTTATCTACAATGGTAGAACTAAGATAATAGTTTTATCCTTTGCCGTCGGTTTCAACCGACGGATTTGGAGCGAACTCCCCGGCACCCCTGTTTTTTACCTGCACTGCCCCTGATCGGGGGGAGGAGGGTGTTGGATATTCCCTGATCCGTTCACTAAAGTGAACGGCAAAGGATAAGGCACTGAACTCATTGGCTGCCTTGAAAAACCCTGATCTTATTTGCTGAATTGAATTCATTTGCTGCATTGATCTGGCATTAATCTATTAGCTGCCTTTATTAGAACTCTATCCTTTGCCGTCGGTTTTAACCGACGGATTTAAAGTGAACTCACCCGCACCCCTGTTTTTGCCTGCACTAAACTCCAAAAACCTTCACTCAGGAGGGAGATAAAAAAATCATTCCCTGTAATCGGGATTGTTAGGCACCAACCCTAAGCTTCCCAGAAAATCCATACAAGCGACTTTTACATGATATGGGTTACTCTCTTTCAATCTTGCCTTTCTGATTGTTTCGATAAAAGGAGTTTTGTTGGAACTATATAGCAGGTAATTAACTGTCATGAGTGCTATATTAGGATCATCAGCCAAACAAAATAATTTTAATTTTTCTTCTGCAATTTTGTTATTGAAAAATTCCCAGGCAATTGCTGATGCGGTTACTGAGACAGGAGGATAGGGATCATCCATGGCTTTAATAATTTCTTCTGAAAGAGGTTTTAACACTTCCGAAGTCTGGCTTCTTAACCCTAATATAGCCCAGTAGCGGATAATTTTATTACTATTCGACAACAGATCAATTTGCTGCCTTGCTATCTCATCACTGCGGAAACCGGAGATTCCGGCAGCATCATAAATATCTGCCACGGGGAAATTTATGTCTGTAAGTCTGAATTCATATGCCGTTGTTGAATCTGGTAAGATTCCTGATTCATATTCAGGAAGCAGCATTACATCGCGTGCCTTAATTATCTCATCATGAAGCAAGGTTCTCATATTCTCTAAAACATCCCTGTATGAAGGATTTTCTGCCAGATTTTCAATTTCCCAGATATCGTTTTCGACATCAAATAAAAATTCAGCCGGCCGATTTTCGAAAAGGCTCTTTTGCAATGCATTAAGTTTGTTTTCTTTAAGGTCCCGACGCATTTGCTGCTTTATTTCACCTATTTCCATGTATCTGATATACCGGACTTCAGGAATAAAGGGCATAAAATTTCTGGAATATAAATATTTCCCATCTGTAACGGTCCTTACCATATCAATACCGTTATCCGACCTGTCGGACGAGAGGAACAGGTATTGAACAGGATCTGACCGTTTCTCTCCAAGAAAAGGCCTGCCGGAAAGGTGCCCGGGTAAAGAACCTCCTGCCAGGCTGATTAAAGTTGGAGCAAGATCAGTGAATTCGATCAGTTCATCAGTAACAATGCCACCGGTTCCCCATGGGGATAAATGCTTATACATTTCCGGGAACCAAATAACAAATGGTACACGGTATCCGTAATTTATGCCATTGGTTTTACCTCTCGGCATGCCCTCACCATGATCAGCAAAGAAGAAAATTATTGTACTGTCTTTAAGGTTATCTTTTTCCAGTCGTTTTAATAATTCATCTATTCTGTTATCAGTAAGTTTTATTGAATTATAAACCCGTGCAAATTGTTTTCTCATCTCAGGACTGTCAAGATAAAACGGAGGCATTTCAAATTCATTTTCACTGATGCGTTCTTCCTGAGATAAATGGTCTAAAACGTTTTCTGTATACCATTCGTAAGTCATAGTCATAGTACGTGACTGGTGAGACTCATTGAAATTAAAGACGGAGAAAAATGGTTGTCCTGACTTACGGTTCCACCATCCGGCATCACCTGAACTTTCATGCCAGGCCTCTTTTATAAAATCTTTCTCATTTGCAACATTATAATCAGTCTTCTGGTTATTTGTAGTGTAATACCCCAGTTCTTGAAGGTAATAAGGGAATCCTTTAATGTATTCAGGGATAGGGTACTTACTTCTGTGATTCCCGGTGCCTGTCATGTATGTTTTAATACCTGTAATGATCGCTGTTCGGCTGGGTGAACATACTGTTCCTGTTGAAAAGGCATTTGTAAATCGTATTCCTTCACTTGCCAGCTGGTCAATAACGGGAGTCCTGGCATTCTTGTTACCATAGCAACCAATGAACTGGGGAGATGTATCTTCAATAGTTATCCAGAGTATATTTGGTTTAGCTGGTGTAACTTCTTTAAAATCCAGATTACAACCTGCAATAAAAGCAGTTATGATTATTAATGTTTGTTTCACGGCCAATTAACTATGCTTTAGTGTTTGCTTCCTTTTCTTTTTTAAAGAAAACAACAAATGCCAGTAACAATAATATTGAGGCTATTGTAGTGACTGCCCAAATATTATCCCAATTGTAACCTGCACCACTTTTATTTAGGTCAATTAGTTTAGCACAAATAAAATTTCCGACTAAAAGGCCTGCCCCAAAGGTTATCAGAAAGATAAATCCCTGAGCCTGGGATTTTAATTCAACAGGAGCTTTTTTGTCGATGTAAATCTGTCCGCCCACATAGAAAAATCCAAATATCAGGCCATGGACAAGAATTCCTATATAGTAAATCCATGATTGATCGATAACTCCGCCAGTGTAAAACGCCAGATATCTCACTGTTAAGGCTATCAATCCCATTACCATAGTAGTCCGCAATCCGAATTTTCTGATTGCAGGGGGTACAAGGAGAATAAATCCCATCTCGGCAAGTACTCCCCAGTTTATGGTGACAGTTATATATTTAGTGTCAATTGAAAGTAAAAATTCAGAAAAGTAGGAGTAATACATGGCAAAGGGGATCAATGACAGGAACGACATAATTATAAACACTGCGAAATTCCTGTCTTTCATTAACTTAACTGTTCCAAGTCCAAAAGCATCTGTAATGGTAAATTTTGTGCCTTTAGCCAATGAGGGTGTATCAGGCAGGCTAAAATTGCTTATGGCAGCGATAAGGCTTACACCTGCACCACAATAAAAAGGCAGGTTTGTACCGTCGAAATCCAGTTTTAGAAAATGAATAAAGACAATGCTGAATATTCCTGATGCAACCCATCCTATTGAACCAAAAACCCGAATTTTAGGAAAATCTTCAGAAGGGAGATGAACCATTGCAATCGCACTTGTAAGGCTCCATGTAGGCATATATGCAAGCATTGCTAATAAAAGGCATATGAAAAGGATATCGGGATTGTTGGTGGTACCGGCCCATAAAAGCATTGCAGAATTAATTACATTAAGTGCAGTAAGAACTTTTTGTGCAGGCCAGAAACGGTCGGCAAGCATCCCTATCATTGGAGACAACATACACCCAATTGCCATTGAGCTTATTATTAATGCTTTTTGAGTGCTTCCCACATCCAGGTTGGTCAGGTATGCAGCAAGAGGAACCCACCATACAGCAAACATCATGTATTGCAGGAACATCATAATTGACAGTTTCAATTTATCCATAATATGTCTGTTTTTAATTATTTCTGATTATTTATTTTGGACGTGTAGCATCAACAGTTTTTATACTTTGAATTAGATTGTCCATTTTATTAATTAATTCCCTGTTTTGCAGGGCAAGGTTTAAATTTTCATAATCACTGTCATTGAGGTTATACAGCTGGGGAATAGTGTCGTGGCCGAGTTCAATATTTGTATTTTGATTATATTTTGATGCTTTTGATGGCACAATATATTTCCAACCGTTTTGAATTATCGAAATAGTACCTGTTGATTGCTGTATTATATATTCGCGACCTTTGTCTGATCTTCCCAGCCAGGCATCAAGTTCATAAAAACTATCCGGAGCAGCATTATCAGGAATTGTTTGTCCTGTCAGCTGTGACAGAACTCCGGCTAGGTCGATCTGGCTAACCTGTATGTCCCGGATCGCAGGTTTTATTTTTTGTGGCCATCTGACAATAAAGGGCACCCTTGTACCTGCTTCAAATGCACTGTATTTGCCACCCCGCAAAAGGCCCCATGGTTTGTGGTTTCCAAGCAGTTCCACAGCCTGGTCCTTATATCCATCATCAACAACAGGCCCGTTATCACTTGAAAGAATTACCAGTGTATTATCTGATAAATCATTTTTCTCCAAAGTCTCTAATAAGCGGCCGACTGACCAGTCAAATTCTACTATTGCATCACCTCTGGGCCCCATGCCGGATTTCCCTTTGAACCGGGGGTGGGGCACCCGTGGTACATGGATGTCATGTGTTCCGAAAAAGAGGAAGAAAGGTTTACCTGATACATTTGAGTTGTTACTTTCTATGAACTTAACTGCTTTCATGGTTATTGAATCAGCGAAGTTCTCATCAACCCATAATGCTGATTTTCCGCCCCTCATATACCCAATTCTGCTTATTCCGTTAATAATTGCCATATCATGTCCATGGCTGGGGTGCATTTTCAGAAGTTCAGGGTGTGTTCTTCCCAATGGCTCGCCCTCAAAAGGTTTTGTATAGCTAACTTCAATAGGGTCGGAGGGATCCAGGTTAATCACTTTTCCGTTTTCGATGAAAATACAGGGGGTCCGGTCTCCTGTGGCAGCCATAATATATGAGTAATCAAAACCTATCTCGTTCGGTCCCGGCTGAATATGCCCGTTCCAGTTCTGGCTGTTGAACTCTCCTTCCCCAAGACCTAAATGCCATTTGCCGATCACAGCAGTAGTGTATCCTGCGTTTTTCATCAGGTCAGCAACAGTAAATTGTTCCTTTTTAATGATCATGGGAGCATCTCCTCTTGCAATTCCTGTATCATCTCTTCTGAAAGGGTACTGGCCTGTCAGAATCCCATAACGTGAAGGGGTGCAGGTTGCAGCACATGCATAAGCATTTGTGAATTTTATACCTTCTGAAGCCAGTCTGTCAACATTGGGAGTTTCTACCTCTGTGGCGCCATAACACCCCAGATCACCATAACCAATGTCATCTGCATAGATTATCAGTACATTGGGTTGTTTATTTGTTTCGGTATGACAAGCTGAAAAAGTCAGAAATACAATGAAAATAAGATTGAAAAACTGATTATTACCCGATTTTGTATCCATACTTGTTTTATTGACTTATATGCAAAATTACACAGAAGATATTATAGCAACACTTTTTTTTAGAGATCAGCGAAAGATATTAATTTATATTAATTTTTTCGTCATTATTATTTTTTTGGGTTTTAAGGTTTTTTATCTCCTTTAAGTTTGGGCTTTCACCAATTTTCACCGTGAATAAACCCGCTTCGTGTAATCCGGGTTTAACTGTATTTCCTTTTATACGATATATTTGAGACAATTCCCCTGTGGACTGATTCCAAATCTGTATGATCTGATCTTTATCATTTAAAGAAATTTCAGGAAGTATATTATCAGCTCCCAGTCCCAGGTTATCAAATTGTGAAATTGTAAGAGGCCAACCGGGGAACTGGTCTCTTACAGGATTAGGATTATCAACGTCTGCTTTAAATCTCCACGCATTAATTTCAATTTCCCTGTCAGCAGTATCAAATATAATAATTCCATATCCTGATGATCTTATTAATGCCTGGTTGTACCTGCTTTCTTTATCCATTGTTATCTTCCCGGGGTTTCCGATAGCATAGACATAATTTTTATTTCCAAATGCATCAACATATTTCCCTGTATTGGGATATCCATGTTCCGGCCTGTCACTTACAGGGTAGTTCAGTTCATCAGGGAGGAACCAGCGTTGGTAGCCCACAGCAATAGCGGGGGTGCAAAAACTCCATCCTGCATCACGGAAATTCGTCAATCCGTATTGAACAACAGATGGAACATGCTGATCGCCGTTAATATGGAATACTGCCCCTTTTCTCATTATTTTAATGGCTTTATCCCTTCCCGGCTTTGGCCACCCTCCGGAGTCCAGGTCGCCGTAAAGGATATTTTGCAGTTTGCCATGGTGAGTAGCTACATTCGCAAACAAAGTTTGTGAAAGAAGTACTTTCATATCTGCCTCTTCCCAGTTCATGATCCAGTCATTCAGGAATTTAAGCTGCCTGTCGCCAAGTAGTTTTAATTCGGGTTTTTCCAGGAATGAAAGATCTTTGCGAGGTGCTTTAAAATGGTCTTTTCTACCTTCCCAATCAGATACTGTCTCCGGGCCGGTTTTAAATATTCTGTCAGTTACAATTGCGAAGCTGACCCTGCCGTATGTCAAGTCAGTGTACCATACGCTCATCCCCTGGCTAATTAGCTCAGGATCATAGGGGTCTGGTAGCTGACCACACTGTGTTCGGGTTACAACATTTACCATTTCGACCGATTGTGTAAATCCGCGTGTATCATCACTGACAATACCCCCGGGTTTAGCTATACCCCCTTCACCCCATAAGTTGCCGTGAAAGACATCATGATCATCAGGAGTACATATAGTTGGCCGGTCACGCATGATCGACCTGAATGCCCATCCAAACATGTAATATTTCCCAAGGTAGTTTATTATAGAAACATCTGCAGGCTCCCTTTTAACCGGATAACCACCGTTTGGTTCATAAATCTGATCACCGGAGAAATAAAGTATATCAGGATTTTGTTTTGTTAATGACTGAACAAGAGGTGTATACGGGAATCCATAATGATACTGGCAGGTTAATCCTCCAAATTTCAATGATTGGCCATCAGGATTTTTTCTTATGATTCCTTGATAATGATCCGGCATTTCCATACCGTTTTTGCACTTTTCTATGTATTGAATGCGGTATTTTGTATCTCTTGAATCATCCCAGTTGTCAATTTTGAATACAACTGTTCTTGAATCAGGTTCAATTGATTTAGTTTCAACTGTTTCCCAGGTATCATTTTTTTGAAGTTGAAGTGAAACCTGCTGGTTGTCAGCCTTTCCCAGCGGAGGCAGTAAAGCCATCAGCTTGACTGTTTTTTTGCTTAAAGTGTACATTGTCCATAATACCGGGCCGAATGTATTTTCAGGTTTGTATTGCACTTTTGATCCCGATAACTTAATGTCATCAAAAATAAATTTGGAATTACCCGGTTTAATGTTATCACCCGGTCTGATGTTATTTGCCAGTGCAACAATGCCTTTTATTTCTTCTATGGGACATGATATTTCATCAGGACTCTTTCCGTTTTTATCGGTAATGCTCATTTTCAGATTGTTATTATTGCCGGTAACAACCATTTGAACTTCACTGAAGTCAAAATCAGGGGGAAGAGGCGCTTGCTTATCCTTTAAAAAAGCAAATCCGTTTAGGCTTATTCCGGCGTTTATGCCTTCTCCAAAATAACAGGCAGCACGTACATCCGGGTCTTCCCGGTCAAAAATACCCAATATCATACCTGCAGAACCGGGAACTTCACCTTTATCTTCAAGCATGATCCTGGCAGAAGCTTTAAAATTTCCTTTATCGGGTGAAAGGATGTATGTCAGAAGATTAACCCTTGAATTTGGAATAATACCCTCACAATGGAGCCTGCCATCCTCAATTCTCCAGTCTTCGAGAGGAATCGACCAAAAATCCCTGCCCACCCATATGCGGTCGCTGACATTATCAAAATCACTAAAAAAGCCTGGCTTTTGCGTGCAGGAGGTAAATGAAATGAGTAAAATAAAAATAGCAGTTTTGATATAATTCATAATGTTACTATTTATTTAATAAACTAACGGCTAAAATATTTTTTCAATACATATTCAGGTTGATGAATATCCGGTGTCTGTTTCAGTTTAAGATAATCATACTCCAAAGGTAATATGTTATTTGTATGAAGAGTAGCTGTATCATCTGTGGCAGAATGATGTTCTTCAATCAGTTTAATCATTTCATTAAGCTGTTGCTGCATTTGTCCCTTGTATGCCAGATTGTTAAGCTCCAGTGGATCATTAATGAGATCGAAGAGCTGAAAATAGTTACGACGGGGGTACCATATTAATTTCCATTGTTTTGTCCTGACAGCTCGTGCTGTATTTCTGTATGCCGTGTAGAGAGAACTTCTTATCTCCGGTTCCGTTCCATGGATAACTTCGCTGAAATCCAGGCCATCAATTGCTTCAGGAAGAGGCATCCCACACAAGGAAGTAAGTGTAGGAAATATATCATAAAGATATACCAGGGCATCTGATGTATTGTTTTTTGGAATTCCGGGCCCTGATATGATCAGAGGCACTTTTGTGCTATGTTCATATAAATTTTGCTTTCCAAGAAGTCCGTGGCCTCCGATTGCCAGTCCGTTATCAGCAGTATATACGATAATTGTGTTGTCAAAAAGATTTAGCTCTTTAAGTGTCCGGATTATATCACCGGCACGATCGTCAAGGTGCGAAATCAATCCGTAATAGTCTGCAATTGAAGCCCTTATGATTTCCGGTGTACGTGGCCAGGGGGCGAGCGTTTCATCTCTTATGTTGAGGTCGTCGAATTCAAACGGGTGTAACCCCATAAAATTGCCAGGCAGGGGCATTGCGGAGTCAGGATACATTCCTATATAATCTTTTTTTGGTGAACGCGGATCATGCGGAGCAGTAAAGGCTACATAGCAAAAGAAGGGATTATCAGTTTTTGTTTCTGCGTATTTTTTAAGAAAACTTATTGCTGCATCAGCAAAGAGGTCAGTTGAGAAACTTTTTTTAACAGGGTCTCCCAGTTTTCTATCCTTTCCCAGTGACCGGCATGGAGTCTGGAAATGATCGCTCATGCCACCTATGAAAACATTTTCTCCATTTTGAAATGTTGCTTCAAAAGAAGATACCCCGTTGTGCCATTTGCCGGTACCGAAAGTAGTATAACCATTTTCTTCAAAATACATTGGCATAGTTTTAATTCCGTCAAGCTTGTCATAAACATGAAACAGGCTTTTTCCACTCATAATCATTGCTCTGCTGGGTGCGCAAATAGCTCCGTGATGGCCTCCCATAACATAACAGTTATTAAAGCGTATGCCATTTTGTGCAAGTTTATCGATATTAGGGGTTTTAATGTATATATTTCCTGAACAACCAAGTGCATCTGCTCTCTGGTCGTCGGCAATTATAAACAAAACATTTGGTTTTTTTACCTCTTTGGGATGTGATCCTTCTTTGACAGGTTTCTGGTTGCATGAAGTAATGATAAGCCAGGCTGCCAATAAAAATATGCGGTTCATTTTAAATTTGATAGAGTTTCAATATCTTCAGGGTGTACAGATCCGTCAGGCAACGGCCCGATATTAAGAAGTAAGTTATATCCGTTCGACTTCGCATCATCCAGCAATTTTCTTACATCATCGACTTTCAGGTGATGTCCGTCACAAGCTTTATTATAACCCCAGGTAGCTCCTGCTCCCTGTATCGGGGGTTGCATGGTGTTACATACTTCTTTTGGTTTGTTTATATTTAGTTGGTAAGCTTTAAGGGCAACAGGAAATTGCTCTCCTACTTTTTTTGTGTGTCCACGTTCGGGAGCAACAAAATCTTCATCACCGTTTGCTCCCTGTTTAAAAGAGATCAGTGCATGAGGCGATAACTTACGGATCAGTGCATAGGTCTCTTCAATGGGGAAAATATCCGGATTGGCATAATACCCCATAATAGGATCAAACCAAATACCTGCAATCGAAGGGTATTGTGTTAAGAGTTCCCTTAACTGGGCATGTACATATTTTACATATTTTCTGAAATCTTCAGGTTTTTGATATTTGTATTCAGCCGGTTTTACTTTATAGGCAGGACGGGCGCTGTTCCAGCCATCTTCCCTGGAATAAAACCAGGGATGTTTCCAGTCGGCTGCATAGGAGTAATATAAGAACAGACCTAAACCCTCCTTTTCACATGCTGCGGCAAGCTCAGCCATTAAATCACGGCCGGCAGGTGAATTGACGCTGTTGAATTCAATCTCTTTTGTTTTGAAAAGGCAGAACCCATCATGATGTTTACTCGTTATCGTAATATACTTCATGCCTGCCTTTTTGGCCAGCTGTACAATAAAGTCAGCATCAAAACCTGATGCTGTGAATTTATTTTTAAGTTCAGCATACTTATCAACAGGAACAGTATCCCTGAGCTGAACCCATTCACCTCTTCCCAACTGACTGTAAAGGCCGTAATGAATAAACATCCCGAACTGTGCATCCTTAAACCAGTGGAGATTAGCTGCCCGGGGATTTTGTTTATATTCTTTTTTGTAATCTTTAAGATATTTGGGAACACCGGCAAGTAAAGATGAGCTTAAAAGGCAGAAAATGAGTAAATAAAATATTTTCTTCATCTGAATTTCATTTAAAAGTTACTGCTAATTTGCAATTTTTATTAATCCGGGCATTAAAAAAAACTGAATACCTTTAGTATCCCGGAATGATTACTTCTTCGTACTAATTAGCCAGTTATTATGTTGTATTATATCATTTGGGTATTACCACCCTTTAATAGATTAATATCCATAAGAGGCTTATTTGTTTTCCATGAACCACCAGTGAAGTCGGGTACTTCTATTGGCCTGGAGCCATGTGCCACTGACCATTCACTCAGGGGACCAACGACACTCCAGACTGCGGTGTCGTAAACATTCATATCAAGAGGCAGTCCGTTGCGCAGGCAGTCAATAAGTCTCCAGTCCATCAGGAAGTCCATTCCGCCGTGCCCACCAACCTGTTTTGCCATTTCGCCCACTCTTTTTGTTATTTCGGGTGTATATTTTTCTTCCAGTATTTTGTACTCTTCATCAGATACCCATTCATGGCCGACAGATATTTTTGGAGGAAGAGGATACTTGAGGGCTGCTGCTTTTGTTCCGCTTATTTTATGAATTCGTGAATATACATTAGGGGAGGTAATATCATGCTGCAGCATTATTGTACGTCCCTTGTTAGTCCGGATAGTAGTTGTATTCATATTACCTCTGTGCGTTTTAACTGCCTGTTCAGCATAAGGCTTCCAGAAATCATTGTTTTCGGCAGCCTTTTTATAGACATCTGCCATCATGAAGTCGTTGCCCGAGACAGATACCATAAAATCCATCTTATCCCCGCAGTTAATATCCATGATCTGGCAGACCGGTCCGAGACCGTGAGTGGGATAAAGATTACCATTCCTGTTAATATTCTCTATTCGTCGCCATATTTTGGTTGTGTTGTCGGGATCAAAAGAAAATGTATGGATATAAGCTGCTTCTCCATGTACTATATCTCCAAAAAATCCCTGCCTTGCCATATTCAGAGTAAGCATTTCGAAAAAGTCATAACAACACCCGGTTCCTCACCGAATTCTTCTCCTATAGCAACGCGCACAGCGGGAGC
>CAZJGI010000003.1:0-117487 GCA_964545315.1 uncultured Prolixibacteraceae bacterium
TGCGGACACTAGTCCCTGAAACTAGCGCGTCTACCAATTCCGCCATCTGGGCTTAGCTGAATTTAAAAGAACAGGTGCAAAATTAAAAAATTTCTTTAAATCGTATCACTATTATCCAAAATGTTATGCTAATATCTTTCGTACTCTTCTTCAAAATTTGTTTTAATAATAATACCCTCACGAATTGTGAATATGTATCTTTCTGTTTTTAATACTTTGGGGCTTATCATCGGATCAAGGGAGAGTTTCCCCTGATTGATCTCTGTGCTCCTTAACTCTTCATTCTTTTCGAAGATGAAAACTTTATCATTGTCTCCTTCAATGATCCTGGTTGGAGACCCGAAAGATTCCTGAAGTTTTGTTTCCGGCTGATTCATCCATGCCCTGTTAAGCTGATTCTGGGTGCCGCAAGAGGATAAAAGAAAAATTATTCCTAAAAAACAGGGAATAATGTTCCTTGTGAAAAAAATATTGACAATTCCTGATCCGGATTTCATTAACTAAATTTTAAATATGCCTTATTATCTTTATCTGTTACTAATACCTGTATTATACACGTTATCAATACAGGCTTTTTATATTTATTGTCTTTTACCTCCTCAAAGTAACTCCAAATTATTTAATAATAAAGAAAATGGCCTCTATTTTTTTGTTGAAAACTACCAGGTCATTAACTCCGGGCATATAAGAACTACCTCTGATTATTTGTTATCTTTGCGACGTCGTTAATCAATAGTTCATTTTCAAAATTCAGCTGTGAGATGATTCAATTCTATAAAACTGAAAGCAAAACGATCATTGCTGTCGAGTCCTCTTTTCCTGTTAACCGGGAAGATAATGACAAACTGGTATGGCTGTTTTCAAATGCAGAACATTTAAATTCTGAAATCCTTAACGGTTGGTTCATTGGCCCCCGAAAAGAGATGATAACTCCCTGGAGTACCAATGCAGTGGAAATTACTCAGAATATGGGTATAGATGGTATTTCGAGAATCGAAGAGTTTATTCCTGTCGCTGATGAGCATGCTGCCTATGACCATATGCTGCAGAGAATGTATAAAGGGTTGGAACAAAATCTTTTTGTAATAAAAAAGCAGCCTGATCCAATTATTTATATTGAGGATATTTCAAAATATAACCAAAGAGAAGGCCTTGCTCTCAGCGATGAGGAGATTGAATATCTTAACTCTGTGTCGAAGGCTATGGGAAGGCATCTTACTGATAGCGAGGTTTATGGATTTGCCCAGGTCAATTCTGAACACTGCAGGCATAAAATATTTAACGGTACTTTTATTATTGACGGAAAAGAGATGGAATTTTCTCTTTTCAGTTTAATTAAAAAAACTTCAAGTGTTAATCCCAATAAAATAGTTTCTGCCTACAGGGATAATTGTTCATTTGTTGAAGGTCCGGTTGCAGAACAATTTGCCCCGGCTATTCAAGACAAACCTGATTATTTTGAGGTAAAGGATATCAAGACAGTACTTTCACTAAAGGCTGAAACCCATAATTTCCCTACTACTGTAGAACCTTTCAACGGTGCGTCTACAGGCACAGGAGGTGAAATCCGCGACCGCATAGGTGGAGGGAAGGGGAGCTTCCCTATAGCCGGTACTGCTGTTTATATGACTTCTTATCCCCGTTCTGAACCAGGACGGCCCTGGGAGAAGTCTACAGAAGAGAGGAATTGGCTCTATCAAACTCCTGAAGAGATTCTTATCAAGGCCTCAAACGGAGCAAGTGATTTTGGAAATAAATTCGGACAACCGCTAATAACAGGGTCTGTCCTGACCTTTGAACATTTTGAAAAAAATAAAAAATATGGTTTCGATAAGGTTATCATGCTCGCAGGAGGTATTGGATTTGCCAATAAACAATACAGCCTTAAGGATGAACCGGGGAAAGGTGATAAAATTATTCTGCTGGGAGGTGATAATTACAGAATAGGAATGGGCGGAGGAGCTGTTTCTTCTGTGGCAACAGGTGAATTTGACAACTCGATAGAGTTGAATGCAGTACAGCGTGCCAATCCTGAGATGCAGAAAAGGGTGTACAATGCAATCCGGGCACTCAGCGAGTCTGATGATAATCCTGTTATTTCAATACATGATCACGGAGCAGGAGGACATCTTAACTGTTTGTCGGAACTGGTGGAAAGTACAGGAGGAAAGATTGATACGTCTAAGTTGCCCATCGGAGATCCTACTCTTTCCCAAAAGGAGATAATTGGCAATGAGTCACAGGAGAGAATGGGACTGGTTTTAAAGCCTCATCATGTTGAATTGCTAAAACGGATTGCCGAAAGGGAACGTGCCCCGGTTTATGTGATTGGCGAAACTACAGGTGATATGCAGTTTACCTTTGAGAATTCTGAAACCGGGGAAAAGCCTATTGACTGGCAGTTGGGTTACATGTTTGGTAATCCTCCCAAGACTGTACTGGAAGATACTACTATATTACCTGATTTTGATGATGTTAATTATGATCCGGCTGATATTCTCACGCTGATCGAAAGTGTCATCCAGCTGGAAGCAGTTGCATGTAAAGACTGGCTGACCAATAAGGTGGACAGGTCTGTAACAGGACGGATAGCTAAGCAGCAGGGTGCCGGGAAATTGCATCTGCCGTTAAACAATGTGGGTGTTATTGCACTCGATTACCATGGAGTAAAAGGTATTGCCACGACTTTGGGACATGCCCCGGTCGCCGGACTGATTGATCCTGCCGCCGGTTCTTTGCTGTCTGTTGCCGAAGCTTTGACAAATATTATCTGGGCGCCTCTTACAGATAAAATACGGTCAGTTTCTCTTAGTGCAAACTGGATGTGGCCTGCAAAAAATCCCGGAGAGAATGCACGGATATATAAAGCAGTGGAGGCAGCCAGTGAGTTTGCCTGTGCACTGGGAATAAATATACCTACCGGCAAGGACTCAATGTCGATGACCCAGAAATATAGGGATGATGTTGTATATGCACCTGGAACTGTTATCATATCCGCATCCGGCGAAGTATCAGATATCCGCAAGGTTGTCGAGCCTGTTTTAATCAATGATAGCAATAAGGAAATTCTGTTTATTGATTTCTCATTTTCTGAAAGAGCCCCGGGAGGAAGCGCATTCGCACAGGCTGTTAATAAAATAGGCAAGACGGCTCCAACTGTCGCAAGTGCTGATAAATTTATTGATGCTTTCAATACAGTTCAGGAGCTTATCGAAATGGAACTGATCTTTGCTGGTCATGATATCGGATCAGGGGGATTGGTTACATCGCTCCTTGAAATGTGTTTCAGTAGTAATGATGTCGGGATGAAGGTTGACCTTACCGGGATTGGTGAGGAGGATATCGCAAAAGTTCTTTTTAGTGAAAATCCGGGTATCGTTATTCAATGTGCAGATAATGACAAAGTAAAAGATTATCTTAGCTGCAATGGGGTAGGGTTTGTTTCTCTTGGTTTTCCTGTTTCGGAGAGAATGGTTACAATTAAAAATTTTGATCATGAACTTGACCTGGATATTGATAAATTAAGAGACCTCTGGTTCAGAACTTCATATTTACTTGACCGTAAACAGAGTGGAAATGTAAATGCGCTGGAGAGATTTGAAAATTATAAAAAATTTGAACACAATTTTGATTTTTGTGGCTTCACTGGCAGGGCAGCTGACTATGGGATTGACTTTAACCGCAGAAAAAGGTCAGGTATTAAGGCTGCGATTATCAGGGAGAAGGGAGTGAACGGTGACAGAGAGATGGCTTATGCAATGTATCTCGCAGGAATGGATGTTAAAGATGTGCACATGACCGACCTCATTTCCGGGAGGGAAAATCTGGAGGATTTGAATATGATCGTTTTTGTGGGAGGTTTTTCCAATTCTGATGTTCTTGGTTCGGCAAAAGGATGGGCCGGTGCTTTTAAGTATAATGAGAAGGCAAGAATTGCCCTGGAGAATTTCTATAAAAGAAATGATACCCTTAGCCTGGGGGTATGTAATGGCTGCCAGTTAATGGTTGAACTTGGTCTCGTTTACCCGGAACATAAGAGCCAACCCAAAATGCTTCATAATGACTCAGGAAAGTTTGAATCAGCATTTTTAAATGTGGATATACTTGAAAATAATTCTGTTATGCTCGGAGACATGGCGGGTATGAAACTTGGTATTTGGGTTGCTCATGGTGAGGGTAAATTTCATCTGCCACTTAAAGAGAGTGAATATAATATTCCTGTTAAGTTCAGTCATGATAGTTATCCTGCCAATCCTAACGGTTCTGATTATTCTGCTGCTGCTATATGCTCGGATAATGGACGTCACCTGGCAATTATGCCTCATTTGGAGAGGGCTTTTCTTCCCTGGCAGTGGGCATATTATCCGGGTGAGCGTAAAATGGATGAGGTTGCTCCATGGATAAAAGCTTTTGTTAATGCCCGCAACTGGATTAAAGAGAGAGGCTAGTATTGGCAGGTAAGACTTCTCCAATATTTTGGATAGGAATTTCACGCAACGAGCGCAATGTGAATATTTTCACGCAACGAACGCAACGTTAGAACTATTTTGCAGCGCATTTTACGTTAAAATAAATTTCCGTGCGCGCCTCGTGAAATCCTCTTTATGGAGTCCTGGCAATTAGATGTTTATGTAAAAGGTTGTTTATCACGAAACCAGTATCATGTCTTTTGCAATTTTTTCTGCTAAGGATTTGCCTTTCAATACCCTGACTATTTCCAATGCAAATTTAATGGCTACACCTGGGCCTTTGCCGGTTATTATCTTCCCGGAAACTTCCACTTCGGCACCCGTTACCTGTGCCCCTGTAAGTTCATCTTCAAACCCGGGGAAGCAGGTTGCATTTTTATTTTTTAAAATTCCCAGGTTACCAAAAACCATTGGGGCAGCACATATAGCCCCCAAAGGCTTTCCAGCTTTATTAAACTTGACGATCTGATCTCTTAATCCGGGATGATTCTTTAAATTGGCGGCGCCGGGCATGCCTCCGGGAAGTACTATCATACCGAGTTTATCGAAATTCACTTCTTCAAAAAGCTTATCAGCAGTAATTTTAACTCCATGAGCTCCTTTTACTTCATATTTTCCCGTAACCGAAACAGTGATTGTCTCAATTCCGGCTCTTCTTAAAACATCAATTATACTCACAGCTTCGATCTCTTCAAAGCCATTGGCAAGTTGAACCGCTACAATTGTTTCCATAACTTTTTTTTATGCAAAATAAAAAAAGATCCCGGAAAACCCAAGATCTTTGCTATGGAGATTTTATGAAAAAGTTAATTGTACGAATATCCGTGTAGTGACTGTTCAAGTTTCTTCCTGCTGAAAAATATACGGCTTTTAACTGTTCCTATTGGTAAGTCCAGCTCTTCAGCAATCTCTTTGTATTTATAACCTTCCAGGAACATTGTAAAAGGTTTACGATATTCATCTTCTAATTCTTCGATCGTTTTTGTAATTTCCTGTACGCTGTAGTTTGAATCCGGACCGGGATACACTGTGTCTTTTGAAAAGAGAAGATGAAAATCATTATTTGAGTCATTAAAAGTATTCCTCATTTTAACATTTTTCCTGTATTCATTGATAAAGGTATTTTTCATTATTGTGTAAATCCAGGCTTTGAAATTCGTGTCTTGTGTGTACTTATCCCTGTAAGTAAGAGCTTTTAACATGGTTTCCTGAAGCAGGTCATCAGCCCTGTCAGGGTCAGCAGTCAGACTAAGAGCATAGTAATGAAGCTTATTTCTTAATTCGAGCAATGTTTCGTTAAATTGATTCCGGTTCATGTTATATGTTTTTTTATGTTATTTTTAATTTGTCTAAACAAAGATAGGTTGTTGTATTCAAATAAAAAAGAATTTCAGGTCTTTTATTAGTTGATTTTTTCTATCACATATAAAAAATATTTATTGATGGATATTTATTTTGTAAACAAGCTTTCCCGGATTTAATTATTTATTTGTTATACCGTTAAAAATCAATATTATAAATCAAGTATACCAAACAATATTATCATCCAAGTTTCAACTTTTTAGAGGGGGATCATATAGCGGGCATTGATTATTTAAGGATGATTTTATTAAATTTCATATTTTTATGGATATTTGTTGTGGACGTATTAAATAACATGTCTTATTTTTATATTAGTGAATTAGTCAGGTTTTTTTAATTTTATTCGTATGAATTTTTTTCATCGCTGTTATTGTGTCGTTAAATCCTGCGGTCCCATCGTCTCTTTTTTGTCAACTCTGACTTTTTTACTTAGTTCATTTTCAGTGTCTTTTGCCGAAAAGCAGGATACTACCGATATTAAGATGCAGTATTCTATTGATGAGGTGAAAGTAACAGCTTCAGGTCTGTCATCCTTTAATCAGCAGATAAGCAGGATACTATCTGTTATTGAATCGAAAGAAATTGAACTGGCTCCTGCTGAGAATATACAGGATATTTTAGAGTATTATGTATCGACTGACATCAGAGGCCGGGGAGCTGAGGGTGTACAAGCTGATGCAGGGATCAGGGGAGGTACATTCGATCAAACATTAATATTACTTAATGGTGTTAATATATCGGATCCGCAGACGGGTCATCATAACCTGAATATGCCTGTAAGCTTATCTCAAATAGAACGGATTGAATTTTTAAATGGCAGTTCTGCTGGAATACACAGTCCTGATGCATTCTCAGGCGCTATAAATATCATAACAAAAGAGCCTGAAGGAAATTTTGCAAATCCATCTGCAGTAGTTGGAAGCTTTGGTTATTCCAATGTTGGTATTTCAGGGAATTTTAAAACCGGCGAAGCATTTCATTCAATAAGTAGTGAAGTGAAAAAATCTGATGGGTGTATTCATAATACAGACTTTAATATATCGTCAATATATTACTCTAGTCTGATAAAAAATGAAAGGGGGAAAATGGACTGGCAGGCCGGTCTCTCAGATAAGGCATTCGGAGCAAATAGTTTCTATTCACCTAAGTATGCTGATCAGTTTGAGGAAATAGCTTCTTATTTTATTTCAGGCAGGTGGAGCTCTTCCGGCAGACTGCACTTCACACCGGTTATATATTACAGGAGAAATGTCGATAAGTTTATGTTATTTAGAGACAATGCCCCAGATTGGTATCAGGATCATAACTATCATCGTACCGATACCTGGGGAGGTAATTTGAGCACATGGTTTTTATGGCCTGCAGGTAAAACTACAGTCGCTTCCGGATACAGATCAGAGAACATTCTCAGTTCTGTGCTTGGTAAGCCGTTAGATAAACCGGTTCCCGTGCGGAAGGAAGATGCGAATTACACTAAATCTGACTACAGGTCAAAGTTCTCTGCCTATTTAGAACATATTTATTTTATTTCTGACTGGAGGTTTGTAGCAGGAGGTATGTTAAATTATATTTCAGGAAACAACGGTGGATTGTATTTCTTTCCCGGAATGGAATTAAGTTTCCTGATTAGTCCTGCTATAATTCTGGATTTATCCTGGAGCAGGGCTATGAGACTTCCAACTTATACTGACATGTACTATTCAAGCCCGACAAATATTGGTAATCCATTATTGGAACCTGAGTATTCCGGTACATTAGAAGGGGGAATAGAACTTAAAAATGAGTATTTTAAGGGACAATTTACCCTTTTTTACCGTAATGGACATAATATGATAGACTGGATAAAATATGAAGCTGATGATTTATGGCAGTCACAAAACCTGACAGAGGTAAAATGCTACGGTGCTGAAATACAATTTGATGTGGATGTTAAAAGATTCTTAGACTGCGTGGGGACTGAAAATATACGTTTTAGCTACTATTATAATGATCAGGTCAAAGGACAATATGAGTTTATTTCATATTATGCCCTTGATTATCTTAAGCATAAATTTATTGCCTCTGTAAATCAAAATATTATCAAAAATTTTTCTGTCAATTTAAAGGGAAGTTACCAGAATCGTGCAGGCACATATTCGTACTATATTAATAATGGTACAACGGTTGAGAAGTCTTACCTGCCTTTTTGGTTGTTCGATTTAAAAGCCATGTATCAAAACAGCAGTATGAAAGTTCATTTTTCAATAAATAATATCTTCAATAAGAAGTATTTTGATATAGGAAATATAATACAACCAGGAATATGGATAAAGGCCGGATTTTCATATAAACTTAATTTTAAGTGATCAATTTTATTTCTGTTTAACAAAAGTTGTATATTCGCAAAAAAAAGTCATGCTAAAAGGATTACTTGCAATTTCAGGACAGACAGGTTTATTTAAGCTATTGGCTGAAACAAAAAATAATATTATTGTTGAATCTTTGGAAACGGGTAAAAGGATGCCAGTTTATTCATCATCGAAAATTTCAGCTTTGGATGATATTGCTATCTACTCTTCAGGTGGTGACATTCCGTTGAAAGATGTATTTAAAGCTATTTATGACAAAGAAAACGGAGGCAGTGCGCCAGAGCATAAGTCCCCTGCTGAGAAGTTGAAAAAGTATTTTGCTGAGGTAGTACCTTCCTATGATCGTGACAGGGTTTATGTTTCAGATATAAGGAAAGTGATGCTGTGGTATGGCATTCTCCTCGAAAAAGATCTGTTAAATTTTACGGAAGAGGAAGTTAATGAAGAAAAAACAGAATCTTAAGATATTATTTAACAAAGGAATAAATTAAAATGTGGATGCAAATTACAAAAATTCAAAGAATTATATTTAATTTTAAAATAATTAATTAAATTTGTTTCCTGACAGACATTGTTTGTAAATATGTAATTATTATAAGCAATAGTATTTTGACAAAAAAAAAATAATTTTTAAATTGCTATAAAAGATTAATATATTCATTTAAATTCGAGATTATGAAAAAATTTACATTTATCTTATTGTCTTTTTTTATAATGGGACAGGCAATAGCTCAAAATTCTGAGAAGAAATGGGCTATTGGTTTAGGACCTGGCGCCTATTATAATTTGGAGCTGGAAGAGGTTGGTTTCCTTGGTGAGTTTTATATAAGCCGCTACCTCAGTCCCAGGTTTGATTTGATGTTAAAGACCGATGCAGGCTTTAATAATGATGGCGTTGACATTGTAAATCCGTTACTGAATTTACGGTTGAAGCTTTTTAAAGAGTCTAACGCATTTCAGCCTTATCTTTTTGGTGGAGTTGGTTATTTATGGGATAACCTGGAAACGGGAGTGAATTTTGACGCTGGTTT
The DNA here is from genome assembly GCA_964545315.1 of uncultured Prolixibacteraceae bacterium. GTDB lineage: Bacteria > Bacteroidota > Bacteroidia > Bacteroidales > Prolixibacteraceae > JAAYJR01. The sequence goes on from CAZJGI010000003.1 coordinate 9,211, forward strand.
GGGGACAAAGATTCCAATCAGCCCTAATACCTCACTTTATCTTGAAGCAGGTTATATAAATGGCATAGAAGGCACCAGACATGAACCTGACGGATGGCAGAAAATGACAGTAAACGATGATTTCGTCAAATTGAACGGTATAATCGAATTTGCTTTCGGAGCAGCTAAGGATTCTGATGGCGACGGTGTTCCTGACAGGAAAGATGAATGTCCTGATACACCTCCCGGAGTACAGGTTGATGAGAAGGGATGTCCACTTGACCGCGATGGTGACGGCGTTCCGGACTATCTTGATGAATGCCCCGATGTTCCCGGCGACCCAAGGTTCAAAGGCTGTCCCGACAAAGATGGTGACGGTATACCGGATCATCTGGATGATTGCCCGGATGTTCCCGGACTTGCAAAATTCAATGGCTGTCCTGATACAGATGGTGACGGCGTTCCGGATAATTTAGATAAATGTCCGAATACACCTAAAGGCTGTCCTGTTGACTCAGACGGTTGTCCGCTTGATTCAGACGGTGACGGTGTGATTGATTGTGAAGACAGATGTCCGAATGAACCAGGCCCTGCTTCTAACAATGGTTGCCCCGACTGGGAAACCCTGAGAATACCTACAATTTATTTCGACTTTGATAAAGCTGACCTTAAACCGGATGGAATATCAGAACTTGATAAACTCGTAAGCACATTATCCGGAAGTAAAGAATATGAAATTGAAGTAGGCGGACATACATGCGATATCGGTACAAGCCAGTATAACATGAAATTATCCGAAAGAAGAGCTCAGTCAGTCGTTAAATACCTGCTCTCAAAAGGAATTAGTAATGCTTATGTAAGTTCTAATTACTACGGGGAGGATAAACCGGCTGTTCAAAATACTTCTGTTCAGAACAGAAAATTGAACCGCAGGGTTGAATTTGAAGAAGTAAAAGTTAGAAAGTAAAATATACCTAATATATAAAGCTTTGCCTCAGGGCAAGGCTTTATATATAAGTGACTTACTTAACAGACCATTTTTTTATTGCTAAACTTTATTAACTAAGGAAGTTTACAGAATTGATTTTTTGATAGTTTTCTTTTTAGTATTTTTAATTTAAAAAAACTTCCAAGGCATTGTATCATATTATTTGATACAATGCCTTGTTTTTTTGTTTTCAACCGGTCTTTACAATTAATATTTATTTCCCTATTTGTAATTACCTGAACTGTAAAATGTTTTGATAAACTCTGTTTGATAATAACAACTAATCAGTGGCAGATGTGAAAATATGGATTCTTTAATCTAAAAACAAGGTGAAAATATTAACTTTGCCGCTCTCTTAAAAGCTTTAATAATGAGGATAGAGACGATAATTCATTCTGCAATAGCAGAAGCTTTAAAAAAACTATATGGCCTTGACCCGGTTAAAACGTCAATTCAACTGCAAAATACCCGGAAAGATTTTGATGGGGATTTTACACTTGTAGTTTTTCCTTTTATAAAATATTCGAAAAAAACGCCTGAAAATACAGCAACTGAAATAGGAAATTTTCTGGTATCTGGGATTGATGAAATAGATACATTTAATGTAATCAATGGTTTCCTTAATCTTGTAATTTCTGATCACTACTGGACAAATATACTGCTCGCTGCATTTACTGAAGAAAATTATGGTATAGTCCATAATAGTGAAGAGAATTCCAAAGTTGTAATGGTTGAATATTCATCTCCAAATACCAATAAACCATTACACCTTGGACATATAAGAAATAATTTGCTTGGCTTTTCTCTTGCCGAGATACTCAAAGCAAATGGTCACAGGGTAATTAAGACAAACATTGTCAATGACAGAGGTATACATATATGTAAGTCAATGTTAGCCTGGCTTAAGTGGGGTAGGGGAAAAACTCCTGGAAATACCGGTATAAAGGGTGACCACCTTGTAGGAGAACTTTATGTGGAGTTTGACAGACATTACAAAGCAGAAATCGAAGAATTGAAAAATCAAGGTTATTCTCAAAAAGAAGCTGAAGAGAATGCTCCCTCAATACTGGCTGCAAGAGAACTACTTCGAAAATGGGAAGCAGGAGATCCGGAAACGGTAGATCTGTGGAAAACCATGAATAGTTGGGTATATGAAGGTTTTGATAATACTTACAATAAACTGGGTGTTGATTTTGATAAGATTTATTATGAATCAGAAACTTACCTTGTTGGGAAAGATGAGGTACTTAAAGGTGTTGAAAACGGGATTTTTTATGTTAAGGAAGATGGGTCTGTTTGGGCCGATATGACAGATAACAACCTTGATCATAAACTTCTTTTGCGCAGTGACGGTACTTCTGTATATATGACACAGGATATTGGCACTGCTAAAATGCGTTTTAATGATTATCATATCGATAAAATGATTTATGTTGTCGGCAATGAGCAAAATTATCATTTTGAAGTTTTGTCAGTATTATTGGATAAGCTTGGTTTCGAATGGGGCCGTGACCTGTACCATTTTTCCTATGGGATGGTAGAACTTCCATCCGGCAAAATGAAATCAAGGGAAGGGACAGTTGTAGATGCTGATGATCTTATAGAAGAGATGGTCAACGTTGCCAGGGAAATGTCTCAACAATTGGGAAAACTTGAACTCCTTTCTCCGGAAGAAGCTGAGAGAAATTATGAAATCATTGCTATGGGAGCATTAAAATATTTTATCCTGAAAGTTGATCCTAAGAAGAATATGCTTTTCAATCCTGAAGAATCAATAGATTTTAATGGTAACACAGGTACCTTTATTCAATATACTTATGCCCGTATACAGTCAGTGTTAAGGAAAGCAATTGAGGAAAATATTACTGCCGGAACAGACATTAAATATCATTCAGGATTATCAAAAAAGGAAAGAGATTTGATTAAACGAATTTCAGTCTTCCCTGACACTGTAAAAGAAGCCGGGGAAGGATACAGTCCCGCATTGATTGCAAATTATTGCTATGAACTGGTTAAAGAATTTAATCAGTTTTATCAGGACCATTCAATTCTCAGGGAAACTGATGAGGTAAAACGCAGTCTTAGACTTTTGTTATCCTCAGCTACCGGAAAAATTATAAAGAGAAGTATGCATTTACTCGGTATTGAAGTGCCCGAAAGAATGTAAAAGGGGCAAGGAACCCCTTTTAGAATTTATTAGAATAACTGATCTAATGGTTGTAGAAAATCACCTTCTTTTTTTAATATTCCTTTTTTAGAAGAAAAGTAACCTCATATTTAATTATTTTATAAGTTTATCCCCCAATATTTTGCAGTGGACCATTAATCGTATTTTTGACCAGCTGATTCATATAATTCTTATTTTAAAAAATTAAGGGTTACCTTTTTAATTTTTGTTGAACTTTATTATAGTATAATATGAAAAGTTACAGTGATGAACAAATTCTTAAAGGGATATTAAGACATGATAACCTTATATTGCAATACATATATAAACAATATTACTACAAAGTTAATTACTTTATTAAGAAAAACAGTGGTAATGAAGAGGATGCATCTGATATCTTTCAGGAAGCGATCATTGTAATATACAGGAAATTGAAAGAAAATGATTTAATCTTTCAAAATAGTTCTTTTCAGGGTTATCTTTTTTCTGTTTGCAGGTTCTTATGGTTGAAACAATTGAAGAGAAGGCGTGACGAAAAGGAAAAAATAGAGGAGACTATACCTTTTCAGGAAGATTTATATGATGATAATCTGATTACCATAATAGAAAAAAATGAAAAGTATGGCCTCTACCAGAAACATTTTAACAATCTCAGTACGGATTGTCAAAAATTATTACAGTTGTTTTTTGAAAAAGTACCTCTTAAAGAGATAGCTAATATAATGGGATACAAGGGAGAGAAATATGCAAAAAAGAGAAAGTATATATGTAAGGAAATATTAATAAACAGAATAAAACAGGATTCGGAATTTAAAAAAATAATTGAAGATGATACATAAAATTAAACAAATTGAATGGATCGGAAAACACCAGATGAGCAAAATCAACGGTCATCAGAAGCCCCAAATTGATGATATGGTCCATAAAGAAAGTAAATCGAAAGAAGATATTATTTTAGAAAAGGAGATTCAAGATGCATTAAGTGAGGCTGATATAATAAAATTACGGAAAGAGCTTAATAAAATTGTAAAACCTGTTGAAAAGAATAAAGGCTATTTTGAATTACTTGATGATTTCACAACTATCGATGAGTTAAGTTTAAGTGTACCCCCGGACGAATTACTCGATATTTACGATTCCCTACCCAAAGTCCACATTTACCAACATCAAATTTCAAAAAAAGAAAATACTCATCAATTTTACAAACAACAAATGATACAGGAATTATTTGAAGAGTTTGATGAGGATTTCTTTGACTGTGAACTGGATGGACTCGAGGATGCCTTACTGGAAAAAGATATTTTAGAGCTCCGCAAAAAGCTAAATATGATTTCAAAGGCGGAATCAGTCCAATTCTCCTCAAAAGAAATTGAACAATATGTTACAGGAGAGATGAAGTCTGGAGAAAAAGAACATTTTATACATGAGCTTTCTGTTAACAATGCTCTAAAACGTGAAGCTGAATTGTACGATGAAGTTAATAAAGCTGTTGAGGAACTTGACATTAACAACCTCCGACAAAAATTGTCTAAAATTATGAATGCTGAAACATCCTGGAATGTATCCGGAAAAAGTATAGAAGAATATATTGAAGGAGAGATTAAAGGTAAGCAACTTACAGAATTCGAAGCTGAATATAATCAAAATACAGACCTTAAAGCTGAGGTTAATTTGAGAAGAGAAGTAGATGAAGCTATCGGTGAAAGAGATATAATTATATTAAAAGAAAAATTAAGTAATATTCATAAAGAATCACAAACTAAAGATGTTAAATCAATTGTACCAGAACATAAGCTGAATAATTTTTACTGGGTGAAAGTAAGTGTTGCTGTTGCTATAATTATTTTTGTGTTTTCCGGTCTCGTGAATTATGGATTTTATGGCACTGACAGGGCATATGAAACTTACTATAATGCACCTGAATGGTCACATCACAGGTCTGTTGAAGGAGAGCAGGATTATTTTTCTGAAGCAAGTGAATATTTTGCTAAAGGTGATTATCATAATGCTGTCAGGCTTTACGATGAAGCTTTAAAGGAAAGCAAAGAACAATTTGTATATCATTTTTATAAGGGTGCCAGTCTGCAGAGTTTGAATCAATATCAAGACGCAATTAATGAATATGAAAGGGTTATCAGGCACGGTGATAATATTTTTATTGAAGATGCTGAATGGTATAGAAGTTTATGCTTTTTGAAGATGAAAAATTTTGCTAAAGCCAGAGAGCACTTAGTATTTATTGTTAACAAAAACGGATACTATTCGCAAAATGCCAAAGCTATATTGCGCAAGTTAAAATACTCGTTCAGAAAAGGTTAGGAATTTATACATTAAGCTTGGATTACACATTCTTTTTTCGTCGTTCTTTCATATAAGTTGATGTTGTAGCATTAAGGTTGATTTTTTTGTTTTTTCATCTTAATGAGCTGATCTGTCATTATCCCTATAAATGAAAATGTCAGTATTATGAAAAAATAGAAATCATAGCTTCTGAAAAGAGGAATATGATTACCTATACTCACATATCCTATCCAGTAATGTGGATGTGCCATATGAGGATTAGCATTTTCCAGATACTCTATTTTTGCGAGATTCATTGCTACATCTGTGGCTTTACCTTTCTTCAGGTTTTTATAAAAAGAGTGCATGATTTTTGTACCTGCGTTATCTTCTGCCTCCCACAAAGTCATTATAATTGACGGGCAACCTGCATAAATAAATCCACGTGCAAGGCTTATAATACCTTCCCCCTTCTTTAGTTTACCTGATCCTGTATTACAGGCGCTTAAAACTGTAAGCCTGGCCTTCATATCCAGATTATAAATATCACCTATAGTAAGCCAGCCATCATTCTCCTGTTCTTTATTATGGTCCTGACTGAAAGCAAAGCATGAAAAGGCTGGTAATGAATCATTTATAAATGCATGCATAGCCAAATGTAAGATGTCATAAGACTTATAATTCTTTCTGAAATTTGATTCGGTTGCATTACTTCCTATAAATATTTTTGAATCAACATATCTTGAAATTAATTCCACCTCTCTCTTTGTACCATGTAATTTTTTAAGGGTATAAACATCATCTTGAAATGTAATTGATTCATTATTGTATTCAGGTGCAAATGCAAGCATTTTCGTTTTCCCGTTTTTTTTCAAACGATAATAATCATTGAAGAGCAGGTTCGCAGAATATCCGTAATTAATGATGTTTTTCCTGGTTAGATATGAAAGTCTGTTAAATTGAATTTGCTCAGTAGTATCCGGAAATTCTCTTAAAAGCGCATCAAATGGTATATAATTTAAGATTCCGTCGGCTATAACAGTTATTTTTTTGTTATTAATATCATTTTCAAATGGGTAAATTAAAGTTTGATAAAGATCATAAGCTTCAGAGCAATATTTCTTTGAGTCCGCATTACTGATGAACATAAAATCAGGTCTGGATAAAAAATCATATATACTTTGAACGGTTTGGTTAAATTGGTTAGTAACTGGTAGCTTAAAGAATTTTATGTAACTATTTGAAATACAAAACGAATATAGTTCTGTATTTTCATCTGATGTATTTAGAACATATTCCAGTATCACTTCTTCCTTTTTTAATAATTGCTGTATATCTGAGATTTTGAGTGTTGCTCCTGAATATTTCATAGTGTAATATTCAGGATAATTTTTTTCAAGATAATGGTTTAATTCATCTCTCTGTTTTTTAAGTTGAAAAATCAGCGAATCCAAATATTGTTTTTCCGGTAATTCTGTAATATCCGAAAAGGAGGCATCAAATAATTTTTCATTATAGCTTGTGATGCTGTAATTCAGTTTTTTTTCAAGTTCTATTAGGCTGTCAGGTATAAGGCTACTGCTCTTAGCAAATTGATCGATCAGGTTGTCAAATACCGAACTGGCTTTTAACCTTTCAGCATTTTCAAAAGCAAATTCTGCTGCCTTCATATCTCCTGATATTTCATATGCAATATAGGCTGTTTTTATTATTTTATAAAAAGAGGACATCTCAAGCTCACTGAGCTGCATCTTGTCATTATCAGAATAAATTTCTTTACGTGCCCTTTGTATCAAATCAGACGTTAACTTATAATAATACAGCGATTTATCAATCAATATTTTTTGCTCATTGATACTGTCGGCTGAGGCTGTTTCATATAAGAGGAAATATGCATCTGCAATACTTTTTAAAATGTCAAGGCTGTGTGTCAGGGAGATTACTGGACTTTTATCCTCATTTGATCTTATTGAATCGGTGCTTTCAAAATGAAGGGCTTTCAATCCTTCTAAATAACTATTAATTGATCTCCTCAGGTTTTGTGATTTTTTTATACGAAATGTCTCAATATCCCTGGTTTCCATACTAATATTTTCATAATAAATGCCAAGGGTTTTATAAAATAATGAGGCTGTAATGCCATGAGTAATATTATTTTCATCAACAAACGTTTTGACATCATTAAGAACTTCATAAGCCTCATCAAAATTATTATTTGCAATTAAAAAAGAGGCGAAATTCAAATATTCGAAAACTACATTCAGATCATTTTGGGAATATAATTTTTTTGCATAGTCAATTGCTTTTTTAAAGCTTTTATAAGCTTCCTCATATTTATTTAGCACTTGATAAACAGCAGCTTGCAGACTAAGAAAATACAAATTTGTTTCCGTTTGGGCAAATGGGATATATTCTGAAATAATTCCTAATGCCTTATCGTAATTACCAAGTTCGTAGTGAATATTTGCAATGCTGTATTGAATATCGGCAACGCCGGAATAATTTATTTCTTTTCTGCTTAAAAAGATTTCTGCAGCACGTTCATAATACTCCAGGGCCGTACCATAATTATATTTGTTATAGTATACATTACCAATGTTGTTATACAACCGGGCTATCGCTAATTCATTTAAGAGGGTATCCTCCATATAAGATTTCTCAGTTAGTAAAAAATATTCTATGGCATTATCCAATTGCCCAAGGTTCCTGTAGGTTACACCCAGTGCATTGTATACACTCCTTAAATTGAACTGATTATCCTGATAAATCCTGCTTCCCGCTTCAAATGCATGTTTAAATGAATCAAGAGCCTGGGTGTAATCGCCGGTGGAATATAATTTCAACCCCGAATCATAACAACTTTTCATTCTTATACTGTCTCGCAAAAAATTTGTATTGTCTGCATATACTGTTGTGTATGAAAAGATTGTCAGAAAAAGTATTTTATAAAGTACGTCCATAAATACCGAATAATTTGGGTGCCAAATTACACGATTTTAATATTTTTTCCAATAAGAGGGTTACCTTTTTAATTATTTTAGAATTACTTAATAGAATGTGTATTTCAAAATTAATGTATTAAATTTCAAACTAATGAAAAGGTTTTTTATCAGCAAGACAGAAAAAAGTGATTTATCAGGAATTGAATATTTAACCAGCAATGAATTATTTTATGTCCGCGGAGGCAGTGATATAAAGCCGGCCACAAGGCCAAAAGACATTCTCGATCTTGAAACAGAAGATTAATTTTAATTGAATTATAATACTTCCCTGACATCATTTCTCTATAACCTAAATAGAGGAATGATGTACTTTTTTGCCTTCAAATAATGGATATCGTGCATAAATACATTTTAAAGATCCATTATAGAGGGTAATTTTTTTATCAGGTTTTAGTCCTATATGTTTTAAATATTCAGGTGATGATGATAATATCCATGCCGTATTTCCCGTAAATTTGTGTTTCAGTCTTTCACCCATCATACTGTATACTTCCTCAAGGTTCTGATATTTTAGTCTTTCGCCATAAGGTGGATTTATTATAATAGTAGCATTAGCTGCCCTGATATTTAAATCTTTCATATCAGATGTATTGAAAGTAATTTTTGAAAATACTCTTGCATAGCGGGCATTATTTTTAGCTTTCAACATACTATTTTCAGAAATATCCGAAGCATAAATTTTACTGGTTGTTGTTTTGGGAGATTGCCGGAATTTTATATCATTAAATAATTGTGGATCAAAATCGGACCAATTTTCAAATGAATAATGTTTTCTGAATTTTCCCGGAGCTATATTTTGTGCTATTAAAGCTGCTTCTATTGGCAATGTTCCTGAACCGCACATGGGATCTATAAAATCAGTTTCTCCTTTCCAACCTGAGAGGAGAACCATACCTGCTGCCAAAACTTCATTAAGAGGAGCTTCCCCCGGTATTGAGCGATATCCTCTCTTATGTAAAGATTCGCCTGAACTGTCGAGAGAAAGAGTACAGGAATTTTGATAAATATGAACATCAATTACAATATCTGCAGCAGTCGTGTCAACATCAGGCCTTTTACCTGTAGCTTCCCTGAAATGATCAGCAATGGCATCTTTTACTTTTAAAGATGCAAACATAGAATTTCGAAATTCTTTAGAATGAGAAACTGTGCTGTTGATTACAAATTTTTGATTTACAGAAATATATCGCTGCCAGTCTATCTCTTTGCATTTTATGTAGAACTGGCTTATATCCCTAAATGTGAATGTGACAATCTCTTTAAGTATTCTTAGGGCAGTACGTAAATAATAGTTTGATTTGTAAATTGTTTCCAGGTTACCTTTATAGAAGACAGCTCTTCGTCCGACAACAATTTCTTTACCTCCTGTTTGTTTTATCTCTTCCGCCAACACCTGTTCCAGACCGGCAAATGTTTTGGCTGTAATATTGTACCTATCCTGATTTTTTAAAATTAAATGTTTAACAGTCATGATAATAACCGGTTTTTGACCATAGATGCATAAGGAACCATCACGATTCAATTAATTGTTTATATTCCTGATCCATCGGAAAATGACTCTTCTTTAGGGATTGATTGGATAATTTTTGAATTTGGAGGAATATTTTTTGTTATCCACACGTTACCTCCTATCACTGAGTTTTTTCCTATTGTTATACGTCCCAGTACAGTTGCACCTGAGTATATGACAACATTGTCTTCAACGATTGGGTGTCTTGGTATCCCTTTAATTGGATTACCATCAGCATCCAGAGGAAAGCTTTTGGCTCCCAATGTAACACCCTGGTATATCTTAACATTATTGCCAATTATAGAGGTAGATCCGATAACAACCCCTGTACCGTGATCTATTGTGAATCTTTCTCCTATCATGGCCCTGGGATGAATATCTATTCCTGTTTCACCATGAGCCATTTCAGTCATAAACCTCGGAATTAATGGTACTTTCAATTCATACAATAAATGCGCCAACCTGTAATTTGTAATTGCTCTTATACCAGGGTAACAAAAGATTACCTCACCAAGATTCCGGGCAGCAGGATCATTTAAATAAGTAGAATTGACATCTTCCACCAGTTTTCTTCTTATCTCAGGTAAGTTTTCAATAAAGTCAACTGAGATTTTTTTTGCACATCTTGTATTCTTTACCAGTCTGTCATTTTTTTGATTAGTGCACTCAAAACACAGACCAGCCAATATCTCTTCACTCAGCAATTCGTATAGTTCGTCAAGATATACACCCATGTAATGTCTGGTAGTATTCTTCCTCAGTGATGTATTACCAAAGTATCCAGGGAAAAGAATTTCCCTTACCATTTCAATAATCGTTTTTAATTTGGCCATAGAAGGGAGGGGCTCTCCCAACCTGTGCTCATGGCATACTATATTAAAACTTTCCGGATCACTGAGCCTTTCTACTGTGGTTGCTATTTTGTCGTCAATCTCCCGGGCTGTCATAGTTATTTTAATAAATAATTAAACAAAATTATATAAATATAAAGAACAGCAGTCAAATTATCGTACAGATAAGGCTATATTAATTTATTAATTTTTTTTTAATAATTTTTAGAGCATTATTATACCTCTCTGAATTTTTGCCGGATACTATTTTATAATCAAAATGGTTTTCTTTAATTATTTCGAGATATTTTTTGTGAAGCATAACTCTTTTTTCTCCGCCATTTTCCCGAACAGGATCGGGAATCCATGGAAGATCAATATCACATACCAGAAATAAACTTACAGGTGTGTTTTTTATCTCATTTTCAAGCCACAAAGGAGATTCACCAAAAACTAATTCAAACCATACTTTTGTTATAATGAGCCATGTGTCTGCAAAAATAAAAGGATAAGAGGTATTCTTATATTCATTTATCTGTTTTATCTGGGTCATTGCTATTTCTTCAACATCTTCATATGTATAAGGTCTCCTTAAATTTTCTATATAGCTACGGGCAAACTCCGGAATATACGGAACATTGAAGTAATTGGCAAGCCATTCCGTAAGAGCACTTTTGCCTGTAGATTCCGCTCCTGTAATTACATAAATTGCCGGTGATGATTTCATTTATTGTCTGATAAATATTTTTTCCATTCCATATAACCAATCACAGCCATTGTTGTATAGACAACAAAAAGAACTACGGTAGGCCATAAATTTTTATATATATACAAACCTGTTGAGAGCAAATCCACAAATATCCATATCAACCAGTGCTCTATATATTTCTTTGCCAGCATCCAGGTAGCTATTATACTCAGAGCTGTCGTGAGAGTATCCATAAATGGAACAGTAGAATCTGTATATTCAAGCAATATATATAAAATGAATATATATACTGGGATAAAAACAACAGAGAGCTGAATAATTAATTTTTTTGAAATTTTCTTGACAGATAATATTGTTATCTTTTGGCTGCTGGTTTCAATATTTTTTCCTCCTTTAAGCCAATAGTACCAACCATAGATGCTAATAAATACGTAATAAAATTGCAATCCCATGTCGGCATAAAAGCCTGATTGAAAAAAAACTATAATATACAACGCCGATGTCAAAAGGCCGGTTGGCCAGGTAAAAATATTTTGTTTGATCGAAAATAGTACATACAGGACACCCAGGAAAGCTCCCAGTAATTCGATTGTATTATTTTCAATCCAATTAAATATTATTTCAATCATGTAAATAATCAGAGAGTATTGTTAATATAAGCAGAACAAATAAAGTGAAAATAATCAGAAACAGAGACTTTCATTTCAGTATCCGGAAAACCTTAATGTACCAATAGTGGATTGTATAGTATTGACTTTCTCATTTAGAAGAGACAAGTAAGTTAGAATACTGATCCTTGTCATTAATTATTTCAAGAGCTTTAATAATAGCTTCATCATCTTTATAAAAGATTTTATAAAAATCGTTTCCGGAGAATACATCATGTGCAATTAAGGCTTTTATCTCCTTTTTCATTGTGTTTAATGTATAAGCAAGGCTTTCAGAATTTTTTTCAATTCCATTTTTTATTCCATTTTCAACAATTTCGTTGATCATATCATCACTAACCTGGAATTTATCGAGATATTTTTCGAAATCTTTGTAATTACTTTTCAGTATTTCGCGGTTTTTATCGACATAATTGAGCACAAAGTTTTGAATAATATTGTTTCTTCTCAGATTGTTATGGTAACTATAATATTTTGAAGTATCCATTGGTATAAATATATCCGGCATAATTCCACCTCCACCAAATACGATACGGTCATTCATTAATGTTTTATATTTCAGGGAATCATTAAAAACAATACTATCTTTTGAGAATAATTCCCCATTGTTTAATCTTTGAGTAAAATCACTTCTATACTCTTGTACACCTTGATCGTAAGGTTTCTGGATACATCGCCCGCTCGGAGTATAATAATGTGCAGTAGTTAGTCTGACTACAGAGCCATCGGTAAGAAAATAGGGTTTTTGAACAAGTCCTTTTCCATACGAACGCCTTCCTATGATCACACCGCGGTCCCAGTCCTGTATAGCTCCTGCAACAATCTCACTGGCAGAAGCTGAAGTTTCGTCAACCAGAACTATCAAATTCCCTTCTTTAAAAATTCCGTTAGCAGTGGATTTATATTCTCTTTTTGGCTCGTTAATGCCATTTGTGTAAACTATAAGTTGGTTATCTTCCAGGAACTGATCAGCTATATCAATGGCTGTTTTCAGATATCCCCCTCCATTGCCCCGCAAGTCAAGAATAAGGTTTTTAAGATTCTCTTTAACAAGGCTGGTCATAGCTTCTGAAAATTCATCCAATGTTGTTGCTGAGAATTTATTAAGTTTAACATATCCGGTATTTCTATCGAGCATATATGAAGCATCCAGGCTGTTTATAGGTATTTTATCCCTTATAATGGAGAAATTCAACAAATCAGCTGCATGATTTCTTAATACCTTTATTTCAACCAAAGTGCCTTTTTTACCCCTTAGCATATTAATGACATCACTGTTTTTCAGTCCGATTCCGGCGACATTTTTCTTATCAATTTCAACTATCCTGTCTCCGGCCAGAAGGCCTGCTTTTTCCGAGGGGCCGCCTTGTATTACAGAGACTACCAGAAGTGTATCTTTGAATATATTAAATGAAATCCCAATGCCCTCAAAATTGCCTTTTAGTGGTTCGTTCATTTTCTCCACTTCATCTTTTGAAATATAAACGGAGTGGGGATCAAGCTCTTCCAGAAGATGTACAATCGCTTTCTCAGTCAGTATATCAATGTTAGCGGTATCTACATAATAACTGTCAACCAGCCTGAGCAAGCGTCCGAATTTAAGCTGGTTTTTTTGAACCTCTTCCTGGGCAACCGTTGTTGAGGTCAATACCGCCACCATGGTAACCGCTAAAACAATAATCTTTAATATTTTAGGTATCATAAAGCATTTTTTTGTAATCTCTAAAAAACTTAAACGTTTATTCCCATTCAATTGTTGCAGGTGGTTTAGAACTAATATCATAAACCACTCTGTTAATTCCCGGAACCTTATTAATAATTTCATTTGACATTTTAGACAGAAAGTCATAGGGCAGGTGCACCCAGTCGGCCGTCATTCCATCTGTAGATGTTACTGCACGTAGTACAATGGTATTTTCATATGTCCGCTCATCACCCATGATGCCTACTGAATATACCGGTAATAATATTACTGCAGCCTGCCAGACCTTGTCATATAAATCCCATTCTTTCAGCCCGTTTATAAAGATATGATCAGCTTCCTGTAACATCACCACCTTGGCGGCAGTAACGTCTCCCAGAATTCTGATGCCAAGCCCCGGACCGGGGAAAGGATGCCTCTGTAAAAATTCGTTGGATAACCCCAAAGCTTTGCCAACCTTTCTTATCTCATCTTTAAACAAAAGACGTAAGGGTTCAACTAATTTTAATTTCATCTTATCAGGCAAGCCTCCAACATTATGGTGAGATTTAATTGTCACTGACGGGCCATTTACTGATACCGACTCAATAACATCCGGATAAATTGTGCCTTGTGCAAGCCATTTGACATTGGTTATTTTATGAGCTTCATCATCAAATATTTCAATGAAGTTGCGTCCTATAATCTTACGCTTGCGTTCCGGATCGGTGATACCTTTTAGATCATTTAAAAATTTATTTTCTGCATTAATCCCTTTTACATTGAGACCCATATTTTTATAGGAGTTGAGCACCGTTTCAAATTCATTTTTTCTTAATAGTCCGTTGTCTATGAAGATGCAGGTCAGATTATTTCCTATTGCTTTATTTAAAAGAAGTGCTGCAACAGATGAGTCTATTCCTCCCGACAAGCCGAGAATTACTCTGTCGGTCCCTAATTTTTGCTTTAGTGAGTCAACTGTATTTTCAACAAAGGAAACAGGTGTCCACGACTGACTGCATCCGCAAATATCTACTACAAAATTTTTTAATAATTTAATTCCTTCTGTAGTATGATAAACTTCAGGGTGAAACTGTATTCCATAAGTAGGTTCATCATTAACAAAAAAAGCTGCATATTTTACATCATCAGTGGATGCTGCCACTTCATAGTTATCAGGCAATTTTGTTATCGAATCACCATGTGACATCCACACCTGGGTCTCTTGATTTAAGTCTTTGAAAAGCAGATTTTCATTTTTGAAAATTTTAAGCCTTGCCCTGCCATATTCCCTGGAATCCGAAGGAGCAACCTCACCGCCAAAGTAGTGTGAAAGATATTGCGCCCCGTAACAAACACCAAGCAGTGGCAGTCTGCCTTTAATTCCTGTAAGATCAGGCTTTGGAGCATTAATATCCCTTACGGAAAAAGGACTGCCCGAAAGGACTACCCCTTTTACTGTTTTGTCAATGTCGGGATAATGGCTGAATGGATGTATCTCACAGTAAACATTTAATTCACGTATCTTGCGGCCAATTAATTGGGTATATTGAGATCCGAAATCAAGGATTAAAATTTTTTCCTGCATGTATCTAAATTTAATAGAATAGATTTGAAAACAAAAGTATAAATTACATAGAAAATATTTTCAATGATGAGATTTAAAAGATTAAAATTATTCTGAAATATAAACGTTAAATCCTATGTGATGGTAAATATTATTATTTTTGGAAGAATTTAAAAAATGAAAAGGGTACCGGATGAAGATTAATCAGATATTGGTTATTTTATTTGCCTTCCTGACTTTGACCCTGGAAATTGATGGCCAGCAATTAAAAGAAAATGAGGTTGTTGTTATAAAAGGCGAAAAGTACGTTTTACATCAGGTTCGTACAGGTGAAACAATATACTCTCTTTCAAAGCAATTTATGGTTGACAGTATTACCATCGTTCACCACAATCCGCATATCATTGAGTCAGGATTAAAAATAGGTGAAATTTTGAAGATTCCTTTTAGAGAAGAAGCTGATTTAAAAAACCTGCCAATATTTAAAAAGGGAGATCCTGCCTATTTTGATTACTATACAATATCCTCAAGAAGAGAAACTCCCTATTTCGTTGCAAAGGAGCATGGTATTACAGTAGAAGAGATATTCGCATATAATCCTGAAGTCACCAGGTTCAAAAAAGGAGTGCAAATCAGGATTCCCCGATGGGGCGGGACTCCGGAAAAGGAGAAGGAAGCAGATAAAGAAGAGGATATTAAGAAAGTTACTGAAACAGTTGATATACCTGTTGACAAGATGCCTTCAAAACCAAAAGAAAAAGAATTAATAAGGTATACCGTTAAATCGGGGGAAACTTTATATTCAATTTCACGAAAATACAATATTCCTCAAAGTGAAATATTATTCTATAATCCTGAGGCCAAAAATTTAAAAGCAGGCAGTATAATATACATCCCGCAATATAAGGAAACAGAAGAAGAAATTCTGGTCACTGATCAACCCGAAGCACATCCTGATCAAATAGCCGGTAAAGATTCCGCTAAATATTTTGATTATATTATTGTATCGGGGGAAACACTCTGGAGGATTTCAAAGCGATTTGGTGTTTCAGAAGAAGAACTTATTGAACTTAATCCTGAATTAAAAGAGGGGTTCACTGCCGGTACTGTAATTAAGGTACCTGTAAAAGAATCATCACTTGTGAATGCAGAACCGGTTAATGAAGATGCATTTGAAAAACATGTGGTACAGCAAGGTGAAACACTATATAGTCTTGCCAATTTTTACAACGTGACTATACCCGATATTAAAAAATATAATCCTTTCCTGGAAAGCAGAAACCTGGTTGCCGGAGAAACAGTATTAATTCCCAAAACGCATGAAAAGGAGATAGTGACTTTTAATGAGGAACTTTTACCGGATACTATAACAGATATTGTCCCCGTTTTTGAGAAGGAGTATTATGAAATAGTATACCATGATAAAATACCCGAAAGTTGTCTTCCAAATAATTTCAGGGATAATCCCGAAAAGGTTTATAATTTAGCCTTGTTCCTGCCATTCTTTTTAGAAGATAATGATTACTTAAATCAGTATTCCGAAAGTCCGGATTCCAATGAAAATAATCTTTTGGAAAATCCGGATATTATTAACCAGGATACTTTGATTGAGCATGATTATACTCCTCATTATTATGAATTCTATGAGGAAAGTGAAAATTATTTGCGTTTTTATGAGGGAGTATTACTTGCTATAGATTCTATGCAGAGTCTGGGAATGAAAATTCGGCTTAATGTTTTTGATACCCGGATGAAACTTGAATATTTAAGGAATCAAATTAACAGAATTAATTTTTTAGAAACTGACCTGATTATTGGACCGGTTTATCCACAGGTTCAAAAAGAGATAGCTGCTTTAGCAGCAAAAAACAGAGTACCAATCATATCGCCTTTGTCTTCAGTGTCAGATGAATTGAAATCAAATACATATTTTTTTCAGGTTAACCCAACAAGGGATTTCTTAGAAATAAGAACTGCAGAACTTATTGCAGAAGAGTATTTCAATAGCAATTTCATCGTCTTTAAGATAGGCAAAAAGTCCGATGAGACCGGAAGAAATATTCCTGAGATGGTAAAGGAGAGATTGTTACATTCGGGATTTCCAGGACAAACGGAAGGGTTTAAATTAAATTTTTATGATTTTGACAGAGAAGGAACTGAAGGTTTAAGAAGGATATTATCAGGTGATAAGGAAAATGTAATTTTTATTTCCTCACTTGACGAAGGAAATCTGAGCGTGGCACTTTCCAATATTAATAATCTTGCAGATCAGTATGATATAACTCTTATTGGACACAACAGGTACCAACAATTTAGAAGTATTAATATAGAATTTTTTCATAACCTGAAACTCCATTATATTGCACCGTATTGGGTCGATTACAGTGATAAATCAACAATCAGTTTTTTTCAGAAGTTCAGGGATTACTTTCATACAGAGCCAGAGAACTTCGGGATACAGGGTTATGATGTTACTTTATATTTTTTGACAGCATTGAAAAATTATGGAAAAGATTTCAGGGAATGTATTCCTTATATGAATACAAATCTAATTCAGGGAAATTATAATTTCGAACAGGTTTCGCGGTTTGGTGGTTTTATGAATACAGGAGTATCAGTTATCTCTTATAAGCGTGACTATGAGGTAGTACGGAAAAGATTTATGGGACAAAATAATATTGTACAGAGATAAAACCTGATCAACTACTGGAAATTTATCTCATGAACCTTGTAATCAGTACTTCAGCCAGGATAAAAATAAGAGTTGCAATAATGCAAAATTTCCAAAGGTGTTTGTCTTTGTTTATCTCTTCAAGTATGTTGATATTGTTCTTGTCAACGCTATTGATAACATATGAATTATCTAAATTTACAGATCTTGTTTTGCCCAGTAATTCTTCAGGACTTGTATAATTTAACTCTGATTCTTTGCGGTCGAAGTTATAAGCTAAAGATGTTATTATCTTATTGTCACTTTTAATCAGATAATGGCCGGCATTATCAATCATATTGTCAATTTCGATACGGTGTCCCTGGGTAGTAACAGTTATTCCCGGAATAAACTTATTTCCTGTTTCTTTATTTTCTATTTCTGTCATACTGTTTAAACTCAGGTTCATACTTTTTGGCAATAATACCGTTCTGTCTTTTCCTGATGTATATGATATCCTTTGATCTGGAATACTATTTAAAATTATATTGTATATTGAAGGAACAAAAATTATATCACGGGCGAAAGATTCATTAGCTCTGCAAAGGGGAAAAGAAAATATCCAGACCTTACCATTATTGTATGGATTTACAGACATTGCCCTTGCTCCGTTTTGAAACCATAAAAGATTATTTACAGATGTGACAGCCTTTTCATTAAATTTGTAATGGCCTTTAATTTCAGGCATAACAGCATTTTCTTTCTTATCATGGAAAACATTTGCAAAAAAACGATTTTCATAGTCGATCCCGGATATTAATTGTTTCGTTGAATCAGTCCCAATAATCAGTCCTGAACCGAACTTTGAAAGGAAAAGATTATTATGTGCATGATTCTTCTCCTGTGCAGGGAAAAAAACGACAGAGGTACCATTGCTGACAGCTTCCTCAAGCTCATTTAAAAAACCGGAGGAGAAATTATGCAGGTTTATCAGGAATATGGCATTGTATCCGGCAAACTTGCTTATTTGTATATTTTGAATATTCATGGTTTCCAACGAAACGTAATCATCATTTGTAAACAGGGCAGTAATATAATTGAGCCCTTCTATTGAGTTTGAGTTATCGCTGTAAATGGCGAGTGCCCTCAGTTTGGATTCAACAAAATAGCTGAAATACCAGGTGTTGTCATGGGTAAATGGGTAATCAGTTACTTCAATTTTACCAAGC
The DNA here is from genome assembly GCA_964545315.1 of uncultured Prolixibacteraceae bacterium. GTDB lineage: Bacteria > Bacteroidota > Bacteroidia > Bacteroidales > Prolixibacteraceae > JAAYJR01. Next base: position 28,471 of record CAZJGI010000003.1, read on the forward strand.
TGTATTCCACCGGTGATATTAGTATATTTTAAACTGGTTATTACTTCATTTTGAGCTGTAACAGAAAAGTTAGTCATTGATTTTAGCGAATCGTTCAGAAAGAGCTTGACCGGCAGGTTGCTGTAATCTTCATCAGATACATTCTTTATTTTTATAAACATGTTTTCCTGCTGGTTTAATCCATGGGCCGGAACTTCTACCCAGCATGAATCAATATACAAATTGTTTGCCCGTGAGGGAGAAAGAGGTATGAAATAACTGTAATTTGAACTGTTTTCAAAATTGTCAAGGTCAGTTATATTTTTTTGAAAATCGGAAATGAAAAAGATATTTCCATTACTATTTTGATCCGGACGGTTAATTTCAGAATTAAAACTGTTATAAATAAGGGAAAGAGGAATAAAGGCCGATGATGTTTCGATGTTGGTTAGTTCATTCAGTAATTGTTCTTTAAACATAGTATATCTGTGTTTAGGATATAAATCGTTAGTAAATAATCTGAATCGTGTTCCCGGAGGATAAGATTCTGCGATCTGAACAGCGATATTGCAAGCTTCGTCCAATAATCTCCCCTTTTCAGATAATGCATTCATACTAAAAGAGTTATCTACGTATAATGCAATAATCCCCTCTGCTGCCATTGACTTTTGGGAACCGGAGGGAATATATGGTCGTGAAAAAGCAAACACAAGAAAGATGATCGTGAGTACCCTCGCCAGTAAAATCAATAACTGTTTCAGGTCATTTTTTTTGCGGGATTGTTTTTTAATGTTTCTTAAAAAGTCAACATTACTGAAATAAATTGTTTTATATCTCCTGAAATTGAAAAAATGTATGATAATTGGAATCGCGATAGTAAAAAGAGCAAATAAAAATGTTGGATATTGAAAGTTCATACTTCTAATTTACATATTTGTTTCAGACTCTTAAATAAATAAAAATGATTTATTATATTCGGTAAAATTACTGAAAAATGGATCGATTTCTAGCCTGCTGTGCACAATATATTTATAACAAACATGCAGCCAATTTATATGATATCTGTGTTGTTCTCCCCAATCGCAGGGCAGGTATCTTTTTTAGTTATTATCTTCAGAGATATATTCGCGGAGCTGTAATTTCTCCGAATATTATTCAGATAAATGAATTAATATATTCTTATTCAGATTTATACAAAGGTGACCAACTTAAATTAATTTCAATTTTATATAGAATTTTCAAGAAGCATACCAAAACAAGTGAGAGTTTTGATGATTTCTATTTTTGGGGCGAGGTGTTGTTATCTGATTTTAATGACATTGATAATTACCTGGTGAATGCTGAAGATTTGTACAGAAATATATCCGATATAAAGGAGATAGAGTCGCATTTTTATTACCTTACTGATGAACAAAGAATTGCAATATCCCGTTTTTGGAATTGTCTCTGGCAAACAGAAAGAAGAAAGAGCAGTGAAAGTTTTGTAAATATGTGGGATAAACTTTATCCGGTATACAGGGATTTTAATGCAGAGCTTGAGAAGCGGGGTTTTGCATACAGTGGAATGATCTATAGAAAGGTTGTAGATAAATTGCGGATGGAAGGGCTCCGGTTCAAGTACGGAAAATATTATGTTTTAGGGCTTAATGCACTAAACAATTGTGAAAAGGAGGTATTCAGATATCTTAAGAAGGAACAGATAGTTGATTTTTTATGGGATTATGATAGCTATTATCTTGAAGACAAAATTAATAAAGCAGGGTATTTTATGAGGGAGAATATTACTGATTTTCCCCAGCCGGCTGACTTTTCATTTTCTTCCGGATCATTTTTCCATAATAAAAAGATAAGGATGATAGCTGTTTCTTCTGTATCAGGCCAGGCTCAGGAAATACCCCGGTTTCTTGAGTCGGTAAACAACAAACCGGATATAGAATTTGACAGTACGGCGATTGTACTCGCTGATGAGTCATTGCTGGCACCTGCGTTGAATGCTATACCACCGGAAATTCCTGCTGTAAATGTTACAATGGGTTATCCAATAATCAATTCGGTTATTTACGGTTTTATTAATTTATTGATAAATCTTTTAAAAAACAGGAAATTGAATGAAAATAATGAGGTGATGGTTTATCATCGCTTTATTACCGATATATTAAATCATCAGATATTAAGAAGTATTGAAACAGATAGAGTGAATCGTTATTTAGACAATATAAAAGAGACAAACCGGCTAAATATACTTCTGAGTGACCTTGATTTTTCTCCCCTCCATAAGCTGATTTTTACTACACCATCTGAATTAAGGGATTTTAGCAATTATTTTCTTGATATCATGGCAGCTTTATACGATATTGCTAAAGATCAGGATTTTGATAATAAGCTGCTTCCCGAACTGATCTATAAACTTTATCTTGAAATAGAAAAGTTAAAACATTTGATGGAGGATGTTACCACAGAGGGAGAAATTTCTATAACTGAATCAGTTTTTTTCAGGCTTTTTCGTCAATATATCGGGAATTGCTCGGTTTCTTATGAGGGAGAACCTTTAAATGGAATACAGGTAATGGGGATACTTGAAACACGCTGTTTGGATTTTAAGAACCTTATTATTCTGGGATTTAATGAAAATAAATGGCCTCGTACAAATTCATATCCTTCGTTTATTCCATTTAATATCAGGATGGGTTTCGGATTGCCCGGACCGGATGACCAGGAGTCAATGTATGCCTATTACTTTTATCGACTAATACAAAGGGCAGAAAATATAACGACTGTGCACACTACTGTCAAGGATGAAGTTGGTTCGGGTGAATTAAGCCGCTATGGATTTCAATTGTTGTATAATTCAAAATTTGATGTCGTTACAAGTAATTTGGTATTTCCTTTTCTGAATGATCCCCCCGAACCTGTTGTTGTGAGGAATACACCCAGGTTCATACGCGCATTACTGGAAAAGAATTCACGTGACAATCCATTATCACCTACTGCAATTAATACTTATATAAAATGCAGTCTAAGGTTTTATTTTCGCTACATTCTTCAACTTCCTGAACCTGACGAGATTAAAGATGAAATTGATAGTCCCGTTTTTGGAAGCATCTTTCATGAAGCAATGGAACAACTATACAGACCTTTCATGGGTAAAATAGTAAAAATATCTGATCTGGAAAATCTTAGTAAAGACAAAAACAGGATAGATAATGAAATTCTTAATGCAATTTCAAAGCACTATTATAAAAATAATAGTAAGAGTAATAGTATTAAACCTGAAGGCAAGACGGTACTGATATATGAAAATGTCAGGACATTTATAAAAAAGTTAATTGAACTTGATATGCAATATGCTCCTTTTGAAGTTATTGCGCTTGAAGCATCATATCGTGCGTCCGTTGAAGTTCAGACAGGAAAAAGTAAGCAATTAATATTTTTAGGTGGAAAAATAGACAGAGTAGATAATGTTGGTGGAATTATCAGGGTAATAGATTATAAAACCGGCAATGTTGATAGTTTCTCGTTCAGTGATGTAAAAGAACTTTTTGACAGAGAACGGAACAGACCTAAAAAGGAGTTATTGCAAGCATTATTGTACAGCTTTTTTCTGGAAGAGTCTATAGATTTTGGACGACCTGTTCAACCTGTAATATATAGTTTAAGAAAGTTTTTTGATGAAAAGTTTTCACCTGAAATTAAATTTGGAAGACAACCTGTCTCTTTCCGGGAGGTTGAAGAGGATTTCATACTTGAGTTGAAAGCATTGCTGGAAGAGATTTTTTCAACTGAGATCAGTTTTTTTCAAACATCAGATATTGCTGTTTGCAGGAATTGTCCGTATAATAAAATATGTCAGAAATATTAACCTGTCAGGATATCTATTATTTTATTTGCTATTACTAATATATTTCTGATATAAATCGGGCCGAAGCAATTTTGTTTTTTCCAAAGCCTTCTGATGTTTCCATTCGTCTATAATCCTTTCATTTCCACACAGAAGGATTTCAGGCACTTTCATTCCTTTATAATCGGCCGGTCTGGTATAAACAGGAGGGCTTAACAGGTTATCCTGAAAAGAATCTGATAATGCTGACGTTTCATCTGAAATAGCTCCCGGAAGAAGTCTGATGATACTGTCCGTAATAACGGCAGCAGCCAGTTCGCCTCCTGTCAGTACGTAATTCCCTATCGATATCTCCCTCGTTATTAAATGATCCCTGACTCTCTGATCTACTCCTTTATAATGCCCGCAAAGAATAATTATGTTTTTTTTCATCGAAAGAATATTTGCCTCCCTCTGGTCAAATAATATCCCGTCGGGTGAAGTGAAAATAATTTCATCATAACTGATTTTCTTTTTTAGCGAACTAATTGCATTTTCAATCGGTTGAATGGACATTACCATTCCTGCACCTTTGCTGTATGAGTAATCATCTACTTTGCGGTGCTTATTTTCAGAATAATCGCGCAGATTGTGAACATGTATTTCTACCAGGCCCTTATCCTGAGCTCTCCTGATAATCGAGTGGTCAAAAGGTCCAGCCAGTATCTCCGGCAAAACCGTTATTATATCTATCCTCATAAATTATAAATTAACATGTTTCACTATAAAATCAAGCAATGTATATAATTATTGATACTTCTGTATAAATATATAACATGACATATAATCAGGTTTTCATTTTAAAATAAGACAAATTGTCGTAAAAAATAATTTCATAACAAAAATATTTAGCCTGTTTTAAAAAGTAAAAGATTAAAAATAAAATACCTCTATTTTTATAAATGTTTAAAAATCAATTCAATATATATAATTAATTACTCTGATAAGCCGCCGGGAGCCTTGTTAGGGCAGCCTCAATGTTGCAAATTTAAGGTATTGGAACATGAATTGTAATATAGACGATAAATAATTGAAATTAAAAATTAAAATAAATAATCAATAGGAGGAAACGAAATGAACTTAGTTAGATTTTACCACCCGCAGAATAATGTGACCAGAAATTTAGTTGATGAACTATTTACTAGTTTTTTCACCAATGATCATGATGAGAATTATGCTGAAGATTGTAAATGCAAACCTGCAACCAATGTTTATGAAAATGATAAAGAGTTTAAGCTGGAGCTTCTTTTGCCTGGATTCATGAAAGAGGATGTACTGTTGAGTGTACACGAGAATTTGTTAACAGTAAAAGTTGATCTTGAAGAGGAGAAAAAAGAGGATCATAACGGATATGTATACAAACAGAGGCAATTTGGAAAATATAACTTTGAAAGAAAGTTTAAGCTTCCGAAAACTGTTGCTCAGGATAAGATAAATGCCCGGTTTGAAAATGGGATATTAACACTGTCTTTGCCAAAGAAGGAAGAAGCTATTGAAAAATCACCGGTTGAGATCAAGATAAATTAATTTGAGGGGAAGATAAGAAGAGGTGGCCCGGCAATTTGCCGGGTTTTTTTGTTTTGTGTCTGAATGTAAAGTATTATATTTACTACCTGTCATTAAAATAGTATTATTAACATTTTGCTAAGTTAAATCAAGGTATGGATACAAAATATACAATAGGTTTGGATTTTGGAACTGATTCGGTTCGTTCATTAATAGTAAGTACAGCAACAGGGGAGGAGGTATCAGGGGCAGTTTTTTACTATCCCCGGTGGAAAAAGGGTTTATACTGTGATGCTACCATCAATATGTTCAGGCAACATCCCAAAGATTATCTGGAAGGATTGGAATATACAATAAAAGAGGCCTTAAAAGGTGCCCCTGAAGGTGTTGCAGAAAGAATTAAAGGGATTTCAGTTGATACGACAGGATCAACCCCTTGTGCTGTTGACATAAACGGAGTGCCATTATCATTGACAGGGGGATTTGAGAATAATCCGAATGCTATGTTTATTTTATGGAAAGACCATACTGCCATAAAAGAAGCAGAGGAGATAACCAGTCTGGCTTCGGGATGGGAAACAGATTATACAAAATATGAAGGAGGGATATATTCTTCCGAATGGTTCTGGGCTAAAATTCTTCATGTACTAAGGGAGGATGCAGCGGTTTTGCGTGCCGCATATTCCTGGGTAGAGCATTGTGACTGGATACCTGCACTTCTTACAGGCAATACAGATCCAATAACACTCAAACGCAGCCGGTGTGCAGCAGGTCACAAAGCAATGTGGCATGAAGAATTCGGAGGGCTTCCCCCGGAAGATTTTTTACAAAAACTTGATCCTATGTTATCGGGGCTTCGTGAACGGTTATACAGGGAAACTTATACTTGTGATGTTTCCGCGGGAAAGATAACAGATGAATGGGCTGAGAAATTGGGCTTACCTGAGGATGTTATTATTGGGGTAGGGGCTTTTGATGCTCATTTAGGGGCAGTTGGGGCTGAAATAAAACCTTATTACCTGTCTAAGGTTATGGGTACCTCAACCTGTGATATGCTGGTGGTATCTGATGAGGATATAGGAGATAAGCTGATCAGGGGAATCTGCGGCCAGGTTGATGGTTCCATTGTCCCCGGATTAACAGGACTTGAAGCGGGCCAGGCAGCTTTTGGTGATATCTATAACTGGTTTAAACGAGTGCTGGAATGGCCAGTGATAAATATTTTGAATAAATCTGACTTAATTGATGAAAAAACAAAGCATGTTCTGATAGAAAATACTGCAAATCAGATAATTTCTTTATTAAATGAGGAGGCTTCTAAAATTCCGATAGATGAAAGTGGCATTGTTGCACTCGACTGGATGAATGGAAGACGTACTCCCGATGCAAATGAGGCCCTTAAGGGAGCAATAACAGGCCTTACACTTGGTTCTGATGCACCGCGGATTTTCAGGGCCCTGGTTGAAGCTACTGCTTTTGGATCGAAATTGATCAACGACCGCTTCATCAGAGAGGGGCTACGTATTGACGGTATGATCGCACTTGGCGGCGTCGCTAAAAAGTCGCCTTTTGTAATGCAAGTGGTAGCTGATGTCCTTAATGTGCCTATTAAAGTCGCCCGTTCGGAACAGGCCTGTGCACTTGGTGCCGCTATGATGGCGGCTGTAGCCGCGGGAATCTATACTGAAACCTCTGAAGCTCAGGAGAAAATGGGTGGTGGAGTGGAAACTGAGTATCATCCCATACCTGAAAATGTGAAAAAATATGAGGCTCTCTATCAGAGATACATGAAACTTGCAGATTATATGGAAGCTGATCTCAGTTTTCGTCCCTGAAACAAATGATTGTTTAATTTTCCTAATGCATTAGGAATTCAGTAACAGCAATTTCTATGCGGTTACTAATTTTTGAAGTATCAGACTTGTCAAATTTGTCACCGGTGATATTTTCGTATAATTCAATATATCGCTCAGATACCGAGTTGACAAATTGTTCAGTCATTTCCGGTACAGACTGGCCTGCCTGTCCCTGGAATCCGTTTTCAATCAGCCATTGTCTGACAAATTCTTTTGATAGTTGTTTTTGTGGTTCCCCTGATTCAAGTCTCTTTTCATAGCCTTCAGCATAGAAGTATCTGGTAGAATCAGGAGTATGAATTTCGTCTATAAGATATATTTTACCATCTTTCTTTCCGAATTCATATTTAGTATCGACCATGATAAGTCCTTTATCTGCTGCTATTTCTGTTCCTCTCTGAAAAAGTTTTCTGGTATAATCTTCCAACATTTCATATTCTGGTTCATCTATAAGTTTCCCTGTAATAATTTCCTCTCTGGAGATATCTTCATCATGGCCGGTTTCAGCTTTTGTTGTTGGGGTTAATATTGGTTCAGGAAACTTTTGATTTTCGACCATTCCTTCAGGCAGCGTAACTCCGCATAATGTCCGGCCTCCACTTTTATATACCCGCCAGGCATGTCCTGACAGATAACCCCTGATTACCATTTCGATCTTTACTGGTTCACACATCAGGCCAACAGTAACGTTAGGATCAGGTGTGGCAATTTTCCAGTTTGGAACAATATCCGAAGTTGCATCCAGAAATTTGTCTGCTATCTGATTTAATACCTGGCCTTTGTAAGGTATCCCTTTTGGCAGCACCACATCAAAGGCAGAAATCCTGTCGGTGACAATCATTACAAGAAGATTGTTGTCGATATTATATACATCACGCACTTTACCGTGGTAAACATTTTTTTGTCCGGGAAAGTGAAAATCTGTCTTTATTAATGCGTTGTTCATTTTATTATGTATTGATAATTATTAATATCATTTATTATTATCGTTTATATACTCTTGATTATTTGATTTTTTTGCATAATATTTTTCATACGCGTCAACAATTTCCCTTACCAGACGGTGCCTCACAATATCATTTTTATTAAACATTATGACAGATATTGATTTTATATCTTTTACCAGTTTAAGGGCAAGCAAAAGTCCTGAATTACCAGGTTTTGGCAGGTCTATCTGTGTGATGTCGCCTGTGATGATAAATTTTGCATTAAGCCCCATTCTTGTAAGAAACATTTTTAACTGGTTAATTGTTGTGTTTTGTGCTTCATCAAGAATAACAAAGGCATTATTCAGGGTTCTTCCGCGCATAAATGCCAGTGGGGCTATTTGTATTATGCCGTCTCTAAGAAAATCTTCCAGTTTACGTGGCGGGATCATATCCTGCAATGCATCATAGAGAGGCTGCAGATAAGGATCAATTTTTTCTTTCAGGTCTCCGGGCAGGAATCCAAGGTTTTCACCTGCCTCAACAGCCGGCCTGCTTAGAATGATCCTTTTAATTTCTTTATTTTTTAATGCTTTAACTGCAAGAGCTATCGCCGTATATGTTTTTCCCGTACCTGCAGGGCCAATTGCAAAAATCATATCATTTTTAGATGTTTCTTCTGCAAGAAGCCTTTGGTTTGGTGTACGCGCCCTTACGGGCTTGCCGCTGTTGCCAAATACAATGATATCTTTATCAGCCTTACCATTGTCTTCAATTATCGATATTCCTTCAGAAAGTATCTGATAAATTGTTTCATCAGAAAGCTGATTGAACTGAAAATAGTGATCCAGAATAAGTGCAAACTTTTTTTCGAAATGAATAATTTTATTTTCTTCGCCCTGAATAAACAACGAATTGCCCCGGGCAGTAATTTTAATGTTAGGAAATAAATTTTTTATCAGGTCTATTTTAGAATTGTTGATCCCGAAAAATTCCAGCGGGTCAATTCCCTCTAAATAAATTTGTTTCTCCAATACAATTATTTAAACTGTTAATATTATTCAAAAATACAAAATATTTAAATAGATACATTTGGCAAGTATAAATGTAAAACAGAATTTAATCATTTCAAAATAGTTAATTTTACGAAATTAAAAATTGGAATAATGCAAAAAGAACTGGAAGCTTTCGCGGAATTACTAAATATAATGGATGAACTGAGGGAGAAATGTCCATGGGACAGGAAACAGACTCTTGAATCCCTTAGAAAGCTTACAATCGAAGAAACTTATGAATTGGGAGAGGCAATATTAAAGCACGATCTTGAAGGGATAAAAAAAGAGCTTGGAGATTTAATGCTACACATTGTATTTTATGCAAAAATTGGCACAGAGAAGGGAGCTTTTAATATGGCTGATGTACTTGAAGGGATCAATAAAAAGTTGGTCTACAGGCATCCCCATGTATTTGGCGATGTTGATGTACAGGACTCTGCACGCAGAGTAGAAGAAAATTGGGAACATTTGAAGCTTAAAGAAAAGGGTGGAAATAAAAGAGTTCTTGAAGGAGTACCGGTTGATATGCCTGCTCTTGTAAAAGCAAACCGCATTCAGGAAAAGGCCAGGGGAGTGGGATTTGACTGGGAGAAAAAAGAGCAGGTATGGGATAAAGTACAGGAGGAGGTACGGGAACTTGACGATGAAATCAGGCAAGAAAATAAAAATAATATAGAGAGTGAATTCGGAGACTTGTTATTTTCGATTGTAAACGCTGCACGTTTATACGGAATAGATCCGGAATCAGCTCTTGAAAGGACTAATCTTAAGTTTATCGAGAGGTTTAATTACCTTGAAAGCCAGACATTGCTTAAAGGTAAGAGCTTAAAAGAACTCTCACTTGATGAGATGGACCAAATATGGAATGAGGCGAAAAGTCTGGAATAAAAACAACAGGTTGCCAATATTTTAGCAACCTGTTGTTTTATTTAGTCCTGTTATTCTGATTTTGAAAAATTCATAGAGGCGAGCCTTTTATATGAGTTAAACCGCCACTTTGCATTTTCCTCAGCAGCTGCAAATAGTTCGTCAGCCTGGGCAGGGAATGACTTTTTAAGGGAAGTATATCTGACTTCGCCATTAAGGAATTCCTGGAATTTACTCCAGTCTGGTTCTTTTGAGTCAAGTTGGAATGGATTAAGTCCCTCTTTTTCGAGCATAGGATTAAATCGGAACAGTGACCAGTAACCAGCGTCTACTGCCTTTTTCTGTTCTGCCTGTGACCTTCCCATGCTGGCTCTCAGGCCATGATTTATACAGGGGGCGTATGCAATAATTATTGATGGCCCCGGGTATTCTTCAGCTTCTTTCAGAGCTTTAAGGTATTGGCTTTGATTGGCACCCATTGCCACCTGTGCAACATAAACATATCCGTATGTCATAAAGATAGCCCCGAGGTCTTTTTTTCTTATTTTTTTACCTGATGCTGCAAATTTTGCCACTGCCCCTACAGGAGTAGATTTTGAAGACTGGCCCCCGGTATTTGAGTATACTTCTGTATCAAGTACCAGCACATTTACATCTTCACCACTAGCCATGACATGATCAAGTCCGCCAAAGCCGATGTCATATGCCCAGCCGTCACCGCCAAATACCCAAATTGATTTTTTGACAAGATATTGTTTAAGGTCCATTATCACTTTTGAATATGTTGAAGAGTTATTTTTGATAGCCTCCAACACTTTTTTCGAAGCAGTAACAGATCCCTCGCCATTATTTTTATTGGCAAGCCATTCTTCAAATGCTTCCTTTTCAATTTCAGAAATGCCGTTATTAAGAGCTTCCTGCATTGTATGGGCAAGCCGGTTCCGGTGAGCATTTACTCCTTCAGAGAATCCAAATCCATATTCTGCATTGTCCTCAAACAGAGAGTTTGCCCATGCAGGGCCATGCCCTGAATTAATATTTTTGCAGTATGGTGTAGAAGGGGCAGAACCACCGAAAATAGATGAACAACCGGTAGCATTGGCTATCATCATACGTTCTCCGAACAATTGAGTAATCAGCTTAATGTAAGGTGTTTCACCACAACCGGCGCAAGCACCGGAGAATTCAAAAAGTGGTTGTGCAAACTGGGAGTTCTTAACAGATTTTGCTTTTTCAACTACAGTTTCCTTAAGAGAAACTTTATTTACCATATAGTTCCATCTTTCTATTTCATCGTGTTGTGAATCAAGTGATTTCATTTCAAGCGCTTTGTTTTTTGACGGACAGACATCAACGCAGTTATCACATCCTGTGCAGTCCAGGGCACTTACCTGAATTCGATAATGGAGTCCTCCAAACATTTTCGACGGGGCAGCAACTATCGTTACAGTGCCTTCCGGCGCTGCATTAACTTCCTCATCGGTCAAAAGGAAAGGACGTATAGCAGCATGCGGACAAACATAAGCGCACTGGTTACATTGTATACAATTTTCAGGGATCCATTCAGGCACATGAACTGCTATACCTCTTTTTTCATAGGCTGCAGTTCCCTGTGGAAATGTTCCGTCTTCGATACCAATAAATGTCGAAGCAGGGAGGTCGTCACCCTTCTGGGCATTGATTACATCCACAACGTTAGTGATGAATTCAGGACGGCCTTCTATATCAGTAATATCCTCGCCTATGGAAAGTTTTTTCCATTCTGCGGGTACATCAACTTTGTGTACATATTTACCGCCAGCCTCCACAGCTGCAAAATTCATATTCACTACCTGTTCGCCCTTCTTTCCGTATGTTTTGATAATTGCCTTTTTCATCTCATCAACAGCCATCTCATAGGGTATGACTTCTGTAATTTTAAAGAAAGCAGACTGCATGATAGTGTTTGTACGGGTTCCAAGGCCTATTTCTTCTCCCAGTTTTGTTCCGTTGATGATATAGAAATTAATATCATTTTCAACAAGGTATTTTTTCATCTTATCCGGAAGCCTGAGTTTGGTTTCTTCTTCGTCCCAGATAGAATTTAACAGAAAAGAACCACCTTTTTTCAAGCCTTTTAAAACATCGTACATATTAATATAGGCAGGTACATGGCATGCAACAAAATCAGGCGTTGTGACAAAGTATGTTGAATGTATGGGCTTATCTCCAAACCTTAAATGAGAACATGTAAAACCACCTGATTTTTTTGAATCATACTGGAAGTAACCCTGGCAGTATTTATCTGTGGCATCACCTATTATTTTTATTGAATTTTTATTTGCACCAACTGTACCATCTGACCCAAGACCGTAAAATTTTGCCTGATAAGTTCCTTTTGGGGTCATATCTATTTCTGGCTTAACCGGTAACGATTTAAATGTTATATCATCAACGATCCCAATTGTGAAATCATTTTTCATTTCATTCATCTCCAGGTTTTCAAATACAGATAGTATTTGAGAAGGAGTTGTATCTTTAGATCCCAGTCCGTAACGGCCACCGATTATCTCAGGGGCATCCTTTTTACCGTAGAATACATTTTTAATATCAAGATATAGAGGTTCTCCATTGGCGCCCGGTTCTTTAGCCCTGTCCAGAACAGCAATGCGTTTAGCTGTTTTCGGTAGAGCCTGCATGAAATATTTTATTGCAAAAGGTCTGAAAAGATGGACAGCAATTAATCCCACCTTTTTCCCTTTTTCCATAAGGTAGTCAATGGTTTCAGTAATAGTTTCGGTTACCGATCCCATTGCTATAATAATATTTTCGGCATCCGGAGCTCCATAATAATTGAACGGGTGGTATTCACGACCGGTTATTTTATTGATTTCCTTCATATAATCAGCAACTATATCAGGAACTGCATCGAAATATTTATTTGCTGATTCCTTAGCCTGGAAGAAGATATCCGGATTTTGTGCAGTTCCTCTGGTTACAGGGTTTTCCGGATTAAGGGCACGATTACGAAAAGCCTGCAAAGCCTCCTGGTCAATAAGTGGTATCATATCTTCCATTTGTATTGCTTCAATTTTTTGTACTTCGTGTGAAGTACGGAAGCCATCGAAAAATGCTATAAAAGGAATTCTGGATTTAAGAGCTGCCAGGTGGGCTATTCCTGCAAGGTCCATTTCTTCCTGTACCGAACCAGATGCCAGCATTGCAAAACCTGTTTGTCTTGAAGCATATATATCACTGTGGTCACCGAAAATTGACAGGGCATGGCCGGCAAGTGCCCTGGCACTAACATGGAAAACAGCAGGTAAGAGTTCACCTACCATTTTGTACATATTAGGGATCATCAACAGAAGACCTTGTGATGCCGTATAGGTAGATGCCAAAGCACCTGATTGAAGCGCTCCGTGCACAGCCCCGGCAGCACCTCCTTCACTTTGCATTTCAGCAAGGCGAACAGGGCGGCCAAACATGTTCTTTTTTCCATTGGCAGCCCATTCGTCTACATATTCGGCCATTGTCGATGATGGTGTAATAGGGTAGATACACGCTACCTCACTAAACATGTAACTCATATGAGATGCAGCGTAATTGCCGTCACATGTGATGAATTTTTTTTGTTTTGTCATTGTATTTGCAATTAATTCTAAAAATATTATTTCTTGTTACTTTATTTATATATTATTTAATATAAAAATCCAAAGAGCCATAAAGGGATTTTGTCCCTGACGCCAACCTCAATCATATCTGCTGCTGAATATAGCTCATGATCTGATGATATTTTATCTTCCCCTATAATGAAATTGTACTTGTCATTTATCAGAAAATCTCCCGTAGGAGAACTTTTTACAGGCAATTTGTAACTGACCTGATTATAGAAAAATGTTTGCTGCAGATTGGTTTTTATTGCGTTATTTGGAGCAATAGCATATATTAAATTTGTATTATACATATAAATTTTATCAGGCTTTTTTATTTCATCCTCATCGCCGTTGACATAAAGCAAATGAATTAATTTTGTATTTTTCAGATAACGTAAATAGTTCATAACAGTAGCTCTGGATGTTTCAACAGAGGCTGCTAATTTACTTATATTAGGTGAAAATGGCGTTTCTGAAGCTATGATATGCAACAGCTTTCTGAGTTTTCCAAGATATTTAAGCTCAATTTGATTTATATAGGGTACATCGATCTCTAAAGCAAGATTTATATGTTTTAAAAGAGTATTACCATAATAATTCGGATTGTCTGTAAAATAGGGGAAAATGCCGTTTTTGAGGTAGTCGTTGAAATATGCTAGAGGCCTTACTTTGGAAATAATATTATTTGCAATTTCAATATGGTTATTCATAATCTCCTCAAAGGAATAAACAGAAAATTGATTATTGGTCAAATAATTAATATATTCCCTGAACGAAAGCCCTTCCAGGTCATATGATCTTACAATTCCGCAAAGATCAGGATTATCTTCATCTACGGGTAGCATAGGTGATGAAGTAAAGACAATTTTCAGTTCCGGAAGTTGGTTGTAACATTCCCTCAACTCACTTGACCAGTCTGAGTATTTTTGTATCTGATCGAGAAAAAGCACTTTACCGCCTCTTTTAACAAATTCGTCAGCAAATGAAAACAAAGTACGCCTGGTAAAATAAAAATTGTTAAGGTTAATATAGAGCACTGTTCTGTCGTCAGGGTATTCTTGTTTTATATAATCAAGAATGAAATTTGTCTTTCCCACTCCTCTAAACCCTTTTATACAGATCATCCTGTCTTTCCAATCAATGCTGTTTGCTAAATCTCTTTTGAAGGTAGGATGGGTGCTCTCTATTAAGGTAGTATGTATGTGCCTGAAAAATTCCAAAGTTTAATATTTTTCGGCAAAAATAGCAGATTTTTACTGAAATTGCAATGTGAAGATATCAATAATACTTATTTTTTGTAATTTATAACTATTAAAAATAAGTATATTACTTACTATCCGTCGTTCATTGAAGTTAAAAATTCTACTATGGAATTTGACCGCATTAGTCTTGTTTTCATAAATTCCATTGCTTCAAGTGAATTCATATCTCCAAGATAGTTTCGCAGTATCCAGAGTTTATCAAGTATTTCTTTCGGTATAAGCAGGTCTTCACGCCTTGTACTGGAGGCAGGAATATCGACAGAGGGGAATACTCTTTTATTAGAAAGTTTTCTGTCGAGTTGCAACTCCATGTTACCGGTACCTTTAAATTCTTCAAATATTACATCATCCATTTTTGAGCCTGTTTCAGTAAGAGCTGTAGCCAGAATAGTAAGTGATCCGCCTTCTTCGATGTTACGGGCAGCTCCAAAAAATCTTTTCGGTTTATGGAGAGCATTTGCATCCACACCACCTGAGAGTACTTTTCCGGATGCAGGTTGAACTGTATTATATGCTCGTGCCAGGCGGGTGATTGAATCGAGAAGGATAACCACGTCGTGGCCGCATTCGACAAGTCTTTTTGCTTTTTCAAGCACAATATTGGCTACTTTAACATGTTTTTCAGCAGGTTCATCGAATGTGGAAGCGATAACTTCGGCATCTACACTTCGTGCCATGTCGGTGACCTCTTCGGGTCGCTCATCAACAAGCAGAACGATCATGTACACTTCAGGGTGATTTGCGGCAATAGCGTTGGCTATTTCTTTCAGTAATACCGTTTTCCCTGTTTTGGGCTGGGCAACGATAAGCCCGCGTTGACCTTTACCTATAGGGGCAAACATGTCTACAACCCTGGTTGAAATATTATCATGGCCATTCCCTGTAAGCTCAAATTTTTCATCAGGGAATAGAGGAGTAAGGTGGTCAAATGGAACCCTGTCCCGGATATAATCCGGTGTCCTTCCGTTTATCTCCAAAACTTTTATGAGTGGAAAATATTTTTCACCCTCCTTTGGCGGACGTATAGTGCCGGTTACTGTATCGCCTGTTTTTAATCCAAAAAGTTTAATTTGGGATTGTGAAACATATACATCATCGGGGGAGTTAAGGTAATTAAAATCAGAGGATCTTAAAAAACCATACCCATCCTGCAGGATTTCCAAAACCCCTGTGTTTTTAACAATTCCATCAAATTCAAAATATTTACCATTAGCCCCGGAATGTTGTTTTTGCTGAAAACTGTTCTGGTCGCGCTGACTTTTTTGTAATTTAGGTTTATCTGACTCTCTGGAAGTATATCCTTCCCGTTCGTTCAGTTTATCCTGCCTGACCTCCTCAATTATATCACTCTTTTCTTGTAGTATTTCAGTTTCGACTGACTGTTCAAAACTATCGTCATCAGGTTCAATTTCAGGTAATTTAACCTTTTTGTAACTTTTTGAATGCTTTGGTTCTGCCTTTACCTCTTTTGCCTGCTGAGGTAATTCCTTTGTATTGGATTTATCATCATCCTGTTCCTGAGATTTTGTCTTTTCCAGGTTAAAACCCTGAATTATTGCTTTTATCTGCTCTTGTCTGGACTGGCCGGATGGCTTTGGTGTTTCAACTTTTGGCGGATTAACTTTCACCCGTTCATGCTTGAGTGCATTCTCAATCCTTTCCCGACGTCCATGACGTCCCTTATCTGATAGTTCAACCTTCAGGTTTTCGCTTTCTTTTGATTTACCGGATTTTTTTCTAAGGAAATTTTTTAGAGAGCGCTCCTCCTTATTTTGATCTTTGTTGGGCTTTGAAGGTGATTTTTTAGCCTTCTCCTCAGCTTCCTGTATGGCTTGGGTGTCAAGAATCTTATATATGAGTTCCTGCTTTTTAAAAGATTCTGTCCGTTTGATTTTTAATTGTTTCGCGATATCACGCAACTCGGGAACGAGTTTTTTGTTTAATTCTAAAATGTCGTACATTGTATGTTAAAATCTAATTTTGATTTAAAACTGTTTTGATAAAAATTTTGAAAAAATGAAGTGGAGACGAGAATTTATTGAAATTCGTTGCAATTATAATAAATACTTTGCAAATTACAAAAATTAATTTTTTTTTATTTCATACCTCACTTATTCAAAGCAATCTATTAGAGCAGATACAAATTATTCAAGAATCGATATCTGGGGAATTATTATAAGTAAACCACCGCGCAAACCGCGACGCCAACCGCGGCAGTAATTACACTTATATACAACATGCGTTAACTTTCTGTATTTCCCCATTTAACAAAGATAGAAAATTAACAGCAAAGCTTTTAATACATTACCACCGTTAAAAATGGTGGGTTTTTAAGTTAAACTAAAACGAATAGTTTTACGGTAATATTGTTAAAAAGTTACTGAAAAACTATTGATGAAAACCTTAGGTGCAAGGTTTTAAATGGAAGAAGAACCCTCCAATATTAATCAAATTCCAAGAAAGTTAGATGAAGAGCAAGTTTTTTCCCTGTGAAAAATCACAGGCAGGCTTAATCTCGCAGTTATCTAAATTAAATTTGCCATTCAATAAATATTTTACCTTCAGAAATATTCAGTTTATTTAAAACCGGTTATAAATAATTTATAGATTTGATGAGTAAAGTCAAACTATAAATGATAATCCTAATGAAGCATATGAAAACAAAAAAATGTATAATTCTCATTTTATTCCTTTCCGCCATAATAACACCATTTGAATTTTTGTTTGCAAGTTATCAAAATAGTGGTGAATCAATATATCCCGAAAAGATAGAGGATACCAGGGCTGTGTACTTCACAAAAGAGAATTTTCCTATAGCTGGTGATGGTATCGGCGATGATGCATCAGCTCTTCAGTCTGCCATTGACCTTGTAAGAGAGCAATCTTACAGGGGTTTGGTATTTATTCCTGAAGGTACATATCGATTAGGAAAGACTATCCATTTATGGCAGGGGATACGTTTAATAGGCTATGGCAAAACAAGGCCACTGTTTAAGCTTGGAATGAATACTCCGGGTTTTCAGGAAGGTAATCGTAAATATATGGTTCATTTTTGCCATAATCGTCCTGATGATGAAGGTTACCTTCAGCCGGGGACCTGGGTTACTCCTGATTTTCAAGATGGAACTTTTAATACTATGTATTCAGGTATTGACAACATTAATTTCGAAATAGGAGAGGGTAACCCGGCAGCTATTGCTGTCAGATTTCATATTGCCCAGGTTTGTGCCCTTGAAAATATTGACTTTAATATAGGAAATGGCCGTGGGGCAGTTGAGGAAATGGGAAATATCATTGAGAATTGTACTTTCAGAGGTGGAGAGTATGGCATTAAAACCTCTTCTTCAGCTCCAGGCTGGCAGTGTATGGTATTGGATTGTACTTTTGAAGGACAGCGTGAAGCATCAATTATTACACAATCAGCCAAAATGTTAGTTATACGTGGCAGATTTAAAAACGCTCCTGTTGGTATTTTTGTACCCACTTCTGAAATATTATTTGTTGAGGATACCTGGTTTGAGGACATAAATAATTCTGCTGTAGTATGTAAAAATTATACATCCGAAACATTACAGGTGAATTTTGTTAATTTAAAGCTGTCAAATGTCCCATACAGTATCCGGTTCTCAGGAAGGATTCAGGGAGTAAGCGAAAATGAAGTAAAAATGGATTATGAAGCCCCTGCACCTTTATATGAAATAAAAAGTTTTTCACAAGGCCTGCATATCGAAAATTCAAATGGCAGTGCAGTGAAACGCTATTTTGGAGTGGAGCAGGATCAATTACCAATGGAATCTCCCGGGAGATTAAAACCTAAGGACATGCCAGCATTACCTTCACAAAACAGTTGGGTAAATATTTCAGACCTGGGAGCCAAAGGAGATGGAATTACAGATGACACTGAAATTTTTAAAAAGGCCATTTCAGAATATGATGCCATATATGTACCTATGGGTGAATATGTCGTTACAAAAACATTAGAATTGCGCGAACAAACCTGCCTGATAGGTTTTCATCCTTATATGACGAATTTAATACTTAAAGACGGTACACCGGGTTTTACTGATGCTGATAATATAAAACCATTGCTGGTGGCACCCGAAAACGGTTCAAATGGGATTAGCGGAATTGGATTTGATTTAGGGATCAATCCAGGTGCAGTTGGAATTAAATGGATGGCAGGTAGTAATTCTTATATTGATGACGGACTCTTTCGTGCTCGTGGATCAAGGAATCCTCGCGGAGAAGGCCATGCCCATTCAATTTGGGTAACCAATGGAGGAGGAGGAATATTTAAGAACCTGTGGATTGTTGATCCAAGGACTAAACTTGCTTTTTTAGTGAGTAATACTAGTACTGTTGGGAAAATTTATGAAATCTCAGTAGAGCATCACAAGGAAATGGAGATAAAACTGGATAATGTTGAGAATTGGTCTTTTTATGCATTGCAGATTGAAGAGGACAGAGGTTCCGAAAAAACTCTTGGAATTTATATGAAGGATTGTAAAAATATTCATTTTGCCAATTTGCGAAGCCACAGGACAACCGGAGTATGGGAGCCTTATCATGCTGCTGTACAAATAAGAGATTCTAATAATATAACCATAAGGGGTAATCTGATGGGAGGGGCTGTATTCCCTTGGGATAATGCTGTTTTTGATGAAATTACCGGAATGGTTGTACCTCATAATTTGTTTACGAAACTGGTTATTAAGCATGATGAATAAATAATTATATAGTATCACCTTAGACTTGAAAATAATTACTTTCCGGGAGAGAGGTCTAACTTATTGACCTAAAGGAATTATGGAGTATTTTAGATTCAAAAAAACTTGACTTGTAATAACATTTTTTGTAATTTGTATAAAAAATACTTTTCTGATTTCTAACCATTAAATTATACTCCAATGAAAGCTTCCCTTATCTTTAAATCGCTGGTGTTTGTTTCATTAATTATAGTTGTTACAGATGGGAATTCACAGGTAAAAGTTGAGATAAAAACTTCAAACGGCCTTAATTCGGCTTCATTTAACACAAAAGAAGGAAAAATTAATGTCTATTTTCCTGAAATCAGGGAAGGCGATATTATCTCCGGAACTGTCCTTGCTGAGCCTGAAGGTAAAAATGACAGGCAGAAAGAAAAAAACAGTAATGTTATAAGCGGGTATGTTGTAGAGGTTGAAAATGATAACAATGATAAGGACAGGATCAATATAAAAGATAAAGTTTTTCAGTGGGTAATACCGGCAGCACTTACTGAAGGATTAAGATTGGTGCTTAAAAATCCGTCCGGACAAGTTATAGCTGCCGAGGATATTGAGGTATTGACAGATGTCCCATATATTGAGGCACCATCCGCAATCTCTTCAGAAAACTTTTCTATTCCTGAATATTTGCAGGCAGGAAGTCCGGGTTCTATACCTGGATTTTTCGATGGTGATTTTTCAACTACAGACCTTACCATAGGTGGAAATGAGGTTTCTGTTATTGCTGAATCTCCCAGGGGGATTTTTTTTGAAAGCCCACAGGATATCAGTGGAAAAACCGAAATACAACTTAATGAAGGCGATGTTGCAGTTGAGGGGCAGGTTACTGCTTATAATCTTTCACTAACTGCAGATAAACTTAACCTTCAAAGAGGCGATCAAACAACTGTACATGTCAGAGTCAATGGTCTTGAAGGCCTTGACAGAGAAATTCCTGTTGATATAAGCAATCTGACTGAGAATACAGTTACGGTTGAGGGAGGTAACCAACAATCTATAATGATATCTCCTTCTGATATTTCACAAAACGGCACTTTTAACGTTGACATCCCGGTTACGGCAATCTCCTCAGGTGGATTCTCTGTTGCAGTTAATGTAAAACCACCTCAACCGGTAGTGATAAGTAAGATTTACCCTGTTGAATTTGCCGAATCTACTAACCCAAATTTTATTTGGTCTGTGATAAACCCACCAACAGATTGCACTTATTCGATAACTATCCGGGATGTTAAAACTTTCAGTAATATTGCTGATTTGGAGAGCTTTGAATTTAATCCTGATGTCGTTAACAGAATTGAACCACTGTTGGCTGAAAACATGTTGACAGAACCATCATTTGCTTTAAGTGAATCAGATGACATCCAGCTTCAACCAGGGCATTTATATGCATGGCAAGTAACTGTTTTATCAGACATCCGGCCACTTATTATTTCACCCATGTGGTATTTTTCCGTAAACGGAAGTGATGTATCAGATAATTATGTGCATATTACCAGCGGCCAGTATGCATCTAAATACTACCCACGATCATGGCGGCATATCCGTACAGGTACTTATGCTTCAAAAATTTATAATCCTGCTACCCACAGGCATCTGACAACCCGTGAGTACAATACAAAAATATATTCTACTGCTGATTACAGGCACATCACAAGAGATAAAGATAAAACAAAAATATATCCTGCTAATTTAAGGCATATTGCATCCGGAGATAATGAATCATATCTTTATAATCCGGAAGAATATCAACCTCACAGGACGACAGGCAGCAGGGCATCAATATTAATTCCTAATGGTTTTAATCATCTGTTAAATGAAGCAGACAGGACAAAAATTTATCCGGAATCAGACCGGCATCTTATAACCGGTGATAATAATACCAAGATTGTTCCTTCTGATTATCATCACTTAACTCAATCACCCTTCAATACTGCGCTTTATCCCCGGAGCTCAAGGCATATAAGTTGGGGAACAACTAATGTATCCAAAATAATACCGGAAGGAATGGTGCATCTTGACAGCGGAGATGACCTTTCAAAATTATATTCTGAAGCAGACCGTCATCTGAAAGGGGGCCGGGATAATTCCAAAGTCGTCCCTGCAGGTAACAAACATGTTTCTTCTGGCGATAATCAGTCTAAAATATATCCTTCGGGTAATAATCATATCAGGACCGGAACAAATGCTTCAGGCATATATAATCCCGATACTGAAAAGCACAGGGATATGGGAGATGACCAAACAAAAATCATTCCCGGGGAATATTATCACATATCTTCAGGAGAAGTACAGTCGAAATACGGGCCAAGTGGTGCCAGACACATTGACGAGGGCGATAATTCTACAAAATTACACACCAGGGATGGACGTAATATTGAGCCCGGTAATGCAGAAAATCCAGATCATACGGCCACTGAACCAGGCAGGCCCGGAGAAAGCACTCCCCCCGACAAAGAAGCAGTAAAACCTGAAAGGGAGGCAGGGACCCCTTCAGCACAGCCTGAAGAACCCGGAGAACCTCAAGAGCCTAAAGAACTTGATGAATGGTAAATTTTTATTCCATAACAATTCATGGGATTAAGAAACGTCTGCTAATATGTATTCTGATAAATGCTCTGATATACAATTGCTTAAATGCTCAAATGTATGAATTCACCAAGGCCTTTGTCAGAAATGAAGGAATTATTGAAGGTCTAAATTATCAAATTGATATTAGTGATCCTGTTGAAGTTTTTGGATATGTGTTTAATTCTCTTGAGGATGAAATTATAATATATCCATCCGAAAACTATTATTATTATATATTTAATGTCAACGGTAAAACCTTCTGGAGTTCTTTTTGCCTGCCGGCTGACAAGCGGGATAAAGGGATACTGAGTTTTGGATACATTGAAAAATCAAATGATTTTAAAGGTGAGGATATTGAAGCCTCAGGTGGAAGCAAGGAGTTCTCAACATCAGATGGAATGGTAATTAAACAAATCAATCCATTCAGATATTCTGTTACATACAACAAGAAAGCTGTAATATTCAACCTCTGCAAACTTAATCTTAAGATACCGGGTAAAATGAAATTTTTGGACGATGAGGTGCTGATAGGGCCTAATTTTGATGAATCCGGGTTACAGTTTTATCTTATTTATAATAAAAAAACCAATCATTTTTATTGGATACTAAATGAAGAACAATATGTTCCTGAGTATTTTAATGCTGATTCATGCAATGTACTCTTTGGGCGAAGGACCGGATTCGCTTTTTTTAACGATACTCTTCGGTCAAGAAAGATAATGATTGGAGCTGATGCCTTTAATGTACTTAAAAATAACTGGTATGACGGACCTTTTGACCAGCTGCCGGATAATCATGTAAAGACCGGGGAAATTGAAATCAGAAAATATATCGAAGCTGCATATCCTGCTGATAGTGGAAAAATTGATCAGTATGGTAATTTTATTGACCAGGAAGGAGTAAGAATAGCTATTGCTCCTTATTATGCCTATTATTCAAAAAAGGAACTTATTGATTATGTGAGGGAATGTATCAGTGAAGAAAAAGACTTATCAGCATTTTTTACTTGTCTGACACAACAGATATTTTATCTGGCTGAATAAATTTCTTTATTAAAGACAATTTAGTCCCCGTTTTCTCTTATCGAATTCTGAATTAATTCATACTTTTTATTGAAAAATTCTAATATATTGCGAAGCCACTAGGGAAAACAATTATCTTAAATTATTTTAAGTAAAAAATATTGAA
Organism: uncultured Prolixibacteraceae bacterium; assembly: GCA_964545315.1. Classification (GTDB taxonomy): domain Bacteria; phylum Bacteroidota; class Bacteroidia; order Bacteroidales; family Prolixibacteraceae; genus JAAYJR01. Next base: position 51,956 of record CAZJGI010000003.1, read on the forward strand.
GTTTTATCATTTTGATAATGAATGAAAATTTTAATGATTACGGCAGTAAATTTTAATAAGTTAATTTAAACAACATTATCTAATTTATAAATTATGAAGCATTTAACTTTAATTATTCTTTCAATTGTATTAATTCCACTTTTCATCAGTGCCCAAAATCCCCAAAGGCCCGGAGAACAGCCTCCTCCTGAGACAGGAGAATTCTTTAAAATAGGAATGGCCGGATATACATTTGTTAAGTTTGATCTTGATAAAACTCTTGAAACTATGCAGAGTGCGGATGTTCATTATCTGTGTATTAAAGATTTTCATCTGCCTCTTAACAGCACAGACCAGGAAATTGCAGATTTTCATGCCAGGCTTGCAAGTAAAGGTGTAACCGGATATGCAGTTGGTCCTATCTATATGAAAACAGAAGCGGAAACTGACCGGGCATTTGAGTATGCAAAAAGGGTTGGTGTTAAATTGATTGTAGGAGTTCCTACATACGAATTACTTCCTTATGTTGATAAGAAGGTAAAAGAGTATGGCTTCAATTATGCTATACATTTACATGGTCCGGATATTGAATTATTCCCTGATGCTGATGATGTCTGGAAAAGTGTAAAAGACCTGGATCCCCGTATCGGTATGTGTCTTGATATAGGGCATGATACCCGCAATGGAAAAGATCCTGTTGCAGACCTTAAAAGATATCATTCACGTGTATTTGATGTACATATTAAGGATGTGACAGGAAATACAAAACTTGGATATTCGGTCGAAGTGGGACGTGGTATCATTGATATACCTGCATTTGTTAAAATGCTCAGAAAAGTTAAGTATAATGGTGTATGTAGTCTTGAGCATGAAAAGAATATGAGCAATCCTTTTATGGGCATTGCTGAATCTATTGGATATTTCAGGGGAGTTATAGCCTCAACTAAAAAATGAAATTTATTATCGGGTGGGGCTGGAACAAATATGGAATAGTATTTGTTAACAGCACTGGAAAACATTAATTTAAATTATAATTAGATGAAACCACATTTGAGCTTTTTAGCTATTGCAATAGCTATTGCAATGGTATTTTCCGGATGTAAAGCGTCCAAAACATTGAAAGGTGGAGCTATAGGCTCGGGAGCCGGAGCAGTAATAGGCGGTGCTATCGGGAGCCGCTCTGATAACACTGCAAAAGGAGCAATTATTGGTGCTGTAGTTGGAGGTACAGCTGGTGCACTGATTGGAAAGTATATGGACAAACAAGCTGAAGAACTGGACCAGGAGTTGGAAAACGCTACTGTTGAAAGAGTGGGGGAAGGGATTCAGGTAACAATGAATTCAGGAATATTGTTTGAATTTGATTCTTATGCACTCAAGCAAACTGCACGTGAAGAACTGGCTTCGTTTGCAAAGGTCCTTAACGAATATCCTGATACTAAAATACAGGTCGACGGGCATACAGACAGTACCGGTTCTGACAAATACAATCAGAATTTATCTGAACGAAGGGCCAAATCTGTCGGAGATTATTTGCGGTCCCTGGGAGTCCATGCTGATCGGGTTGCAGAATCAGGTTTTGGAGAGAATATACCGGTAGCTGATAACAGTACTGATGAAGGTCGACAGTTAAATCGCAGGGTGGAAGTTGGTATTGTTGCTAATGAGCAGCTGAAAGAAGCCGCAGAACAGGGTGAATTGAAAGTAGATTAAATAGATAAAGTTTAAAAATTATGAAAATCAAAATAGTTTTATTTGTTGTAGCCTGTATGTTGGTACTTTCAGAAACTGCATTTGCACAGGCTAAGGTTAATCTTGGAGCAAAGGCAGGAGTGAATATTTCAAATATAAGTTTTGAAGATGCTGATGATAAGAATTTAGTTGCAGGATTTGCAGGAGGACTTTTTGCTAATATGCCTCTGTCTGAAGAATTCTCAGTTCAACCTGAACTTCTTTTTTCACAAAAAGGAACGAAGTATAGTCTTGAAAGTAATCTTCTGGACACAGAAGTTACTCTTAAACTTAATTACATTGAGGTTCCTGTTAATTTAGTTTATAATCTTGCAAGGGACTTCGATTTTCAGTTGGGTCCCTACATCGGTTTTCTTGCAGGTACTAAAGCTGATGGGAAAATAACTATTGGAAATAACACCTATGAAGCCAGTGATGAGATTGATATTGACAAATTTAATAAAGTTGATTTTGGATTACAGGGAGGGCTGAGGTTTTTCCTTAATCCAGTATATCTTGGATTCACTTATAAATATGGTTTGTCTCAAGTTGCAAAGGAAGGCGAGTATACTCATGATATCCTTGGGAAAGGGGGAAATCGCACTATACAATTATATGCAGGAATACCATTTAGTATATTTGCTAAATGATCTTTTAATGCCAATACAGTAAAAAGGAGACAGGGTAAGTGCCCTGGCTCCTTTTTACTTTTTCTTACCCGGCATAAAGAGTAGTTACCTAATAACTATTTTTAGATGAAGCTCTTTAATTTATTATGTAAAGTGCTTTGCAGTTATTATCCGCGTTTATAAATCAGACTAGTTTTCTGCCAAAGGGTGTTATTGCTAATGACATCATTTTAAAGTGTTGTTTTGCCCAGGGTATTCCTATTATGGTGATACCCAGCAACAATCCAAACAGAAGGTGGGTCAGTGCAATCCAGATTCCTCCGATTATCAGCCATAAAATATTCATTATTGTAGAAAGGCAACCTGGAGCATAATCCATATAAGTAATTTTTTGGTTGAATGGCCATAAGGCAAAAAAACCAAGTTTGAATGACTGGATTCCAAAAGGAATTCCAATGATGGTTGCACACAATGCCACTCCTGCTAAAATATATTCAACGAAGATTGCAAAACCACCAAAAACGAGCCAGATAATGTTTCCCAGGATTTTCATGAGTTTTGTATTTTAATTTATATTAATGCCCCATATAGAACCTCTATTGGATGAAAGGCTGTTCTGCCAGTACCATCCTTTATCTGATGCCGGCAGGAAGTGCCGGGAGCAGATATTACAGTATCCTCAGAAGCCTTTCTAACGGCTGGGAATAAAACCATTTCACCAATTTTCATTGAAAGATCATGGTGTTCTTTTTCATAGCCAAAAGAGCCGGCCATACCACAGCAGCCTGAAGGTATCTCGGTTACGGAGTAATTAACAGGTATTGAGAGCATCCTTTTTGTAGGCTTAGTACTGGCAACAGATTTTTGCTGACAATGTCCATGAAGTAAAATCTCCTTGTGCCTGGTAGTGAACTGAGCAGCTGAGATGTTTCCTTTCTCCAATTCTGCAGTTATGAATTCTTCAAATAATAAAGCATTTTTACCTAAGTTAATTGCATCCTGCTTAAGCCCCGGTTCCACAAGCTCGGGGTATTCATCCCTGAAGGCCAGTATTGCAGACGGTTCTATTCCAATTAAAGGTGTTTCAGCAGATATGATATCTTTAAGATTTTTTACATTTTTTGATGCAATCTTTTTTGAAGTACGAACCAGCCCTTTTGAAAGAAAGGTGCGGGCACTTACATTATGAACAGGAATTTTAACTTCATAACCAAGCTTTGTTAGCAATAGAATTGCCTTAATGCCAATATCGCTTTCATTATAATTTGTAAATTCATCGTTAAATAAAAATACTTTTCCTTTGGGTTGTTCAACAGTAAAAGGAAGCCCTTTGCCTGTCCATCTCTTTAAAGTTATTTTTGAAAGTTCAGGTACATCTCTTTTGGTTGAGAATCCGATCATGGATTTCAATAATGAGGTATTCATAATAAAATTTGAGACAGGCCTGAAAGGAACAGCTAGCTTATAAAGATAAGGAAGGTAGGCAACAAGTCTTGACCTTATCGGTATACCATGGATATCATAGTAATGTTGCAGAAATTCAGCTTTCAGTTTGGCCATATCAACATTTGCGGGGCACTCACCTTTGCATGCTTTACATGATATGCACAGGTCAAGTATGTCATATACCTCATTCTGGTCAAAAATATTCTGTTTTTTGTTGGAGTAAAAAAATTCACGCAGTACATTAGCCCTTCCGCGGGTGGATTTATCTTCATCCCTGGTAGCCATAAAGGTCGGGCACATTGTTCCCCCTATAATCTCGCTTTTTCGGCAGTCGGCTGTACCATTGCATTTTTCAATGCTTCTGATATAACCTAAGTTATTTGAAAAATCAAAAAAAGTAGAAGGTTCAGGAATAGACTGTCCAGGTGTTACTCTAAGATTTTCGGTAATAGGGGGTGTATCCACAATTTTTCGCGGATTTAGTATATTATCCGGATCCCATGTTCTTTTTATGGTTATCAGTAGGTTATAGTTGTGTTCGCCAAGCATGAAGGGTATGAATTTACCTCTGACGCGCCCGTCGCCATGCTCCCCACTCATAGAGCCTTTATATTTTTTTACCAGGATTGCAACTTCATTCATCAACTTATCAAAAAGTTTTACATCCGCAGGATCTTTGAAGTTGATAAGCGCACGAAAATGGATTTCTCCCGTAGCGATGTGCCCATAATATACACTTGACAATCCTATTCTCTCCAGAACTTTCTTGAGATCTGCAATATAATCCGGTATATATTCCGGGGCAACGGCTGTATCTTCAATGCCGGGAACTCCTTTTCTGTCGCCGGGAATATTAGCAAGTAATCCTAATCCTGCAGTACGCACTGCCCAAACTCTTTTAATTTTGTCTTCTCCCGTAACTAGGGGAAAATGATAACCCAGACCGGCAGTACGAAGATCCTTTTCTAAAGCATCAGCTTTTATCCTTAATTCTTGTTCGGTTTCGCATGCAAATTCTGTCATTAGAATTGCTCCCGGATCACCTTTGATAAAAAAGCGGTTTTTACCCTGTTCAATATTCTCTTTAGTACAGTTAAGTATAGTATCATCCATTAACTCAACAGCTTGTGGATTATGTTTTAAGGCAATAAGATTTGCCGTTAATGAATCTTCCAGAGTGTTGAAGTGAGCACACAGTAATCCTTTAAAGGGGGGTGGGAGAGGTATCAGGTTAAGCTTTATACGATATGCAAAAACTAGTGTGCCTTCTGAACCTGCAAGTAGTTTACAGAAATTAAAAGCAGGGCCTCCCTCTGTAAAAATTTCCGAATTCAATAATTCATCAACAGCATAACCCATATTTCTCCGGGTAAGCTTTGGATCAGGGAATTTTTCTCTTATCTCTTTTTGGTTTACAGGATTTGAAAGTATTTCAAAAATATTTTGATAAAGGGATTTTTCCAGGCAATCGGATTTGTCTTTTAATTTCTTGTTGAAATCCTCTTTGGACAGAGATTTGAAGCTAGCTTCAGAACCATCAGATAATACAGCATCTACCTCAAGAATATGTTCTCTTACACTTCCATATACCAATGAATGAAGTCCACAAGAGTTATTACCAAGCATTCCTCCAATAACACAGCGGTTGGCTGTCGATGTTTCAGGTCCAAATTGCAGGCCGTATTTTGCTAAATATTGGTTTAACTCAGCTAACACAACTCCCGGTTCCACTACTACATATTTTTCATCTTGGTTGAATTCCAATATCTTATCCATATATTTGGAAATATCGGCAACAATGCCATTGCCTACCACCTGGCCTGCCAGCGATGTGCCTCCGCCTCTTGGTATTACCGATGTTCCGTTGTTACGTGCAAATGCTATTATTTTTTTTATGTCTTCTTTGTTTTTTGGGCGGGTTACGGCTAAAGGTAATTCTTTATATTGAGAGGCATCAGTTGAATATAGAATCCTCTGTACGTTGTCCGTTAAAACATCACCTTCGAGTTGTGATTTTAAACTTGAGAAATCCACGTGCATATTTATATATTTTGAAAAATAAGAGTAATTATTTCTGTTTTGTTTAGTTACTTCTTTATAAATTCATTCAATTTCATAAACTACAAAGTAATAACCTTCTGTAACTCCTTCGGGACGAAAAGGTTCCAGTTGACTGACTGTTCTTCCTCCTTTTAGAGTCACATTATTATATTTTTTTATAGTGATTTCTTTTTTATCAGAGTTAAGGATTTTCACTGTTACATCTACAGTCTGTTCTTTGTTCCAGTTAATTACAACGGGTTCAATCTTATCGTCAGGTCCCAAAACAACATCCACATTATAAGATCCTGCAACTGTTTTTTGAAAAATCATTTTATTGACATGCCATGCAAGTTTTGCTACCCCTGTAAAGTCTATTAAAGGTTTTTTATATGTAACAGAATTAGCGCCACCATGGAGGCAGCACCAGCTGAAGCCGTCATAATCAAGGAATCGCATTTTTTTCATAGCTTCCCATGCGCCAAAGGCTTGCCATGCCTGACTTTCCCTCCATTCTTCAAAAGTCAGGCGCCTGCCTGTGCTCCCTTCATCATAGCCCCATTCATAAGAGTGCAGATGGTACCATGGTTTTCCTTTTACAAGATCCCAATTAGGCTGGGCAATGGATTCCTGATGTTCAAAGTTGAAGTAAGCCCGCTCTTTACTGTTCAGAAAAGATTTTCGATAGTCTCCCGGATAATTACGTAGTGTTGACCATTCATTACCGTAACCTGTTGGTGAATCCTGGTTGCCACGTGTCACATTTCTTGCAGTCCATGCAGGTGAAGGTTGTATTGCATTGCCTTTATAGTCCACTGTTCCCTCATCATTGCCATAGTGTAAATGAGCTATATGAGAATTAAAAGAAATAATTCTGCTGGGATCAACCGGATATATAGTATTGTATGACTGTTCACAAAAAATATTGGATTCCGAAACAGGCCTGCCCTTGAAACTTTGTGTATGATTTGCAATTTCCCACATGACAATACTGGGGTGGTTAATCACCTGTTTCATATATTCAGGATAGTTTTCAAAATCCACATCCCCCCATCCTCTGCCCGTGCGTATCCATGCTGTCGGGCACCAGAGCAACATTATTCCCAGTTGATCGGCATATTGAGCATAACGGGGATCGTTAATGCCCCTTGCCGGGAATTCCCAATTATGAACATGCACACGTAGCAGGTTCCCATTCATTTTTTTTATCTGAAGTATCTCTTTTGCGATCCAGTAATCCGGAGGACAACGGCTTTCACGAATCATATTCTCAACAGGGCTCCTGTAACCCATGATTTGCGCTCCGTTTAACATTGATATTGCCCCGTTTAACCTGAATGACCCTCCAATCTGGTCAACTGTCCTGATTCCGGTCGTGGTAACGTAATCGTCAATTATATTTCCATCAATGTCTTTAAGAAGGCAATGAACTTTATATAATACTGGATCATCAGGGGTCCATAGTTCCGGATTTTCAACTATAACTGGCAACTCCAATTCCGTTATATTATGAGGAAGTTCAATTTTAATTGAATTTTTAGCTGCAACAATATTTGATTCTTCCGGAAACCATCTGTATATTTTGACTTCCAGTTCACCCCGGAATGCCAGCCAGTGTTTATTTTCTATTTGTATTTTTGCAAGTTGCCCGGCTCTGTTATTATCAATACTTTTTGTGTAAATAAAGACATCATCAATACTTGTATAATTTAATAAGTCAAGTGACATTTTACCCGCAAACCAGCCTATATTAAAATCGAGAGATGAATGGGGCATAATTTCACCTTCCTGGTTTGTCAGGTAAAAGTGATTTACTTTTACAGCAATCAGGTTTTCAGAATTTTTTTTCAGGAAGTTTGTCAGGTTTAATTTTTGAGGGGCACGGTCAGTAATCACTGCTGCTACTTTCCCATTAATCCATACTTCACCTCCCGGATCAAGGGTCTCTATATTGAGGTAAGCTTTATCAAAGTCTCCGGTTTTTATTATTTTACGTAATAAAAGGTCTTCTCCTGCATAACGTTCGCTTCCATGTACAATGGGAAGAACTCCTTTTTGCCAAAGGCTGTCGTTATAGGTAGATGTAGTCCACCCTTCACATGATGGCTCACTTTCGAAATTTTCATCCAGGAAGGTTTCAACGGTGTATGGATAAGATTCACGCCCGGTGAGATGGTATCCTACTCCCCATAAGTTATCTATTTGCACTCCCGGCGAGGCATTAACAGCCAGACGATTTATTTTTGCCAGACTAGCGAAATTCTGGGCATAACCTATTCCTTCAGTAACCATTCTTTGAAGAGGGACATAATCAGCAACCAGTTCATCATTTATATAAAGGTTAAAACGCAAAAGGTCTTTTCCTCGTTTGAAGGCGGCCAGATCGAATTCAATTTTGAAATTATACCATTTATCAGGTTCATAATTAAATAATTCTACAAATTTATTATTTGCTGTAGTATAATAAAACTTGCCATTTTCATTGAAACCGGTTTCAGTGCCGGGAATCTTTTCCATTTCGGAGAAAATAAAGGATGCCTTTGAATCATTATCAGGTACCTTAACTCTCCAGGTAAAAGAGAACCGCCAGCTTTGTCCAGGGAACCGCCAGACAAAATGGCTTTTAGCCCCACTGGAAATTAATACGCCATTTTCGACTGTAATAGTGGAGTTTGTCTCATATTTATCGAGTTTTTCATTTAGAGTTACAAAAGTTTCTTCATTGTATCCAACCCATTTCCATTCGTCAAGAAGTATTCTTTTTCGTATTTGGGGATTGGGCTGGGGTTTAACAGAGGCAGCCGTTTCAGAAGCTTCTTTGTCAGAGACAACTTCATAATCAAACTCAGGTGAATTAAAAAAGTCACTTGCAAAGGCGGCATAAGTTTTTAAAAATTCTACCCTTTTTTCTGTGTCAAAAACAGAAGTTGGGCCTTTGAAATCAGTTTCTCCATCAGCTTTAGGATCGTTTGAAAAATAACGGAGTTCAAATGACCTGTATTGTTGGGCATCAACAGTTATCAGACAAAATGTTGCAATTATGATGCATATTGTTCTTTTAATTAACATTTTATTATTTTAAAATGAAAGCTGTATTCAAGAATAAGATTGCAAAAATAAAATATTTAATTTTTAAAGGGCATTGTTTACCTGGAAGTTGTTAAGATTTCAGATATTAAAGCTGTTCAGATACTTATTTATATTTAGTTTTATTTCGGTTATAATTGAATGATAAATATGATATAAAATATTATAGACTGATAACCGGGAATTTTTGGAAGAATAAAAATCAGGTAATTCCGGTTAAGCCAGCCACCGTCTTTCTCTTTGGGCCAGTAAGTTAGAGTTTAAAACATCGACAACAAGGTTGGAATCTTCCACTATCTGAAAATCATACATTCCGACGCAGATAAAATCAGCTCCATTTTGGAAAGAATATCCAAAAGCATCTTTGGGGTGTATTGCACCTGCTGCAAGAACTTTAAAAGCTATCCATGGTTCATCAAGCCCATTCATGAAGTCGATAGTTTCCCGGGGTTTAAAGCAAAAAATATTGTCCTTATAATCACTGTCAACAGTAGTTTTTCTTTCAAGATCAACCTGTGCTGACCAATAATTATGATGATGAAGGGTTTTCACCCAGAAATCGGGTTTTATTCCCATTTCAACACAACCTTTTATTGTTTCTAGCAGGTGCCCTCCTATGCCGGCCGGTTTTCCGTAACTGCGTATTAGTTCAAGGGCTTTTACTATTTCGTCGAATTTACCCTGCTGCACCAGTCTGTCAGTCATTCCTCCATGACAATACATTGCGGCAGCTCCCCCTTCTTCCGATAGCCTTACACCACCAAGTAGCCCGTCTTTTCCACCGCCTCCGCAATCAGAGATAAACTGAATTTTTCCTCCTGTCTCATGCCAGTATTTATTAACTATCCGGGCTAGTGACGATGTTGTCAGAATAGTATTTATTCCGCATTTCTCAGCAAGCTGCATTGTCATCATCACCCTTTCATCAGTATGATAAGCTTTGACCAGCTTTGAAGCATAAATAAGGTCTCTCGAATGTGCCCAGCCTCCGATAAGGTTTCCACCCATAATAAGGCGGCTGAATTCAAGGTTGCCTATCTTTCCTTTAGGCACCTGCCCTTTGAGGTCATTTAATGAAGCAAAGTTAAATGTTTTTAAAGTGGCTTCAGAAGTGGCATCCGGTTTACCGGAAAGGAATTTTTCTTCAAAGCTGTCCCAACGTTTCTTTTTATATAGCGCATACGCGAAAGCACCAAGGAAAGGAACGCTTATCAGGTCGCGCAGAAGTTCCCTTCGTTCAAGGGATGTTTTTTCCTCCTTTGGAACAGGTATGGGAGCGGTAGCTTTCTCATCTTTCCATCTCTTTATTAACCTGTCAATACCATAGAAATAGTTTGAAGGTAATACTGTAAAGAGAACCAGGATAAAAAATTCGACCAATGTCTTATTTACCCAGAGATAGCTTCCCTCATTTACCGAGCCAAATGTGTACCCGGGAATAGGAGGAAAGGCAGTAAAATAAAAAAGTAATAATACTGAACCTGCTATTGATGACCATCGAACAAGAAATCCGGTAATCAGGGAAAGGCCAATTAATATCAGACCCCATACATTTAGTAAGTCTACTATTTGTAAAATAGCCGGAGATTCAGCTATTCTGTGGAAAATATCAGAAAATATCCAGGAAGATCCCATAAGAAATGTCTTTGCACTCCAGCCGGGTGATATTAATTTTGCTATGCCTTCATAAAGGAAATGCCATCCAACGATGATTCTTAAAGCTGTAAGTAAATAGTTTCTGTATTTCATGTTTGTATAATACTTTTAATAAAAATAATCTTTAGAAAACAATATTAATCAATCTTTGAATATAATATATCCCTGCCTTTAATAAATATTGATTAGTGCTTTGTTTTTTACTTGTTTCACTTAAATTTGTTTTTCTTTTGATATAAATTAAGGCAGGTAAGTGGCACTCTGGTGGGACAACCTGTGACCGGGAAAAGTATATGAATACTTAATATATTGTAAATGAACATATAACTAAATTATTTTAAAAAAATATAAACACTAAAAATATTCACTATGAATAATTCCAGACGTTTGTTTGTAAAGAAATCATTTATTGGTATTGCAGGATTAACAATAGGAGGTATTGGAATGAGCTCACTTTCTTGCTCAGGGAAGCCTTCCATGCAATTTGGGCTGGTTACGTATCAGTGGGGAAAAGACTGGGACCTCCCGACACTGGTTTCTAATTGTGAAAAAACAGGGCTTACAGCGGTTGAGTTACGAACTGAGCATGCCCACGGAGTTGAAACAAGCCTGAGTCAGGCAGAAAGAAAAGAGGTGAAAAAACGATTTGCAGACAGTCAGGTTACCTGTGTTGGGTATGGATCCAATTTTGAATATCATAGTCCTGACAAATCTAAACTACAATGGAATATCGACCAGTCAAAAGAGTATGTCAAGCTTTGCAAAGATATTGGAGCCACCGGACTTAAAGTTAAACCCAATACATTACCTCCGGATGTGCCCAAAGAAAAAACGATTGCGCAGATTGCAGCATCGCTGAATGAGGTTGGCAAATTTGCCAAAGATTATGGACAGCTAATAAGAGTTGAAGCACATGGAAGATATACAGCAGAGCTTCCTAATATGAAGGCTATTTTTGATCAGGTAACTGAAGAAAATGTGAAGATTTGCTGGAACAGTAATGTTGTTGACCTTAATCCCCCGGGAGTTGAAGGTAACTTTAATATGATAAAACAGTGGATAGGAGACACTGTTCATGTAAGGGAATTGACTGCAGATGATTATCCATACCAGGTTCTTTTTAATATGTTGGCAGGAATAAACTTTAAGGGTTATATTCTGCTTGAGGCAAGCTCAAAACCTGAAGATACTATTGCTGCCCTTAAAGAACAGGTTAATGCTTTTAATGAATTGGTAGCCAATATTAAGTAGAATCAAGAATTAATTAAAAGATTACTGATTTAAATATTTTTAATGCGATATGAAAAATAAATTATCACTTATTATAGTACTGTTTTTTATTGCGGGACTGTCCGTAGCATCAGGAGAAGGCAGGGAAAAGGAATTCCCGGTTATTAAAATTTATGATACAAATGAGTACAGTGCGTTTACTGACCTGATCCGTTACAGGAATTCTTTTTACTGTTCATTTAGGGTAGGAACGGATCATGTTGGGGGTCAGGATGGAAAAGTAAGGATTATCAGGTCGGCAGATGGTAAGAACTGGGAAAATGTTGCCCTATTGGAAAAAAAGGGTATTGATCTTCGGGATCCAAAATTATCCGTTACCCCTGATAACAGGTTAATGGTGATCATTGGAGGTTCTGTCTATGAAAACAGAAAATTACTTGGGCGCAGGCCTCATGTATCATTTTTAGAAAATGGCAGTAATACATTTTCTTCTCCTGAAGAGGTAAAAATTATCAATGGAGCCGGCTCTGAAACCAGTTGGTTTTGGCGGGTTACGTGGCAGAACAATGTGGGATATACAATAGATTATCAGATAGATGATAAAGATAATTGGAAAATATTTTTAATGAAAACCACTGATGGGAAATCATTTGAGAAAGTTTCATCGCTTGATGTGGATGGCCAGCCCAATGAATCAACAATCAGGATTGATAAAAAGGGGAATATGTATGTTTTAATCAGAAGGGAGGCTGGAGACAGGAACGGTGTTATTGCAACAAGCTCATTTCCATTTACCTCCTGGAAATATCAGAAGTTGGATTTTAGGCTGGGAGGCCCTAATTTTCAATTTCTGGGCAATGACAAGTTGATTATGGGTACCAGAAAGTATGCTGATAAGGTTAAAACCCACCTGCTGGTAACAGATCGTAAAGGTACAGTTAAAAAAGAGATAATACTTCCCAGTGGAGGAGATACGAGTTATCCCGGTATGCTAATTCATAAGAATAAGTTATGGGTTTCTTATTACTCAAGCCACGAAGGCAACGCCAATATTTATTTAACTAAAATACCGCTGCGTGATTTAAAATAACCGGATATTCTATAAAAAAGATGGCGGAGAGTGAGGGATTCGAACCCCCGGTCCCGCAATGCAGGACAACAGATTTCGAGTCTGCCCCGATCGACCGCTCCGGCAACTCTCCATAACTTTGACAAAATTAATTTAAAAAAGTTCCCTGGCAAAATGCCATGCCATTAACCCCGATGCAATGAGCTTTATTAGTGTTCCAAGCATAAAACCCACGAATGAGCCAAATCCGGCCTTAAATGCAGAACCGGAATCTTTACCGGAGCTTAACTCTCCAATGACAGCACCTGCAAAAGGGCCTATGATTATACCAAAAGGTGGAAACAGGAACAAACCAGCTACCAGGCCAATGACACTTCCCCATACACCCCATTTACTGCCTCCAAATTTTTTTGTGCCAATAACAGGAATAACATAATCAATGGCATATACAGCAGCCGTTACTATTGCCCAAATGATTAAAAATTTAGTTGAAAACTGATATTTTGAGGTGAAATGCAACAGGAGCAAACCTGCATAACTTAATGGCGGGCCGGGTAATACAGGTAAAACACAACCCAATATTCCGCTGACCAATAATATAATTCCCAGAACAATTAGTATGTAATCCATATTAGAAAGTTATTTCAGAGCGAAAATAAACAGAGTTTTGAAATTATTGGTAAATTAACAATTAATTGTTTATTGTTTTTTTAAAAATTAATTCAACCATTTGATAATTTACTAAAAAAGTGCTTTCTTTGCATCCCGTTAAAATAACGTGTTGTTGTAACACATTAAGAAAATATAAGAAATGTCACGAGTTTGTCAGATAACAGGTAAAAAAGCAATGGTGGGTAACCATGTGTCCCATTCAAAGCGCAGGGTTAAGAGAAAATTCAACCTCAATCTTTTGAAGAAGAAGTTTTACCTACCGGAAGAGGATCGTTGGGTTCAACTGACTGTTTCAGCGTCAGGATTACGCACAATTAACAAAAAAGGTATCAGCGCAGCTCTTAAAGAAGCTAAAGAAAAAGGCTTTATCGAATCATTTTAAAGAAATTGAGTCATGGCAAAAAAGGGAAAAGGCAATCGAATTCAGGTAATTCTGGAATGTACAGAACATAAAGATAGTGGTATACCAGGAACTTCGAGGTATATAACCACCAAAAACAGAAAAAATACCCCTGACAGATTGGAGATGAAAAAGTACAACCCTATATTAAAAAGGGTGACAGTTCATAAAGAAATTAAATAGGTATTATTATGGCAAAGAAATCAGTTGCAACCATACAGAAAGGTGCCGGTAAAGGGCATTCAAAGGTTATAAGGATGATTAAGTCACCTCAGTCAGGTGCTTACATTTTTAAAGAAGAAATTATTATAAATGATGATCTGAAAGATTATTTTAAAAAATAAAGAAATTCATATTAGTAAAAAAAAGCTTTCATTTTAATGGAAGCTTTTTTTTTCAATAGACTATCATGAAAGAAATGTTTCATATTTCCTAACATTATAGGAAGTATTGAAGGGATAACAAAATATTTACTAATTTTATCAGCTTCTAATCAATAATCTCATGGCTTTATTTGGAAGTTTTACAAAAAATAAGAGAGAAAATCTCGATCAAGGCCTTTTAAAAACAAAAGAAAGCCTGTTTAAGAAATTGGGACGAGCTGTTGCCGGAAAATCAAAAGTGGATGAAGTTGTATTGGATAATCTGGAGGAGGTCTTAATAAGTTCGGATGTTGGTGTTGAAACAACATTGAAAATAATTGACAGGATAGAAAAGCGGGTTGCAAGAGATAAATATCTGGGTACTGAAGAGTTGAATAAAATTTTAAAAGAAGAGATATCTGCCTTACTTGAAGAAAACAATACAGAAGGAGGTGAGGATTTAATAATTCCTGATACGTCTAAGCCATATGTCATAATGGTCGTTGGGGTTAACGGCGTTGGAAAAACAACAACCATAGGTAAGTTAGCTTATAAATTCAAGCAATCAGGAAAATCGGTATATCTTGGAGCTGCTGATACTTTTCGTGCTGCAGCAATCGACCAACTGGAAATTTGGGCAAAACGGGTTGATGTTCCTCTTATAAAGCAAAAAATGGGATCTGACCCTGCTTCTGTTGCATATGATACTCTCTCCTCAGCTAAATCTAATAATATTGATGTGGTGATAATCGATACTGCAGGAAGATTACATAATAAGCAGAATCTTATGAATGAACTTTCAAAGATTAAAAAAGTAATGTCAAAGATTGTTCCTGATGCCCCTCATGAAGTTCTGCTTATACTGGATGGGTCTACCGGTCAAAATGCCTTTGAACAGGCCAAACAATTTACACTGGCTACAGAGGTTACTGCATTGGCATTGACCAAGTTAGACGGCACAGCAAAAGGCGGGGTTGTAATTGGGATATCTGATCAGTTTAAAATACCGGTAAAATATATTGGGGTTGGGGAGAAGATTGAGCATCTTCAGGTTTTTAATAAGCAGGAGTTCGTTGAAACATTGTTTTCGTAAGAATTAACTATTTAATTGTTTCTGATTTTCATGCTCTAAGCTTTTAATTTTATCATCAGAGGTTATCAGTTCCCAACCTACGGAGTCAATCAACTGCTTTATAACAGAAAAAGTATCAGCAGCCTGGTTGCGGGCAATGTCAAAAAGATAACTGCGTTCAATTTTTTCGCGTAGGAATTCTTTTGATTTTTTATTCATGTTAGTTAAGTCACTCTCTGAGAATTTATTTATCATACCTTTTTTTACATCATAATATTCAAGGTCGGTATCCATACTCATAATTTCCGGGTCAGGAAAATTGGTTAATCTAACTTGTTTCTTTTCGTTGTCCGTTTCAATATGAATTTTCGAAAGGTCAAAACCAATAAGGACTTTAGCTTTCACTATTAAAAGAGCTTTCTTTTCAAGATTAAGCAATTTGAAGAATAAGCTTTTCTCATCACGATGGGCAAAAACTTCAGAAAACTCACCTTCAACAGTTATGAGTTTACATACATTTCTGATTTTTTCAAGCAAAATAACAGATTGGACTGTGGGATATTTTGTAGTTCGTTTACTGTAATACCATGCTGTAACAAGAACACCACCTGCGAGTCCAAGAATAACTCCCAGTAAAATAAGAGTTTCCATATATCTTTAAATTTATTGAACTAAAGTATAATTTTTTCCTGAATTAATATGGATAATGCAAATTATTCAGGAAGTAGGTTTGGCAAAATACATATGCATCTGATCATTTTGCATCATTAATTTTTGGTAAAAAACATTCTGCTATCTCGAATACAGGAAATGTTTCATTTGGTGATGTCAGGTTAATGGCACATGCAACCACTAGTTTTTCTTCCGGATAAATTATAAGTGAAGCCCCGCCTCCCGCAACACCTCCACTTTTACCGTAGATGGTCCTGCCGGCTGCATCGTTTAAAACAAACCAGCCATTCGCCATTTGAGTGGGAATATTGTCTTTTAAAATGAAGGGTTTAAATAGTTTTTCTTTTAAATCATCAGTTATCATCTCAGAATACAGAAAGGCATTTCCAAATTTTACAAGGTCTTCTGCTGTGGAAAGCAAACCCTCGGAAGGAGCACAGAACCTTAAGTCTTTTGAAATAGCGTTAACCGGCTGTGACAGGTAATTGTAATCAAAAAATTGAGACCTGCCTTTTATTGTTATAAGTGGATTATCCGGTACTGTATTCCGGAGTCCTAACGTGTCAGTCAGGTACTCTTTAAGAATTTGGGGAAATTCTTTATTTGTTACTTTTTCCATAACCGCACCCAGCAGGTTTGTATTGAATCCGGAATGATACATATACAGGCCGGGTTCAAAGAACAGGGTGTCATTCTTTATAAACTCAATTCCTCTCTGAACAGATAAGCTATTAATCCCAAAATTCAGTTCATTTTCCCTGATAGGTCTTATTCCGGTAGTATGATAGGGAAGATGCTTAATTTGTAATTTAAACTGTTTTTCAGGGAAATCAGTAATATATGTTTGTACTGTTGAATCCGGGTCGATGAGTCTTTTTTCTACCATTAAATGATATATCAGCGAAGTGAAAACTTCTGAAAGATCACCTATTCTAAATTTAGTGAACCGTGTTGCGGGAACTTCCAGCTCCTTCGATGCCATTCCCATTCCTTCAGAATAGATTAACTTACCATCTTTTGCAATAGCAAAGCTTGCCCCCGGAACAAAGTTACTAGTCAAAAATATGACAGCTTTTTGACGGGCCTCTTTTATTTCGTCAAGATACTTTTTGTCGTAAATAATATCGTTATTACTTTTTTTGCAATCAGAGAAACTAAAAAGTATAGTGAATAATAGGATGGTATTGATGGCTCTTTTTAATGTCATGATTCAGTATTTATAAAATTATTGCAAAAATAAATTTTTTAGAAAACAGTATTTAAAAATTTATATTAAAATCCTACGTTAGTCTCCTCATTTTCTGTTCTTGCAATAATAACTGCCCCGCAGCTATCACTCCAGACATTAACAGTAGTCCGTATCATATCCAGAATTCTGTCAACAGCAAGAATAAGGCCTATACCTTCAAGGGGAAGCCCAACTGCTGTGAGTACTACTGTTATCATAACAAGGCCTGCCATCGGAATCCCTGCAGCACCAATTGAAGCTAAAAGGGCAGTAACTACAACCAGCACTTGCTGGATGAAGGTAAGTTCCACTCCATATGCCTGAGCAATGAACATAGCAGCTACACACTCATACAGGGCTGTACCGTCCATATTAATAGTTGCTCCGAGGGGAAGGGTAAAACTGGATATTTTATTGGAAACTCCGCTGTTATATTCGAGTGCTTCCATTGTAAGTGGGAGAGTAGCGCTTGAAGAGGAGGTTGAAAAGGCAGTAAGCAGAGGAGTTGCCATATTTTTTAAATGTTCAAATGGCCGGGCTTTACCAACTATTCTGACAATAACCGGAAGTGAAATAAGAGCATGAAACAGTAAACCGGATAATACACAAAGACTATATATTGCCAGGCTGCCTGCAATTTGTCCTAACTGTTCAGAATTTCTGGCAACTTCTGCAGATACAATACCAAAAATACCTATAGGAGTAAATTTTATTATAAATAAGGTAATCTTCATCATCACCTCAAAAACAGCACTAAAAAAATTTGACAGTGAATCTTTATAATCTTTATTGACCCTTGTAATAAAATATCCAAATAATATTGCAAAAAATATGACCGGTAATATTTCTCCTTTTGCCATCTCACTAAAAATATTTTCAGGTATAAGCCGGTAAAATATATCCTTAACAGAACCGGTATGCTCTGCCAGGCCGTCGACTGTCTTTGAGAAACCGAGATCAACCCCTACGCCCGGTTTTACTATATTTACTATAATTAATCCGGTTAATATGGCTAACATGCTGGTGGTGATATAGTAGCCCAAAGTTTTCAGACCAAGCCTTCCCAGGTTTTTCCCTTCTCCCATGCTGGTAACTCCGCTGATCACAGAGCTGAATACAAGGGGAATTATAACCATTTTTAGTGATCTCAAAAATATATCCCCCATCCAGGATACATATTCAACACCCTGTGGTATGAAGTATCCGAAAATAACCGCCAGAATAAGAGCAATTAAAATTTGCCAGTGAAGCTCAATCTTTATATTTTTCATCTAATTAATTTAGTTTATTTTTGAAGCATTAAATCTTATTTATAAGTGTTTCAGCTATCGTCTTATATCCCATTTTTACTCTGATCCATAATTAATACGATAGCTTGTAATTTCTCAATTTATAAAATTATCTGCATCTAATTTAAATTCTAACAGGAAGAATATTCATATTTTTTTTCAATCTTGAAATATATGAAAATTCTTAAGCCGACATCATTTTGCAATGTTATTACCGGTATTTAAGGGCGACTAATTTAATATTTATGAAACAGGGAGGCAAACCTATATTAAAATTTTACTCTTAAAATATCTCCGTAGACTGTCATTTTTGGGTGTTTGGCCATAGATCTGAATTGATATTCTTTACCTTCTTTAAATAGTTTTGCTTTAAGCGAGAATTTTCCTGTTCCTGACATTTCCATATAATCTGTTTCTTTCCAATCATCAGAGTAGAGTTCTTCCACAAATCCGGAATATATCCGGTATTGAAATCCAACAGTAATGTTTCCTGTATCTCCTGTTTTAACAACTTCACCATTAAAATAAAGTTCATTTTTTTCACGTCCCTTTATTTCTGCATTATGTGTAATTACAGTTGGGGGCATGAGGGCAGGAGAAGCATTTGTTATTTTCAGTACTACCGGATTGTGCCACTTATGATTATTATAAATTCTCTGCGCCCTGACGCAAGATATTTTAAGCCCGTTTTCGGTTTGGTCAAAATATGTTTTGGCATCAACTGCGGGCTGATATTCTACTAATTCACCTGATTGTCCCAAAACTTCCACTTTTGAATTCGAGTCAGTACTAACAGATTTTATTGTAAACTCCTTTCTGGAGCCTCGCGGCCAGTCAGGTATCTTAGTCAGAAAGCCGTATAAAGTTTTTTCTTCAGGCTTCCATGTAAACCAGATATTTTCTTCATGTGGAATTATCCAGGGACTTACATTTTCGATTGCTTCATAGTTAATGAAGTTCCAGGCTGCCATTTCCCTGAGTAATTCTTCCTGTTCAACGGGCAACTGCCCATTAGGTTTGGGACCAGTATTCAGAAGAAGGTTACCACCTTTTGCGCGTGTTTCAATGAGAATTTCAATGAGCCGGTTTCCTGTTTTATAAATTTCATTTGTCGGTTTATATGCCCACTGTGTACCCATGGTAATACAAGCTTCCCACGGCTGTTCAGAAGGAATGCCTAAAATAGTCTGTTCGGGTGTTTGCATAGCGCCTCTTGTAACTATAATATCCGGTTGAAGGTTCCATACCACTTCTTTGCATTTCTCCTGAAGAGCACCTTCACCTCCATCAAAAAATATTATATCAATTTTTCCAAAACGGGCCATTAACTCTATACATTGCAGCTCAACCAACTCGAGATATTTTTTCATTATATGTTCAGGTATAGGCACAGTGAATCGTCTGCGGACTTGTAATCCGTTTTCATACAGGAAATTGAAATCTTCAGGAGAGTAATAAAACCCAACCGCTAAACCCATTTTTCTTGTTGCCTCTACATATTCCGATAACAGGTCCCTGCCATATGGAGTATTCATAATATTGAAATCTGTTGTTTGAGTATCCCACATGCAGAATCCTGAGTGATGTTTTGTCGTGAAGACAATATATTTCATTCCGGCCAGTTTGGCAAGAATTGCAATCTCTTCCGGATCAAAATCTTTAGGATTAAAAGTTTTTGGAAGGTCATGAACAAACCTGTTAAGATAATCAGCAGATGCTCCGGCCATTGAGTGACTTATTACAACACCCAGCTGGCTGTCAAAACTGAAATGTATGAACATACCGAATCCCATTTCTTTAAACCAGGCTAACCTTTCCGGTTTATTAAGGTTCAGATAATCCGCCTCGACAAGATTTTGTGTTTGGGCAAATGGAGCAATAAAAGTTATGATAAGGGTTAAACTTATTAATATTTTTTTCATGTTAATATATTATGGAATTGTTAGTTATAAGTCTTCCATCCATATCATCCCTGTTCCACTCAGGGCTCAGGGGAAATTTTAACGGAGCTTTGTCGCGGGCAGATCTGTAAATCGCAGTAAATAATTCCACCGTTCTTCGTCCATCTTCACCTGTAACCAAGGGCTTTGTACCAGTTTCAAGGGCATTCAGAAAATTTTTTATCTGTTGTTCCATATAGTATACAGTGGGATTAATTAAATTGAAAAAATCAGAATCTTCCTTTACCCATTTATCAAGTAATTGTTCTTCTCCCGGAATTGTCCATAAGTCATTAACAGGAGGTTCGAGTACATTAGACATTCCCGCAACAAACATAGCACCACCGTCGGTTTGGACACCAACTGATGCTCCATTTTCTCCATGTACATGAACTTTCCCAAAAATTCCGGGTTTTTGAGAGTTGCTTACAATAATATTTCCGATACCACCATTTTTAAATTGAATAATAGCAATAGCTGTATCTTCGACTTCAATATAGGGATGGTTCAGATTTTTCCACAATCCGTAAACTTCCTCAATTTCCCCCATAAACCAGAGCAAAATATCCAGCTGGTGAGGTGCCTGATTTACCAATACACCGCCTCCTTCCATGCTCCAGGTTCCTCTCCACTCATCAGCATCGTAATACTGTTTATCCCGCCAACCCAGCATGTTAATAGTTCCCAGAACAGGTTTCCCTATCTTACCTGAGTCAATTGCATTTTTTACCCTTTTGACAGGTTCATACCAGCGACGTTGGCTGATTACTCCCAGTTCAACACAATTGTTTTTACAGGCGTTGATAATTTCATCACAATCTCTGAGGTCTGAAGCGAGCGGTTTTTCAACAATAACATGTGCGCCTGCATTTGCTGCTGCTACTGACGGTTCACGATGAAAAGGGTGGGGTGTGCAGACAATAACCAGATCGATTCTTTTTTTTTGTACCATTATTCCTATGTCCCCGAAAGCCTCTGTATTATGCTGGATTGCAAAATTTTCAGCAGATTTTTTAGTCCTGCTCCATACACCTTCCAGGCTGGCGTTACTTATATTTTTTATAGCCTCAGCATGCAGGTGTGCTACTTTTCCACAACCCAGAATGGCAATATTATATATTCTGTTACTCATTATTTAAAATAGGAATTTAAGGGGTGAGTATTACTTTATTTAATCCTTTTTCCTTGTTATATAAACGCTCAAACCAGGCAGCTCCTTCCGATAAAGGTGCTACGGCCGAGATAAGTTTATTGACTTCCACTTTTTTGCCGGCAAGAAGTTCAAGTACTAATTCATATTCACCTTTAATAGCACAACTTCCAAGCACCTTCATTTCCTGAGTAACCACTTTTTGTAATGGGAATTTGATTTGTGGTGACAAATTTCCAACCAGGACAACAGTACCTCCTTTTCGAGTATTATCAATACAAAAATTAGCGGTATCTTCGATACCTACTACATCAAAAGAGAAGTCGACTCCCCTGTTATGTGTTTTCGATTTTATGATATGACTTATATCCGGTGTATCCGGCTTCATTGCATAATCAGCTCCAAAGTCTGCTGCCATATCCAGTTTATTACTATCTACATCTATTGCAAAGACCAGATTGGCCCCGAATAGTTTTAGTAGTTTAATTACAAAACTGCCAATCATGCCGACACCTGCAACAATTGTTTTGCTACCCGGTATTATTCCTGAGATATTTATTGCATGGGCAGCAACGGCAATTGGTTCAACCATTGCTGCTTCAACAAATGATACATTTTCAGGAATACGGTAAAGTATGTGTTGAGGTACGGCGACTTTCTCTGCAAATGCCCCTTCTCTTTTATATTCGCCGGGAGATACACCGAGTACCTGTCTGTTGTCGCTCAGATTGTAATGGCCATTTAAAGTATACCAGTCATTCAGTCTGTAAATAGTAGAATCAAAAGTAACACGATCACCAATTTGCCAGTTAGTGACATTAGTACCTTTTTCTACAATTACCCCTGAAGCTTCGTGACCCATGACAACAGGTGGTATCCTGCGGCCTGTGCTGCCATCCATGCCGTGAACATCACTGCCACATATTCCACAGGCTTTGACTTCAATTAAAACTTCATCATCTGTAATAACGGGATCAGGAAAATCCCTGTAATTAAGCTGATTATATTCATCCAATACAAGAGCTTTCATATTTATTTTTGACCATAAATAATCTTATTTTATTCTATATCTGGCTGTAATCAGCCGGTAGCAGAAATTTTTTGCGTACTGTGCTTACAGTATTGGCATATTCCTGTTTCACCCGCATTGTATTCCACTCATCGCTGATTCTGAATTTATTCCAGTTAGCCTCTCTCTCATCCATATCTTTAAACCAGAGCATATACGTAAGGGCCGGCATATGCCTGCCAGCAAGTAATTCTCCAAATAATAACGGGTGGAGTCCGACTTTCTCAAATAGCGGGATTTCTTCAACATTGAACATTTTGACTTTTCTCCTGAACGCATCTTCATTATAACTCTCATAAGTCCTCAGTTCAAAAAGCCCTCTGTTAACTGACGGCTGTTTAAAATGAGTAATTCCATCAAAAGCTTCCATTAAAAATGTCTCATATCTTTCAAAAACAGGATTGTCAGCCGGCAAAGAAAAGTATTCCCTTCCTGCTTCCAGAAATGTCTTATCACTTTTCATGCTTTGAACAGCATCCCAATAACCTTCAGGACTTCTGTGTGCATGAAGGATATATGCTACAGGAGGTTCTTCAAGACTATATTCATAAAATACACCAACTTTCGCACCTCTTTTATTTAGAAAGGGGATAACTGCTTCAGTATAGTACTTTTTTAATTGATTTTTTCCATTTCCCCCAATCAGTTGGTAAACCTTGAGTTCATAAATATCTTTCTCAGCATATGGAGCATTGGAAGCTTTTAAGGTGGCTGACGTTATAGCTGTTCCAGCTATTAAGGCCGTGTTTTTCATAAATGATCTTCGTTTCATAATATTATTTTTTGCAGCCAATATACAAATTCCTTAAAATTAATTCCTGATAATGGCATAATAATTGAATAAATAAATTGTTGAATAATTAGAATAGTGAATTAAATAATGATATTGCCATGAAAAAATTAATAATTATTATTACAATTTTAACAATTTCAATATCACTATCAGCACAGATGATATTTGATTTAGGCATAAAGGCCGGTTTTACTAATTCAAAAGTTTATGCAAATATTCATGAATTTAACAGCGAATCAATATTAAGGTATCATATTGGTGCATTTGGACGTGTGGGATTTAACCGTGTTTATCTTCAACCGGAAGCCTATTATAGCGCTAAAGGAGGTGAACTGGAAGGAAGTATTCTTGATGTTACCAGCAGATTTGATTTTAACAGCCTGGATATTCCACTATTACTGGGAATTAAAATTATTGATGGAGAAAAGGGAAATTTAAGGTTGATGGCAGGTCCGGTATTCAGTATATTAACATCCAGCGATATTGAAGGGGATGATATTTTAGATACTGATTACTATAAAAATCATTATTACGGATTTCAATACGGAATAGGCGCTGATATTTTTGGAATAACACTCGATGCCAGAGTGGAAAACGCATCAGATAAGTTTTATCAAAATTCTGACCAGGGATTTAACGTTAAGAATAACACATTTATGATATCAGTAGGATTTAAGATATTCTAAGTTCTGCTGATGACCGAATTAACTTTCAGTCTTTATTTTATTTATTAATCAATACGCCTGGCAGCCCAGTTGATGGCATTTTGAATATGTTCGATGATCAATTTATCCTGAAATGCCTCGTGAGTATGTCCAAATACAGTATAAAATGAACGGGTGCCTTTAACTTCCTGCCACCAGATTACAGGATGATCGTTCATTTTCCAGCTATCATTATTAGCTTTTTTAATAGAGGATTCATCTAATTTTGCCAGGACATTTACCCTGGCTCCGGGATTTTCTTTAAAAGAATACCACTCATCAAAAGTAGTATATACTTTCATGCCCTTAAAAGGTATCATTGCAGGATGTTGAGTATCTTCAAATATTACTGTCCCTGTCTGGGCCGGAGGATGTGTTCTGAAATAAGCGCCTATTACCTCTCCATAGTATGGCCACTCATATTCAAAATCTGCAGCTGCATGTATTCCAACCACTCCTTTGCTGCTTCCGGCAAATTTCTCAAAAGCTTTTTGTTCATTATCCTTTAACACATCACCAGTCGGATTAAGAAAAATTATCACATCGATTTTCGAAAGAATATCATCATTGAATAATGAACCATCCTCGGTAGCAGTGATGATCCAGTTTTGTTTACTGCTTAAATCATAAAGCATTTTTAATCCGGATGATATCGACTCATGCCTGTATCCGGTAGTTTTAGAAAAAACTAAAAGGTTAATTGGTTTTTCTGGTGGATTTTTATCTTCTGCAACTGTCATGAGACTTATCAGAAATGCAAATATACCCACTAAAATAATTCTTGCCATCTTTGATTTTTTAAAAGTAACTGAACACAAGGTTAAGAAAACTATTTGTAAAAACATTCAAAAAAATAATGAAATCGTATTTAAAATAAGAATCCTGAATTACGTACTCGAAGATTAGGTTTGTCGGAAGCTAATTTTCATTTATATTCAACGATAACGCGAACCAGGCATCGCTTATGGCCAATATAAAATAGATTATCACAAGTATACGCAATATCTATTTATTATATTTGCCTGAAATAAAAAGCAACATGCACGAAATTATTTTTTGGACTATCATAGCTATTATTATTATCGATTTTATTTTTGAGAATTACCTGGAGTATCTTAATACAAAGATGATGGGGACTGATTTGCCGGATGAATTGCAAGGAATATACGATCAGGAAAAATATGCAAAACAACAATCATACCAGCGTGAAAATCATCGTTTTGGAATAGTAGTGGGTACATTCAGTTTGATTATAATGCTGGGAATGTTTCTTTTTTTCGGTTTTGCTTTTGTTGATAAAATAGCATGGAATATTACTGCCAACGCAATTTTAGCCTCCCTCATATTTTTTGGAGTTATTATGTTTGCATCTGATATATTAAATATTCCCTTCTCACTGTATGATATTTTTGTGATAGAAGAGAAATACGGATTTAATAAAACTACTGTTAAGACATTTATATTGGATAAAGTAAAAGGTTGGTTTTTAGGGGCAATCATCGGTGGAGGATTGCTGGCGCTAATAGTTTTTATTTATCAGAAAACAGAAAATATGTTTTGGATTTATGCGTGGGTTGTAATTGCGGCGTTCAGTATTTTTATGAGTATGTTCTACTCCAATCTCATTGTGCCACTGTTCAATAAGCAGACACCGCTGGAAGAGGGAAAGCTTAGGGATGCAATTCGTAATTTTGCCAAAGATGTTGGATTTAGGCTGGACGATATATATGTAATTAACGGATCAAAAAGGTCCTCAAAAGCAAATGCGTATTTTACAGGACTGGGCAGAAAGAAAAGGGTAGTACTATATGATACTCTGATTGAAGAAATGGAAACTGAAGAGATTGTTGCCGTTCTGGCACATGAAATAGGTCACTACAAAAAGAAACATGTTTTGCAGGGAATAGCGATTTCTTTAATCCAAACCGGTATAGTATTATTTCTGTTTTCTTTGCTCATTGACAATCCAACTCTAAGTAAAGCCCTGGGGGTTGATAAGCCAAATTTTCACATCGGAATGGTTGCCTTTGGTGTTTTATATTCACCTGTATCCTTTATTCTAGGTATATTCATGAATATGTTATCACGTAAAAATGAGTTTCAGGCCGATGAATTTGCAGCTGTTCATTACAGGCCGGAGGCCTTGGCATCTGCCCTGAAGAAACTTTCCGGTAAGAATCTTAGTAATCTTACACCGCATCCTTTGTATGTATTTTTTAATTATTCACACCCGCCGTTAATTGAGAGATTGAAATATCTGAAATGAAAGCAGAAATAATAACCATAGGAGACGAAATACTTATTGGACAAATAATAGATACAAACTCAGCATGGATTGCTGAACAGTTCAATCTGTATGGTATTGAAATATATCAAATTACCTCAGTCCATGATGACCCCCGACATATAACCAGGGCTTTAAAGAACGCAGAGAAGAAAGTGGACATTGTTATTCTGACAGGTGGTTTAGGGTCCACTAAGGATGATATAACCAAGCAGGTTTTATGTAATTATTTTAATACAAAACTGGTGTTTCATGAACCTGTATTTGAAAATATCAAACAAAGGTTTAAGAACAGAAATATCGATATTAACAAACTTAACAGGGATCAGGCATTGGTACCTGAGGCTTGCCAGGTATTAATCAACAGGATGGGAACTGCCCCTGGCATGTGGTTTGAAAAAAACGATACTATTTATGTATCAGTTCCGGGAGTGCCTTTTGAGATGAAGTACCTTGTTGCGAATGAAATTTTACCACGTTTAGAGAGCCTTGGAAGAGTTAAAGCTATTTATCATAAAACGGTTAACACACTGGGACTTCCTGAATCAATACTTGCGGAGCTAATAGAAAATTGGGAAATCTCACTGCCCCGTAATATAAAACTGGCATATTTGCCTAATCCTTTGTCGGTTCGGTTAAGGTTGTCGGCTGTGGGAACTGATTTAAAGGTTATAGAGAAGCAGGTCGCAGAAGAGATAGAAAAGTTAAAGAGGATTATTCCTGATAATATTTATAGTTTTGATAACGAATCACTTGCAGAGGTTATTGGGAAAATGCTAAAATCTAAGGAAAAGACTCTTTCACTTGCCGAAAGTTGCACAGGAGGTTATATTTCACAGTTAATTACATCCATCCCGGGGAGTTCATCGTATTATAAAGGAAGTATCACAGCCTATTCAAATGAGGTCAAATGCAATGTCCTCGACGTAAACATGACTTCGATTGAAGAATTCGGCGCTGTCAGCAATCAGGTTGTAAGCGAAATGGCGCAGGGAGTGAGGAAATTATTGAAATCTGATTATTCAATTGCTACATCAGGAATAGCCGGTCCTGACGGGGGAACTCCGGAAAAACCTGTTGGAACTGTCTGGATTGCAATTGCAGATGAAAATAGTGTTACTGCAGAAAAATTTGTTTTTGGAGATAACAGGGAACGTAATATAATCAGATCATCACAAACTGCGCTGCAAATGTTAAGGAAGAAATTGATAAAATTTATGTAGTAAAATATTTCCGGCCAGAATAAACGGTCTGCGATTTTTATTATTTTTGATATAGTTAATTTTCCTGTATTTTGATTCTAATTTCAGTTATTAATAAATAAAAACCTGTGAGAAAAAAATTTTTGATATTAATCATACTGTTAAACCAGTTAGTAATTCCATTATTCGGATTAACTGAATTATCAGGTCATAGAAGTGTTGTGCAAGGAACAGACAGCTTAGTGAATCAAAAAAAGCTGAAAGCAGAGATAATTGTTATTGGTGATGAAATTCTGATAGGTCAGATTGTAGATACTAATTCATCATGGATAGCAGAACATTTAAATATGCATGGAATTGAAGTTCGTCAGATCACTGCAGTCCACGATGAACCGGAACATATGATGGAGGCATTGAGAAGAGCAGAAGGAAGGGTTGACCTTGTTATTACAACCGGTGGATTAGGGCCAACCATCGATGATATTACAAAGTCTGTGCTTTGTACTTATTTTAATACTAAGCTGGTTTTTCATGAACCCACATTGCAGAATATAAAGGAGCTGGTTAACAAAAGAGGTATGGTTATGAATATTTATAATCAAAATCAGGCACTTATACCGGAGATTTGTACCCCACTACCTAATAAGGCAGGTACAGCCCCAGGGATATGGATAGAAAGGAATAATACAATTTTTATTTCATTGCCCGGTGTGCCGCATGAGATGAAGCACATAATGACAAATAGTGTATTGCCCTATCTTGAAAAGTATGATAAAATCAATTCGATATACCATAAGACTATATTAACACAGGGTTTACCGGAATCAGCTCTTTCTGAAAAACTTAAGGAATGGGAGTCAACTCTTCCCAAAAATATAAAACTGGCTTACCTGCCTGATCCTTACTCAGTACGTCTGAGGCTTTCAGCAATGGGGCCTGATAAGAATATCCTTGAAAAGCAGGTGGAAGAGGAAATTGAAAAACTTAAAAAATATATTCCTGATAATATATATGGTTATAATAATGAGACGCTTGCTGAGGTGGTTGTTAGATTATTAATTATGAAAAATAAAACTTTATCGGTAGTGGAAAATGGTACAGGCGGTTTTATTTCTCATTTAATTACGTCGGTTAAGGGAAGTGACACTTACTATAAAGGAGGAGTTACTGTAAGTTCGTCAGAATTATCCCAAAAACTGCTTGGCGTTGATGTCAATTTACCAAATCAGAATAGGGAAGATAGTGAAATGGTGTTAAGGGAAATGATAAATGGAGCCAAAAAATTATTCGGAACTGATTATGTAGTTGCTACTTTGGGTGTTACCGGTTCTGTTAGCTCAACTGAAGATTCTTCATCCGGTATTATATGGATAGCCGTGGCGGGCCCTGACACTGTTGTAATTGAAAAAATGATGACAGGCGATAACAGTGAGCGAAATACTGTTAAGTCGGCACAGACTGCTTTACAGTTACTGAGAAGGACATTAATAAAATAAAGGCCAACAGGTAAAGTTGCGCTTACCAAAATATTAAATAATTTTAAAACTTACTGAGAGGTTATTCGTTATAATTAATAAATGTTTTTGGCCTGCTGTTTGATGCTGAGAACCATAATATAAAATTTCCTGACAAATGAAAAAAATCATAATCATAAGCACAATAATAATTGCATTGTTGGTAGGTTTTTTAATAGCAGTACCCTTGTTTTTTAAACAGCCTTTACTGGAAAAAATCAAAACCTTGATAAACAAAAATATTAATGCTGAAGTTGAATTCTCAGATTTGAAATTAAATCTTTTTCGGAATTTTCCCACACTGACAATGGAGTTGACCGATGTAATGGTAAAAGGGAGAGATGATTTTCAAAATGATACTCTTTTTGCAGTACCATCCTTAAGGGCCAATACACCTCTTGGCCAATTATTCAATATGGATAATTTAAGTATTAAGGAAATAAGTATGCATGAGCCACATCTTAAGCTGGTAGTTGCCGATTCAGGCCAGGTCAACTGGGATATTGCATTAGAAACAGGGACTGAAACAGATATCACCTCGCCCGGGGATGGTTTCACATTAAAACTTGATGAGATAATCATTTCAGACGCCGGATTTATCTATGAAGACCGGGAGGCAGATATGCTGCTTTTACTTGAAGATATTGATATAAATATAGCAGGGAAATTGTATGGAACTGCGGCACAAGTGCTTGCTGAAGGTATGGCAGAACAGCTATCTTTCACATACGGGAATATTAATTACATTTCAAAAGTAGCTGTGAAAACTACCTCCCTGCTTGATGTTGATTATGACAAGATGGATATCAGAATTGAGGAAAGTCAATTATTGGTAAACCGGCTTCCGATGGAAGTAACAGGATTGATACAGATACCTGATGACAGTATGTTTTTCGATTTACAGTTCAAAACTAAAGAATCAGGTTTTGATAATTTTCTTGCACTAGTACCACCCGGTTATGAAGATTACCTGAAGAACATAAAAACCAGAGGAAATGCAATTCTGGAAGGTACTGTTAATGGTCTCTATTATGAAGAAATTTATCCGGCTTTTAATATAAATATTGATGTAACAGACGGGAATTTTCATTATGCTGACCTGCCTGAAGAGATAAAAAATATTTATGCAGATATTTCTGTTCATAAACCACAGGGAATTCTTGATCTTACAGAGGTTAAAATTTCTAAAGCACATGCTGAAGTAAAAAACAGCCCCGTTGACCTGTCTTTAAACTTGAAAAATCCAGTCTCTGACCTCTATTTTAACGGAGCATTCAAGGGAAATGTTAATTTAAATGACTGGAAAGACGCACTTCCTCTTGATAGCGTTAATATAGCAGGCTTAATAAATGCTGACATTGTTGTTACGGGTAATTATTCAATGGTTGAGAATAAGGAATATGACAGAATAAAATCTGAAGGAGCTGTTCTGCTTTCCAATTTTATTTATGAATCATCGGAGTTGACTCAAAAGATATATATACCTGAAGGTACACTTGATTTTACTCCAAGGGCTTTAAACCTGAATGGATTAAATGTTAAAATAGGACAGAGCGATATCAGGTTATGGGGTAATGTCCTAAACTATCTGGATTATATTTTCAAGGGCGAAACCCTGGCTGCAAATTTAAACTTGTCATCTTCATTGTTGAACGTTAATGAGCTTTTGCGTTTACAGATAAAAAATGAAATATCTGGTCAAACCGTTGCAGATAGTACAGATACTGATGAAAAACTGGTTTTTGATATTCCCCGAAATATAAATTTTAAGTTTCAATCGGATATCAACCGTGTAATATTCGAGAAAATGTCTGTTAATGATGTTAATGGATTAATTACTGCACAAAATGGGAAACTTGTTTTGGACGGATTAAATATGAGGATATTAGATGGGGAATTACAATTATCAGGTTCTTATGAAAATACGCCTGATAATAAACCGTTGTTTGATCTTGGTTTGAATATATTGAAAGTCGATATTCCACAAGCCTTTAAAACGCTGACCAGTATTCAAAAAATGATCCCAATTGCCGGAAGCAGTGTGGGGAAATTTAATTCTGAAATGAAAGTGAAAGGACAATTCAGTCCTGACTTTAAATTATTATCTTCTGCAATAGACGGGTCAGGAAGGTTTAGCACTGAAAGTTTAAGTATTAATGAATCCCCGGTTTTTGAAAAACTTAAAGGAATACTCAAATCAGAAAAATTAAAAAATATTAAGGTGAGTGATTTTGATGCATATGTTGAAATTGAGCAGGGAGGTATAAGACTAAAACCTTTTACTACAAACGTTTCAGGTCAGGAAGCAACTATTTCAGGTACACTGAACACAGAGAATTTGCTGGATATGAAACTGGATTTTATTGTTGAAAGAGAGGCATTTGGCCCTGACATTGAGAATATATTGAAAATGCTGCCTGGAGAGGAACGAATTCAATTGCTGCCTGCTTCAGTCGTCTTAAAAGGCCCTGTTGGCAATCCTGAGGTTAGTGTTAACCTTGAGGAAGCACGTAAACAAATTACTGAAGAGGTAAAAAAATCGGCAAAGGAAGATATACAGAAGTCATTGAATAAAATTGGGGAAGGACTTAGGAAAATAATTAAATAAAATTGCATGTCTTAAAAGTATTTAATACAGCATACTTTTCAATATTAAATTTTACTATTTGCTTTTGATGGTGTTGTAAATATCAGACAATATGTATTTTTGGAGTATGAATAAAATTATTCCATTCCTGTTTATTATAATATTTAGTAATGCATCTTACGCCCAATATTTTAATACAGGGCAGGATCCGGCATCAATTAAGTGGAGACAATTACACACCGCTCATTTTCATCTTATATTCCCTGATTATTATGAATCGCAGGCTCAAAAACTGGCAGGGAAACTTGAAGAGGTATATTCCTATGCTGGTTACACATTAAAAAACAATCCGGAAAAAATATCTATTATACTTCATACACAGACAATCCACTCGAATGGCTTGATAGCATGGGCTCCTAAACGGGCTGAATTATTCACTATACCACATCAGTCAATTTACCCTCAGGATTGGCTCGAGCAGCTTGCATTGCATGAAACCCGTCATGTTGTCCAGATCGACAAAGTAAATAAACTTTTACCCGGTCTTTTAAAAATGCTGTTCGGGGAGCAGGTTACAGCACTTGTTTTCGGAGGTTACCTTCCGTGGTGGGTAATTGAAGGAGATGCTGTAGTGACAGAAACATCATTAAGTAACTACGGAAGAGGAAGATTGCCCTCATTCCTTATGGAGCACAAAGCCCAATGTGTTGAGAAAGGAATCTTCTCATATGATAAAGCGTATTTGGGTTCATATCGTGATTTTGTACCGGATCATTATAAACTCGGATATTTATTGGTAGGCAGTACCCGGGTACGATACGGTTCATCAATATGGGAAGAAGCTTTATGGAGGATCGGTGACAAGCCGCTTTCGTTGAATCCGGTGAATCATACGTTAAAGAGAATGACAGGGATGAATAAAGTTAAACTTTATAATTCGGTCTTTGACAGCCTTACAACGGCCTGGGTAAATGAAGATAAAATATACCAGTCAGGCCCTTTCAGAATTATTTCACCGTCTCCTGAAAAATTTACAAGTTATAATTATAACCACTGGATAAATGATTCAATGCTGATTTCCTATAAAACGTCGTTTAACACTATACCGGAATTTGTCAGGATAACTAAAGGCAGTAAAACTGAAAAATTATTGACACCTGGTAATATATTTGAGGAATCTGTAAACTACCGTGGCGATTGGATTATTTATTCAGAAAAAATAAGTGACATTCGCTGGCAGCATTCCGGAAAGTCGATTATAAGGATGCATAACATTGTATCTAACCAAAAAATAGATATTGTTCCTGAGCATACATGTTTTGCACCGGCTGTTTCACCCTCACTGGACAAAGTTGCTGTTATTGAAGCAGATTATTCAAATAACTATTATCTCTCTTTATATGATATAAGGGAGGGTAAGCTTCTTACAAGGTTTAAATCACCGGGTAATAATTATTTATTGAATCCCGAATGGTTGAATGATCATGAATTGGCAGTAATTATACTCAGTGAAAATGGGAAACGTATAGCTAAAATTAATCCGGAAACATTTGAAATTGAACTATTGGTCCGGCAGGATTTGGGCAACATAAAACATCTTAGGAAGTCAGGAGATTATCTATACTTTATCAGTTCATATTCAGGCAAAAACAGTCTATACAGGCTAAATACTCATGATCTTGCGATTGAACAGATACATGAGTCCCGTTTCGGCGTTGAAAGTCCGGCGGTATCGCCAGGCGGATCAGAAATTGCTTTAAGCGATTATACTTCTGATGGATTCAGGATCATTGAAATTCAAGTTGATGATAGTGAGGTTATTCCGTTTGAAAATATATCCAGTGCTAATTATAAGCTGGCAGAAGAACTTTCAGATCAGGAGGCAGGCCATCCTGTTTTATCAGGCAGGGCATCAGTTGATTATCAATCTGAAAAATATAAAAAAACTAGTGGGTTATTAAATTTTCACAGTTGGGCACCTATGTATATCGATCCGGAGCTTTATGAAATTTCCCCGGGTATCAGCCTCGCTTCACAAAATTTACTTGGTACCTCTGTGACAACTGCCGGCTATAGAAGAGACTTATCTGAAAAGACAGGCAAATTTATTCTAAACTATAGTTATAAGGGATTATTTCCAGTGACAGATATTAAGTTTAATGCAGGAAACAGAAAAGCAGTTTACAATGTTATTAATACCACTCTTAATGAAAATAATGAAGTTACAAAGAGTGATACAACCCTTACGAGGGTGGATTGGACAGAAATAAACACCGGCCTGGATATTAACCTGCCCCTCAACCTGTCGAGGGGAAAATATAACCGTCTACTCCAACCTGAAATCAGATTTGATTATCTTTTTTATAAGCATAATGCTCCCAACCTTAAACAGCTTCCGGAAGGAAATTCCCATTCATTAAGCTACCGTGGCTATTACCATCAGTTAATGAAGAAGAGCTACCTTGATGTATATCCTGATTTCGGATTTCTAATTGACGGAACAATTAAGCATTCCTTTTCGGGAATTATGAGATCTGATAAACTAACAGCATTGCAGGGAATATTGTATATGCCGGGAATCTTGAAAAATCATGGGATAAAAATATACGGTGGAATACAGAAAAAAATTAATAACAATTTAATGGAATTCTCCGATGTCATAAGATTTACCAGAGGCTGGAACCGGATAAGTTCCACTGAGTTATCAACAATATCGGCAGATTATAAATTTCCGCTATTATATCCTGATATCAGTATTGGGGGCCTGTTGTACATTAGAAGGATAAAAGCTTCGTTATTTACTGATTATTCCCGGGTGGAGGGGGATATATATCAAAACGGGCAAAAGGTCTCTAAATTCAAAGAAAGGCTTTTATCTACAGGTTCTGAATTTACTGCCGATGTTAACTATATGCGTTTTTATGCCCCATCGGAAATTGGATTCAGGGCCACTTTTCTGCCGGAAAGACGACAGGGATTGTTTGAATTATTGTTTTCAATCGATTTCAATACATTGTAAAGTAAAAACTGTAATTTCTGACGGCATATCAATCCTCCAGGGAAAACCTATTGTTCCAAGACCTGTGTTGACATATAGTAAAGAATTTCCATAAGAATAAAGTCCACCCCAAAACTGGCGGGATAACCATGCGATGCTGAAAGGGATACCTGCCGGTTTTATTCCCCATTGCATACCATGAGTGTGCCCGGAAAGAGTCAAGTCTATATCATTCCATTCCTTAATACAACTTTCCCAATGGGCAGGATCATGAGATAAAAGTATTATGAAGGAAGCTTTAGGGATTGAATCTAAAGTCTTTTCTAAATCAGCATACTGAGGGAAAGGGGAATGTCCCCAGTTTTCAACACCACTTACGAAGATGGAATCATCATTTTTTTTGATAACTGAATGTTCATTTCTTAAAAGTTTGAATCCCATTTTTTTATGAGATGATACAATACCATTAAAATTATTATGCCTGGAATCCATACTTTCCCAGTCAGTATAATCACCATAATCATGATTTCCCAGTATTGAAAAAGATAGGCAATCTTTAGTCATGTTTGAAAAAATATCTTCAAAACCTTTAGTTTCATATGAAAAATTATTTACCATATCACCTGTAAAAACCAATAGATCATAGTCTATTTCTGAAATGAGTTCACTTGTCTTTATCATCAGCTCTTTAGAATAAAGATAATTACCAAGATGCACATCTGAGATTTGTACGATTTTATAATTATTAAAAGAGCGTGGAAGATCCTTAAATTGTAAATCTACACGATTAATAACTAAGTCTTTAACTCCAAATATAGTTCCATAAAAAAGCACAGGGGCAACTCCTGATGAAATTATAATTCCCATAAAAGAAAATATCTTACTTCGCTTTTGTAGAAATAGCAAACTGAGAAGAAGAAAGAAGGTCATAATTATATCAATAATAAAAAGGGCAAGCATTATTGCATTAAATAAAGAATACAGGGAATAGTTAACCTCATCTCTGATATTACCAGGATATATATATAGAATGATGAATTCTCCAAAAATGAGAAAATGTATCATTCCCAAAAGCCATTGAGTATATTTTACATTTTTTTTTGGAATGATCTTAGAAATAGATAGAATAGTACCAATACCCATCAAAATAAAAAACAGGAAAAAGAGAGAAAGGTATATTATAGAGAATGATCTCATGACCTAATTATAATTTTATTTAATCAGTTAAAATCCTGAAACTAAAAAAAAATTGTAAATTGTTATATCTCAATACATTAAACAAATATTAAGTGGTTGAGAATTAAATATATCAAAATTAACGGGTAAATGTAAGCAAACATTTGATTCAGGACCAATAAAAGGCAATATAGAAAAGAAGTACTTCGACAAAAATTAATGCGGAAGATTATCAGCGATGCATTATAAAAAAAATCAAATATAAAAAACAACAGGGTAGAAGTAAAATTTTCAATAATATAACTTTTACTAATGTAACTAATGAATTAGATATAAATTTGAACACTTTTTGAATAAAAATATGTAATATATTATAATACTATTATTCATTAAACCAGTAACTTAAAGATAAATATTTAAAGTAAATTATAGGAATTAAAACAAAAAATCAATATTTATTTAATAATTAATCTGTTTTAATCGTTTAATTAACTATAAACCAATTGATTAATTTGAAATATTTGAAGTAATATATAGATATTACCCGTATTGGTACCTATCTGAAAATAATAAAGCACAAAATATTATAATTCAATCATATAATACAAAATATTATATAAAATATACTAGGATAATAAAAATTATACAAATGTAAAAACATCACAATTTTTCATCTCGTTACATATATAATAGTATTTATACACACTATACTTTTTAAATTATAAATATCAGTCAACCGATAAAACAGATGAAAAAATTTTATACATTTGTATAAGCGCATTATTGAGAAAAAATTACACATATAAAAAAGCAGTTATGAAAGACAGAATTAAAAAATTTATAGATTACAAAGGTGTGTCACCAGGAGACCTGGCTGAAATAACTGAGGTACAGAGATCAAATATATCACACATATTCAATGGTCGAAACAAGCCCGGAGCCTTATTTATAGAGAAATTCCTTTTAGCATTTCCTGACATCAATGCCCGATGGTTAATGACGGGCGAAGGATCAATGCTTGATAAAAAGAGTTCTGATGAGATTCCATTGAATTTACCTGAACAGGAGGTTAGGAGCGAACCTGATGTTGTTTATGGAAAAGAAAAAAAAGTTACAAATGAAAATAAGAAACAAGTTGAGAAAATTGTTATGTTTTATTCTGATGGTACATTCTATATGTACAATTCAAAAAATCCATATTAACTCAAATGATACTAACAACACATGTAGCACTATTCAATAGTTTTTTTCACATTTGTGTAATACACATAACAGGTTTAATTTTGAAATGTTACGTATGTTAAAAACATCATATAATTTTACATATGTGTAATTTGTGCTTATGCTATTATTTTTTGATAACGTATCATTGTCAGGATTTCATTTGTTTATATTTATAATTTTTAATTATGATTTTCGTAAAAAACTTAATGATTCGTAATAAATTAAGATCACTTTTTTGCACCATAATACCTAACTTATTTCAAATGAATAACCAGAAAAGATATAACATGCATTTGAATTTATCCATATACTTTTGTAATTTTTGAATATATATCGTTTCATTACAATATAATCCGGAGGATTATTCAAATCAGGAATACAAAATATTCTGTATATTTACCACCAAACATATATAAATATGAAAGAGAAATCAGTAGATGATTTTTTAGTG
Organism: uncultured Prolixibacteraceae bacterium; assembly: GCA_964545315.1. Classification (GTDB taxonomy): domain Bacteria; phylum Bacteroidota; class Bacteroidia; order Bacteroidales; family Prolixibacteraceae; genus JAAYJR01. The sequence continues at coordinate 89,610 of CAZJGI010000003.1, forward strand.
GTAGAAAACATTCAATTAAACAGCACTAACTTTCTGATCAGGATGGAAGCACCAATTCCTCTTCCGATTATTCATGCCGGACAATTTGTTAATGTTGAAGTAAAAGATTGCTCTGAAATTTTTCTTAGAAGGCCATTTTCTGTTTATGATGTTGACTATAAGAAAAATCATATTTCCATAATTGTAAAAATTCTGGGAAGAGGTTCATACAAACTTGCCAGGTCAAAAAAAGGGGATATAATTAGTTTGATTTATCCGCTTGGACAAAGTTTTACCTATCCTGTTAAGACAGAAAAGATACTTTTAATAGGTGGTGGCAGTGGAGTAGCACCCATGCTGTTCCTTGCCAAAGAATCCGGTCTGTCCAAAAATAATGTAGACATACTGTTAGGTGCCCGTACTTCAGATGACCATATTGATGTTTCTGATTACAGGGAATATGGAAATATTCAACTTACAACTGACGACGGAAGTGAAGGATTTAAGGGCACAGTTACAATGCATCCGCTAGTAACACAAGAACTTTCAAAATATAGTAAGATATACGCATGCGGACCTTTAGCCATGATGAAGGCAGTAGCTTTTGAAGCATCAGCAAAGGAAATATTTTGTGAAGTATCACTTGAGAATAACATGGCCTGTGGCTTTGGAGTGTGTCTTTGTTGCATTGAACCTACAGTCAGAGGAAATGTATGTGTTTGTACTGAAGGACCTGTTTTTAACATTAAAGATTTGAAATGGCAGAATTAGATGTAAAAATACATAACCTGAAGTTAAAGAACCCTGTGATGCTGGCATCCGGGACATGTGGTTTTGCAGAAGAGATAGACAGCTTTTTCGATGTCTCGAAGGTTGGAGGACTGTTTTTAAAAGGTACAACCTTAAATAACAGGGAAGGCAATAATTATCCGCGAATGGCAGAGACTGCATCAGGGATGTTAAATGCTGTCGGATTACAGAATAAAGGCGTTGACTATTTCATAAATCATATTTATCCACGCATTAAAGATTATAAAACAGCCTTAATAGTTAATGTTAACGGATCGACAGTTAATGAGTACATTCAGGTTACGGAAAAAATTGATTTACTGTCAAATATACCAGCCATCGAACTTAATATATCATGCCCTAATGTTAAAGAAGGAGGCATGGCTTTCGGAATTTCAGTAAAAGGGGCTGCAACTGTTACCAAAGCTGTGCGAAGGGTATATAATAAAACTTTAATTGTTAAGCTTTCGCCCAATGTTACCGATATTAGTGAAATCGCAAAGGCTGTTGAAGCTGAAGGTGCTGATTCTATCTCATTGATAAATACTTTACTTGGGATGTCAATTGACGCAGAGACGCGAAGACCCAGGCTTTCTACAATTACCGGAGGATTATCAGGCCCTGCAGTTAAACCTGTCGCGTTGAGAATGGTTTGGCAGGTGGCACAAGCTGTAAAAGTTCCTGTAATAGGAATAGGAGGTATTATGAATGCAGCCGATGCTGTTGAATTTTTGATTGCCGGAGCTTCTGCAGTTCAGGTGGGTACTGCCCTGTTTAAAAATCCGTTAATTCCTTTGGAAATTATCCGAGGCTTGAATGATTATATGGACAGGCATAATTTTAAAACAATTAAAGAGTTTTCAGGTTGTTTACAAATGTAAATAGGATTTAACATATTTACTAATAAACTTTTTTGTAGTTTTAGTGTTTAATTAATAAAAATAATTTAACCGACTTAATATCAGTAATAACATGTCGAAATTTAATATTATAATGCCAAAACTTGGTGAAAGTATCCAGGAAGGTACTATTACTAAGTGGTTTGTAAAAGAGGGTGATAGCATCGAAGAAGATGATCTTCTTTTTGAAGTGGCAACAGATAAAGTTGATTCAGAAATTCCATCTCCTGTTGATGGTGTAATAGAAAAAATTTTGTTTACTGAGGATACTTTGGTTGCTGTCGGGGATGTAGTTGCTGTTATTAAAACTGACGCTGGAACAAGTGACTCATCTGATACTAAAGAAGAAAAAGAAGTTAATAAAGGGGATGGAGATTCAGCTGAAAAATCAGAAGTAAAAGATTCCGGATTTTCTTCAAAGGATAAAAAAGAGGGTGGAAGATTTTATTCACCACTTGTAATGACTATTGCCAGGGAGGAAGGAATTTCCTTTGAGGAGCTTGAAAAAATTGAGGGTTCAGGAATAAAGGGAAGAGTTCAAAAAAATGATCTCCTTGAATATCTGAAAAACAGAAAAATAAAGAAAGGTGAAGACACTACTGTTAGTAAAAAACCTGCTGATGAAAAAGAGAAGAAACCAGAGATGAAAATAATGGCTGGTGAAGAAGACGAGGTAATTGAAATGGACCGTGTCAGGAAGTTGATTGCAGACCATATGGTTATGTCCAAAAAGATTTCACCTCATGTAACAACAATATTGGAAGCTGATGTTACAGAGATAGTTCTTTGGCGTAATAAGTATAAAGATGTGTTTCAGAAAAAATATGGTGAAAAGCTTACTTTTATGCCGTTTTTTATTGAAGCGGCGGCTGCATCTCTTGCTGAATTTCCAATGGTAAATTCATCTGTTGACGGAGATAAGATCATTCTGAGAAAAAATATCAATATTGGAATAGCAGTTGCAAAAAATGATGGTAATCTGATTGTTCCGGTAATAAAAAATTCGGAGCAGAGAAATCTGGTAGGTTTGACAAAAGAACTTAACAGGCTTGCTGATGCAGCGCGTAATAATAAACTGAATCCTGATGATATTCAGGGAGGTACCTTTACCATCACTAATTTTGGTACATTCAGAAACCTTATTGGTACGCCTATAATTAATCAGCCCCAGGTGGCTATCCTTGCTACCGGCAATATAGAAAAGAAACCTGCTGTATTAGAATTGCCTTCGGGTGATGCGATAGTTATAAGGCATAAAATGTTTCTTTCCTTATCTTATGATCACAGAGTGGTGGATGGTGCCCTGGGAGGTGCTTTTCTTAGAAAAGTTGCCGATCACCTGGAGCAATTTGATGTCAACAGGTCAATATAGGCCGAATTTTAAGTTTTGCAGGCCATAAAATAATGAGTTCATTAAAAATTTACAGAGTATCAGAATTTTAAGAATAGTGAGATGAAAGAGTTATCTGTGCCTAAAATATTTACAATAAAGAATACTCCCAAAGAGACGCTTGAAAAATGGTTATGGCTAATGTCAATAGGCCGTGCAATTGATGAAAAAGCACCTAATTATTTAAAGCAGGCCATAGGTTGGTCATACCATGCACCATATGCTGGTCATGACGGAATTCAACTAGCTGCAGGACAGGTTTTTGAGAAGAAAAAGGACCATATGTTTCTTTATTACAGGGATATGCTGACCGCATTATCAAGTGGGATAACACCCGAAGAAATAATCCTCAACGGAATATCCAAGGCAACTGATCCTTCAAGCGGAGGGCGACATATGTCCAACCATTTTGCTAAACCGGAATGGAATATACATAGTGTATCCTCCTTAACAGGAAACCACACTCTTCATGCTGTAGGAGTAGCAAGGGCAATTAAATATTACGGCGATAAAACCGTTGCTATAAGCAATCAGGGAGAATCATCTGTAAGTGAAGGATTTGTTTATGAGGCATATAATGGAGCAGATAAAGAATTACTTCCTGTAATTTTTGTTATCCAGGATAATGGATACGGAATCTCTGTTCCAAAAAAGGATCAGACAGCCCAAAGGAAGGTAGCTAATAACTTTTCAGGATTTAAAAATCTCAGGATAATACATTGTAACGGAAAAGATGTATTTGATTCCATGAATGCCATGACTGAAGCCAAAAGGTACGCTATTGAGGAATCTAAACCGGTTATTGTTCAGGCCAACTGTATCCGTATACATTCACATTCCAATTCGGATGATCATCTGCTTTACAGAAGTGAGGCGGAGAGAAATTATGTGGAAGAGTACGATCCGCTTGGCAAATTCCGAAGGTTATTGATACGATATCAAAGATTTTCAGAAGAAGAACTTAACCAGATTGACGAGAAGGTTAAATCAGAACTTAAAAAGATACATAAAGCGGCATTAAGTGCACCAGATCCAAAGCCTGAGTCTGTCTTTGATTTTGTATTGCCTGAACCTTATATTTCGACTAAATATCCCGATGGGTTACATAATGAGCAGGGAGATAAAATAAAGCTTATTACTGCCTTGAATGAAACATTAAAAGCTGAATTCAGAAAGAATCCGGATACCTTTATATGGGGCCAGGATATGGCAAATAAAGATAAGGGGGGTATTTTTAATGTCTCTAAAGGCATGCAAAAAGAGTTTGGGGCAAAAAGAGTTTTTAACGCCCCTATTGCTGAGGATTTTATAGTTGGTACTGCAAATGGAATGTCAAGATATAATGAGAACATAAGGATAGTTATTGAGGGAGCTGAATTTGCTGATTATTTCTGGCCAGCTATGGAGCAATATGTCGAAGCCAGTCATGATTACTGGCGGTCGAATGGAAAATTCGCCCCTAATGTTACAATCAGGCTTGCCTCAGGTGGGTATATAGGAGGAGGACTATACCACTCCCAGACAATTGAAGGAGCTCTTGTATCTATTCCGGGAGTTCGTATTGTGTATCCTTCATTTGCAGATGACGCTGCAGGCTTGTTACGTACTGCAATCCGTTCGAAAGGTGTTACAATGTTCATGGAGCCTAAAGCTTTGTATCAAAGTCCGAAAGCAGCAACTTTTGTTCCTGACGATTTTGAAGTGCCTTTTGGTAAAGGCCGTATCAGGCGTGAAGGTAAAGACCTGACTATTGTGACATACGGAAATACAACACATATGAGCCTGGATGCTGCCGATAAACTTGACAAGGATGGTTATAGTGTTGAGGTACTTGACCTCCGCTCTTTAGTACCTCTTGATACAGATATTATTTTTGAATCAGTTAAAAAAACCAATAAAGTTTTAATAGCCCATGAAGACAAAGTGCATGGTGGTTTTGGAGGTGAATTAAGTGCTATTATTACTGAAAAACTTTTTGAATTTCTGGACGGACCTGTAAGAAGGATTGGATCTACATTTACTCCGGTAGGCTTTAATCCTATCCTTGAACGGGCGATACTTCCGGATGTCAGCCGTATTTATGAAGCAGCGAAAGAATTATTATTGTATTGATTATGAATAAAACAGCAATTGTTTACAGTTACAATTCCCGGAAGTCGAAAAAGATTTCTGAAAAGATCATTAATGCCTTTGGCAAATCATTGATTGACCAGATTAATGCAGAGGAAGTAGGTAAAGATATTATTAATAAGTATGATCAGTTTATATTTAGTGTCCCTACCTGGTTTGATGGAGAATTGCCTAACTACTGGGATGAGTTTATACCCGATTTTGAAGAGATGGATCTAAAGGGAAAGAAATTTGCCATATTCGGATTGGGAGATCAAAAAAATTATTCTGAGAATTTTTGCGACGCTATTGGTATGATGGCAGAGATTATTGAAGGTCGGGGAGGAACTATTGTAGGACAAACTTCTGCTGAAGGATATACCTTTGAAGCTTCAAGGGCATTAAGGGGAGATATATTTGCAGGATTGCCTCTTGACCAGGAAAACCAGGCCAGATTGACTGCGGACAGAATTAAAAAATGGGTGGATCAACTTAAAAAGGAGTTTGAATAGGAAGATTGTTTAAATGTTTCATTGTTTCATTGTTTCATTGTTTCATTGTTTTTAGTGGTTATTTTCAGAGATTACAGAATTAATTCACAATATTTACCCGGTGGGCATTTCAAAAAATAAAACATTCTTAAACCTTCCTGAATTTCCGGGGGGAAAGGATGCTTTGAAGCATTACATAAAGAGTAACCTTGTTTATCCCGAAGAAGCTTTAAAAAAAAGAGTGCAGGGAGTTGTTCAATTACTTGCTGAAATTGACGATAATGGTCTTGTACATGATGTTCATATTGAGAAGGGATTAGGAGCAGGTTGTGATGAGGAGGCTGCCAGACTGATTAAAAATGTCAGGTTCGGAGGGGTGAGAAATAGGGGAATAAGATTAAAGACCCGTAAAAAATTTAAAATTCATTTTAAGTTACCTCCGGTTCAGAAAGTAAATTACATACTGAAAAACAAAGTGAATCGTGATGAGAACCAAAAGTCCGGTGGAAATTCTTATTCTTATACTATTAATCTTGAATAAGTATCAATTTATTTCATCAAATCTTTTACTGAATGAACACTCCAGCCATATTACATTTGTAAAATATAATATTTTACAAATGTAAAAAACATTGTGTGTTGTTTTATAGTCTATTTAATTCATGGTTGTTTTTTTATGGGATTTATTATCCGTTCATTTAAGTGAAAGGCAAAGGATAATGCACTGAACCCATATACTGCTTTTAATCGAAGCTTTATCCTTTGCCGTCGGTTTTAACCGACGGATATGTATCTAACTCACTACACACCTTCATTTTTACTTGAACGATCTAAAATCTTTAATTATTCTGTATATTATAATCAGTTATCAATACGGTGAAATATCGTAAAGAAATCGAGTTAATTATTGTTAAATAGCTTTTGGCGCATTTAATGAGATTAATTTTACTAATCAGTTGCTTCATTTTTAATACGGATTAGTTTTCTAATCAGTATAATTAATTAATTTTGGAACTTTTAAAAAAAGTCAAACTATTGTCCGATACCAGATACATATTTGTGACAGGAGGGGTAACATCCTCACTAGGCAAAGGCATATTAGCTTCTTCCCTTGCAAGGCTTTTGCAATCCAGAGGGTATAGTGTTACTATTCAAAAGCTTGATCCTTACATTAATGTAGATCCCGGAACTTTAAATCCATATGAACACGGCGAATGCTTTGTAACAGAAGACGGGGCTGAAACTGATCTGGACCTTGGGCACTATGAACGATTTCTAAACGAGCCTACCTCACAGGCTAATAATGTAACTACAGGTGGTATCTATCAATCTGTTATTAATAAAGAACGGAGGGGGGATTATTTGGGGAAAACAGTACAGATCATTCCTCATATAACTGATGAAATAAAGCATAGGATTAAGATTCTGGGAACAAAAGGCAAGTATGACATTGTCATTACTGAAATAGGAGGTACTGTAGGAGATATTGAATCACTGCCTTTTATTGAATCTGTAAGGCAGTTAAAAAGAGAACTGGGTATCAGGGCTCTTGTTATCCATTTAACCCTTGTGCCTTATCTTGCTGCCACCGGTGAACTGAAAACAAAGCCTACACAACATTCTGTGAAACTGCTTTTAGAAGCCGGAATCCAGCCTGATATTTTGGTGTTAAGGACTGAACATGACATTGATATTTCCTTACGTGAAAAAGTAGCTCTTTTTTGTAATGTAGACCCTGAGGCTGTCATTCAATCGGTCAACGTTTCAACAATATATGAAGTCCCTCTAAAAATGCTTGATGAGCATCTGGATACTATTGTATTGAAGAAACTGGGGTTTGAAGTTTCGCAGGATGTCAATCTGGATGCGTGGAATACTTTTTTGCAAAAATTAAAAAACCCGAAGTTTGATGTAGATATCGGGCTTATAGGAAAATATATCGAACTTCATGATGCTTATAAATCTATTTCTGAAGCATTAATTCATGCCGGATCTGTCAATTGCTGCAAAGTGAATATAAAATGGATTCATTCTGAGACAATTACATCTGATAATGTTGCTGAAGTATTATCAGACGTTAACGGTATAATTGTTGCTCCTGGTTTTGGTCATCGCGGGATGAATGGTAAAATTAATGCTGCCAGGTTTGCTCGTGAAAACAATATTCCATATCTTGGAATTTGTCTGGGAATGCAGGTTGCTGTTATTGAATTTGCAAGAAATGTCCTTAACTTACAAGGTGCTGATTCAACTGAAATGAATCCGAGAACGTCATTTCCTGTAATTGATTTAATGGAACAGCAGAAAGGCATTACAAATTACGGTGGAACTATGAGGCTTGGGGCCTATGAGTGCAGGATCATTGAAAATAACAGCAAATCATGTAATGCATACAATAAGTTAACCATCTATGAAAGGCACCGGCACAGATATGAATTTAATGATGCATACAGGAAACAGTATATTGAAGCAGGTATGATCCCGGTTGGTGTAAATCCTGAAACCGATTTGGTTGAAATTGTCGAGATTCCTGGTCATAAGTGGTTTGTTGGCGTACAATTTCACCCTGAATATCAAAGTACAGTACTCAATCCTCACCCTTTGTTTGTTGATTTTATAAAAACATCGTTAGCTAAATATTAAAATGGATAGAAATTCAATAATAGGTATACTTCTAATCTTTGGGATACTGGTTATATTTTCAATTGTTAACAGGCCATCTGAAGAGCAAGTAGAGGCCGCAAAAAGAAGACGTGATTCAATAGCTTTGGTCGAAAGTGAAAAAGCGAGGTCTTTACAGGAAAAACAGGAAGAAGTTACTATCAAAGATACATTACCGGATCAATCTGATTCACTAAGTTTAGAAACTTTAGTGAAACAAAAAACAGATCAGCTTGGTGTTTTTGGTAAAGCAGCTATTGGTGAAGAACAGTTTTATACATTAGAAAACAATTTAATGAAAATTACCTTCACTAACAAAGGTGGCAGGATATATTCAGTTGAATTAAAAAATTACAAAACCTATGATTCAAAATCACTAGTGTTATTTGATGGCCCTGAAAATCAATTTGGATTAAACTTTTTTGCACAGAACAGAAGTATTAAGACAGACCAATTGTTTTTTACCCCTGATTTCAGCGACGAATCTGTAGTGGTAAGTGGACCTGAAGTTAGAAAGGGAAGCGAGGGGAGGTTACGGTATAATGAAAACCATCCCGGCGGAACAGAAAAGCTGGGATTCAGGCTTGAAGTGGGATCAGGCCAATACCTGGAATATGTTTATACACTTGGCCATAATTCATTTATGGTTGATATGGAAATGAATTTTATCGGGCTTGACAAATTCATAGCATCAAATCAGTCGTATATTAACTTTACCTGGTCTGCAAAAGTTCCACGACAGGAGCGTATATCCAGGTTTGGTGAGGACCGGTACACAAATATAACATACAAATTCTTTGATGATGATGTTGATAACCTTTCTCAAACAAAATCAGATGAAAAAAATCTGAGCACACGTGTTAAATGGATTGGATTTAAGCAGTTATTTTTTAATTCTACTATTATCGCGGATGAGTCATTTCCCAATGCATTTGTGAAGTCAGAAAAATTTGAAAACGACACTAAATATCTGTCTAATTTCCTGGCTGATATTGCTATTCCTTATCAGGGTAAGGATTCTGAAAATTTTGGTATGCAATTTTATTTTGGCCCTAATCACTATCAAACTCTTAATCAATATGATATAGACCTTGAAAGACTTGTATATCTGGGATATGCTATTGTAAGGCCTGTAAATAAATATCTGATAATACCCGTTTTCAATTTCTTGAGAAAATATATTTCCAATTTTGGAATTATCATTTTGTTGTTAACGATTTTTATAAAGACAATTCTTTTTCCCTTCACATATAAGTCATATATCTCACAGGCAAAAATGCGTGCTTTAAAACCGGAGATGGACGAGATTAATAGTAAATTCGGTAATGATAAACCTATGGAGAAACAGCAAGCTACCATGGCTTTATATAAGAAAGCAGGTGTTAATCCGATGGGAGGCTGTCTTCCTATGTTATTACAATTTCCTATTTTGGTCGCGATGTTTTTTTTCTTTCCTACTTCAATTGAATTAAGGCAGCAAAGCTTTCTTTGGGCTGATGACCTTTCGACATATGATTCAATTCTCAACCTGCCATTTAATATTCCTTTTTATGGAGACCACGTAAGCCTGTTTTGCCTGTTAATGACAATAACTACAATTATTTCCACAAGGCTTAATCAACAGGTAACTACCTCACAGGGTATGCCGGGCATGAAAACTATGATGTATATGATGCCGGTTATGTTCCTGTTTATTTTAAATAATTATTCATCAGGGCTGAGTTATTACTATTTTCTTGCTAATGTCATAACTATAGGTCAAACCTATGTTATACGATCTTTCATTGATGAAGGGAAAATAAGGGCGCAACTGCAGGTCAATAAAAAGAAACCTGTAAAAAAATCCGGATTCCAGAAACGTCTTGAGGAAATAGCCAAACAACGTGGAATTCAAATGCCTAAAAAATAATTGTTAAGGTGGTTCATATTTGAAATTAAACTATTGTTAGTTTTTTATGTCAAAATATTCGTTGATATTTGAACCTTTTGACATGATAAAAAACAATTATCTGCCGCAGTAAGGTTCCGTTTTTAATTAAAAATTTAAATTATATTGAAATGAGAAAAATTGGAATGATCTTGGTTGCGGTTTTTTTAGGAACCACATTAATCTATGCTCAGCCCGGAGGTGATCAGCGTAATTTTGATCCCGAAGCAATGGCTAAACGTCAGACAGAACAGCTCAAAGAAGTCCTTGGTTTGAATAAAAGCCAGGAGAAAAGTGTTTATGATTTGAATCTGGAAACAAGTAAACAGATGAGAACATTACGGGAACAGAGCAGCGGTAATTTTGAGGGCATGCGTGAAAAAATGACCAAGATAAGAGAAAAACAGAATGAGAAGATGAAAGAGATTCTTACCGCAGAGCAGTGGACAAAGTATCAAAAATACCTTGAGGAGAGAAGGCAGGTAAGAGGCCAGAGGCGTCCTTCACCAAGATAAAAAACTATTTAGAAAAAGAGTTTTTAAGGTGTATCATTTTGATTGCGGCAATAGCGGCTTCATCGCCTTTATTGCCGCATTTTCCTCCTGCACGGTCTTTAGCCTGTTGCAGATTATTTGTTGTCAGCACTCCAAAAATGAATGGCTTATTATATTTTAGATTAAGCGTCGTGGTTCCTTGTCTTACACCCTGGCAGATATAATCGAAATGCGGTGTTTCTCCCTGAATGACACATCCAAGTAAAATTACTCCATCAACATTTTCCAATTCGGCAAAATATTGTGCTCCCAAAGGAAGTTCAAAGCTTCCCGGAACATGTTTAATAAGTATATTATGCTCTGGGGCACCGTGCTTTTTAAGAGTATTTATGGCGCCTTCGGCAAGTTTTGAAGTTATTTCTGAATTCCATTCTGAAACTACAATTCCAAACCTCATCTTTGTTGCCTCAGGAATTGAGGATATGTCATATTCAGAAAGATTTTTTGTTGCCATATTCTTATTCTCAGTCTTGCGGATATTAAATTAATTTATCAAATTCTCCACCCTCGCTATGTACTTATCAATATACCTGCCTTCATTGGAGTTTGGATATTTTTCTTTAATCTCCCTGTAAAGTTTAAGAGCATTCTCATGATCTTCCATCGATTCCAGAATATTGGCAGCTTTCATCATATAGATAGGATTTGTAAAATTATTTTCATTAAGTGAATAAGCTTTTTTGTAATGTCTAAGGGCTGCCTCGCTATCTCCAAGCTCAAGTTTTGCATCTCCTTTTGCTCCTTCAGCAACCGGTCCGAGAAGCAAATCATCCGTTTTGAATTTCTCAAGGTAATAAACAGCATCCTCAAACTGACCAAGATGCAGATAGGAAATGCCCGTGTAATACTTTGCCAGATTTCCTGATTTAGTCATTTTGTAATCATCAATAATATCCAGAAAACCTAAATAATTTCCATCACCGTTAATGGCAAGGTTGAAGGAATCCTTTTCGAAATAATTTTCAGCCATAAACATCTGTGACTGAGCCTCTTTTTCCCTGGGCTGTAAATAAAACTTATTAAATGCCAGATACCCCATAACAATAAGAACAATGGCCCCTATTATATATGAAATAGGCTTTTGGTGTTCCTCAATATAATGCTCGGTTCTCGTTAACGCGGTTTCAAGTTCCTGTAAATTATCAGGTTGTTGAGTCTTCTTCTTTGCCATATCTAATGATTTCTAAATTGTGCCGCAAAAATAGCTATTTTTTATTAACCTGACAGTAATGTGGATTTAAATTTGGATATAATTTACCATGTTTATATCTTAAACTGAATTAATTGATTACTGTGACCTAAACGCTGTTTTTTGATTAGTTTTGTATCGAAAAGACCTTGAATGTAGATTATGTACATAAATGAAATTTCAATATTGAATTTTAAGAACCTTAAAGATGTTAAGGTTTCATTTTCTTCCCGACTGAATTGTCTTATTGGAAACAATGGCGCAGGAAAGACTAATCTTATGGATGCTGTCTATTATCTTTCGTTTTGTAAAAGTTTTTTCAATTCTGCCGATCAATTCAATATAATGCACAATGAACAATTTTTTTTAATTAATGGCAATTATAATCGTCTTAATTCTAAAGAAGTAATTTCATGTGCCCTTCAGAAAGGTCAAAAAAAACAATTTAAGCGAAATTCAAAAGTATATGATAAACTTGCCGACCATATAGGATTGTTCCCCCTTGTAATGATCACTCCTGCTGACGTGGATATTATTTTGGGAGGGAGTTTTGAAAGGCGGAAATTTATGGATGGCGTAATTTCCCAATACGATACCAGTTACCTTGACGACCTTTTGAATTATAACCGGGCCATTGCACAGCGTAATAACCTGCTGAGGCAATTTTATTCAGGCTTGCAGTTCGATTATGAACTTATATCATTATGGGATCTTCGTCTTATTGAGCACGGGATCAGGATACACGAGAAAAGAAGCAAATTTATTAAAGAACTGATCCCCGTATTTCAGGAGTACTATTCATTTATATCTACGGAAAATGAAAGGGTAGGGCTCATTCATCATTCTGATCTGTATGAACATGACTTTGAGAAACTGCTTAAAGATAATATTCAGAAAGACAGAACTCTACAATATACCAGCAAGGGAATTCATAAAGATGACCTTCTGTTTAACCTTGGTAATCATCCTTTAAAAAAACTAGGTTCGCAAGGGCAGAAAAAAACATATATGATTGCTCTTAAAATGGCCCAGTTTAATTTTATTGAGAAGATGTCGGGCATGAAGCCAATTTTATTGCTGGATGATATTTTTGACAAACTTGACAGGAACAGGGTTGAACAGATTATAAAAGTTGTGTCGGACGATCAGTTTGGTCAGATATTTATTACTGATACAAATAGGGGTCATCTCGATGGTATTTTGAATAAAATGGCTTCAGATTTTCGAATATTTCAGGTAACATCAGGCAAAATAAATCAGATTCAATGAGAAGAAGTAATACACAAAAACTCAGTGATGTTCTTCTTGATTACATAAAGGAGATGAGGTTTGACCGTAAACTGAAAGAGGTTGATGTGGTTCAATCATGGGAAGAATTATTGGGTAAGACAATTTCAAGATATACCAGAAATGTTAAGTTTTTTAATGGTGTATTATTTGTAGAAATCAATTCTCCAGTTGTTAAAAATGAGTTAATTATGATACGTGAAGAAATTAGGACACGTTTGAATGACCATGCAGGAGAAGAGATCGTTAAAAAAATTGTCTTTAAGTGAATACTGTTAAAAGTTCTTTAATTGACTTGTAGTATCAGCTTCAGAATCTTTCCAATATTGAAAAGAAAAAATCAGATTCAACAATAGCATTTGCATCACTGTCTGAGCCATGTACTGCATTTTGTTGAAGATCAGTACCATATAAGCTTCTGACCGTTCCTTCTTTAGCTTTCTTCGGATCTGTTGCACCAATAAGTGTCCTGAAATCTTCTACGGCATTATCTTTTTCAAGTAATGCCACAATGACGGGACCTGAGCTCATAAACTCAATCAGTGAATCATAAAAAGGTTTGCCCTTGTGAACTGCATAGAACATGCCAGCCTGTTTCGGGGATAATTGCGTTAATTTTAAAGCTTTAAAAACAAAACCAGCTTCATTTATCATGTTCAGGATTGCCCCTGAATAGTTTTTTTTAAATGCTGTAGGTTTAATTATTGTTAATGTAATTCTTCCAGCCATCATTATGTCATTTAAAATTTAATAATTGCAACAATATTAACAAAATTTGAAGAAATTAGCATTTACAGCCGTCTCAGATTTCTTATATTTGTCGATTTAAATTTAACAGTTTTGAAAAATACTGATAATGAGATTTTTAATTCCCTGAGAAAATTCTTTGATGAGAAAAAGGGAAATATTGCCATCATTACTCATGAAAATCCCGATGGAGATGCTATCGGATCATCCGTTGGCATTGCCGAAGTATTAAGTAATATTGGCCATACTGTTAATATAATTGTACCTAATGATTATCCTGCTTTTTTAAAATGGTTTTCATCAAAAACAAATATATATATCTTCGACAGGCAGAAACAAAAATCTAAAAGTTTAATAAAATCTGCGGATCTAATTATTTGCCTTGACTTCAATAATCCGGACAGGACTGCGAAAATCGGCAAATACTTACTTCAATCTGACAAACCGAAAGTGATGATAGACCATCATCCTAATCCTGAAAAATTTTGTGATTATATGATTTCTGAAACAGAATACAGCTCGACCGCTGAGTTGGTCTTCAGGATTATAGAAAAGATAGGATTTAGGAAGTATATAAATTATGCATCTGCAGAAGCACTTTTCACAGGAATCATGACAGATACCGGCTCATTCAGTCACAATATTGCACGTGTGGGGCCATTCCTGGTAACAGCAGAACTTATGAAATGGGGTATAGATACTGAAAAAATTCATGTTGCTGTTTATCACAATTATACTTTCAATCGAATGAAGTTACTAGGTTATTGCCTGAATAAAAAAATGGAGGTTTTCCATGAATTTCGCTCGGCAGTGATATATATTTCTCGTGATGAATTACATGAATATGGGTTTCAGCCAGGTGATACAGAAGGATTTGTAAATTATCCTTTATCGATAAACAATATTATTTTCAGTGCTTTGTTTATTGAAAAAAGAGATGTTATCAAAGCATCTTTTCGTTCGAAAGGGAATTTTGCTGTAAATCTCTTTTCACAAAAATACTATAATGGTGGCGGTCATGTAAACGCTTCAGGTGGAGAATCAAAAGTAACTCTGTCTGAAACAGTAGAACGCTTTAAGCAGCAATTGTATGAATATAAGGACCAATTATTAGAAATAAAAGTATAAATAAATAGCTATGAGATATTTAACTCTTGGATTATTGGCAATTATTTTGATAACAGCACTTTTCGGCTGTAAGGACAATGATATTGGGAAGCAAAGAGAAAGAGAGCTCAAAAAATTGGAAGAATATATCCGGGATAATTATGCCGGTAAGGAACCTACAGCTTCAGGATTATATTTTTTTGAACTCAAAAGCGGAATTGGTGACTCTATAAAGATTAACGATAAGGTTCATATCTTTTATGAACTTTATACTCTTGACAGTTCTTATGTTGCCGCCAGTGGACAGTTTGAACCTCTTCAGTTAGTAGTATCACCTCCGACCCAATTAAGTTCTTCAGCTGAAGAAGTTGCAGAATTAAAGGGACTTCATGAAGCTCTTACTTATATGAAAAAGGGATCAAAAGCCAGGTTAATATTACCATCAGAACTTGCATTCGGTCAATATGGAACATACGGGGTAAATGGTTTTACTACACTTCTCATGGAGGTTGAAGTATATAAAGTATTTCCATTTACAAATCCGGGTGAAGAATAAGAATAATAAATCGAAATAATATCTGATAGTTATAATAGTTCAAGTCCCTATCCTTTGCCGTTCACTTCAGTGAACGGATCATGAACATTGGCAGTGCAAGCGTGTAGCAGGAGATTTTATGTTGTAGATTGCTATCCGTCGGTTAAAACCGACGGCAAAGGATAAGGTGTTAATAAAGGTAGCTAATTGTTATAAGGCATGATCACGGCAGCCAATTGGTTCAAAGCCCTATCCTTTGCCGTTCACTTCAGTGAACGGATCATGAACATTGGCAGTGCAAGCGTGTAGCAGGAGATTTTATGTTGTAGATTGCTATCCGTCGGTTAAAACCGACGGCAAAGGATAAGGTGTTAATAAAGGTAGCTAATTGTTATAAGGCATGATCACGGCAGCCAATTGGTTCAAAGCCTTATCCTTTGCCGTTCACTTCAGTGAACGGATTCAGGCTATGAATAAAGCTTCAATGAAATGAATATATTGTTGACAACTATTAATACTCAAAGTCTATTGGCATAGGATTAATAAACCTGTTAACTGTAAATACAGGCATTTTACACTGATGAACAATCTCTGAAACGAACCTGCCTATTTTGCTACCAGACATGGTTGATTCTTCATGAGTCCTGATAATTATCAATCCCGGATTTTCTTTTTCGATATATTCTATAATATCTTTAAATTTATCGCGGCTCTGTGTTTTGAGAACCTTTACTTCACATTCTACACCACGCTTGAGAAGAAGATATTTGAGTTTCTCTGCATTCTTCCATGCAAGGCTGTTTCTAGCTGATAAATTAACATTTAGTGCTGAAACAATTTCAATTTTTGCATTGAATTTTTTTGCAAAATAGGTTGCCCAAAGAAGCTTTTTTGTAGTTGCCTGCGAAATATCAACAGGTATTATTATTTTTTTTATTTCATCTATGTAATAATCCTTGTTGATAGTCATGACCGGACAAACTGACCGGCTTATAATTTTATCTGTTTCATACCTGCTTAGTCCTCCCTGCGATTCGCTTTTGTCAATGATCATGAACTCATACCCGCCCTTCTTAGACTGGGAAAACAAAATTCTTAAAGGTTTCCCTGATTGTATGCGTAGTGACAAAACCCCGGTTAATGCTTCACCAATTGCATCTTCGATGAACCTTTTTAACTCAATTAATGCTTCGGTTTTAAGATGCGACAGCTTTTTTGAAGAAAATATCTGTTTGAGAATAGATGGTTTATTGATTATATTGAGGATAAAGATTCTCATGTCAAGTGATTTCTGGAAAAAGAGCGTCTGCCTGAGTATCAATTTTCCATCCTCATTAGGAGGTATAAATGCCAAAATATTATTAGACCTGTACATCATTTTTTTGTATATCTCTGTATGTGCAATATACGAAATTAGTTTTTTTATAGTTTAATTATTTTTTGTAAAAGATAAAAGAATATTTATGATAAGATACGGATTATGCACTTGCACCTTACAAATCGAACAGAGACCGGGATTAATTTTAATAATAAAAAAATTTGGAAATAAGCAACATAAATATTAACGCAACCGGGCATCAAGTTCGCGTTCAAAAGCAGTAAACAGCTTTTGCATTGTTTTATCTATATTTTTATCACTCAAAGTCCGCTTGGCATCACGTAAAATAAAACTTACGGCATATGATTTTTTATCTGGTTGTATGCCTTTTCCCTCATAAACATCAAAAAGTTCCACTTCTTCCAGAATATTCCGTTCTGTTTTAAATGCAATATCTCTAATTTGTTTGAATTTTATGTTTTTATCTATAAGTAATGCCAAATCACGTCTTACTGCCGGATACTTTGGAAGCTCAGAGAATATAACTTCGTGTTTTATCTGTTTCTTTATTATGTCACTCCAATTAAAATCCGCATAGAACACAGATGAATTAATGTCGAATTTTTGGAGAAGTCTTTCTGATACGCTTCCAATTTCCAATAATATTCTGTTTCCCAAACTATAGTTCAATCCTTCATTTAAATGTTCATTATCGGTTTTATTAATATTCAATTTATCTGTATCAAAACCAAGCCGTTTCAAAATATTTTCAGCACTTGATTTTATATAGAAAAATGATACAGCTTCCTGTTTGCCTGTCCAGTTTTCTGCTTCTTTATTTCCTGTAACGAACAATCCCAAATGTTCTGATTCACCATAATTTCCAACTAGTTGATTTTGTGTATTTTCACTATTTAAATCATAGCAGTTGCCAAACTCATAAAGTTTAAGATCTTTATTTTGGCGGTTTATGTTATATGCAATGCATTCAAGTCCTCCAAACAGAAGAGACTGCCTTAGACAATTAAGGTCAGAACTAAGAGGATTAAGCAATTTTACAGTTTGTCTAAATGGGAAAACGGTTGAATTCTCATAATATGCGCTTTTAGTGAGAGAATTAGACCATATTTCATTAAAACCAGTTGATGATAACATATTTGCAACTAAATTCCTTAGATTATCAGGATCAATTTTTTCAGGATATTGTAACGATGCTTTTACCTGTGTTGGTATTTCCACATTATTATAGCCGTATATCCGAAGAATTTCTTCAATAACGTCAGCTTCACGTGTAACATCCACCCTATAGGGGGGAATGAGCAAAGACAGACCTGCATCGTCTTCACTTTCAATGATTATTTCAAGAGACCCGACTATTTTTTTAATTGTTTCTTTTCCAATATTTTTTCCTATAAGCCTGTTGATATTATTATAGGATACCTGTACTTTAAAAAATACCGCAGGTTTGGGATATATGTCTACAATATCCGAAGAGATTGATCCTCCGGCATAATCTTTAATAAGGAGAGCTGCTCTTTTCAAAGCATAAATAACTCCATGCGGGTCAATCCCTCTTTCAAAACGAAAAGAAGCATCAGTGTTTAGTCCGTGGCGTTTAGAAGTTTTCCTTATGTATACCGGGTTAAACCAGGCACTTTCGAGAAAAATATTTTTTGTTGATGGTTTAATCCCCGATCCAAGACCTCCAAATACTCCGGCTATGCCCATTGGCTGTTCGGAGTTGCATATCATTAGATCTTCCTCGTGAAGGGAACGTTCAGTTTTATCAAGAGTGACAAATTTTGTTCCACCCTTCAGAGTTTTTACAATGATAACATTGCCGGTAATATCGTTTGCATCAAAAGCGTGAAGGGGCTGGCCTGTTTCAAATAATACATAATTTGTAATATCAACGACATTGTTGATAGGATTAAGCCCTATTGTTTTTAATCTGTTTTGCAACCAATTAGGAGATGGTTTTACTTCTACATTCGTAATTGAAACACCGGAATAACGAAAGCATGCCTCAGGATTATCAATGACAACTTCTATGTTGAGGTTGTGGTTGTCAACAGAAAAATCATCAACTGATGGTCTTAGATATTTAGACGGTTTTTGGAGGTTCATATATGCAGCAAGGTCTCTGGCCACACCAACATGAGAAGCTCCGTCAATACGATTTGGAGTGATATCAACCTCAATGGCAAAGTCAGATTCCAGGTTAAAATACTCTTTAGCGGCAGACCCTACCTCTGCTGAATCATCCAAAACAATAATTCCCTCATGGTCTGTACCAATGCCAATTTCATCTTCAGCGCAAATCATTCCTTCAGAAACTTCACCCCGTATTTTTGTTTTTTTAAGAGCCAATTCCCGGCCACCAGGATAAATGGTCGTTCCCACAGGAGCTACCACAACCTTTTGGCCTGCTGCTACATTAGGAGCACCACAAACAATATTTAAAACTGTGTTGTTTCCAATATCTACCGTGGTTGTACTCAAATGGTCTGAATTCGGATGCTTTGCACAGGTAATAACTTTGCCGATTACCAGGCCTTGCATTCCTCCTTTTACACTTTCAATTTCTTCCATACCGGCCACTTCCAGTCCGGTTTGGGTTAAGATTTTACAAATCTCTTCAGGTGAGTTGTCAAATTGAATATAATCTTTTAGCCATGAATAGGATATCTTCATTTTAATAAAATTGTTTCGAATTCGACAAAAGTAAGGATTATCATATATTAGTAATCTAAAAATAGTTATTTTTCGCATCTTATTTCAAAATAACATAATGAGCTATGATTAAGAAGATATTTATTTTCATGATAATTGGATTGTCACTCTTTGCCTGTCAATCCGGGAAAAACGAATCCGAAGAAAATATGAAAAATCCTTTATTAACTGAATGGACAACCCCTTTTGGAGTTCCTCCTTTTGATCAGATAAAAGAAGAACACTATATTCCTGCTGTAAAAAAGGGAATTGAAGAGCATGAAAGCGAGATTAATGCTATAGTTAATAACCATGAAACGCCAACATTTGAGAATACAATTCTTGCGTTAGATAAGTCAGGAGAATTACTGGACAAGGTAGCCGGAGTTTTTTATCCTCTAAATTCAGCTAACACAAATGATTCTATGCAGGCTATAGCAAGAGAAATATCGCCAATGTTAACTGTTCACAGCGACAATATTTCCATGAATCCGGAACTCTTTAAAAGGATTAGGTCTATATACGAAAAAACAGAAACACTTGTACTGGATGATCAACAAAAGAGGGTAACAACAAAATATTATGAGGATTTTGTCCGTAACGGAGCCAATCTCTCAGAGGATGATCAGAAAGTATTAAGAGGAATAAATGAAGAACTCTCGAAATTAAGCTTAAAGTTTGGTGAGAATTTGTTAGCGGAAACAAATAAAAATTTCAAGTTGGTACTAGATAACAAAGAATATCTTGCCGGATTGCCGTCAGACGTTGTAGCCCGTGCTGCTGAGGATGCTAAGGCTCTGGGTGAAGAGGGGAAATGGGTTTTTACCCTGGCAAAGCCAAGCATGATACCATTTCTGCAGTTTTCTGAGAAACGTGAATTACGTGAAAAATTATACCGTGGTTATTTCATGAGGGGCGACAATGATAATGAATTTGACAATAAAGAGATAATCAAGAAAATAGTTCTTCTGCGGGATCAGCGCGCAAAACTATTGGGTTTTAAGAACCATGCTGAATATGTTATCGATGTTAACATGGCTAAAACACCAGGGGCTGTTTACGATTTTTTGGATAAATTATGGGAACCTTCCATCAAAATGGCATCCACTGATGTTAAAGAGATGCAGCGTATAATTAACAGCGAAGGAGGTAATTTTGAACTTGAACCATGGGATTGGTGGTACTATATTGAGAAATTAAGAAAAGAAAAGTACGATATTGATGAAGAAGAGGTTAAGCAATATTTCAGCCTTGAAAATGCAAAAAAGGGAATATTCTATGTAGTTGAAAATTTATATGGGCTGAAATTTATCAGAAATAATGAGCTGCCTGTCTATAATACTGAAGTAGAAGCCTATGAAGTACAAGAAGCAGATGGCACTAATCTGGGTGTGTTATACATGGATTTTCATCCACGAAATGGCAAATCAGTGGGAGCCTGGTCAACCAGTTTCAGGGATGCTTTTTATAAAGATGACGAAAGGATACCTACTATAGGTTCCATAGTAATGAATTTTACCAGGCCGACATCTGATGCACCTGCTTTGTTGAGCTTTGATGAAGTAACTACCTTTTTACATGAGTTTGGACACGGTTTACATGGTCTTTTTGCTGATGGATTATATAAGCGTACAGCAGGCCGCGTGCCACGTGACTTTGTTGAGCTTCCATCACAAATAATGGAGAACTGGGCAGCTGAACCAGAAGTTATGAAAGTATATGCCAGACATCATAATACCGGAGAACCTATACCTGATGATATTATCAGTAAACTTCAAAAAAGCGCAACATTCAATCAGGGATTTATAACTGGGGAATATCTGGCAGCTTCATATCTGGATATGGATTATCATACTGTAAGTAATCCTGAGATAAAGGATATACGTGAATTTGAAAAATCTTCCATGGACAGGATTTCCCTGATTCCTCAAATTATTCCGAGATATCGCAGTACCTATTTCTCCCATATCTTTTCAGGGGGATACTCGGCAGGTTATTATGTGTACTATTGGGCCGCAGTGCTGGATACAGATGCATACAATGCTTTTAAAGAAACAGGTGATATTTTTAATAAAGAATATGCTGCCAGGTTTAGAACATTATTGGAATCCTGCGGATCAGATGAGGGAATGGAGATATACAGAAAGTTCAGGGGAAAAGATCCATCAATTGAACCTCTTTTAATTAAAAAAGGTTTAAAATAGACTCCTATTTCTATTTTAATATTGTTGCTATAAATATTCCAAGATAGGTTCCGAAGGCATATCCTAATATCCCTATCGTTAATCCTGAAATGATGATCTCTTTATTTTTCAGGGCGCCTGCAACAACTGGAACGAACGGGGGAGAGAAGGTCAGGGCAGTAATAGCTATTATTGTAGTATCTGCATCAACTTTGAATATTTTTGCCAACCCAACATGTATAAGCATTGAACCAAAGACTACATAAAAAACGAAGATAAACAGCTGCAGGAATTTGATTTGGAACATTGCACTGAGGTTTGCCATGGAAGACACCGCCAGGGAAAAGACCAAAATAAGGTACATGCCCAGTTGGAAACTGCTTTTTAACCTGTTTATTGGTTTAAACAGGGAAGCGATCAATCCAAGTGTAGTTATGGTAAGTATTACAGTTACAGTTTGAGCTGACTTCGGAACCAGAAAACTCAATCCGCCTCCGATGGCAAAGATAAGAATTGACAAGGAAATTGCTTTAAGCAGGTTAGGGACTTCATTCTTTGTGAAAATATTTTTGTAATCTTCCAAATAGCTACTTTCAGTGGCCATTGAGACATATGACTTAGTATGATGTATATCCCGGAATCTTGGCAAAAATATATTAAAAAATTTTTGTGCTGTTGTCATTAGAAACAGAAGAGCTACAGCGCCTATGATCAGATCATAAGTATGTGTTAATATAAAAATATCAGGCCGTACCTTAAGGGCTGTGCCAATAGCGGCTAAATTAGGGGTACCTCCTGTATATACCCCAATTAGCATCCCTGCTACTTTGGATGATTCTGCAATCTCCATTGCAAAAAGATAATAACCTGAAAAAATAGCTGCAAGTAGTGATATCATTGCAAGGATCAGGGAAAGAACAGCCCCCCTGGCCAATTTAAACCATTTTCTTAAATCGAGTGAGAATAACAAAAGGGGTATGGCCAGTGGAATAACTATTGTAATAATAGTATCCTGAATATTTGCAATTTGATTGGCAATAATATCTGATTCTGAGATATTACCAGTTTGGAATAGTTTCATTAATTCCTCTGAAGGCATAAAAGACCTGCCGGCCAGCAACTCTGTAAAATTACTGCCCGGCATCGGGAAAATACCAATATTTCCAATTATAAGTCCTAAAAGATATGCAAGGACAACTGTTCCAACTCTGTTTAAAAAACTATAAGTGTTACAAAGATAAATGAGAAGAAGAGGAGTGAACAGATAAAACAGGATCAACGAGATTGTAATCCACATAAATTTTGTATTTGCTATTCTATTTAAGCAAACATACCAAAATTATTTTATTTCAAAAAATTGTATAGTCTTAATATTATTTAGAACTTGAATCCGAGAGTAAACATTACTTTATTATTTACAGTATTTAATGTGGCCATCTCAGGTACCGGATAATAACTTGAGTAAGGTGCCTGATAAAGTAAATCATAAAATTTTGAGCTGGTGTAACTATAAGCCAGGTCGAAGAAAAATTTTCCTGTCCTGTATCCAAAACCTGCAGAATATACATTTGTTCCGGATTCTGAATTAGGCTGATCAACTCCAAAGGCCTCTGTTTCATATACTGACGGGTAGAGTTCATATCCGGCACGAAGTGAAATATTATCTGTTGCAAGATACTCACCGCCTATTCTGAGATTACCTGCCGGCCTGAATACTTCGGATATATCGCTGTTCTCATCTACAAATGTATAACCATCACCGCCACGTCTTAATTTTGCAGATCCCATATTTACATATTCATAATCGACAGAGATAAGACCTTTTTGGGGAAAAATATATGCTGCACTCAAAGTAGCCCGCAGAGGGGTTTCAAGGTCATAATCGTAATCATTGATCCTTGAGAAAGCTTCATCTCCGACTTCACCCATATCCTCAAATGTATTATTTGAATACATGTAAGTGTCAAATGTTTCAAATAAATTGTAAAAAGTCGGTGTATGGATTGAAGCTCCCAGCCTGATCTCATTGGTAGGTTTAAAGATAATTCCGATTTTTCCGTTATATCCCGTACCGTTAACACTCAGATACCTGTCAAACTGCATCGAATTAAATCTGGGAATAATATTTTGCTCATCCCATTCCTCGAAAGTTGACGACTCTTTATAATTCACATCGACAATTCCTACTGATGCCCCAAGGTATAACTTATGATTAAAATTAAGGCCTACAGCAATAGAATATTCATTAATAGTGCCTTGTTGAGATATTGATTTTCGCTGAGCGTGTTCATAATTATTTATATTTTCATCAAAAGGATTAATTTGAATATCACTTCTCCAGAATCCTTCTTCCTCATATATAAGGTCAGCCCCTGTTTCAGTCTCTGTATTGTAATAAGCAAGCTCTTCATAAAATTCACTCCATCCTTCATATGGATCCTCCCCATTGGCATTTTCTATAAGATTATCCAGAAATGAACTTTCGATATTATTACCTTGAATAATTGCAACGCTGTTAAAATCTTTTAATTTATTAAAGCCTATTCCGACATTAATATTCACAAGGCCTGTTTCACTTTGATTTCTGGGTATTATTGAGGCAACATAGCTAAGATTATCAAACAAAAAATTATATTTATTATCAGTCATTAATTTTCCGTAGTACTCAGATTCGATCTGTCTTTGTCCAAACGAAGGGGTAAAAACAAACTCAGATGAACGATAAATACCCAGTCCTGCAGGATTAATGCTCATTGATGAGAAGTCACCGCCAAGGGCACCGAATGCATTACCCATACTGCTGGCACGGGCTGTACCCTGCATTTGAAAATTTGAAAAACGTAATGCATCAGTAAAATCCTGGGCATTTATAATGAATGGTGAAATAATTGCCAACAATAATCCGCCTATTATTCTTTTCATGGTTAATATCTTTAATAGTTATTTATCAAATATTTTAACAGCAATTACACTGATTATCTTCTTCTTCCTGAAGAGGAGGATGAAGACCCTGAAGACCCTGATGACCTGGAGCTTCCTCCACTGTAACTTCCGCTGCTTCTGGACGATGACCCGCCGCTGCTATAACTTCCGCTGCTTCTGGAAGGTGAACTACTTCTTTGGTATGTACTTCCGGATTTTGATGTTGATGAAGATGGCATGCGATATGTTCCGGAGGAACTACTGCCTGAACTTCTGTTATAAGTAGAAGTACTGCGATAACGTCTGTTATAAGTAGATGATGAACCCGACTGGCTATTATATCCTGATGTTGTTCTCTTAGTTGGGGTAACCACTCTTGGGGTAGTTGAAGAACCTGTATAAGGCCTTGTATAGCTCCTGGTAGTAGTTGAACCCGGACGTGTATATGTCTGTGTGGTTGAAGAAGTACCACTTTTTATGGTTCGGGTGCTCTCTGTCGGAGTTGAACTTCTGCGTCTTTCTGTTAAAACATTACCGCTTTGTGTGGCAGTCCTTGTATTATCAGAACCAGTTATACTTCTGCGGTTAGATTGGGACGTAGTTGTTGGTTGCTGCACTGAACCTGTTCTTCCGGTACTTACCGTTCCTGATTTGTGTGCTACTGATGTTGAGCCTCTTCTGGCACTGCCATCACCATAATATACAGAGGTATTACCTTCTGTTCTCTTTCCATAGCGGTAATCTTCTGAGTTAGCATACCACCTGCTGCTATTACCATACCATCCGGAATATGGATAACCCCATCCATAATAACCTGAATAGTAAGGTCTGTTCCAGTAACTGTAATAGGGTGAGTAGCCCCAGCCCCAGCTATAATAGGGAGAGTACCAGCTATGTCCCCATCCCCAGTTCCAGGCATATGACCAGGATGGATAGTACCACGATGAGTAAAAGAATGGATCATAGTAATAAGGATCGTAATACCATGAATCCCAATAGAAAGGATCATAAAAATAAGGACGGTGGAATCTTCTGATGCGGTAAGCATAATCTATTTCATCACCCTCGTAATAATTGTTAATGACATACTTTACTTCATCGTCATTATAATAAACAGTGGTGTCACTGTCATACATATCTAATTGATCCATACTGTAAGTAAGAGCATCTGCATCTTTCTCCGTTCCATCGAAAATATAATTGTTCATTGTTTGTGAACCTTCCTCATTTCTTTCGATATTACTTAAGATCATTCTGTTTGCAGATTTTTCATTCACATCCTTCTCTGCTGGCACTTCTTCTTCCATAACAATGGGAGGAGGTATATCCGCAGGATTAAAATATATATCATCGGGATAATTTTGACTGATATAAGACCCCGAGGTACATGCACCTGCAAAGAGTGCTATAATCGATAATATAATTAAATTAGATTTCATAACTCATCCTCCTGGTTTATTTTAATGTCAATAAAATTTATTTTCTTTGTAACCTTTTAATCACAGTAAAGGAAGCAAATTCTATACCAAATTAAAAAAAATGGCTAAAGAATTAACAACACGGAGCGAGAATTATTCACAATGGTACCAGGATCTGGTAATAAAAGCTGATCTTGCCGAGAATTCGGCAGTAAGGGGATGCATGGTAATTAAACCATACGGGTATGCTATTTGGGAGAAAATGCAGGCAGAATTGGACAGAATGTTCAAGGAAACAGGACATCAAAATGCATATTTTCCTCTCTTTATTCCTAAGTCGTTCTTCAGTAAGGAAGCTGATCATGTTGAAGGTTTCGCAAAGGAATGTGCTGTGGTTACACATTACCGACTTAAAAATGATGAACATAATGGAGGAGTGGTAGTTGATCCGGATGCCAAATTGGAGGAAGAACTGATTATTCGCCCTACATCTGAAACAATTATATGGAATACATACAGAAACTGGATTCATTCACACAGGGATTTGCCACTTTTGATCAACCAATGGGCTAATGTAGTAAGATGGGAGATGCGTACGCGTCTGTTTCTGCGTACGGCCGAATTTTTATGGCAGGAAGGCCATACTGCCCACGCAACTAAGGAAGAAGCTGTTGAAGAAACCCTCAAAATGCTGGATGTCTATAGTAATTTTGCTGAAAACTTTATGGCAATTCCTGTAATTAAAGGTGTTAAGACCGAAAATGAACGATTTGCCGGTGCTTTGGAAACATATACTATAGAAGCATTGATGCAAGACGGAAAAGCCTTACAATCAGGTACTTCGCATTTTCTAGGACAAAATTTTGCAAAAGCTTTTGATGTTAAATTTACCGGGAAAGAGGGTAGGGAAGAGTATGTCTGGTCAACATCCTGGGGAGTATCAACCCGTTTAATGGGAGCTTTGGTTATGGCGCACTCTGATGATGACGGATTGGTGCTTCCACCTAAACTTGCACCTTTTCAAGTTGTTATTGTTCCTATTTATAAAAAACTTGAACAACTTGGTATAATCTCACAAAGAGTTGAAAATCTGGTTTCAATTCTTAAGGCAAAAGGAATTTCTGTAAAATATGACGATAATGATAATAAAAAACCAGGATGGAAATTTGCTGAATATGAGTTAAAAGGAGTTCCTGTGAGGTTGGCACTTGGGCCCAGGGACCTGGAAAACGGCACTGTGGAAATCTCAAGAAGGGATACCCGGGAAAAGAAGGTTGTTTCTATGGATCAATCTGTAGAATATATTGAAAACCTGCTTAAAGATATTCAAGAAAATATATACAAAAAGGCGCTTGAATTCCGGGTGCAAAATACAAGAAAAGCAGACACCTGGGATGAGTTTAAAGAATTAATAAAAACCAAAGGTGGTTTTGTCCTTGCTCACTGGGACGGAACTGCTGATACTGAAAATAAGATAAAAGAAGAAACAAAAGCAACGATAAGGTGCATACCGATGGATAATCCCCGGGAACAGGGGAGATGCATATATTCCGGCAAACCCTCTGGTCAAAGAGTCCTTTTTGCAGTTGCATATTAGACTGGCCAAATCCGTTCACTGAAGTGAACGGCAAAGGATAAGGCCCTGAACCATTTAGCTGCAT
>CAZJGI010000004.1:0-105923 GCA_964545315.1 uncultured Prolixibacteraceae bacterium
AATGATCCGTCGGTATAACCACAAGTCAGGACGCAAGGTAAGTCAGATTCCCTTTTAATTTTCAGCCCGGTCTCAACAAATGGTTCAAAAGGCATACCTACAAATCCGACATCCCCGAATCGTGCAACAACGATCTCGATTGTTAATTGATCCGGGATATTATTTAGATTATCCTTTTTATGCTGTTCCAAAGCCCATACATACCATGGCCTCACTCCGTCAACAAGATTAGCCCGGTAAGGAGGGGTTAAAGCTCTTGGGAAGTTCATCCCAACACATACTAAAGTATTTTCATCCCCTGCATTGCCTCTTCGTATAAAATCATCGATAGATTCCAGGTCTTTTTGCAGCTCTGATTCAGCTGGTAACCTGGCAAAAGGAATATCTACTTTTTCCCTGGTCCACTCCAGGCCATTACGCTTTGACGGGCGTAATGATTTGGCGGCGGCTATAAATGTATCCCCTAAGTAATCTCCCAGTTGTTTTGCTTCCTCAACAGTTCCTGTGAGCATATGTTTAGCATTTATATTACCTGCACATCCCTGAACAAAACCAACAGGTACACCTCCAAGGTATTCAGACAGCTTTTCACTGGCGGCCTGCGGAAACTGACCGTAACTGATCATTTTTTCAGGATTATAAGCTGCTACCGGGTGACCTGTAAAAAAGGTCAGTGCGGCAATAGGCTTTCCATCATAGTTTTTGAATACAACAACTACTGCATCCGGATCGATTAATCCATGATATCCTTTACCTGCAATATCCAGCCTGTCTTCCTCACGCATAAAATATGTAGAACCGTCGATACGTCTTCCTTTCCTGTTGTATGTAATCCTGTTTTCTTCAGCAACTCCCCACTCAACAGTTACGGGAGTCAGATTTTCAGCAATAAAATTTACTGACTTTTCAAAACCGGCTATAAATTCCCTGCCAAGTTCCCATGGGAGCAACTCCGGAGACCCTGTTTCAGGCCGTCCCTTATCTGATACATCAATAAGAGGTATAGTATGATCGTGGGATGAATTTGTAACAATTGCTTCTTTTGGAATATTTAGTGCAGAAGATATTTTTTCTACACAATAATCATTTAACTGACCGCTGTAATGAACTCCCATTGGTGAAGTTACAAGGCAGAATTTATCATTCCCGTGCTTAAATAAAAACAGGGTACTTTTCAAATCTCCGTGAACCTCATCAATTATATGGCCGGTTCTGGAGTGACCGGCAGGTGTGCCTACTTTAGGATTTATACTAAAGGTGCTGACAGATACTTCCAAATCCATGATTTGAGCATTTCCCTTTGCCGTACTGAAGAATATAACGGATATTAAGAGAATTATTCGACAATATTTAAACATAATAATTAAAATTTGATAGTTCATTTTAATTTTTAAGAATGAACGCCCACACTCAATCTTTTATTACACGAACTGACAGTCCTGCTGTCTTGACAAAGCTTTTCTTTTCCAGTTCTTTGTTTTTATATGACAAACTACGGCACCAGGCGTTATCTACAAGGTATCTGCCCGTACTCCACCAATAACCACCTGAACCGGCATCAAAGAATGGGCCACTTTGGTAACCGGGGGGCCCTTCATGGCTGCGGTATCCGCCGGGAAGGCCGGAGAAAGCAGATTTATTATTCCCGTTACCATCGTTTTTCCATCCCTCGTCCGACTTCAATTGCTCACCTGCCAAATCCATTCCTCCTAAATTATCAGCCAGTTTTTGCCATTCTTCTTCACCTGGTATATGCCATCCTTCAGGAGCCAAACCTCTCGGATCACTTACTGCCCACCAATTGTATAACTTACCATATGTTTTGCCATATTGTGGATTATTGTTGTAATAACACCATGCCGGGATACCCTTTATGTTAGCTAATTCCCATTCTTCATACGAATTTGCTTCAAATATTGGATCACCGTTACGGAAATATCTGACATTCAGATTTTCTGTCATCCATTCCTGCTCACCAATTTTAATAATATTATATTCATTGTCCGAAATGTTCTTTACTGTGAAACTATATAAGGTAATTAGTATGATCAAAAACATAAATGGCCATTTTATAAGTGTTTTTTTCATGTGAATATAAATTAGTTTAACATTTAATTTTCAATTTTAAATTGTTATTTCAATCTGCCCGCTTCAGCGAACAGATTGAAATAAGGCTTCAAAAAGAAAGCCAAAATAAGTAAATTATAACTATTTGAACCTTATTGAATAAAGGTCTGCATCTTTCATGTAAATATATAAACGTACAGGTTTGGATGCCAGTTCGGTCAGGTTTTTATCTCCGTTCCAGTTTACTTTACCATCTATTTCATTACCAATTAATTTTTGTGCCTCTGCCAGGGTGAACCCGGGGATTGGATTTCCATTTTCATCCTGAATTTCAATTAATATTTCACCGCCGGCAGCAGTCGAATAATTAACCTCAAGTTCTTTTCCTAAAAAGGTAAAGGGCTTTGTAATGACAACTCCACCTTTATAAGGGCCATTTAGAGAGGTAAATCCGTCAATACGCATGGAATAACGACGTAAATGACCGGTAGGTTGCGCGTAATCCTGGTTAACGTATACAGACATCTCACCCGGGCCGGTTTGTACCACATTAAGTGCAGGATAATTAGTTCTTGCTGTCCAGTGATTTATTCCAATACCAGGACGAATAAAAGCGTCCATAAAGGTACGGTCATAAACATTTCCTCCTCTGGAGGTCATAAAAAAAGATTCAGACAAACCTTTATGCTGTCCCGGATGTACCTTTAATTCGTTGAGTTCAATATCTGTGGCGATCTGACGGTGAGGAATAAACCTTGAACCAATAGCTACATAAATATGTGGAGCCCTGTAGTACGAACTTGTTTGCTGGGTATAAATATGTTCATAAGGAGTATCACCATAACTCATTTCTGCCGGATCTGACCAATTTAGAAAGTCCTTAGACACTGACCGGCTAACAGTCCTGTAACCCCTCGTTTTTTCTCCTGTCCATGTACGAAAATAACATACATATACCTGCTCACTTTCAGACCAGAAAGCAACATTTTGTGAATCAAACCATCCTTCCTTTATCACCCCCTCATCTTTTAATCTTTTCCAGTGAATGCCATCAGGTGAAGCATATGGGATAAGCCCTTTTTTTGCATCTCCGCCAAAAGCTTTATATCTTTCAGACGGCCTTGCCTTTGGATTCTCATCAATGAACGGACTGAAGTTATGTGTCTCGGGCTCCACATCCAGTAAGATATTATTTTCTTTGGACCCATTTACTTCAATCAAACCCAATGATGGTTTAACCCAGTTAATACCATCTTTTGACTCGGCATAACACGTGTTTTGCGTTCTTTTTCCATCAGGCAGCGAATGTCCTCCCCGGTAGTAGGCACGAAACAAATTTTCATCTTTTATAATCGTGATATATGCCGGTGCATTACTTTCCCATGGTCTTTCAAAAAATAGCACAGGTCCCCTGTCTTCAGGAGCATGCTTTTTTATTCGTGTTCCTTCCAGCTTGTCGATCAGATAATGATCAATAAAAATTTCCCTTCTGTCCCCTAATGCAATTACTTCCTTATTAAAGGGCTTATCAGGAAATACAAATCCTGATAGAATAAAATATAATATTATTAAAATTTGAAATGTCTTCATTTAAATATTTTTGATTTTGTTACCTGGTATATTTTCAATTAATATGCTATTTAAACCTCAAAGAATATAAATCAGCATCTTTCATATAAATATGCAAACGAACAGGTTTGGATATAAGGTCAGATAAATCTTTTTTACCATCCCAGGTCACGGTTTTTGCCACCTCATTGCCTATAATGACATCTGAATCTTCTATAGTATATCCGGTAAGAGGTATCCCGTTTTCGTTTTGAATTTCTATTCGTATTTCTCCTGTGGCACCCGTAGAAAAATTAATTTCAAGCTCTTTCCCTGAAAAGGTGAAAGGCCTTGTAATGACTGTTCCACCTTTATATGGGGCATTAATAGAAGAAAATCCGTCAATCCGCATTGAATAACGGCGCAAATGAGCAGTGGGTTGCGTATAATCATTGTTCACATAAAGTGACATTTCATAGGGGCCGGTTTGAACTACATTAAGTGCAGGAAAATTTGTTCTTGCACACCAGTTGTTTAGCCCAATTCCCGGACGAATAAAGGCTTCCATAAATGTACGGTCATATACATTACCTCCCCGGCTGGTCATTAAATAGGGTTCTGATAATCCTTTATGCTGGCCGGGGTGTACCTTTAATTCATTAAGCTGTTCTTCGGTAGCTATTTTCCGGTCAGGAAACAATCTGGCACCAATGGCTATATATATATGAGGCGCCCTGAAATAAGGACTCGTTTGTTGTATATATAAATGCTCTGACGGGGTATCGCCGTATGTCATTTCAACCGGTTCTGTCCAGTTGATGAAATCCTTTGAGGTTGACCTTCTTATTGATCTGTATCTTGATTCTGTAAAATACCGGAAATAACAGACGTATTGTTTTTCGCTTTCAGACCAGAAAGCAACATTTTGTGAATCAAAGGCACCTTTTTTAATAACTCCCTCATTCCGCAATTTTTTCCAGTGAATTCCGTCAGGGGAAACGTATGGGATCAATCCTATTCCATCTCTGCTCGTTCCACCAAGGGCTTTATATTTTTCGTCGGGACGTGCTGAAGGATTTTTATCAATAAAGGGACTAAAATTATGGTGTACCGGAGCTTCATTTGCTAACACAATGTTATTGTCATAAGAGCCTTTGTATTCAAATAGTTTTAAGGCAGGTTTTTCCCAGTTAATTCCATCTTTTGATTCTGCATAGCAGGTCCATTCTTCATTGGTATAGGCTTTTCTGTTCTCGGATAAACCTGACCGGTAATAGGCACGATAGAGGTTTGAATCTTTTAAAATGGTAACATAAGCCGGAGAAAATATCTCCCAGGGCTTATTATAGTAAAAAGCAACACCTTCATCGACAGGAGTATGCATCATTAGCTCTGCGCCTTCCAGCTTGTCTATGAGATAATAATCGATAAATATTTCCCTCCTGTTGCCTATTTCGATCAATCCGTCAGCAAAAAGTGTATTAGTGAAAATGAAATGAGATAATAAGATTAGAATCAGCATGTCAACATAGATATTAGATTTTATTTTATTCATTCCTGAATTTTTATTATTTAAGGTATCAGTTTAAAAACTATTTCGGGGGCTATACAAAAAAGATATTCTGTTTTGCATAGCCCCCCTGAATTGATCAATTATAACCGGGATTTTGCTCAATTAATGGTTCCAGGCTCAAGATACTTTCATTTATTGGGAACAATAAATAATTCTCATTTTTACCTTCAAGCAGCGGAACTAATTCCAGTGCTTTGTTAAATCTCAGGAGATCCCACCAGCGTTTCCCTTCATGAATGAATTCCAGCAGTCTTTCCTGTAAAATAACTTCATCATTATATTCTTTTGTTCCGCTCTGAAAAACATGATCAGAATAATTATTTCCAAATGCTCTTTTTCTGATCATATTTATCTCTTCAGAAGGATCCTGCCCAAGGGCATTTTTAGCTTCAGCTTTCATTAAAACGATGTCGGCATAGCGATAGAGAATTAAATCATCATAAGAAGTCAAAATTCCTCCGCTTATAGTCCCGTCCCATTTCAGGTCAACATTATACAACAATTTAGTTTCACCTGCTTTAGTTTCGAACACCTGCACAAGGGAGACCTCTTTGCGCTGGTCGTCATCACTAAACTGGGCAACAACATCATTGGCAATTTGCCAGTATGTTGACTTAGCACCTATCATCGGGGTTACTTTAGCCATTGTTTCGGCATCTGTATATTCCGGGGAAGGGGCATTAATCCCTGTAATTCCGCCTAAAACAAGCCTTGTGGAAGACTCTCCCTCAAAAAACCTGACACTCATAATGATTTCCTTATTACCTTTATTAGTATAATTGAAGATACTTTCATAATCGGATAATAAAGTAACGTCACTTGTTTCAATCTGTGAAATTGCAGTTAAAGCTGTATTTAAGTCATTGGTTTCCCCGTTTAATTTTTTCGCCGTCCATAAATACACATCGGCTTTTAATGCGTTAACGGCAGGTTTTGACCAGTTACACCGGCGTGCCGGGTAATTATTATTCGGGAAAAGAGCTAAAGCATCTTCAATATCTTTTTTAATCAACTGGAACACTTCGGATTGTGGTGATCTCTCTTTAAATGTTTTTTCAGGATCAAATCCTTCGGTTGGGTCCTCGTTTATTATCAGATCTCCCCATATTTTAGTCATTGTGAAATAAAGGAAAGCCCTCATTGCATGAGCCTGGGCCAGGATCAGGTTTTTATCCGATTCGATCACAAAATTAATATCGGGGACATATTTTAAAATCAAATTTGCATCATGTATAACGGAATACATACCGGTCCAGTCGGGGCCGGAATTAGTTCTCGAAAAGTCATTTCCGAAAATATAGTAATTTGTGGGGTCAAACCCAAAATTCTGAACCCATATCTCGCTTCTTGCTTCGCCCCATAATAAGAAGTTTGTAGCTGCCTGGGCCCTCATCCTGTAATACATTCCGTTTAATCCACCCTCAGCCTGGTCAGCAGTTTTCCAGAAAGATGCATTGGTAACCAAACTGATAGGTTCCAGCACAAGGTCTTCAGTACAGGCAGAAAAGGCTAAAACTGCTATTACCAGGCCTGCCAATTTTTTATATATTGTTTTCATAATTATATTTTTAAAGTATTGTTAACAATTAAAATGCAGGTGTTATTTGCACTCCGAATATTATGTTCCTTGGCAAGGGATATCTTCCTCCGTCAGTACCACCTTCTTCGGGATTCAGTCCGGTATATTTGGTAAAATAATACAGGTTCTCACCGGTAATATTAAACCTTAAACTGCTTATCTCTTTAATCAGATTTTTAGGTAAGGTATAAGCTAAACTCACTTCCCGGATAGCTAAAAAATCACCGGGTTCGTAATAATGGGAATTTCCCCTGTATAAATTACTTTTTTGATTCTGATCTGCCCAGTAATAACGTGGTATATCAGTTACATCACCCTGTTTTTGCCATGATTTGGCCACAGCAGCAGAAATAGCATTTTGTCCTGAGAAATTACCAAGAACCCTTGCCTTAGTTTCATTATATATCATATGCCCCAGTGTAAAATCAGTGCGCACTCTCAGGCTCAGGTTTTTATAACTGAATGTATTGGTAAAGCCTCCCGTCCAGTCCGGGTAAATATTCCCCATATAAACACGGTCGGTTTCACTGATTATGTTATTTCCGTCAGCATCAAACCAGTTTACGTCCCCGCCATGTTTGGTTTTGTCAGTTCCCGGAACAATATTATCAACAGGCCCGGCAGCAGCTTCTTCGTCTGTTGCATAGATGCTTAATTGCTTATAAGCAAACAAATCGCCCATTTCACCACCTTCCTGTAATCCTCCTTTCCATGCGTAATCCCCAATTTCAGGATCCCAGATATAAACACCGCCAATACGGTTATTTTCAATTCCATTTTCAGGGAGTTCGATAATTTTCATCTTTACAAGGCCAACATTTAAAGCTGCATTCCACTGAAACTCAGATGAAGAAGGTAAGATTTGGGCATTCAGTTCTATTTCAAATCCTTTATTTTCCAAACTACCCAGGTTTGTGAGAATACTGGTGAACCCGGTTGAACGGGGCATTGCCAGATCAGTGAGAAGATTGTCAGTTACCCTGCGGTATATATCTACAATAGTATTTATTCTTCCATTGAACAGGCCCAGGTCAAAACCAAAATTCAATGTTGTTGATTCTTCCCATTTGAGCTGATCATTCGCAAGAGCTGAATTATATATAGCTGCCTTATCGTTATACCTGGATCCCAAAGCATAGTTGCCCTGTGCCTCATAGTGTCCCAGGCCACTTATATTACCATTAACGCCATAGCTTGCTCTTAATTTGAGACTAATATCACCGGGAACTGCATCCCAGAAATTTTCATTATGAAGGTTCCAGCCTAAGGATATCCCCGGGAAAAAGCCCCATTTATATTGAGCACCTAGGTTAGACGCTCCGTCATACCTGGCATTAAATGTTAACAGATATCTCTGGTCATAATTATAATTTACCCTTCCAAAATATCCGTAAAGTAACATTTCTGATTCAGAACCGCCTACACTCCAGGGTGTTGCGGATGCATTAAGTGTTGGTATCATATCTGTTGCAGCATCTCTGCCGGTAGCATTAACATTTCTGTTGTGATGTTTCCAATAAGAAAAACCTGCGATAGCATCAATGTTATGTACGTTATTAAAGGAAGTAAAATATTTCAGTACCGGATCTGCCTGATATTGATATCTGGCTGCCTGACTTCCTGTTGCCTGACGGGTCTGGACTAAAGTGGTAGGCCCGTTTAAATAAGACTTGAGAAAATCCCTGCTGTAATACTGGTTACTGGTCAATGAAACCTGGGGATCAAATATTAATCCCGGCAGTATTTCCCAGTTAAATCCGAAAGATAATGTAGAGTAGTCGCGGTCCTGCTTTGCATCATACCTGCTAATGTAATAGGCGGGATTTCCGTTGGTAAATAACCGGCCGGGAGCAAGAGTGCCGTCTTCAAACTGGTATTTGCTGGTCTGGGCAGTATTAATATTATTTTTAAATACAGTCCCTACACTTGGTACATCGCTGTCGGTAACTTTTGAATAAATAACCTGTCCGTGAAATTTCAATTTATCCGTTACTTTCACTTCCCCGCTAACGTTAAAAGAAATCCTTTTATAGTCTGTATTTATGGCGATCCCCTGGTTGTTTAAATATCCCAGCCCCATATTAAAGGTTGCCTTATCTGAACCTCCCGAAATATTCAAATTATGGTCATGGGAATATGATCTCCTGAATACAGTTTTCTGGAAGTCTGTACCTTTAAAAACCAGAGTACGCGAAGCATCCAGCGGATCTGCCATTGTCTCCCACACTGCACCCCACTGATCCGGTTCCCTGTCTAGTAGAAAACGATTATCATCATTTAGTTCCATAAGTGTAAACGCTGTATTGTTGGTCAGGTCATTACCTATACCACCGGCATTCGCCTGAGTAAGAAAATTAAGTACACTTGCAGTTTTAACCCCACTGGCTGCAATACCCATACGCATAAATTTAACAAATGTCTTTGCATCTGCTAAATCGTAAAGCCTGCCGACATCCGAGGACACCAGGTTGTAATTGTATGTGACCCGGGTAACCCCTGCCTTTCCCGATTTTGTTTCAACAATGATTACACCATTGGAGGCACGGGCACCGTAAATTGAAGTAGCTGCAGCATCTTTTAATACCTGGATAGATTCGATATCGTGCTGATTAAGGAAGTCCAGACCGCTTTCCCTGATAACCCCGTCAACAATATATAAAGGAGTTGCGCCGTTAGGATTGTCTATTGAAGTACCGCCCCTTAAGATTATACGGGGTGTGGCACCAGGCTGCCCTGATGTGCTCTGAACCCTCAATCCTGCTATTGTTCCTTGCAAAGCGGAAGCCACATTTGCATAAGAAACATTTTCCAGTACCTGAGTGTTGAGTTTGGAAACAGATGTTGTCAATACTTCTCTTGACATCGTTCCGTAACCTACAGCAACAATTTCTTCCAACTCCGTGATTGCTTCCTCCATTACAACAGTAAAAGTAGTCCTGTCCCCTACAGGTATTATCTGTGTCTCCATTCCAACAAAAGAAAATTGCAGGTTTTTTGCATCGGCGGGAATAGTTAGGGAGAACTCACCGCTGGCATTTGTCACTGTCCCGGTTGTTGTTCCCTGAACGGTTACAGTAACACCAGGCAAGGGCTGGCCTTTTTGATCCGAAATAAATCCTTTTACTTGCTTTTCCGGCTGCCATGCGGATTGCTGTGATTTATTTACTGTCCCTCTTTTTAAAACAATTTGTTTATCTGTAACTTCAGAAATAACAGAGACCTGTTCTTCAAATATCTTCAGAATCTCTTCCAAAGAAAGGTTATCAACCTGAATCGTAACCCGTTGTCCCTTTTCAACTACATCATCCTGGTACAAAAAGAAAAAATCAGTCTGATCTTCTATCTCCTGAATAAACTTTCTAACAGGAACATTTTTTAGGTTTAAGTCCAACCTGGTTTGAGAATAGGATTCTGCCCAAACCATCGAAAAAAGAAGAAATGAAAAAAGAAATGTTAGTTTCATTTTCTTGGAATTTAGATTACTACCAATAATACGAAAAAGGTAGTCTTCTTTTAACAATTTTTTCATAATTTTGCAAAATTTTATTAGTTTATCTAATTGAATAAGTATGTAAAAGCCAGGCAGTGGTGGGACACTGTCTGGCTGTTTTTTTATTTGATCACGTAATTCTTCTCATTTATTTTCACCAGTTCGGCAGATGCAGTTTTCGCAAGAACACCTAAAACTTTTTCCTTTTCTTCTTTCAATATTAATTTTCCCGTAATAGACCTGACCCCCAGCATTGGATTGTCAAAATTAATTTTAATATCATAGTAACGTTCAAGTTTTCTGGCAATCCTGCTTAGGTCCGAACTTTCAAAATTCAGGAATCCTTCATGCCATGCAATGTAATTTATTACCTCTACCTCCGATATTTTTATTTCTGAACTGGTACGATTAAAAACTGCTAATTGATCAGGTTCCAGGCTATACTCTTTTAATAATGATTTGTAACCCTTTTCTTTTAAAGTAACTATACCTTCAACTAATGTTGTCTCTATATAATTGTCAGAAGGATAGGCCGTTAAATTGAATTTGGTACCAACCACTTCTACATCTAGATCTTTCGTTTGTACAATAAATGGCATCTCTTTATCCGGTGCCACTTCAAAAAAACCTTCACCAATTAGAAAAACTTCACGTTTTCTTTCTTTGAAAAAGGAAGGGTAAACCAGCCGGGAACCGGCATTTAAGCATGCTTTTGTGCCGTCAGGTAACCTAATGGAAGAGGTCATGCCGTATGGGACAACCAATTGGTTTAGTTCATGATCCTGAATATCTGTCTTTGGAGATATAGTATCGTGATTATTGATTATAATTTTACCATCTTGATGGTATACAACAGCAGATTTCTTCTCAAAAATAGGAATATTATTGTCTGTTCCTAAAATTAGCCGGGAATAATTTTCGTCGCCCGATTCAACTATTTGTTCATATATGCCTTCAAATTTTCCGGGTTTTTGAAAATAATAAATGGCAATTCCCAGAGAAAATGATAAAAGAGCAACTGCTGCATACTTGAATAAGGAGATAATAATTCTATGCTTTTTGTGTTTTTTTTGTACTTGTTCAAGTTTTTTTAAGATTTCTGAAAATAAATCAAGTGATTGAGATTTGATATCTGCTTCCTTCTTTGATTCAAATTGTAAAATTATCAGCTTAGCTAAATCAATTTCCTCTTTCTCTGACGGATTGTCTTTTAGAAAATTTTTCCAGAAATTCTCAAGCTGATCATCAGGTTTAAGTACCCAATGCAAAAAATCTTGATTCTCGAAATATCTTAAAAATTTATCCACTTTAAATAATCTTGCTTACAATTAAGAGTAAGAAGGTGCTAAAACATAGACATTATTATCAGATTTTTTTGAAAAAAATATAAAGAGCATTTGTAAGATAGACGGATCAACGGTTTTACGAAGTGAAAGAAGAGCCCTGTATAATAATTTACGTGCTGATTCTACTGAAATATTCATTATTTGTGCTATTCCCGGGTAATCAATTTCTTCTTCAAACTTTAAATAAATTATCTCTTTTTGTCTGGATGATAAATTATTTATGGCAGATTGTAATTTAATTTTTATCTCCTCAGATATTTCAAATTCAGTTGAATTATCCTTAAAACTGTATTCAACTAAAAATGGCATATCACTATCTTCTTCATTATTATCAAATTGTTCAAGTTTTTTTTGTTTTGCCAATTTTTTTAACAGGCAATTTTTGAAGGCAATGAAAAGATAAGGTTTTAAATGTTCAATTTGAATACTTAGTTTTTTACGTCTAAGGAACAGATCAATAAAAATTTCCTGAATACTGTCGCGGACAAGTTCTCTGTCAGAGCTTATTTTATATCCGTAAGAAATTAATCCTTTAATGTGGTGCTGGTATATTATTGCAAAACTTTTATCGTCACCTTTAAGAAAGGATTGCCATAAAGAATCAATGTCATTTGTCAGGTCAGCCATGAGTTATTTATTAACCACATAACAAATATAATAAAAATTAAATACTCGATTTTATTTTATTAGCACCTGAATTAACTACCCTTTTATAATCCGAAGAGTAGTTGTAAAACCCTTTTTACACAGCATTAATCAGAAAAGGAATATGACTTGAAATTGCCGTACATAGTTCAAAAACGGGAAAAATCTGATCGATTACATTATCTGTAAATTTTATTGATTCTCCAATTTTTTTTGTAATTTTCGAGTGTTACTTGTCTTTGAACCTTCTGGGAAAAATTCGCTTTGCGCCCTTTTCAGAGGTGTTTTAAAGATTCACTTAGTTATCAAAAAGAAATATTAACAGAAATGAAAATAAAGTTTTGTTTTTTTCTTATTTCACTTTTTTCAATTGGCTGTTATGCCCAGCAGCAAAAGGCGTCAAGATTTTATGTAGGTACCTATACCTCTCAGGGTTCTGAAGGAATTTATCTGTGCGATTTTAACAGCAACACGGGAGAAATCAGCCTCAATGAGGTATTCAGGGGAATTAACAATCCAAATTTTTTAAAAATTTCACCTGACCGAAAAACACTTTATGTAGTTACAATGGTAACTCCTGCCGGAAAAGCTGACGGATTTGTTGAGGCATATAAAATAGGTGAAGACGGAAGACTGGATTTTATAAACAGGCAGGATTCAAAGGGGGCTAATCCCTGTCATGTAGATGTTTCACCCGATGGGAAAATAGTAGGTGTTGCCAATTATGGCAGTGGTACAACATCGTTATATCCGGTTGCCGGCGATGGAGGACTGCTTCCGGCTTCCTCGACTGTGGTTAATAAAGGTTCCGGCGCTGATTCCTCCAGGCAATCAGCCCCTCATGCTCATTCAATAAGGTTTTACGGGCCGGGGAACTATATTTTCAGTGCTGACCTGGGTACCGACAGGGTAGACATTTTCAGGATTGATAACTTAAAACATAAACCAGCTGCACAGAAATACCTGAAGCTTCCGCCCGGATCGGGGCCGCGGCATTTTGATTTTCATCCCGACGGAGATGTAATTTATGTTATTAATGAGCTAAACTCTACAATCACATCCTATATCAGAAAAAATAAAAAATGGGATTTGCTTCAGACCATTTCAACCATCCCTGAAGATTTTAAAGAAGTCAATTATTGTGCTGATATTCATATTTCAGCTGATGGCAGGTATCTTTACGGATCTAACAGGGGGCATAATTCAATTGCAGTTTTTACCATCGATCCTTCTTCAAAAAAAATGGAATGGAAAGGATTTGTTTCCACCCGTGGTGACTGGCCAAGGAATTTTGCCTTCAGCCCTGATCAAAGATTTATGCTTGCTGCAAACCAGAAAACAGGAAATATTGCTGTATACAGGATTAACCGGGCAAACGGTATCCCGGAATTTACAGGCCATGAAATTAAGATTCCTTCGGCGGTATGTATTGAGTTTTTATGATCTTAATAAGATATCAGCTAATTTTCGTGCTGATCAATTTAATAAATTCATCCCTGGTGGCATTCTTTTGAAAAGCTCCGGTAAAATCTGAAGTAGTTGTTATAGAGTGCTGTTTTTGTATTCCACGCATCTGCATGCAGAGATGCTGAGCTTCTATCACAACAGCTACTCCCAATGGATTTAAGGTGTTCTGAATGCAATTTTTAATTTGTGAAGTCAGCCTTTCCTGAACTTGTAAACGGCGTGCAAATACATCAACCACCCTGGCTATTTTACTCAGTCCTGTTATTATTCCGTTGGGGATGTAAGCAACATGGGCTTTCCCAAAAAAAGGCAGCAGATGATGTTCACAAAGTGAATATATCTCAATATCTTTTACAATTACCATTTGCCTGTAATTTTCACGGAACATGGCTGATTGTAATATTTCGACAGGATCGGTTTTATAACCCTGCAATAAGAATTGCATCGATTTGGCCACTCTTTCAGGTGTTTTATCCAATCCTTCCCTGGAAATATCCTCACCTATTAATTCTAATATATTCCGGTAATTTACTGAAAGCTCCCGGGTTATTTTTTCATCATAGGTTTCGATTTTTTCGTATCCGTTTAAATCATTTATTTTTGATATTGCCATCTTTGCATATAATTAAATTGCTACAAAGATTAACTTTTTTTTATAAAATGAGTATGAAAATATGTAAGGTTTTAAAAAATTAAGAATTTCACTAAATTTTAGAAAATGAAGATTTTAATTGTAGCCGCTACATGGATGGAAGTAAAACTTCTAGATGATGAACTGAACTCATTTGATGAAAATGACGGCTTTATCAGATCAGGTAATTTTAATGGTAATAATATAGATATTCTTATTACCGGGATAGGTACTGTTTTTACTACTTACCACCTTACCCGGGTACTAAATCAAAATAACTATGACATGATTATGAACGCCGGTATTGCCGGAAGTCTGAATAAAGATTTGAAGATTGGTGAGGTTGTTAATGTAGTTTCCGATGAATTTGCTGACCTGGGAGTGGAAAGAAAAGAAGAATTTCTTACTTTATTTGAATCCGGATTTGTCAGACCGGATGAATTTCCCTTTAAAAACGGTCAGCTTAATGCAACATATGACGGCTTATCCCTCAGAAACTTCAGGAAAGTCCATGGTATTACTTCCAATATAAGTCATGGCAATTTATCAAGCATAAATCAGATGAGGAAAAAATATAATGGAGAT
The DNA here is from genome assembly GCA_964545315.1 of uncultured Prolixibacteraceae bacterium. GTDB lineage: Bacteria > Bacteroidota > Bacteroidia > Bacteroidales > Prolixibacteraceae > JAAYJR01. Next base: position 14,932 of record CAZJGI010000004.1, read on the forward strand.
ATCGAAACTATGGAAGGTGCAGCTGTTTTTTATGTCGGCGCAAACATGGGAATACCTTGCTGTCAGTTAAGATCGATATCTAATTATGTGGAACCTCATGATTCAACAAACTGGAATATACCTTTGTCAATCGAAAATCTTAAGAGTAGATTGATAGAGGTATTTAATACTTTAAAGTAAACTCCGGGATGTTTTTATATATTAATTAATAGTTCGAAAATGAGTAAGCTTACCCTGGGATTTTCAACCTGTCCCAATGATACATATATATTTGATGCCATGATCCATGGTAAGGTTGATACAGAAGGATTGTCGTTCGATATTGTTATGGAGGATGTTGAAGAGTTGAATAACAGAGTTCTGGCGAATGAACTTGATATTTCAAAAATGAGTTTTCATGCTTATGCATATGCCAGCAAAAATTATTTACTTCTGACTTCAGGAACTGCAATGGGCAGAAAAAACGGTCCTATTCTGATTTCAAAGCATAAAGTGTATCCTGATGAGGTTGATTCATTGAAAGTTGCAATCCCCGGGATATTTACTACCGCCAATTTGCTGTTTAGCATTGAATACCCTGCTGCAGATAATAAAAAGGTATATCTCTTTTCTGATATTGAGGAAGCTGTTTTGGGAGGTGAAGTGGATGCCGGTGTTATTATTCATGAGAACAGGTTTACTTATGAAAAAAAAGGATTAAAAAAAGTAATTGATCTGGGTGAACAATATGAGAGTAAGACCGGACATCCTATTCCTTTGGGAGGAATTGCAATCAACCGTGGCCTGGATGAGAATGTGAGGTTAAAAGTAAACAGGGTTCTGAAGAGAAGCGTCGTGTTTGCCAATGAAAATCCTGATTCGGGTTACGAATTCATAAAGAAACATGCACAGGAGTTGGATGATTCAGTGATATTGCGTCATATCCGGCTCTATGTTAACGATTATACAACAGAGTTGAATGAGGAGGCAAGGGCGGCAATCAGATACTTATATAAAATAGCCTTTGAGAGAGGTGTCGTAAATCAAATTTCTGGGGATATTTTTGTCAAATCGTCATAGCAGAAGTGTCAGGTTATAACGAAGTAGTGGCCTATTTTGCTATGATATTCCTGTTCGGGGGCATTGGATTAATTACAGCTTATATGATAACAAATAAATTATCCCAAAGGGAGTAGTTTTTTACTCATCATTGCAGTGAAGATCAATAACTTTTTGAATTGCCTCAATACATACAGGGCAGAATTTTTCAGCATTATTGCTTTTCATCCTGCAATCCATGTAAGGGCTGTATATACCTTTTGAGATGTACCCTCCGCCCTCAAATACACCCAGAGTGCTGCTAAATTGTTCAGATCTGGGGGTGGGTAAAGGTGTACTGACGTCAACCAATGATTTCCACTTTTTATTAAAATCTGTCAGCGTTGTAATATTAGGTTCCCATGGCTCAGTCTTCAGGTTATAAAAATTTTCATATGCAACATCGGATGTGTAATATTCATCTGCCAATCCTGCAAATCCATGGCCGAACTCATGAACGAATACCTCTCTTGTAAGGTGATTGTCGGAAGAACAGACACTTAAGAAATTATAGAAGCCTCCTCCTCCGTAAAGTTGGGTATTGACAAGAACATACATATGATCATAAGGGACATTGGCGGCGATGTCATATATGGTCTTCATATCGCTGGTAGTCAGATAGCGTGGGACATTAAATGTATAAAAGGTTGAGTTTAAGATAGTATTATTATAGATATTATCTCCCGGTATGTCAGTGCCTGAGTCATTTGAAGGAGTAAAAACAGCCCTGATATTGAATTTGTGAATGTTTGATTTAAAAGGTTCTTCGTCAAACAAATAACCTGTAACCCTTCGGGCATCGTTAATGAATTTTTCTTTTTCGCCCTCAGTATAGCCTTCGGAAAGAATTACCACATCTACATTATGTTCCGGTTTCCCGTTATCAATGATTGTAACATATTCGAAGGGAAGTGGGTTTTCTTTAATTATAAAATAATCGGTGGGATTTATTTCTGTGGTGAATATTGTTTTAAAATTACCTTCCCATTGTCTTGCATCAATTTCAAGCCTGACCGTTTTTTTTGGATATGGAAAGATAACAGCCTGATAGAAAGTTCTGTTCATAGTCTTTGCTTCAGCTGTTGTCTGCCATTCCTGAAAAAGAGTGCAAAATCCTTTAGAGTATAGTAATATATCTGATTCAGCATCGAAAACACGAAACCGGTATGTCCCGTAATTGAAAATATCTGTCAGGTTATTCAGGGAGCCGGCCCAGTGAGGCTCCTGTTTTATTTGTTGCGGATATACGATTACTTCTTTGGAATTGCCGCCTAATATAAAATCAAATCTTAAAGATCTGTTTTCGAAGAAATCGGTAAAATGTATTTGCCCTGAAATAAACAAGGGAAAAAACATAATAATTAAAATAAACTGCCTGATCATTTTATAAGCATTTATTACTTTTGACAAAATTAACAATATCAGATCACTAAAATGAGGATGTTTTATAAATTTTTACTGGAGAATATCAGGGAATTGGAAGGGCTTTCAGGTATTTCCAAACCATTGGCTTTATTGGCAATGCTTTTTTTAATATTTTTTATTGCCTGGGCAGGCCATTATCTGGCCAGAAAAATTCTCATAAGTGTTGTGACTAAAATTTCAAGACGCACCCGAACTACATGGGATGATATTCTGGTAAAAAGGAAAGTTTTCAGATATATTGCACATTTTATACCTGCATTTATAATTTATTACACTGCCGATTTTGCATCACCGTCTATTACACAGGAGCTGGCGCAACTGAGTGAATCAGCAATTTCAATGCTTTCGGCTGATTATTATCTTTATCTGGAAGGATTCCTTCGAAAATTGGCTCAGATATATTTTATCTTCATTGTAATTTTTCTTTTTAATTCCCTTCTTAATGCGGGCCTTGATATATACAATACCACTGAGTATGCTGTACACAGGCCAATAAAGGGGTATATTCAGCTTCTAAAGATTCTTGTATTCTTCCTTTCAGGGATACTGATAATTGCGTTATTGCTGGATAAGGATCCGACTGTGTTGCTTGCCGGATTAGGAGCCATGGGAGCAGTTATGCTGCTGGTTTTTAAAGACTCTATACTGGGTTTTGTGGCTTCCATACAATTATCAGGTAATAACATGGTTAAAATCGGTGACTGGATAGAGATGAAGAGCAGGGGGGCTGATGGCACTGTTATTGACATTACTTTAAATACTGTAAAGGTTCAAAATTGGGACAGGACAATTTCAACTATTCCCACCTATTCAATGGTGGCTGAGTCGTTCATTAACTGGAAGGGTATGGAGGAATCGGGTGGAAGAAGGATTAAAAGAGCAGTTAATATTGATATGACAAGCATAAAATTATGTGATTCAGAATTATTAAACCGTCTTCAGAAATTTTTAATTATCAAGGAATATATCATTGAGAAGGAAAAGGAGATTACCGAATACAATCAAAAAAATAACATTTCGGATGAAGACGTCGTAAGTGGCCGCAGACAAACAAACATAGGAATTTTTAGAAAATACCTGGAAGTATATCTCCGTCAACATCCTATGATCAACAATGACATGACTTTTTTGGTCAGACACCTTCAACCGTCTGAAAAAGGCTTGCCTGTTGAGATATATGTCTTCTGTAAGGATAAATCATGGGCGCGCTATGAATCAATCCAGGCAGATATCTTTGATCATATCCTGGCAGTTATTCCTGAGTTTGATCTTAGAGTATTTCAGGAACCCACCGGAACTGATTTTTCAAAGGTTTTCTCGAAGGCAGGAATTAATTTGGAGTAATAACGTAGAAAGGAGATATTAATAATTCTGATTTAGTTAAAACTATTGTGGCACATTGAATTAGTATCTCTGTGTAAAATGAATAAATATAATATTATTAAGTATTTATGGTTTTCACTTATAATTTTTCTATACATTTGCTCAATAATATGGTGTTAAAAATAATAGTTGAAATATGGATAATTCTGAATATACTGAGCAAATTCCTGAAATAGATGAGTTAGATGAAAAAATTCTCAGATTAATTACCCGGAATGCGAGAATACCATTTCTTGAAGTTGCCAGGGAGTGTGGTGTTTCGGGTGCTGCCATACATCAGAGAGTTCAAAGGTTGTTAAATACAGGTATTGTCTCGGGAAGTGAATTCATTGTCAATCCTGAAAAAATAGGTTATAATACCTGTGCATACATTGGGATACATCTTGAAAAAGCCAGGTATCACAGACAGGTAGTTAAAGCTTTACGTGAAATACCGGAAATTGTGGAATGCCATTATACTACCGGGCAGTATGCTATTTTCATTAAAATACAAACTAAAACCAATAAACATCTTAAGAGATTAATTGACAATGAACTGCAAATGATTGACGGTGTATTGAGAACAGAGACTTTCATGTCGCTTGAGATGGATTTTAAAAGGCAAGTACCAATAAAATAATATTTAATACAAAAGACTGAAAAAGAGAGATGACTGTGAAGAACCATTTGGATGATATTGATTTAAAAATCCTTGATATTATCACACAAAATGCCCGGATTCCTTTTAAAGATGTTGCAGATAAGGTTGGAATATCGAGAGCTGCCGTTCATCAGAGGGTAAACAGGATGATTGATGATGAAATAATCACCGGCTCCGGTTATAATATTGATCCTAAAAAAGTAGATTACGGTACCTGCAGCTATATGGGAATCTTTCTGGAAAAGGGAAGCCTTTACTCAGAGGTTGTAGAGAAATTAGAACTTATACCTGAAATTGTTGAGTGTCATTATACTACAGGCCAATATGCCATTTTTATAAAAGTTTACGCCAGGGATAATGAGCATTTAAAGAGCATCCTGAGCGGAAATATCCAGAAGATTAACGGTATAGCAAGTACAGAGACATTTATTTCACTGGAGGAGTCTTTTAAGCGGACAATTCCGGTACATCCTTAATAGGGCCGGAACAAACTTGCTATTCCAAAGGCAACTGTTATTTCTGATAAGTAGTATTATTTCTTTGTCTTACCGCTTCATATATAATCAGGGCAGCAGCAACAGAAACATTAAGAGAATCTATTTTGCCATAAAGAGGAATTCTGATCTGATTATCAATCATTTCCAAAAGAGAAGGGGATATTCCCTGATCTTCAGAACCCATTACTATGCATAGGGGTGAATCCATGGTTTCAGCAGTATAGATTTTTTCAGCTTTCTCCGATGCTGCGATTATTTTAATTCCTGAATTTTTCAGAAACCGTATTGTTTTTCTCAGGTCAGATGATTTGCATACCGGGATATAATTAAGAGCTCCGGCGGATGTTTTTACAGCGTCTGCCCCAATTCTTGCCATCCCTTTTTCGGGAATGATAATTGCATTAACACCTCCGCATTCAGCTGTTCGCGCAATTGCTCCCAGGTTTCTAACATCAGTAATATGATCAAGAAGAAGAATCATTGGATTTACAGCGGCCTCAAACAAACCGGGAAGTAATGTCTCAATATCAGCATAATCGATGGGGGAGAGGAAAGCCAGTACACCCTGGTGATTTTTGCGTGTCACCCGGTTGATCTTTTCTACAGGTACAAACTGAAAAGGTATATTATTCTCTTTTATTAATGGAAAAAGAATATTAAACAATGGATTTTCAATCTCTTTTCTCAAAATAACCTTTTCTATTGTCCTGCCATTTTTAATGGCTTCAATTACTGCTCTCGTTCCAAAAATATAATCTTCTTTGTTCACTACCAGTTTTTTTTAGATTTCCATTTTTCCAACTCATTATGTAACTCCTCCCAGGCAATAATATTAATATTCAATTGCTCATGTAAATTATCATATGATTCAAATATTGATGTACTGCTGTGTACCTCAGGAAGGGATAATTTATGGTTCACTTCAGATAATTCTTTTTCAAGTTTTGTGATATTTTCTTCTGTATCAGCTATTTTTTTTTCAAGCCGGGATATATTTCTGTTAATTTCTTTTCGCTCTTCGAAATCCTTTTGCAGAGTTTCATTTCGTGGTTTTTCCCTTGAAATCTTATTGCTGCCGGATTGGATCAGTGCTTTTTCATAATCCTGCATGGACTCATGGTTTTTATTTCTCAGAAAGTCATAGATACCACCCAAATGTTGCTTTACCGATGTATTTTTAAATTCATAGACACAATTTACTATCCCGTCCAGAAATTCCCTGTCGTGAGACACTATGATCAGCGTACCTTTAAAATGTATCAGGGCCTCTTTAAGGATTTCTTTTGACTGTATGTCGAAATGATTTGTCGGTTCATCAAGAACCAGCAGGTTAACAGGGTTTAGCATTAATTTTATCATTGACAATCTTGACTTTTCCCCACCGCTGAGCACTTTGACTTTTTTATCAACATCTTCCCCCGAAAAAAGAAAAGCCCCCAGGATATCCCTTATTTTTGTTCTGATCTCCCCTACAGCTACTTCATCGATAGTTTCCAACACAGTGAGGTCATTATTTAAAAGGTCTGCCTGGTTTTGGGCAAAATATCCGATTTTGACATTATGGCCTGTTTTCAGGTGTCCTTCATGTTGTAACTGTTGCAGTATTATTTTCACAAGAGTTGTTTTTCCTTCCCCGTTTTTTCCGACGAAGGCTATTTTATCAGCCCTTTCAACAGTAAGGTTAATCCCGTTTAATACCAGGAGGCTGCCATATTTTTTTGTAATATTTTTGGCCTCAACCACTACTTTGCCTGATTGAGGAACCGGAGGAAAGTGGATTTTTAGCTCTGATGTGTCTGTTTCCTCAACCTCAATCCTTTCCAGTTTCTCAAGATGTTTTATTCGTGATTGTACCTGTATGGCTTTTGTTGCCTTATAGCGGAACCTTTCGATAAATTTTTCAGCATCTTCAATCATTTTTTGCTGGTTTCGGAAAGCTGCCAGTTGAATATCCCTTTGTTCCTTTTTCCATTTTATGAAATCGGAATAGTTCATCTTCTGATCACTGATCTTTCCCAGTGAAATTTCCATTATTCTGTTACAAACAGCATCAAGAAATGCCTTGTCGTGTGACACAAGCATTACAGCTCCTTTATAACCTGATAAGAAATTTTCCAGCCATTGTATTGATTCAATATCAAGGTGATTGGTAGGCTCATCAAGTAAAAGTATATCAGGCTTTTTAAGTAACAATTTGGCTAATTCAATTCTCATCCTCCAACCACCGCTGAATTCTGATGTGGGTCTCTCGAAATCGCTTCTTTCAAATCCTAATCCAAGCAAGGTTTGTTCAATTTTTGCATGAAATGTGTCACCACCCAAAATAGAATAACGCTCATTCATCTCATTCAACTTATCCAACTTCTTAAGGTAACTGTCAGAATGAAAGTCAGTGATTAAAGTTAATTCGTTATTCAGAAATGAAATGTTTTTTTTCAAATCCAGAAGTTCAGTAAAGGCCAGCATTGTTTCCCCGATAAGAGTATGCGAGTCTTTTACTTCAACCTGCTGGGGAAGATAGCCTAAAGTTATGTCTTTCTGTTTAACTATCTCTCCGGATGAAGGCTCAGAGATACCTGCCAAAAGTTTTAATAATGTCGTTTTGCCTGCCCCGTTCTTACCCGTTAAGCCTATGCGATCACCCTGGGTGATGATAAAATTAACACTCTTTATAAGATCAAAGCCTCCAAAGCTGACATTTATTTTATTCGCTGAAATCATAGATATTTTTTCAATGCCGCCAAAGATAATGATAAAGAAAGTTTCATCAAATGATGGGATGATTATTAAAAGAAGAAAGGGGAAAGCTATGGACGCTTTTGAAGATGATTGATGATTTACAAACCCCTAAACACAAAACCAATCATAAATACAGAAGATGCTTTCCCCTTAATAATTTTATTTTTGAAAATAAAACCAACCATTAAATCATATCAAATGTAACCAGAATTTTTTTTTAAAAGAAAAGTAATAGATATTAAAATTCGATTTTCTGTTGAATATGTTTCGTTTTTCCCAAATTGGGAATTATGGTATCTTATTGGGAAATTGTTTTTGGGGCTAAATATATTTGTATTCCGCATAAAGACTATATTTGCAGAAAAAATGGCAGGGAAAAGAAAAAAACCATACTACGAAAGGGTAAAGATCGAAGATATCGGGTCTGAAGGGAAGGCTTTGGTAAAAATTGACGACATTGTAGTGTTTATAAGACAGGGTGTTCCCGGTGATGTGGTTGATCTGCAGGTTATAAAAAGAAGGAAAAATTATCAGGAGGCTATAATTACAAAAGTTCATGAGTTTTCAGATGAGCGGGTAACTCCTTTTTGTAAACATTTTGAGAATTGCGGAGGGTGTACCTGGCAATGTCTTCCTTATGAAAAGCAGTTGTTTTACAAGGAAAAGCAGGTTAATGATCAGTTAACAAGAATAGGAAAGGTCAAATTGCCGGAGATTTTACCTGTAATCGCTTCAGGTAAAAATGTTTTTTACAGGAATAAACTGGAATTCACTTTTTCAAACAGACGGTGGCTTACAAAAGATGAGATTGAATCAGGAGAAGTAATTGACAATTCTGATTCTCTTGGATTTCATGCAAAAGGAATGTTTGATAAAATTATTAATATTGAAGAGTGCTGGCTTCAGGCAGAACCTTCAAATGAGATTCGTAATTTTATTTACAGGTACGCTGTTAATAATGGATTAATTTTTTTTGATATACGTAATAAGAGTGGTTTTCTCAGGAATCTTTTGATCAGGACCTCTTCACTTGGTGAGACTATGGTCGTTATATCATTTTTTCATGAAGACAGCATTGTTGCAGGTGAGATGCTAAATGCTGTGAAAAATCAATTCCCTGCCCTGACATCCCTGATGTACGTGATTAATTCAAAAGGCAATGATACTATTACGGACCTTCCAATCCGGCTTTTTTATGGACGGGATCATATCATTGAGGAGATGGAGGGACTAAAATTTAAAATTGGGCCAAAAAGTTTTTTCCAGACTAATTCAGGCCAGGCATATAATCTTTATAAAGTTGTTAGGGATTTTGCCGGTTTAACCGGCGTTGAGACTGTATATGACCTCTATACCGGTACAGGAACAATCTCATTATTCATTGCAGGATTGACAAAAAAATCTATCGGAATTGAATACGTACCGGCCGCTGTTAGTGATGCTGTTGAAAATGCCTCACTCAATAATATTAATAATGTATCCTTTTTTACAGGTGATATTAAAGAAGTATTAAATCAGGATTTTATCAGTGAGCAGGGTGCCCCTGATATCATCATTACCGATCCTCCACGTGCCGGTATGCATAAAGATGTCATAGAATGCATACTCAGTATTTTACCGGGAAAAATTGTGTATGTAAGCTGCAATCCCGGTACCCAGGCACGTGATATTAATTTGTTGAGCAACTCCTATAAAGTGGTAAAAGTTCAACCTGTAGATATGTTTCCTCATACTCAGCACGTTGAGAACGTGGTATTACTTGAAAGAATCATATAACAAACATTCTTTATCCATTCTAAAGTTATATGTTCAAATGTTAGTTCATCTCTTTATTCAGGGTGATCAATAAAGATGACTGAATAATTTTTATTATCGTAATAAATGTCTTAACTTGTTGAATATTTTAACCATAATTTCGGGAAAGATGAAAAGGACATTATTTATTGTATTTGGATTAATATCATTTTGTTTATACGGCCAAAATGATTATTTCCTTAATAATGCAGCCATTAAGGTTGAAAAAACAAACATTAACAGCACTGCAAGTGATTTCGGGCCCTCATTTACCGGAAATGAACTTTGGTTTTCAGCCTTTACAGACGAGGAAATAAGAATGATCAGCCAGGGAAAGACTAAAGAGGTTTTTTATAATCTCTATTCTGTTCCTGTTGATGCTGAAGGGAATATTCGTGGTGATAAAGCTATCAGGCTTGAAGATATCAGTGCCGGTTATCATGCCGGGCCTGTTTCTTTCTGTGAAAAGACAGAAGAGCTTTTTGTTACATTAAGTAATTTTGAGAATCCTGACATTCAAAGGGTAGTTTTCCGAAAGGCCACCATTCCCTTAAAGATCATTATATTAAGGAGATCGGGTACTGGATGGACAGAAGCGGGCGAAATGCCTTTCAACAGTTCTTCATATTCAGCCGGCCACCCTGCAATATCTGTTACCGGTGATACTCTGATTTTTGCTTCTGATATCCGGGGCAGGGGTAAAGGGGGTACCGACCTTTATATGACGATTCGAAAAAACGGACAGTGGGGAGATATGATCAACCTCGGGGAAAATATTAATTCAGGCGAAGATGAAATGTTCCCTTTCCTGTATAAGGGCAAAATATTGTTATTTGCTTCAAATGGGAAGCCTGAAGGTAACGGTGGACTTGATATTTATTATTCTGTTATTTCAGCGTCAGGATTTGGTGCTCCAAAAAATCTTAAGGCAGTTAATTCTGCTGCTGATGATTTCGGATTGATAATTAACAATAATGAGTCTGTTGGATATTTTGTATCCAAAAGAGAAGGTGGGACAGGTGATGATGATATATATAAAATCCTTATTGAGGGAAATTATGAGTTGGAATTGCTGGTACGTGACAAAAAGACAGGAAGCCCGGTTTCCAATGTCAGGGTCAACTTCAGTGATAATATGACCAGGTTGACAGACAACAGTGGAATTATCAGCCGGGATTTGGCAAAATCTGCGGATTACACTGCAACATCAGTTGTTGAAGGATACATGAATGAATCGGTATCATTTACGACCAAGGGTAAACCGTTTGGCTTATTAAAGGAGATCATTGAGATCGAGAGAGTCCAGGTCGGTCAGAAATTTGAATTAAAAAATATTTATTACGAATTTGATAAGTGGGATATTCTTCCTTCATCGGAAACAGAACTAGATAAACTGGTAAAAGTACTTAAAGATAATCCATCCTGGAAAGTTGAACTTGGTTCGCATACTGATTGCAGGGGAACAGACAGTTATAATGAGAAACTCAGTCAGAAAAGGTCTGATTCCGCAGTAGAATATATTGTCTCTAAAGGAATTCAGAGAAGCAGGATTACCGCAAAAGGTTATGGTGAATATCAATTGGTAAATCACTGCAAAGACGGCGTTGAATGCACGGAGGAACAACATCAGCAAAACAGAAGGACAGAGTTTACTATTTTGGGAATGGAGTGATTTTTTAAATAAATTTATTGAAGTCAGAAGCCTGATAAATAAACACCCGGTGAATTGCAATTCACCGGGTGTTTATTATTATTATTATTATTATTATTATCCCAGATAGGTTTTCAACAGTTTACTACGTGAGGTATGTCTTAACCTGCGAATTGCTTTTTCTTTTATTTGTCTCACTCTCTCTCTTGTTAGGCCGAACCTTTCACCAATTTCTTCAAGGGTCATTTCCTGGCAGCCTATTCCGAAGAAGAGCCTGATTATGTCAGCTTCTCTTTCTGTAAGAGTTGCAAGTGCACGGTGTATTTCCTTTGAGAGGGATTCCTGTATAAGCGTACGGTCAGCATTAGGAGAATCATTATTAACAAGAACATCGAGAAGGCTGTTATCTTCTCCGTCCACAAAAGGAGCATCAACAGAAACGTGTCTTCCAGATACTCTCAGGGTGTCAGAAACCTTATCGGGAGACAATTCAAGTGAGCTGGCCAATTCTTCGGGCGAAGGTTTTCGCTCATGTTCCTGCTCAAACTTTGAAAAAGCTTTATTGATTTTATTCAACGAACCAACCTGATTAAGTGGAAGGCGCACTATCCTGGATTGTTCAGCAAGAGCCTGAAGGATAGATTGTCTGATCCACCACACTGCATATGAGATGAATTTGAACCCTCGCGTTTCATCGAATTTTTCAGCTGCTTTGATCAATCCAAGGTTACCTTCATTTATTAAGTCAGGCAAGCTTAAACCCTGGTTTTGGTATTGTTTAGCAACAGATACCACAAACCTTAGGTTAGCCCTGGTCAACTTTTCCAAAGCAGCCTGATCACCTTTTTTGATACGCTGGGCAAGTTCAACTTCTTCTTCAACAGTAATGAGTTCCTCTTTCCCTATTTCCTGCAAATATTTATCTAAAGAGGCACTCTCCCGATTGGTTATTGATTTTGTGATCTTTAGCTGTCTCATATAACTCTCCTTATCTCCTTAAAAAAGTGTGCAAATATAGAACATTAATTAATTTATATTGAAGAAGAAGGCTTTCCATTTTAGAATCTTAATGGTATGTTAAAGGTAATTATCAGATACCGTTAATTAACACCAAAAACAAAATATGCCAACTCTCCGTTTGGATATATGCCCTCAACAAGAATTCCTCCTGTGGCATTTTCTATCTCTCTTCTGAAATCACTTACTTCATAAATGGGTTTTTTATTAACATGTGTAATAATAAATCCTTCACTTAAACCCGCATCTTTTAATTTACCTTTTTCCAAATGAGTTATTTGTAAGCCATATTCAATATTCAAACCTGTTTTATTATTTTTGGTTATTGATTCAAAGCGGGCTCCCAAAAATGTTGCATTATCTCGTACTATTTGTGTATCTCCATGTTTATTACGTAATGTTACAGTAAATTGTTTCCGGTCATCTTTTCTTTTTACAACTATTTTTATATCATCTCCGGGTCGGAACCTGCTTACTTTTTCCTGCAATTCAGCTGATGAGTTAACAGGTTCACCGGCAACATTCAAAATAACATCGCCTTCTTTTATCCCTGCTTCTTTTGCTGCTCCGTTCTCAACAACAGCTGCAACATAAACTCCCTCAACCTTTCCAAGTCCTTTTTCCTCTGCCAGGGCTGCATTTATATCGGCTATACTAACACCAAGCAATGCTCTTTGTACCTGCCCGAATTCTTTAAGGTCTTTCACAACTTTTTCAACTATGGATACCGGAACAGCAAATGAATATCCGGCATATGAACCTGTCCGTGATGCAATTGCTGTGTTTATTCCGACAAGGTTACCCTGCTGGTTAACCAGTGCACCGCCACTGTTCCCGGGATTAACTGCTGCGTCTGTCTGTATAAATGATTCAATTGAATACTGATCTTCGTTGATACGAAGATTCCGGGCTTTTGCGCTAATAATGCCTGCTGTAACAGTTGAAGTAAGGTTAAAAGGATTGCCAACTGCAAGTACCCATTCGCCCAGTTTAAGGTCATCTGAACTCCCGTATGTAAGGTATGGAAGGTTTTTGGCTTCAATATTAAGAAGAGCCAGGTCTGTTGATGCATCAGCTCCAATCAGACGTGCTTCATACTCTTCCTTATTGTTAAGGATCACCTTTATCTTTTGCGCCCTTTCAATCACATGGTTATTGGTGACAATATATCCGTCGGCTGACAAGATAACTCCGGAACCAAAACCTTCAGCTATTTGAGGTTCCTGTCTGTTAAATCCGAAAAATTCATCGAAAAAGGGATTTCCGCTCGACCATGAATTACTCCTGACCGATTGTGTGGCAATATGAACTACCGCATGAACTGAGTTTTGGGCGGCAAATGTCAGGTCAGGTAGTTGTTGCTGGCTGTTTGCCGGAAGATTTACAAAGTTTAAAGGCCTTTGTTCAGGCACGCTGATGACTTGCGTCTTTTGAAAATATTTACTGTATATCCCAACTGCCAATAAGGCACTTGCCACTAACAGCAAAAATGTAAGTGTATATTTTTTAATGTTGTTCATCTGTACAAAATTTAATAGTTATTCAATTAATTAATTAATTAAAAGTTGAGAACCCATGTAACCATTTCGTTCCCGATAATTATCCTTTTATATAAAGTAATACATTATACGCAAATAATTTGCCACTATTATATTATTCAGTGAATTATAGCGGCCGTTTTACATATTTTAACAACTTAATAAAGATTTTGTAAAAAATTAATCTCTTTAAGTAATTAATGCAGGTGTGTTATTCTGTGTTTTTATTTATTAATATCCGGAACATGAAACCATTTGGAATATGTCTCAGGTGGATCATATCCGGAAATGTATTCAATTGCCTGTTCAGAGTTACTTGCAACAAAATAGACACTTCTGTACTCTTCTTTAATAAATTTTTCAATAAACGACTTTTCAAATTGTTTAAACAAGTATTCGAAAAAATTGTTCACATTGATAAATACTACAGGCTTATTATGGTAGGATAATTGTTTTAGTGTTATGACCTCCAATATTTCCTCGAGTGTACCGAAACCACCGGGAAGGGCGATAAATGCATCAGATAATTCACGCATTTTGGCTTTTCTTTCCTGCATATCTTTTGCTTTTATCGTCTTATGTGAATTCTCTGAAGCAAGTGATTTTTTAATAAATCTTTCAGGAATTACCCCTATTGTTTGAGCTCCACATTCAGCTGCTGCAACAGTCACAGTTTCCATTAACCCGACATTTGCCCCGCCGTTTATGAGAGTATAACCTTTTTCTCCAATAAGGTTGCCCAGTTTAACGGCTTCGTCGTAATAAACTTTCTGAATCGCATTACTTGAGGAAGAGAATACACAAATATTTTTGCCTTTGACCATACTAAACTTTTAATTAATGATCAGGCATCGATATTAGCATATGTTGCGTGATCTTCAATAAATTTTCTTCTGGGTGGAACATCATCTCCCATAAGCATTGCAAATATATGGTCTGCTTCAGCAGCATTTTCGATTGTCACTTGTTGTAAAGTGCGGTTTTCAGGGTTCATTGTTGTTTCCCACAGCTGTTCGGCATTCATTTCCCCAAGGCCTTTATACCGTTGGATGTGCATTCCGCTTTCATTACCTCCTGTCCACTCTTCTATGATATTTTTACGCTGTTGTTCTGTCCATGCATAAGATTCTTTTTTACCTTTTCTGAGCAGGTACAAAGGAGGGGCTGCTATATAAAGGTGGCCTTGTTTGATCAGGTCTTGCATATATCTGAAAAAGAATGTCATGATAAGGGTGTCAATATGGCTTCCATCGACATCAGCGTCTGTCATTATGATAATTTTATGATATCGCAGTTTTTCCAGGTTCAGGGCTTTTGAATCTTCGTCTGTTCCGATAGTAACACCCAGTGCAGTAAAAATATTTTTAATCTCTTCATTTTCAAATATTTTATGCTGCATTGCTTTTTCGACATTTAATATTTTTCCTCTTAGAGGAAGGATAGCCTGGAAACGTCTGTCGCGTCCTTGTTTGGCTGTTCCACCGGCAGAATCGCCCTCCACCAGAAAGATTTCACACATGGAAGGGTCTTTCTCGGAGCAATCACTCAGTTTTCCCGGGAGGCCTCCCCCCGAAAGGGCATTTTTACGTTGTACCATTTCTCTGGCCTTACGTGCTGCATGTCTGGCCGTTGCTGCAAGAATAACCTTGTTGACTATAGATTTGGCAGATCTGGGATTTTCTTCAAGGTAGTGATTAAGTACTTCACTAACAGCCTGGTCAACAGCAAGGCTCACATCTGAATTGCCTAATTTGGTTTTTGTCTGCCCTTCAAACTGAGGCTCTGCAACCTTAACAGATATTACAGCTGTCAAGCCTTCCCTGAAATCATCACCATTAATGTCAAATTTTAGTTTTGATAACATCCCTGATTGTTCTGCATAACTTTTTAATGTCCTTGTAAGCCCTCTTCTGAAGCCGGTAAGGTGTGTTCCCCCTTCAATAGTATTTATGTTGTTAACGTAAGAATGGATATTTTCCGAGAATGTACTATTATACTGCATAGCAATTTCAACCGGTATATCATTCTTTTCGGTAACTATATGTATTATTTCCGGAGTAATTTTGACCCTGGTATCATCCAGATAATCCACAAATTCTTTAAGTCCGTCGTTCGAATAAAATGATTCGGATTTATAATTTTCGTCTTCATCTTTTTCACGTTCATCGATCAGTGTCAGTTTGATACCGGCATTTAGAAATGCCAGTTCTCTAAGGCGTGCTGCCAGAATTTCATATTTGTATTCTGTGGTGAGGAAGATTGATTCATCCGGCTTAAAAGTAACTATTGTACCTGTTTTGTCAGAATCCCCGATCACCTTCACCTCGTTTTTAGGATGTCCTTTCTCATATTCCTGCATCCATATTTTCCCGTCGCGGTGTATCGTGGCTTTTAAATATGACGACAGTGCGTTTACGCATGATACTCCAACTCCGTGCAACCCACCTGACACTTTATAGGAGTCTTTATCAAATTTGCCTCCTGCATGAAGAACTGTCATAACTATTTGCAGAGCCGATTTGTTTTCCTTAGAGTGTATTTCGGTGGGTATTCCACGGCCGTCATCAGTAACTGTAACTGAGTTGTCAGCATGTATTATTACATCAATATTATAGCAATAACCTGCAAGTGCTTCGTCTATTGAATTGTCTATTACTTCATATACAAGATGATGAAGCCCTTTTTCATTGACATCACCTATATACATTGCGGGCCTCTTCCTTACAGCTTCAAGTCCTTCAAGAACCTGAATGCTCTCGGCAGAATAGTTCCCATTGCCCCCCCTCGGGATAATTTTGTTTTCTATCTCGTTCATTATTTATTATTAATTCTATTCAATTGAAATCTTGAAATCCAGTATCAGTTTTCAAAAGGAACCGATACTTTTAAATGCTCTTGTTAAAAAGTTGGTATTCAGGATTATAATTAATTTAACGGATTGCTGAAACCAGTTGTACAAATATACTAAAATTAACCTTTGGATGAGCCTGGGAAGTGGCTATAAAAAACTAATTTTTCAACAAGTTATTAACTTGAAAATGAGGTAAAAAAGACTTCTTTTAATTAGTTGGGGAAGTTACTTTTTTTTGGTTTATTTTTGAAGTTTTAACATAGGCTTAAAATGCATAACTTAATCCTCCCAGTGCATTAAAATTTTGCACAGGGTATCCTATCCAATGCTGGTATTTTTGGAATGCAAAATTGTTGAGCCGGGCAAAAACCGAAAGCTTTCCGGTAACCTGGTATGTGGCGCTGAAGTTTAGGTCAACTATCGGATCAAGATTGTATACTTCTGTTTGTAAGTTTTCCAGTTTTAACATGTCTCCTGTAGATAATGGCCTGGGATTTTCACCAGGCAGGGAATAGATTATCGCTTTCCTCTGTCCGATAAAAATCAGGTCAGTCGATATATTGAACTGATCTGATATCCTGTAACCCAAAGACAATTTTGCATCCCAGTCGGGGAGATTCCAGGCCTCCTCAAGCGACTCCATTGTGTAAACGTAGTAATTTCCTGACAGGAGGAGATTCATTTTTTCAAATGTTGCATGGAATATCTCAAGGTTGAATTTCAACAGGTTAAGGTTATCGTATATGAAATCAAAATCATTATCAACAATATATGATGATGGTAAGGAATCGGCTTGTAAGTATTTAAAAAGGTGATAGAATGGTTTTTCCTTGATGATGGAGTAATCAACCGCAATTTTAAAATTAGTCTTTGAAGACAGTTTTCCGTCAAACCCTCCGTAAAACCTGAAACGTTCAAAGGTATTTTTATGTACATGCTGTTCAGGATCAATATAAGGATTTTCATAAGCGATTTTAGAATAATTATTGGGGGCGTAATTGCCATCGATACCTGCAAAAATATTAATTATCTCTTTAACAGGAACGAAATTAACCCTTACAACAGGAGCTAATTTTGCAAGTACATCAATACTGTGGTCTATTACGAACCATGTTTTTACCCCGGCCTGCAAATTGGCAACTTCTCCTCCCAACATAAAAGAGGGTTGGGCCGTTAACCATATTTGCCTGCTCATTCCCATGCCCATCAGGTAACGGTTAAAAATATTTTCTGTATTGATAACGGATATCCCTGCAGTCAGTAATCCGGCACCTTTGTCGTAAGGTTTTTTAATATCAGCTAAAAAAGAACCATAATGTTCTGTTTGTCCTGTTTTGGATTTGAAATAATCATATGCGAAGTCAAAATCGAAAGTGAAATCATTTTTACGTGCAGATGCATTTTCCAGGTTTATATTTAATCCACCCCTTGTAAATGTCTGCCTTTGGCCAAAATAGTTAATCTTTTGGTCTTCTTCCCAAAGTATATCAGGTACGGGGTCTTTTGGGTAGCCGTAATAATTAAATCCGTCATGGCTGAAATCTAAATTGACAGCAAGCACTGATTTATTAAAGAAATGTTTTATATACATCTCAGCATAATTTTCCGAAAAGGGGGCTTTCACATTATCCCCACCTTCAAGTTTCAGTTTCCCATGGGAAGAGAGATGTTTTCCGTGGAGGCCGAATATTGTATTTCTCATTTTCCGGCTATTGAAGAACAGTTCACCGTAAGGGCGGTTGTAATTTCCAACACCTGCTTTTATCAGCCCGAATCCCGTATCTTCTTTTGGCTGGGAGGCAAAGGATGCTGCTTTCAGTGTGTTTACCGAAAATGTATTAAATACCGGCTGACTGAATATACTGTATGTAAAATCAGGTTTTTCATGTTTGACATCCTCAATTTTGGGCATTGAGCTGATTTTGTTTGCGTCTGAAATAGCAGGGTTATATGCTTTGATCACCTCTACTTCCCTTGTCAGGGTAGTGTCTCTTTGTGCCAATAAGGATGAAGTTGAGGTTATTAAGATAACTATCAGACAATATTTGATTGAATTATAAGACATGATCATCGGTATTTAATTAATTAATTTTTAGCTGAAATGAACTATCTTTGGCTTTTTGCTGATCCATTTGCTCGCTGGATTCTATTTCAGCCAGTTTGCGTGCAGCCTCCTCTTTAATGCCGTCTTCGGTATTTCCGTAATTTTCCACTACGGAACGAAGTGTATGCTTTGCCTGAAACTGATCATTTCTGTCAAGGTAGATATCAGCCAGCACAAGGAATGCCTTTCCCAGCCAGTATTGAAAAGGAGTACCTTTGTTTATAAAATCCATGATTTCATCTTCAGCAGCTTTCTTTTGATTTTGTTTATACCAGATATCTGACAGGAGGAATTTTGCTTCAGCTCCCTGAGCTATTTTTGTATCAGTTGCAACTCTCTTAAGAGGTTCGATCGCAGAGGCATAATTTCCTGTGACGTACCCGGATTTTCCTGTTATGAAGTCAGCCTCCCTTAACCAGCCTTCATTGGCTACGTCCGATTTTTTGACTTTTTCTGCTGCATTAATTGCTTCGTTATATCTCTTAAGTTCAAAATTGCATCTCATTTGGCCTGTATAGGCTTTTAACAAATTCCATTTACTACCGGCCAGAGTTTCCAGCCTGTTGAACAGATCAAGCGCTTCCTGGTATTGTCCTGCATTAAAAGTAAGTTCAGAGGCCCTTGAGATTGCCTGCTCACTGAAGATATTATTAGGCTGTTTGGCCACAAATGAATAATGCTCATTGGCCATTGAATAATTTTCCTCTTTGTAATATAGTTCAGCAAGATAAAACCGGGCATTAATTATAAAACTACCGTTAGGGAATTCATTCAGGTATCTTTGTAAACTGGCGGTTGCCTGTGTATCTCCCGACATGTATAATCTTTCTGCCGACAAAAATATTAATGAATCCTGTTCTGAGCTGGTAACTATACTGGCCCCGCCTCCCAGGTTCCGGGTGTAGGCGAAGTATCCATCCACGTTATTCATCTCCACATAACAGTTTTTTATTCCCAGAAGTGCTGTCTGTGCTTCAGGAGTTCCTGAAAAATTTTCAGCTACAATTTTGTAATTGGCAAGAGCCTGGTTATAGTCGCCGCTATTATAATTTATCAGGCCCATTTGAAGTAAAGCTTTGGGATAATATACACTTTGCTTATGTCCTGATATGATCTCCTGGTAATTTTTTGTTGCCTGAACATATTGCCCGAGCCTTTCATGTGCCCTGCCCAGTTCGAAATAAGCATCATCGGCATAGTCAGAGTCAGGAAAGCCTGAAAGCATCCTCTCAAGATTGTTTATTTTGCCCTGCTGGTTATGTTCCAGCCCCAGGCAGAAAGCTATCTGATAAAGAGAATAGTCAGGATCATAAAGATTCATGTCGAAGGCCTGTTGATAGTTCTGTCTGGCAAGACTGTAATTTGTATTCAGAAAATAGTAGTCCCCGACACGGTTATATGCATCGGCAACCTTTTCAGTCCTCTTGCTTTTCACAGAGTTTATATAATTTCTGAAGTGGGTGCCCGCGGAGTTGTAATCTTCCAGTTTAAAGTATGCATAAGCCAGGTTATATTCAGCATCTGCATATTCAGGCAGTGAAAAGGATCCTGCAGTTTTTAAAAAGTCTGTATATGTTTCAACAGAACCTCTGTAATTGCCTGTTCTGTAATGAGCTTCAGCTTTCCAAAATAACGCCCGTGCATTCAGTTCCCTGCTGTGGCTGCCATTTTTCAGGGAGAGATCAAAATAGTCGATAGCTTCATTATAGGCCAGGTTGTTGAATAACTCCAGGCCGTGATAAAAAGTTACACGTTGATATGCTCTTAAGATTTCTGAAGATTTAACTTCAATCTTTTCAATAGAAGCTATTGCGTCACGATAATTGCGTGTAACCATAAAAACTTCTGTTAAATACCTGTATGCTTCAGTATTTCTTTGAGAATTCGGATAAAGCGTGATATACCGGTCAAAAGCTTTAATAGTTTCGTTAAATGGTGAATATGACAATTCGTATGTGAGTTTTGCGTAACTGAAAAGTGCATCTTCTTTTATTCTTTCATTGAAATCAAATTCAGATGCAGCATCAAATGCCACCCGGGCTTTCTCTTTTTCGTTAAGTTTTATGTAACAGTCGGCAAGATGATAATATGCATTTTGTGCCATTTCATCTTTTCCCTTGGATGCGTTCTCCAATAGTGGTACTGCCTTTTGATATTGTTCAGTATTATAATAACAATAACCCAGAATGTAATTATCCTCCCGCGTTTTTAATGCAGGAGTATCATAATAGTATTCCAGGTAAGGTATTGCCTTCGTGTATTCGCGCAGGTGGAAGTAGGAATCTCCAACTATTTTGGATAGTTCGCACTTATGTTCCTCCTCAACATCATTGATGATATTTACTGTATAATTTACAATTTCGTTGTATTTCTGTTGTTTGTAATATATATGGCTTACATATATTGGAATTACCTTTGAATAAACAGGATCATTATTTAATGCGGAGAATCCTTCAAGGGCCGACTGGTAATTTTCATCCAGGTACATCAGATGAGCCCAGTAATAAGTAGCAGGCTTGCTGTATATGTTGTTTTTATCTTTAATTTGGGTGAATTCAACAAGGGCCTGTTCGTTATTTTCCATCATCAAATTTGAGTAACCATTTTGATATTGCATTTTTACGCGGTCGTTCTCATTAAGTGCAGACCGGTCAATTTTACTATAACTTTGAATAACAGAATTATAGTTCCTGTGATCAAACTGATAATCCCCAAGATTAAACCATGCCCTTTCGATATAAGGGCTTTCAGGATATTCTTCGATAAATTTGCTTACCAGTTTATATCCTGCAGATTGTCCTGATTTCAATGCTGATATTGCCTTGTAAAAGATTGCTTCAGAATATATTTCAGATTTAGGTTCTGACTTTTTCTGTACTTTTTCAAAAAGACGGTAGGCCGAATTATATTTGCCCTGATTAAAAAGATCCCGCGCTAATTGAATTTCCTCTTCTGTTGTACCGAAAAAATCAGTTTTTTGAGCTGACAGATCAGATCCGGGGCTGACAATCAATGACAGAATTAATAATAATAACAGATATTTAGTTTTCATGTTTTTGAAGTTACTAAACAAATAACTGTGGAGTTACTATGTTTATTATTTGTAAATTAAAAAAATAAATCAGATAAATGGCTTAAATATATCTTTAAGCGTGTTTTCTTCATTTTCCCATGTGAGTTCCTTACCAGCTTTTATTAGGTTCTTTTTCCATTTTTTTCTTACGGTTTCATCATATAATGCTTTATTGAAAGCTTCTGCAAGTATTTCAGGCTCTGGCGAAGAGATAACTTCTCCTACGCCGTAGTGTCTTACGATTGCTGCCATTTCGGGCAGGTTTGTTACAATAACCGGTACTCCGGCCTGAATATAATCAAAAAGTTTGTTTGGCAAAGTAAAATGGTAGTTCAGCCCCATATCTTCTTCAATTGATAATCCGACATATGCCTTAGGGGTCAGTTTTGCCAGTTCTTCAATCGACAGTCTGCCTTTTAATTCTGCTTTATGTTGCATATTGGCACCAGTGATGAGTTTTTCCAGTTCATTTTTAATACTGCCGTCTCCAGCAATTACCAACTTTGCACCCTCAACATATTTCATTGCCAGTATTGCCTGATGAAGCCCCCGGCCTTCATTCAGAGCTCCCTGATAAAGGATAATTTTAGGCATTCCGGTATTGTTTGCATCTGTTTCAGGTGTCTTGTAAACATGCGAAGATATATTTCTGACAACCTTGAAATCAGTTCCATATTTATCATTATATATCTTTGCAATTGAATTACACACTGTATATGCATACTTAATACGAGGAAGCATTAACTGTTCAAGCCATTCCCAAATGATCCTGACTGTTCCGCGTTTTATCAGCTGGGGTGATTCTGTAAAATATTCGTGACTGTCGTATACTAATGGTTTATTTTTGATTTTGGAAATTATAAAATTGGCTGTAAGAGAATCCAGGTCATTTGATAGAAGAAGATCAAATTTAGAAAAGAGGAGATAAAAAAAGAGTCTGATATTAAAACATGCATAAAACATAAATCCCTTATTAAATAATAATTTCAGTCTTTTTGTTTTATAAATACGTGGCACTAATCCCGGGGCTTCTGTTAACAATCGACCGATAAGCAATATATCGAAACCCATCTTATACAGTGTCATACAAACTTTATGTACCCTGTTGTCCGAAACAAGGTCGCTGGTAGCAGAAACAATAATTCTCTTTTTATTTTTTGGTTTCACTGCGGTATTACTCTTTTTTTTGTAAAAATCGTAAAAATTTTTCAAGGACGGTAAAATGTTGTGATAAATGACAGATTGAACATCAATGATTATTATTTGTTGGATATAAGGCAAAAGCTTTTTTATCTTTTATTAATATTTGGTAATTTGCAAATGAATTTTAAAAATTATGGTACATACCCATAGCCATAACGTTGCTAAAACTTCACATAACAGGGCATTTGCAGTTGGAATTTTATTGAACATAGGATTTGTTATCGTTGAGGTTATTTATGGATTTATATCCAACTCCTCTGCTTTGCTCGCCGATGCCGGCCATAATATGAGTGATGTTTTAGGGCTTGCTTTTGCCTGGACTGCCTCCTGGCTTGCAACTATTAAGCCCCGGGGCAAATATACCTACGGTTTAAGGAAGACTACAATATTAGTGGCTTTACTTAATGCTTTCATGCTTTTTGCAGCTGTTATTGCCATAGGCTGGGATGCATTCAGGAAGCTACTGGAACCACAACCGGTTATCGGGAGTCAGGTTATTTTCGTAGCCACAACAGGAGTAATAATAAATACTATTAGTGCCTTGCTATTTCTGAAAGGTCAGAAAAATGACCTGAATATAAGAGGGGCTTTTTTGCATATGGCTGCTGATGCCGCAGTTTCACTTGGCGTTGTTGTTGCCGGAGCACTTATCATCTTTACCGGAGAGTTATGGATTGATCCGGTGATGAGTTATATAATAATAGCAGTTATTTTGTATGGTACATGGAATTTATTCTCAGATTCTGTCAATCTGGCTCTTGATGCAGTTCCAAAAAATATAGATGTGGAAAAGGTGCGTCAGTTTATAGAAGCACAAACCGGTGTTGAGAGTCTTCATGATCTTCATATTTGGGCAATGAGTACCACCCAGACTGCACTGACCGCACATCTTGTTATGCCGGGCGGTAATGATGATGAATTTATATCATTGATGCAGTCAGCATTGAAACAGAAGTTTAATATTGGCCATACTACCTTCCAGATAGAGAGGAGCGACCTTCAGCAAAATTGCGAGGATAACTGCTAATTTATCCCTGAGACAATCGCATTGCCATCTATTTTTCTGACTAATCCCTGGAGGACTTTTCCGGGGCCTATCTCTGTGAATGAGGTTGCCCCGTCAGCTATCATGTTCAAAACAGTTTGGGTCCACCTTACAGGAGATGTCAATTGAGCTGTCAGGTTTAATCTTATATCTTCGGGATTAGTAACAGCTTTGGCGGTTACATTTTGATAAACCGGACAAGCCGGTCTGTTAATTATTGTTTCTCTTATAGCAGCTTCAAGTTCTTCCCTTGCCGGTTCCATATACCGGGAGTGAAAGCCACCGCTCACAGGCAATTTTATAGCTCGCCGGGCCCCTTTATCCAGAAGAATCTTACAAGCCCGTTCTATTCCTGTCACCGGTCCTGAAATTACAAGTTGTCCGGGACAGTTATAATTTGCAGGTATTACATTGTCATCAACTTCTTTACAGGCTTCTTCAACAATTTCATCGCTGAGCCCCACTATTGCGGCCATTGCAGAAGGTTCAGCCTCACATGCCTTTTGCATGGCTGCTGCACGTTTAAATACCAGCCTTAATCCATCTTCAAAAGAAAGCGCCCCACTTGCCGTTAAAGCAGAAAACTCCCCAAGAGAGTGGCCTGCAACCATGTCAGGATTAAATTCAGTAAGTGTTTTGGCAAGGATTACCGAATGTAGAAAAATAGCAGGCTGGGTGACTCTTGTCTGTTTAAGGTCTTCATCTGACCCTTCAAACATAATCTGTGTAATGTTGAAACCCAGTATTTCATTTGCTTTTTCAAACATAGCTCTCGCTATCGATGAATTTTCAAACAGATCTTTGCCCATTCCTGTATGCTGGGCCCCTTGTCCGGGGAAAATGTATGCTTGCATAGTATCAATATTAATTTTAAATGACAGGAAGTTCAAACCAGAATTTAGCCCCTTTGCCCGGATTGCCTGTACTTTCAACCCCGACCCTTCCTCCCAGTTTGTCTATAATACGTTTTACAATTGACAGCCCAAGCCCGTAACCATGGGCTTTTTCAGGGGCAAGACGGGCATATTTTTTAAAAAGCTTTGTTTGTTCTTGTTTTGTAATACCATTGCCATTGTCTTTTATCCAGAATTTAATAAAATTGTCTGTCTGCTGATCAGCTCCAACTTCAATCTGGGGAGGCGTGCCTCCGTATTTTATGGCATTACTGATATAGTTAACCCATACCTCTTCAACCCAGGGGGCATGTCCCAGGGCATCAGGCCAGGAATCAGGTGTTTTGATCTGAACATTATATTCCCTGATCATTACAGCCAGTTGATTTACTGCTTCTTTAAAAATGTTTGCCATGATCAGTGGTTTCGTTTCAATTCTTTCATTTCTAACCGTTGCAAGAATGAGCAATTCTTCTGTTATGTGCATTGCTTTTTGAGCAGCATTTTTAATCAGGTCCGACAGTTCCGTTAAAAATCCACTATCACTGATTTCAGAGATATGTTCTTTTATGACCTCACTCGAAGAGTATATAGACCCAAGTGAATTTCTCAGGTCATGCGCAATAGTATGTGCAAAAGCATCCAGATCATCAATTAATTTGCCACGCTGCTCTATCTCCTCAAGCAGATTCCTGTTGGTATCCTTCAACTTTTCTTCTCCTAATTTAAGTGAGGTGATGTTATGAATTTGTATCAGGTGTCCTGAAAGAATATTTTTTTGGTTCAGCAGGGGAGAAACCAGAACCTGATAAAAATTTCTTTCTCCGTTATTCTTTAATTCCAGATTAAATTGTTTGTTATCATTCCCCTTTGCTGAATTAATTAATTCCGGATATTGTGAGAAAACTTCGTTGAATTGTTTTTGTACTATTGATTTTATATTCAGGTTAAAGATATCTGATAAAGACGGATTATGATCTTCTATAAGTCCTTTCGAATTTATTACCAATACCCCGTCATCCATTGTATCAATAAGTTTGTTCCTGGCATAAGGTATAAGCTCAAACATTCCGAAACTTAATGTGCCAATTGTAATTACTATTCCGCTGAACACAAATAAAACCGGGGTTGAATCAAAGCCTGGTAAAGGATTTATTTTGACTATATACATAAGATTACCCATAAGAGGAACTAAAGTTGCCAGAATTAATATTATTACCTGGGCTTTATATTGACTGGAATATCCCAAAAATGAGCGGATAAGATTAAAGAGCCCCAGACATATAAGTAAAATTGAATATAACCAAAACATACGGAACCAGAAACCGTATTCGTACAACAGCATATTTTTATCCTGATCATGAATGACAGAAGTCCAGATCAGATTGTGATGCTCATTTGTAAGAACCAGGACAATGGTGAGAAAAGGTATTATCGATAAAAGAGCCAGGTCAGGTATTTTTATTTTGTATGTCGGCTGACTGAATGCTTTAGCGAAATGGTAATAAAATACAGGAATAAAAGCTATTCCGAAATATGATATTTTTGACCATAAAATCTTCGTTTCTGTATTCGATGAAATAAATTCCATGCCATATGTGAATGACCACACTGCTGCACTAATAATAATATATATTAAATATTTTACTTCAGGTGCTTTTCTGTATTTGAAAATTATCCCAATAGTCGCAGCAGCAGCAATCACTGCAAAAAACTGAATGATGCTTGCTCTTGGTAAAAAAGTTAAAACAATATAGTTGAATTTTTCCATCATGGGTTTAATGATGTGAAAATAACGTTTTTTTCGATAAAATTAAAGTAGTTTGTCATCATAAAATTTTCAAATGTTACAATTCATTTTTTACATAATAATATATAACATAGCGTTAATATTATTCATTTTTTAAAAATTAACTTTCCTTTGGATACAGACCCGGATAATATTAATCAAATAATTGTCAAAAGTATTTTTCATTTGATATTTATCCAAATATATTTTTGGATTTATCATAGTTTTTATAAATGAGAATTGTATTTTTTCTGAACAAATGTGACTAAGACCTTAAAATAATC
Source organism: uncultured Prolixibacteraceae bacterium (assembly GCA_964545315.1). Taxonomy (GTDB): domain Bacteria; phylum Bacteroidota; class Bacteroidia; order Bacteroidales; family Prolixibacteraceae; genus JAAYJR01. The sequence continues at coordinate 41,935 of CAZJGI010000004.1, forward strand.
TTCAAATTTTAAAAATCAGTCATGTTTTTGGAATACGGACTGCTTATTTATCTTGATTATTTTTGAAATTTACTTTTAATATAGACATCAGTATTATACTTTTGTATATGACAGGAGCTCATACTTGTTTTAGTAATTTAAATTTTAATTACAATTGAGCTCCGAACTCGGATACAATTATCGGATGCAGATTTGATTTTGATGACGTGGGTATATGAAGTTGCTTAATTTACATTTGGAAAGAATACCGGAGGCTGTAGCATGATATTAAGAATAGTATGTTTGCTGGTTATTGCGTTTTACGGTTCCTCTGCACAGGAGTTGCTGATGCCGTTAGTTCCGGGATATGATTCGCTGATGACAGATACCGGCCATCATTATTTTTATCCTGTTATCCAAGAGAATATCTTTCTTCCACTTTCTGCACATACAGTAGAATTACCTGATTTTAATATTAAAGAAGAGTTAGGCCTGCGTAGAAATTATTTCATTTCAGAGTTTCCTTATGACAGGCTTGTTGCAGGCAATTTTTTTCCACTTTCTTTTGATATGGCATATCCCTTATTTATACACAATGGTGCTATATTAAGCGGAGCAAACTACAAACTTGGAGATCGATTATCTGTGGGAGGTTTCAGTTACGGCGGACACTCAATTTTTTCTGCCCCTTTCCCAAATCGTGGAGTTAATAATTTTGATTTTAGAGGTTCCACATTATTTATGCAATATAATATCTCCAAAAATTTTAAAATAGGTACCCATATTAATGTTACCCGATACCCGGGGTATTAGAAAATTCCGGATAAGGGAAGTTTGTGATTTTACTAATTTACATGTCATTATAATGTTAACTGTTTATAAAGCTTCTGCAGGATCAGGCAAGACATTTCATCTTGTTTTTGAATATATGAAGCTTCTGTTTATTGATCCGTTTAATTACCGGCACATTTTGGCCGTGACTTTTACCAATAAGGCAGCTTTCGAAATGAAAAGCCGTATTCTGCGCCAGTTATTTTTACTTTCAGTTAATGAGGCTTCTCCCTATCTGAAATTATTGATGGAAGAATTAAAGCTTTCAGAAAAAAATATAAGGGAGAAAGCATTACGGGTATTACAAAATATCCTGCACGACTACAGCAGATTTTCAGTCAGCACGATTGATTCATTTACTCAACGTATTATAAGAGCTTTTAACAGGGAAACAGGAATATCCCCTCAGTTTACCCTGGGTTTGGATAATGACCCAATACTAGATGAAGCAGTTGACCGCATGATTTCAAGATTAGATAGTGATAAACATCTGAGAGATTGGCTGGTAGGGTATAGTGAAGAAAAAATCAGAGAAAACCGGAGTCAGAGAATTGAAGATGATATAAAATTTCTCGGCAGTGAGTTGTTCAGGGAAAAATTTCAGATTTTTTTCCCTGACAGTAAAGATTCAGAATATTCAAGGGAGAATATTGAAAGTATACGAATTGAGTTGAATAAACTTATCTCCTGGTTTGAAAAGACACTTAAGCTGAAGGGGGTTAACGGAGTAAATGTTATCTTTTCAAATGGATTGGGGCCGGATGACTTTGCCGGGAAAAGCTATGGAATCGGAAATTTTTTTGTCAGGCTTTCAAAGGGGGTTATTCCTAACATTACCGATACTGTTTTGGCGTGTGCAGAGGATCCGGAGAAATGGTTTACACAAAAAAGTAATATTAAAGACAGGATCAGAAAAGTGGTTGAAGCTGAGCTGCGTCCTTTGTTAAAGGAAATTCTAAAATTTTATGAGGATAATGCACCACTCTTCAATGCATCTGTTGAAGTGTTGCGTCAACTAAGGGTGCTTGGTATTTTAACCGATCTTAAGGAGGAGATTAAAGATATTTTGCATGAGAAAGGGATTCTCCAGATTTCTGATTCCAATTTATTATTAAGCAAAATTATTGGTAATACAGATACCCCTTTTATTTATGAGAAAACAGGTAACTGGTTCAATTATTATATAATTGATGAATTCCAGGATACATCCGGCTTGCAATGGAATAATTTTAAGCCACTTATTTCTAACGCCCTGTCTCAGGGATTTTCTGCTCTTATGGCTGGTGATGTTAAGCAGTCAATATACCGGTGGCGAAACAGTGACTGGAATATTCTGGCATCCGGGATTTATAATGATTTTCCCCAATACCCAATGAATGAAATAAGGCTTGGACATAACTGGCGAAGCAGAAACAATATCATCGATTTCAATAATGTAGTTACTGGTGAACTGATACAGGCTTTTAAAAAGTTTCTTTACGAAGATATTCAGGATGAAGTATATAAAGATAAACTTACGGACATATACAATAGTTATTTGCAAGAGCCTGGCATTATTGCGGATGAACGTAATGGTTTGGCAGAGGTTAATTTTCTTTCACCGGATGACTTTTCAAGTAATGCTGTTGATTTTTTAATCGAGCAGGTTAAGTACCTTCAGGACAGAGGGATCAGTGCATCATCAACAGCAATTTTGATAAGGAAGAATGACGAGGGGCCAGGTATAGTAGAAAAATTTCTGGCTGCATCAGGCCTTCCTGAAAATAAAGGATATAATTTGTCTGTAATATCCGGAGAGTCGCTTTTCCTGTATGTTTCCAAAGGTGTTAATGTGGTTATGCTGGCTGTCAGTTTACTTATTGACCCGGAAAACAGGATCAATAAAACAGCTCTTCTCTATTTTTGGCTTTCATGGTTAAAACCCAATCTTAAGAAGGAGGAAGTGTTATTTGTTGAAGAGCAAGCTGACAACGGATATCCTCAAAACAATGATCCGGATTTTTTTCTGAATAAAGATGACCTGGATGCAGTATTTGAAAGTGAACTGGGTCGAAAAATATCAATTCTAAAAGAGAAAGTTCTGTTACTATCGCCTGATGAAACAATATCAACTATTTGTAAGCTGTTTGGACTGTTCAACTTAAGGGCAGAATTACCTTTTTTACAAACCCTTATCGATAAGGCTGCTGAAATAAAGGCTTCGTATCCCAACGATCTTTCCAATTTGCTCTTATGGTGGAATGACAAGGGTTATAAAATATCAGTAAGTGTAAATGAAGATGTAGATGCCGTTAAGCTTCTTACTGTTCATAAAGCAAAAGGGCTTGAATTTGAAGCTGTGCTTTTACCATTTTTTAACTGGGATACATCCCCGGCCGGGAACAGGGCTCCGTTGATTTGGTGTCATTCTGATATAAGCCCCTTTAACCGGTTCCCGTTAGTTCCGGTAAAGTTCACCTCCAGACTTGATAAAACTATTTTCAGAAATGATTACCTGAATGAAAAGGTCAATAGTTATATAGATACCCTTAATCTTGTATATGTTGCTTTAACAAGGGCAAAATCAGCACTTTTTGTTAGCTGCATTAATCCTGATGAAAAGAATATTAGTGGAAGAACTAAAAAAAATATTACAGCAATTAATTCTCTGCTGAGGTATTCCCTGAACAAAATGGCGGCTGAAAATAAATTTGCAGACTGCTGGTATGAAGACAAGACTATATTCAGATATGGTAACCTTCCGACCCTTGTGAATGAGAAAATTGTAATGCATACAGACCATCCCGGAAAGTATCATTTTTATGATTTTCATGACAGGATCAGATTACGTTTATCAAATGAAGACTCTAGCAGTGAAGAAGATAAAACCAGGTCGGTGAAAAATACAGGTAAATTGGTTCATGAAATTTTGGCAGCAGTTGAAACAGCAGATGATTTTGAAAAAGCCTGTGATGCCGCACTCGCTGAAGGAAAAGTCAATGTTACAGAAAGGGGAAAAATATTGAGTAAACTTAAAAAAGGCTTAAGACACCCTTTAATATGTGACTGGTTTTCGGGAAGGTACAGAGTGTTGAATGAACGCAATTTACTTACCCCTGAGGCAATCTTACGCCCTGACCGGATAATGATCAAGGGTGAAAAAGCTATTATAGTTGATTATAAATGGGGGGAAAAGTTAACAGAAAAATACCACAGGCAGGTCAGCCGGTATGCAGGTATCCTTAAAAAGTGTGGAATTAAAGAGGTTGAAGCCTACGTATGGTATATAAACCTTGGTGAAGTGCAAAAGGCAGGCTAAAAGTAACTGCCGGCTGCCCGGATTGGTTACCGGGAAAAATTATTTTTATTTTTGTACTCTAAAGAAAATTATTTTTTTAAGACAATGATCCAAAGATTACAGACTATTTTTATTTTTTTAGCAGCTGTTATTACAGTATCAATGCTAAAAACCAATTTTGCTGAAATGGCCGTAAGTAGCGAGATATATAATTTTAGTGCAAAAGGAATATTCAAAGGGGATGAAATGGTTTTTAACGGTTTACCCCTTATGATATTCATAGGCCTGGTAGCACTAATCCATATCATCGTGATCTTTCTTTTCAAGAAACGTATCCTTCAAATAAGGATTCTGGTATTTACTATTATTTTATTGATCGGGCTTACCGGTCTGATGTTGTATTTTATAAATGCAGCATTTGATAAGGTGAGCGTGGTTTATAAAATACCCTTGGTCCTTCCTGTGGTAGCCGCAATTTTGGACTACCTTGCAATCAGGGCTATTGGTAGGGATGAAGCCCTGGTAAGAAGTATTGACAGGATAAGATAAGAAGGAAAGTTCCTTGTTTTACAGCGATGCCCATATTCTGGCCAGAGAATGTCCGGGAGCTTTTATGTTAAGATCGAGGAAGTATCCAAAAGGAGTTTGGGCCGTAGTATAACCACCATTTTTAAGCCTGGCCTCAGCCATGTCAAATAATTCTTTGGTAAATTCAGCAGATGCCTTGGAATCAGCTAGATGGGCAAAAGAATGAAGAATTATTTTTTTGCAGTTATTTTTCCTAGCCGTCCATTTTAAATGGTTAACCAACTTTTTCTCCCTGCTCTTTAAATTAAATTCTTCATCACTTTGTTCTACCTGGATAAAAGCAAGAATGCTATCGGTATAACTTTCTCCTTTTGTCACCTCGTCTGCATTTTCAAGGTTTTTTTGGGCAGGTGACCAGCTGAATTCATCAACATAAATAACTAATACCTTCATGTTAAAATAGCTTTTATATAAAATTAAGATCAATAACTTACAAATTAATTATTATAATACAAATATTTTTATTTGATATTTATTTTTGTTTCAATGAGAGAAGGGAATAATTGAATATGGAAGATTTGGAGTTTATATTATATCTGATCCGTTCACTGAAGTAAACGGCAAAGGATAAGGCCCTGAACTTGTTTATTAAAAATTCATGTTTTATTTTTTATGCAATTGATTAACATTAAATATTAACTTTGGCAAAAAAGAAAAATAATGCGATGGTTATTTATAACGGCCATATATATACTTTCAACATTAAATGCTAATAGCCAGCTTTCACAAGGAGGGAGGCCGATACAGGTACCTGTCCTTAAAAGCAGGGGAATACCGGAGAAAGTAATGCCGGCAGTAAACAACAAAGAATTATTAATGCTTGCAAATGGTGAGAGGGGAAGAGATGCTTTTTTGAAGCCTTTACGATTTGCAAAAAGTTTTGATGTCTCCATTTCTCCCTCTAATGAAGGAGTATGGATTTCCAATATTGAGGGGTATGATATCTGGTTATTAAAGATCAGGTCAGAGGGTGCGTTTTCGATTAATATTATTTTTGATGAATTTCATCTGCCCGGAGGAACCAGGCTTTTCCTTTATAATCCCATAGAGGGACATTATCTTGGCGCCTTTACTGCGGCTAATAACAAAGAATTCAGAAAGTTTGCCGTGTCACCGGTTGCGGGTGATGAGGTTACCATTCAATATGAAGTGCCGGCAGGGCTTGTCGACAGGAATAACTTTATAGTCAGACAGGTTAACCATGATTTTCTGGGGATTCTAAAATATGATGAAAGAAGGCCAACGGGAAAATTGCCTGGTTATTGCAATATAGATATTAACTGTGAAATTGCAGAAGACTATACTGATCTGAAAGATGCAGTATGCAGGTTAATTGTGGGCAGTGATATCTGTACCGGTACACTGATTAATAATACATCGGAAGATCAGTCCCCATACATTATTACGGCAGCCCATTGTTTTGACAAGCCTCAGGATGCAATGACAGCAGTTTTTACTTTTAACTATGAAAGTCCATATTGTGCTGTCCTGGATGGAGATCCTTCCAATTCAATTTCCGGTGCTTTAATGCGTGCTCATAATGATAGTCTGGATTTCGCCCTTGTTGAGTTAAGTGAGTTTCCTCCCCCGGAGTTCAGACCATATTTTGCCGGTTGGGATCATAGTGGTAATATCCCTGATTCTACTACATGCATAAGTCATCCCGAAGGCCACATAAAAAAGATTGCCTTCGATCTTGATGAACCTGTTATTCATACTATTGGCCCCAGCTACACAAAAAATGGTTTTTTGAGGGTTATTCGCTGGGACAGGGGGGTAACCGAGAGGGGATCTTCCGGGGGGCCTTTTTTTAATCCGTCACAGCAAGTAATCGGGACACTTACCGGTGGTGATGCCCTCTGCTCGGATCCTGAAAATGATTACTTTTCCCGTTTTGATATGGCATGGAATTTCCGGCCTGATTCCTCAAGTCAGTTGAAATACTGGCTTGACCCTGTTAATGCCAATGTAAAATCACTGAAGGGAAAGAGATTTAATACCGGAGAAAATTTATGTAAGGCATTTACTAACCTTAATGACAAAGATTTACATAAGAATGTACCACTGTTAGAGGAGGGAAAGTTTGCAGGTTATTGGGGAGGCTCGAATAATACCGGCATCACAACAATAGCAGAAAGGTTTACAATACCGGGGAATGAGCAACTTCACGGTGTCTCCCTTGGAATTGGGAAAATAAATGTCAGTAGTAACAGGTCGGGTAGTGAAATTATTGTAAAAGTTTTTAATGGTAAGGCATTGCCGGAAGAATTAATACATTCAGAAACTGTAAGTATCAGCGGCCTCTCCCCTGATGCTATGAATTTTATCGGATTTAGCGAAACGGTCGAACCGGCTGATACATTTTTTATTGGTATTGACCTGACAAATATCCAACCGGCTGATACTTTTGTACTGTTTCAATCAGTTCGTTTGCAGGGAAATGTAAATTCATTTGTTTTTGCAGAAAACGCGATATGGTACGATTTTAAGGATGCAAATACAGAGAATTATTCAATGGCGAATGTTATGGAACTGATTGCCTGTAATGTAGATGATTTTGTTAATGATACACCGTTAATAAATAATCCTGTGGAAGCATTGGTATATCCTAATCCCTCAGGTGAGATATTTACTTTTGAGGCCGGTCAGAATATTGATCCGAAGAATTTGAGAGTCTTTAATCTTATAGGACAGGAGGTAAAAGTAAATTTTTTTCAAGTTACTGATAGAAAGATAAGAATTGACTTGTCAGGGAATAATCCGGGGATTTATTTTATTAAATTTATTACATCTAAAGTCACAATTGTGAAAAAAGTATCATATATTCCATGGTAATCAGGCAGATTAAATGTTTTTCAATACTGGTATTTCTGATTTTTCTTGTTGCAGGTTGTTCGGCTCCCGTTGAACAAAATAATTTTATCAGGAGTTCTAACAGATATGCCCGGGGATTCAAAATAGAGAGGTTTGAAAATTATAATAAACTTATTATTCTGAATCCCTGGGAAAAAGCTGAAAATATTGCGTTTGAATATGCCCTGGTAAGTAAAAAAAATAACGTGCCGGATTCTCTGGCACTAATGAAGGTTGTCAGGACTCCTGTGCGCAGGGTTATTTGTCTTTCGACCACGCACCTTGCTTTTTTAGATGCTTTGAATGAGAATAATTCTATAGTAGGTATTTCCGGTGAAAAATATATTTACAATCCCCTGATAAGAGACAGGTATGAAAAAGGACTACTTTTTGATGTCGGATACGGACAGAATCTGAACTATGAACTTATTATAAGTCAGAACCCCGACCTTGTTATGGTTTACGGAATAGGGGGTGAAATCACAGGATATGTAAATAAACTTCAGGAGTTGGGAGTCCCGGTTATTATTGCAGCGGAGTATCTTGAGCAGTCCCCGTTAGGAAAGGCAGAATGGATAAAATTTATAGGCGCTCTCTTTGAGAAAGAAGAAATGGCTGAACAAATTTTCAGTCACATAGAAAAGGAATATCTCCAACTTAAAGATATGGCTTCAGATATTGCCCGTAAACCGATGGTGATGGTAGGCTCTTTATATAAAGATCAGTGGTGGGTGCCCGGAGGAAATTCCTATATGGCAAATCTTATTTCTGATGCAGGGGGTGAGTATATCGGAAGAGGAAATAATTCAAATGAGAGCTATGTAATTTCATTTGAAAATGCCCTTGTTTGGGCTGATAAGGCTGATATCTGGATCAATATGGCAAATATGGCCTCCAGGAAGGAAATTCTGGCCTCAGACGAAAGATTTGCGTCCTTCGGTGTTTTCAGAGAAGGTAAGATTTTCAACAATATAAAGAGATTGAGCATTCAGGGGGGAAATGATTTTTGGGAAAGTGGTACTGTCAATCCACATAAAATACTTCGCGATTTAATAATAGCTTTCCACCCCGGAGTCATGAATGCTGAAATGACATACTATACTGAGATCAGATGAATAATGCCGTATTAAATAAAAGGAGGCCACCTCAACCATTTTTTTTAATTCTGGGAGGTTTGTTCATTCTTTTTTTTATTGCAGATTTGATGTTAGGGTCTGTAATAATTTCCCCCGGACAAGTTCTCCGGTCATTATTAACTTCAACCGATGAAGCAGATACGTTTCGCACTATCGTTTTAGAATTGCGATTACCAAAAGCCTTAACGGCAATATTCACCGGTGCTGCCTTGTCATTAAGCGGATTACAGATGCAAACGGTTTTCCGTAATCCTTTAGCTGGTCCATATGTGTTAGGGATCAGTGCAGGGGCAAGTCTTGGAGTTGCGATTTTTGTGATGGGTTTTTCACCCCTTCTGGCAGCGGGCATTTTCAGTTTTTCCGGATCCTGGCCTCTTGCACTCGTAGCCTGGGCCGGCTCATTCATGGTATTGTTGCTGGTACTGTATGTGTCAACGCGTGTAAAAGATATAATGACAATACTTATATTGGGCATTCTTTTTACAGGAGCCGTAACGGCCATAGTCAGTATTATGCAATATTTCAGCAATGAATCACTGTTGAAGGCATTTATTATCTGGACTATGGGAAGTTTGGGAAGTGTTACCATGTCGCAGCTTACAGTATTAATACCTGCTGTCCTTGCAGGTATAGTATTGGCATTTATAGAGATCAAAGATCTCAATGCATTTCTTCTGGGAGAGAACTATGCCAGGTCACTTGGAGTTTCTGTGCTCACCGGCAGGATCGTTATATTTTTGAGTACAAGCCTTTTAGCCGGTACAATTACTGCTTTTTGCGGACCTATAGGATTTATTGGTATTGCAGTTCCCCATATTTGCCGTGTTCTTTTCAGGACTGCTGATCATCTCATACTGTTGCCGGCTGTTATACTTGCCGGCAGTATAGTTATGCTTTTCAGCGATATTGTTTCACAGCTGCCGGGTATGCAGGCTACTCTCCCTGTTAACTCAGTCACCGCTCTTATCGGAATCCCGGTTATTATCTGGATGATTGTAAAAAATAAGCATTTTGTATCTGTATGATGAGACAGGAAAACTATTTCAATATTGAACTTCTTAACCTTTCAGTTGGTTACGAACAACACGGAGGAGCTCCTTTGGAGATTTTAAAAAATCTTAATATGTCTGCTGCACCCGGAGAAATGGTGGCTTTAATAGGCAGCAACGGAATAGGGAAAAGTACACTCCTGCGAACATTAGCCGGCTTTCAACCTTGGTTTGAAGGAGATATAAAAATGGGAGGACGTGGTCTGCATGAGTTGGGACTTAAGGAGAGGGCCCAAATAATAAGCTTTGTATCTACTGAAAGCATTAATATCCCTAACATGACGGTATATGACCTGGTCGCCTATGGCAGGTTCCCTTATACTAACTGGATCGGTTCCCTTGCCGTCCCTGATAAACGTATAATTGACAGTGCCATAGACATGGTAGGCATTAAAAATCTGGCCGGACGCCCGTTATTACATGTTAGTGACGGTGAAAGACAGAGGGCGATGATTGCAAGGGCACTTGCCCAGGACACACCTGTCATCATTCTTGATGAACCAACCGCTTACCTGGATGTGAGCAATAAATATGAAATTTTCCATCTGCTTCAAATTATGGCTGCAGAAAGAGATAAAACAATAATTCTTTCAACCCATGACCTGAATATTGCTATCAGGGAAGCAGATAAACTGTGGATAATAACTGAAAACCACAGTTACCAGGGAGCTCCTGAAGATGCAGCATTAAAAGGATGGTTTGATAAACTTTTTAAAAATGAACATATTGGGTTCGATACAGTTGAAGGAGGGTTCTTTTTTAAGAAGAAGTTCAGGGCTAAGGTAAAGGTTGTTGGCGAGGGAATTAATATGATATGGACTTTAAAAGCGCTTAACAGAAAAGGTTATCAGATTGTAATGAAGGCTGATCCCGATTTTGTTGTATCGGTCAGAGATAACTTGTGGGAATATTCAAAAGGTAGTGCAAACAAAAAATTTGAGAATATTTATCAGCTAATGGCCTTCCTGGATAAATATGAAATCTTTAAATCATAGCCATTTTTTTCTTTTAAAATAGAGTAACATAACTATAGCAATAGCAGCCATAATAATAAGCATTATATAGTAACTGTATCGAAAGTGTAATTCCGGAAGATAGTCGAAATTAGTACCATATACCCCTGCTATAAATGTTAACGGGATAAAGATTGAGGCGAATATGGTTAAAACCTTCATTACCTCATTAGTGCGGCTTGCAACATTAGAATGGTAAATGTTCAGATAGTCATTTGCCATATTGTAATATATTTCAGTTGCCTCCAGGGCCTGGGTGGTGAGATCGTTAAGGTCATTGAGAAAATTGAGTGTCTTTTTTTGAATCAGCTTTGATTCTGTCCTGTTAAGGAAAAGCATTATTTCTTTAAGTGGGAGGACAGCTTTTCGTATAAAGCTAATGTTTGTTTTCAGCTTATATATTTTTCCGAGTGTCTCTTTTTTTGAAAGGTGAAGCACTTCATTTTCCAATGATTCCATTGACATACCCAGGTTTTCAATGCTGTGCAAATAACTGTCTACAAGTGTATCAATCAATACGTAAGCAAGATAGTCCGCCCCCAGTTGCCTGATACGTCCGTGGGTGGTGCGTATCCTTTCACGTACAGGTTCAAAAAAGTGCCTGATCTTTTCCTGAAAAGTAATTACATAATTTTTCCCCAGTATTAAGGATACCTGATCCCCGGTGATCCTTCCTGTGTCTTCCCGGTAATCTAAAATTTTAAGAAAAATGGTGAGGTTTTTTTCACTTTCCGATATTTTTGGCCGCTGATCGGTATTCATTATATCCTCCAATTCAAGAGGCGGTATATCAAAATATTCACCTGCCTCGGAGATCAGCTCTGTATTGTGTAATCCGTAAATATTGATCCATAACACTGTATTATCTGGAATTGCTGATGGTATCTCCTTTAATGTGTCAACCTTTTTTTCCATAACATTGTCTCTGTTATAGATCATAAGATGTATTTCAGGAATTTCTGTTTTCTTACTTCCAATAAAAATAAGAGAACCCGGCGCTGTGCCATGTGCTTTAACCCTGCTTTTTAAAAAACGAGCCATTAGTCAATTATTTTCTGATCTTTTGAATGTACAAAAAGTATAGTACCCAGCTCACAGTATCCTTCAAACAGTTTTGCTTTCTCTTTTTTTAATAATTCTTCACGTACACCAATCAGTGTCAAACCTGCATTGACAGAATGATTGCTGATTATGGATTTTGCAGAGACGTCAGGTTTTTGAATAATAAGCCTGATATTTTTAGGATGGATAGGCAGTCTTCCTGTAATTACCAGATCACGCATTGCCTCCTTTGTCTTTTCAACCTCCTCCGGTCTGCAGATATTAAAAATTTGTATCTGGCCCTTTTTCCAGTCCGGATGAACCATGATGATAAAGCTGAGAAGGATCATCAGGTTTGAATTTTCAGTATCAAAGGAATTGATCCATACATGGATTCCGTTTTTGCAATGAATATCTCTATGGCTGCTTGCAAGTATGCAAATGTCAAAGTCGCCTGAATTAACCAATCCGAAGTTATCTATTATTTCATCAAGATTGGTTGGATTTTCTTTATCGTATTCGAAAAGGACCATGTTGTTTTCCATTCCTGCGATACCCGGTATCTGTATAGCCTGTGCAATAGCTGAGGTATTTGAAGGGGAGATCAGGGTATCTATGTAAACATGGTTTTCAATGGCACTGACCTGTTCCAGAAGTTTGAGAAGTTCTTTTCTGGCCTGTTTAGCAGAAGTGCTTGAATAATATCCTTCAATTTGATGAAGATAGGTACCGAATCCGTATTTGAAGGATATCCAGTTTAAAAGGCGGAAAGCTTTATCACGTTTGAATGAGTCTTTTGAGATACAAATAGCACTGGGCCTCCACTCTTTGTCAGCTTTTTTACTTTGTTTTCTCTGTATCAAAACCTGAAGATTGCGATTCAACTGAAAAATTGCATTTTCAAAAATTGACGCAAAACCTTTTCTGTTTTTATGATAGTGGTCGACATATACATATATAATTATAATTACGGCGAAAGCCAGTAAGGCATAAAGGGTACTTATTTTAAACATGATCCAAACGGCAATGATAAATCCGGTAAGTGAGATAAACCATTTAGATTTAAAGGAAGGGCGGTATGAAGGAGAAGATCCGAAATGGTTTAGAAAAGAGATAAGACAAAGGGACCCGTATGTTACCATAAAGAACATTGAAATAATTGATGCAACAGCATTTACATCACCCAGGGCGACAAATACAAGTGCGATCAATGAAGTTACGAGAGAGGCATTGGCAGGTTCATTATCCTTTGGTCTGGCTTCAGACAGCCACTTGTTAATTTTCTTTGAAGGGAATGCTTTGTCCATTGCAAGTGCCTGCAAGGTACGCGGAGCCACCATCACCGACCCTAATGCTGATGATATTGTTGATGCTGCCAGGCCCAGTGGTACGATAATAACTCCACCAAGGGCAATTCTCGCCATAATAAGCTGATGTTCCAGAAGATCTTCAGCGGGAGCAGATTTGGCCAGTTTATAGACTACAAAAAAGTAGATTATCATCCCTGTAAAAGTAGCAAGGGTGGTTCCCAGTGGTATAGATTTGGATGGTTTTGCCAGGTCGCCGGAAAGGCCAACACCTGCAGTCATTCCTGTAAAAGCAGGGAAAATAATAGCAAAAACAATAAAAAAATCCTGGGGATTACGCAGTTGTGCATTAGCCAGGCTGAATGTCGATACACCGGCATGGCTGGTTTTCCCTAAAAAGAACATTATGATAGAGATAAACAAAACACCCACTACAACATACAGGGCTTTTACACCCAAATTAGCACCTTTTTTAATAATTAGTGCACCAAGTCCGATCATCACCGGTATGCTTATAGCTTGTCTTGGCAGGGTGAATTGAAATTTCTCCAGAAGAAAGTTAAATACAAACTCAAATGCTTCAGTAAAAGCAATTACATAAAAGGCAACACTTATGGCCTGCGAAAAGTAAAGCGCTATCCCTATTGTTGCACCTATATTCAGGCCAAAAGAACGTGAGATAATAAAGTATTCTCCTCCTCCTTCAACCCGTTTATTGGTTGCAATTTCAGAAATGGCCAGGGCAGTGGGGATTGTAACAAGATGCCCCAGAATAATGATCAGGATAACTCCCCAAAAGCCGAGTGTTCCAACAGCATAACCAAAGCGGAGGAAGAGTATGGCACCTAAGATTGTTGATATGGCAGTAAAAAAAACCGGAGCGGTGCCAAATTTTTTAATTCCGTTTTCCATCTGATAAAATTGAATTAAGGCGTAATATAGGAAATATTAAAGTTATTTGTTAAACTAAATAAACCATTTCATTAATTGCCAAAGTCATCAAACAATATATTTTCATTGGGAACCCCAAGATCGTAAAGCATTTTTTGTACCGCATCATTCATCAGTGGTGGACCGCACAGGTAATAATTTATCTCCTCAGGTTCTTCGTGTTTGTGAAGATATTCATCGTATATCACCTGATGGATAAATCCGGTTGGTCCTTCCCATTTATCTTCGGGTTGAGGTTCAGAAAGCGCCAGCGTAAATTTAAAATTATTGAAATTTTTCTCAATATTCCTGAACTCATCGTAATAGAATACCTCTTTCCATGAACGGGCACCATACCAGAAAGTGACTTTTTTGTTTTGTTCTTTTAAAGTGTAGAACAGGTGGAAAAGATGTGAACGCATCGGGGCCATTCCTGCACCTCCTCCGATAAACATCATTTCATTGTCATTATCCTTTAAGAAGAATTCACCATAGGGGCCTGAGATTGACACCTTATCCCCCGGTTTCCTTGAGAAAATATAGGATGAACAAATACCCGGGTTTACTTTTTTAAAACTGTTATTGGCTTTGTCCCAGGGTGGGGTGGCAATTCTGATATTGAGCATTATGATGTTGCCCTCTGCCGGGTGGTTAGCCATAGAGTAGGCACGGTATGTGGGTTCCGGATTCTTCATCTTCAGGTCAAACATTTTGAATTTGTCCCACTCCTCCCTGAATTTTTCCTCTACCGAAATATCATTATAGTCTACCTCTATTTTAGGCACATCAATTTGTATATAACCCCCTGATTTAAAGTTAAGTTTTTCTCCTTCGGGTAATTTAACGACAAATTCTTTTATGTAGGTTGCAACATTTCTGTTTGAGACTACTTCACATTCCCATTTTTTGATGCCCAGCACTTCCTGCGGTATTGTGATACTGAGGTCTTCTTTCACTTTAACCTGACAGGCGAGCCGCCATTTGTCATATTGTTCCTTTCTGGTAAAGAAATCGGTTTCCGTGGGTAGTATCGACCCTCCTCCCTCAACTATTCTGCAACGGCACATGCCACAAGTTCCACCCCCTCCGCAGGCGGAAGGAAGAAATATTTTGTTGTTACTGAGGGTTGATAATAAAGTATTCCCCGGTTCAGTTTCAATTTTTCGCTCACCATCGTTAATGTCTATATTGACCTTGCCTGAAGGGGTAAGTTTTTTCTTAACATAGAGCAAAATTGCTACCAGTAGTAGGATGACTCCCAGGAAAACTACCACACTGGCAATAACGACGGTTGTTTGTATTGAAAGCAATAGCATCGAAATGATATTTATATTTTACAATTTTATTCCCATAAAGCCCATGAAGGCAAGCCCCATTAACCCTGTAATGATAAAGGTAATGCCCAATCCCCTAAGAGGGGCAGGCACATTGGAATATTTAATTTTCTCCCTGATGGCTGCAATACCTATAATAGCTAAAAACCAGCCTATGCCTGATCCAAGGCCATAAACAGCAGCTTCACCTATATTTAAAAATTCTTTTTGTTGCATGAATAGTGAACCTCCCAGGATTGCGCAGTTGACAGCTATCAAGGGAAGAAAAATGCCGAGCTGTGTATACAGGACAGGGGCAAATTTTTCAACAACCATCTCCACCAGTTGAACCATTGAGGCAATGACCGCTATAAACATAATAAATGACAAAAAGCTGAGATCAACCTGTGCTAACGAGGGACTGATCCATGCCAGGGCACCTGCCTTTAATACATAATTTTCAAGGAGATAATCTACAGGGACAGTTATCCCCAGGACGAAAATTACTGCTACACCTAAACCGGTTGCTGTTTTGACTGTCTTGGAGACAGCCAGATAAGAACACATGCCTAAGAAGTAGGCAAATACCATGTTCTCAATGAATATTGATTTAATGAATATATTAATTAAGTTCTCCATATCGCATCAGTTTATCTTTTATTTCTCTGTTAAATGTTTAAACCAGCTGCGCTGGACCCATATGATTAATCCAACTACAATAAGCGCCATCGGAGGTAGTATCATCATTCCGTTGTTTTCATAGAATCCGCCGTTAGCAATATACCAGCTCTCAGGAAGTATTTTATATCCGTATATTGAACCTGAACCAAACAGTTCACGAACAAATCCTACTATAATTAATATTAATGCATATCCTGCCCCGTTGCCAATACCATCGAGAAAAGATTGCCATGGTTTATTACCCAGGGCAAAAGCTTCAAGCCTGCCCATAAGAATACAATTTGTAATTATAAGACCTACGAATACAGAAAGTTGTTTGCTTACATCATAAACATATGCTTTCAAAATCTGATCAACCAGTATTACAAGTGATGCAATTACCACAAGCTGCACAATTATCCGTATCCGGTTGGGTATTGTATTTCGCAGAAGTGAAATTATCACATTTGAAAATGCCAGCACAGCAATGACAGATATTGACATGACCAGTGCAGGCTTGAGTTGTGCAGTTACTGCCAGGGCGGAACAAATACCCAGTACCTGTATAGTAATCGGATTACTGGTGTTCAAAGGTTCAGTAAGCAGTTTTAGATTTTTACCTGAAAATAACGGATCACTCATTGTCTAAGATTTTTTTCTGATTAAAAATTCTTTATAACTGTTGAAATCGTCGAGTAACATTTTTTCGAGTCCTTTACTGGTAATAGTACCTCCTGAAATTCCGTCAACACTGTGCACTTGATCAGCTGTCTGACCGCTCTTCTTCACAATAACGGAAATAAGGTTACCTGACTGGTCGAACAGTTTTTTTCCTTTGAATTCACTTTGGAATGCAGTGGTTGAAATTTCCGCTCCCAATCCCGGGGTCTCCCCCTGATGGTCAAATGTTGCACCGTAAATTGTATTCATGTCGCTGTCGAGTGAAACATAACCCCATATAGGGCCCCACAGTCCTGCGCCGCGAAGAGGGAATATATATTTCAGTCCGCTTTCCGTGTTGCATTCAAACACAGGAAGAAGTTGCTCATCATCGGGTTTCGCCCTCTCTTTTTTCAGGTCTATATAAAATGCATCCTCTCCTTCTACGATCTCCCCTTTGTAATTCACCACATATTGCTTTTGTATTTTTTCTTCATAAAGCTTTTCTGCATCTTCTGCAGTGCTTTCAATATTAACCGATGCCAGGATGTTCTGTTTTTTCTCAATTTCAGCATTTCTGGTTTGGCGTGGTTTTAAAGCCATAGAAACCGAAGCCAGTAATGCAGCAACAAATATTACCATTATTGCCGCATAGATAAATGTATATATATTACCGTTTCTGTCCATGATCTCTTTTTTCAATTATACTGAAACATTCAATTTTTTGATGCGTCGTTTTATATGTCCCTGTACCACATAGTAATCTATCGTTGGAGCGAAGGTGTTCATAATAAGTATTGCAAGCATCATGCCTTCAGGGTAAGCAGGATTAAGCACCCTGATGAGAATAGCAAGGATTCCGATTAGTAATCCGTATATCCATTTGCCTTTTTCAGTCTGGGCAGCGGAAACGGGGTCGGTTGTCATAAACACAGCTCCGAAAGCAAATCCTCCAATGATAAGGTGCTGCCAAAAAGGGAGAGCCATGAAAACATTGTCACCGGCGAAAATATTAAGAATTAATCCCATAATTAATCCACCTGCAACAGTTGACACCATTATCTTCCAGCTTCCGATACCGGTTATAAGCAATAAAATTGCTCCAAGTAAAATAGCAAGAGTTGATGTTTCTCCTATTGAGCCGGGAATGAATCCAAAAAACGCATCCGAAACACTAAAATTGATATTACCTGCAGCTGCATCGGCCATTGGTGTTGCCCCGGTAAAGCTGTCTATCACTTTATCATTTTTCCCAAGGGCTACCCATACAGAGTTTCCTGATATTTGAGCGGGATACGCAAAAAACAGAAACGCACGGGCCAGTAAGGCCGGATTCCAAATATTCATACCTGTACCGCCAAAAACCTCTTTTCCGAAGATCACGGCAAATGCAGTTGAAACAGCAATCATCCAGAGAGGGGTTTCAACAGGCATGATCAACGGAATGAGCATTCCGGAGACGAGAAACCCTTCATTGATCTCATGGCCTCGTATCTGCGCAAATATAAATTCAATACCTAATCCGGTTACATAAGAAACAATGACTATTGGCAATACCTTTAGGAGGCCATAAAAAAACACCTCAAAAAAACCTGCAGATTCAAGCTCTCCTATTGCCCTGAAGTGCTGGAATCCCGTATTGTACATCCCAAAAAGAAGTGCCGGAATAAGTGCAATCACAACCACTGTCATTGTCCTTTTAAGGTCGATATAGTCGTGGATATGAGTGCCTGATCCGGAAGTTGTTTTTGGAACAAACAAAAAAGTAAAAAAACCACCGTGAAGCGAGTTAAGCCAATGATACCTGGCTCCCTTTTGCACGTATGGCTCTGTTCTTTCAAAAAATTTCCTTAAAAATTCCATCCTTGTATTAAATGATTGAATTAAGTTTTAATTTAACCGAGTTCTTTGATCATCATATTAATCCCTTTCCGGACTATATCCTGGACTTTGATCTTGGACGCGCATACATATTCGCAAAGCGCAAGGTCTTCCTCAATAATTTCATATATTCCTAACTGTTCCATCTTATCGATATCATCAGCCAGAATAGCTTTCAATAAAAATACCGGTAAGATATCCATCGGCACCACTTTTCTATATTGGTCTGTAAGGACAAAAGCACGTTCTCCTCCATGCATGTTGGCATTGAGTTCATAACTTTTTTGCGGGAATAGCTTTGAAAAGAAAGTTTTGGAGGCACTGAACTTATTGAGGCCGGGAGTAGCCCAACCCAGTAATTCGTAATTATCACCCTCAGGTATCACAGTTATCTGTGTATCAAAAAATCCCAGATAAGATTCAGGTTGTACCTGCTTGCCGGTAAGCACATTGCCTGAAATAATACGTTGATGGTAATCTGCCTTTTTTAGTCTTCCCTTTGTCATGAATGAGACAGGTGCACCAACGACAGTTTTATAATATTGCGGATCTGCTGCTTCTGATCCGGTAAAGGCTATTGTCCTTGTAAAATCAACATGGCCGGTTTCGAAAAGCCTGCCGATAAATATTACATCCTGTACATTTATTGTCCAGACAACATCTCCTTTGAAAAGAGGTGATATGTGGTGTATTTGCACTCCTGCATTACCTGAAGGGTGCGGGCCTGAGAAATATTTTATTTCTGCATTGCCGATACCTGTAAATATTGAATTCTCATTAACACCAATAAAGATTTTTCCTTCTGTTAGCTTTGATAATGCATTAACACCAGTCTGAAATGTCTTAAGCTGGTCTTTCATGATGTAATTATAATCAGGAGCAAGGGGTGCAGTATCAAAGGAAGAGATAAAAACAGCACGGGGCTTCTCATCCGGATTTGCAATTATCCCATATGGCCTGCGCTTCAGGAATGGCCATAAACCGCTTTTCAGAAGAACAGTCTTTATCTCATCTCTGCCAAGTGAAAGCGGATCTGCCTGTATAAATTGTGCAGAACCACTCTCTTTGTCTGTCTTAATAACTACTTCCAGAATTTTTCTTCGTTCACCCCTTTTTACTGTGGCTACTTTTCCTCCCAATGGGACAGTAAACAAAACTTCCGGATGGTATTTGTCGAAAAACAGTGCATCCCCGGTCTTGACCATATCCCCGGCCTTAACAATTAATTTAGGATTTAGTCCATGAAAATCAGTGGGTTTGACAGCTACAAACGGAGGTGGTTCAAGAGTATCTGTCCTGAGGGCAGCTTCCCCTTTTATCTTAATGTTGAACCCTTTCTTTAACTTAATAAATTCTGACATATTGATCAACCATAGTATTGTTTATCAGGTTGGCAAATGTAAATAATTAATTGCCTTTCCGCAATCTTTATGCTTAATTTTTCAAATAATCGAAATATACAAACAAGTTAATATGTTAATTCTTGCCGATAAAGAGTGGGCTGCAACTTTTAGACAAATTATGTAAATTTATTTAATTGAATTTTAATCAGTTAAAAAGTTAAAATATTTTGTCCCTAAAATATTTCATTTTTAAAGCGATCCCAATTTTTATTTCTTATACTTTCGTCTCTGGTATGGAATTTGCCTTCCGTTTATATTGAAAAGTTTGCCTTATGATGAAACAATTTATTTTATTTACTATACTCTTCCGGATCGTAACAGCAAATGTTGCCAAAGGAGAGGAAGGTAATTTTTATTATGAAAATGCTGTATATAATGAAGATATAAAAACAGTGCTTATGTTTCGTGACGGTTTTGGCCTGTCTAATCCTGTTCATGAACTTGGTGAAGAAACACCATTGGTTTTTATGTTTGATGATCTGTCAGGAGAGGTTAAGGATTATTATTATACAATAATTCATTGTGATGCAGACTGGAATGAGAGTTTTATTCCTCAAAGTGATTACCTGGACGGTTTTGCCGAAAATCCACTTGATGATTATGCCCGTTCTTTCAATACTACATTTCAGTATATTAATTACAGGCTCATGATACCTAATGAAAATGTTACTTTTAAACTTTCAGGCAATTATGTACTTGTAGTTTATGAGGGTGCGGGGAAGGAGAATATCATACTAAGTAAAAGGTTTTATGTGGTTGAACCATTGGTGTCGATTGAGGGGACGGTCAGAAGGGCAACACTCGATGCCTTTAAGGGAGAAAACCAGGAAATTGATTTTACCATTTTTCATGATAATCTGAATATTCAGTATCCTGCAGAGGAGGTTAAAGTAGTAATTATGCAAAACAGCAGATGGGATAATGCAATCCGTGGCCTGAAACCATTATTTATTCGCGACAGGGCATTAATATATGATTATAACAGGGAGAATGTTTTTATCGCAGGAAATGAATTCAGATATTTTGATAACAGAACGAACAAAGTTACAGGAGAGAATGTCCTTACAACTGAGTTTCATCGCCCTTACTTTCATAAGACTCTTGTGCCGGACCAGGTGAGGTCAAATAAGCCATACTTTCCCTATCGTGAGATGAACGGACAATATACTGTGGAAAGCCAGGACAGGGAGGTTGAAGATTACGATGTTGAATGTGATTATACATTTGTCCATTTCACATTGCCTCTTGAGTCTGTATTGCTTGGAGGGACAATTAATGTTTTTGGGGCTCTAAATAACTGGAATGCTAATAAGAGTAATGAGATGACCTGGAATTTTGATACAAGTGCATATGAACTTACGATGTTACTGAAACAGGGATATTATAATTATATGTACGTTTATGTACCTCAGGGATCTAAGGTTGCAGACCATAAAAATATTGAGGGAAGTTATTGGGAAACGGAAAATGATTATCAGATATTTGTCTATTACCGAGAGATGGCCTCCCGGTATGACAGACTAATAGGCTATCGCCAGATGAATTCAATTACCAACCGGCAATAACAGGATTGTACAGACCTTTTTTTATATTTCTTTTTCGGTTATTTTCCCCGAAGATTTCTCCTTAAGTATAGCTTTTTTCCGGCCGTCAGGAAGAACCTCTTCCTTGACAAGCCAGTGATATTCATCGTATTCAACAAAAGCTGTAAGAGTTTCTGTGTCAGTTTTTCCCCGCCATTCATTTAATTCCACGGGTTCCCATTGTTTTGTCCGGGCAGATTTGTAACAGCTGTCAATAATTGCATTAACAACGTAACCATCATAAAAATCTTCTTCAGGTTTCAGGTTTTTTTCCAGTGCATTGAACATATCGGCAAACATATTATTATAGCCAAGTTCATGTACTTCATCACCCACAGGGAAGAGCCACCCTGTATCTGATTCGGCTTTTTCAGCCACATAACCTTTTTTCCCCGGGGCAGAGAATATTTCAAATCCGGTTCTTAGAAAATTGTCCATTCTGATTGAACCCTCAACTCCGGCCACCTCATCCTTTAGTTCCATTCCGCCACGGAAGCACCAGCTTACTTCAAACTGGCCTATAGCGCCATTTTGAAAACGGACAAGTCCGATTGCATTATCTTCGGCAGAAATAGGTTTGACCTGTGTATCTGCCCAGCAAACCACCTCAACAGGGCGGATATCCTTACCTATAAAACTTCTTCCGATTTCAATACAATGGCAACCCAGATCAACTATTGCACCTCCCCCCGACTGTTCAGGATCCCAGAACCAGTCACTATGTGGGCCGGGATGAGCTTCCCTGGAACGAACCCACAGCACTTTTCCAATAGCCCCGTTAACAACTGAAGCATGTGCTTTCATATGCTTGGGAGTATAAACCAGGTCCTCCAGATATCCGTGAAACACATTGGCTTCCTCAACTTTTCGTAAAATTTCCCACGCTTCAGGGGCATTACGTCCGAGAGGTTTAGTGCAGAGCACCGGCTTGCCTGCCTCAACGGCAGCAAACACAGCCTCCCTGTGTATATTGTTAGGTAAGCCCACCACTACAACATCTACGTGGGGATGACTCACTGCCTCCACTAAATCAGTAGTGTGGTAAGGAATGTTATTCTCTCCGGCAAACTGCCGGCCGCGTTCTTCAGAACGTGAATAAACCATCACAACTCTATCACGGCTGCGTAATCCGTGAATTGACTGAGTATAGAATGTGCCAATAAGTCCGGTGCCAAGCATCGCAATTCGCATAATATTTGTTTTTAGTGATTAAATATCATATTAATAAATTTACATAATTTGCTTAAAAGCAGTAAGGTGCCCTTTTAAGCAGACTCTGTATTCTATAAATGTACAAAAAATTAAAGATTATGAAAACAATGGTGATGAGATACCAGTCTGCTTGATTGGAAATATTTGAAATAATTCGCCTGGTTATGCGGGAGAATCTATTGTTAAAACCGGAAAATTCATTTAGTGGTAAAAAGTATTTTTAAGTGATATTTTTTAATTTCGCCTGTAAATAAAAATTAATAAAATGTTGATAAGGATCTTTGTCGTCTGCCTTATTTTATCATCCCTTTTTGCATGTAAAAACCACTCTAAATACATTTATAATGAGGGATCTGTTTACGGAACAATATACCATGTAGTATATGAAAGCCCTGACGGGAAAGACATTCATGAGGAGATTAAAGATAAATTTGATCAGCTAAACCGTATTTTTTCAACATTTGATCCATCATCGGTTATCTCGAAAATTAATAATAATCAGCCTGTTGAGTTATGTTCTGAATTTATATCATGTTTCAGGCGTTCGATGGAAGTATCAGAAATAACCGGAGGAGCTTTTGATATAACTGCCGGATCAATGGTCAACGCATGGGGATTCGGGCCGGAAGAGCGAAAGAAAATGACCCCTGAAATTATTGATAGTTTAAAGGCAATAACAGGTTATAAAAAGATAAGGCTTTCAGAGGGGAAAATATATAAGGAGTCTCTATCTATAAAGCTGGATATGAGTGCTATAGCAAAGGGTTATACGTGTGATATCATCGGGGACATGCTGGAATCGGCAGGGTGCGTGAACTATATGGTTGAGATTGGCGGAGAGGTAGTTGCCAGGGGTATCAACGAAAAAGGCAGGGTCTGGACTATCGGGATAAGTAAACCTGATGATTCAGGTTTCTTTATTTCAAGCGGCCTGCAGGCAAAGATCCGGCTTAAGGAAAACGCAATTGCCACATCCGGTAATTACCGTAATTTCTATATTGAAGGAGGGAAAAAGTATGCCCACACCATTGATCCGGAAACCGGTTATCCGGTAGACCATAACCTGCTGAGTGCTACTGTTATGGCTTCAAGATGCATGGATGCTGATGCATTTGCA
Organism: uncultured Prolixibacteraceae bacterium; assembly: GCA_964545315.1. GTDB lineage: Bacteria > Bacteroidota > Bacteroidia > Bacteroidales > Prolixibacteraceae > JAAYJR01. Next base: position 65,768 of record CAZJGI010000004.1, read on the forward strand.
ACTGCTTTTATGGTGATGGGTCTTGAAAAATCAATTCATATGAGCCGCCAGTTCCCGGATTTAGAAGTGTATCTTATCTATGCAGATGAAAATGGAGATAACAGTATTTATATGTCTGATGGTTTTAAAGGCCTCCTGACTGATTAATAACAGACTGATCTTTACCGGTTTTTTCAGGCTTCCCTGTGAATATGACATTTTTATAGTCAGGTTTTCTTTTATACTTTTCCTGTTCCAGCCTGTCCTGAGTACTTGCACAGTAGATGCCTTTCTTATTCAGATATCTGTTACCTCCCACATGAGTATTTGGAAATTTACCACCCTTTTTTAAAATGATATTCAGGGCAAGCCCTGCGAAAGCCAGGGCAATTATGAAAATACTTATTATTATTAATATTAAAAAGTCCATTAGTATCTGTTTATAGTATTCAAATATACATCTTAATTGAATTCCTCCTTTCTGTTAATAACCCTGCAAAAATGAATTTGTTTTAAAAAAGAGTTCGTTTAAGCATTTTAATACTCATTTTTGTAACTTTATTGCTGAAAAAAACCATAGTCATGGAAAAGCATATTAATGTTGCAGCATCACTGCAGATAGGCCTTAGCATTTTGAGTTTAATAATAGGTATTTTTATCTCTGTTGTATTGTATCTGACAGGCAGCCTGGTCGATGACAATCAGGCACACGTGATCTTAACTATCATTGCCAACGTAATTGTTGCGATAATAGTAGTTTGCAGTCTGCCGGGTATTATTGCAGGGATAGGGCTGTTTAGGAGAAAAGAGTGGGCCAGGATATTAACTCTGATTATCTCTGTCCTGCACATTGTAAATTTTCCTTTAGGGACGGCAGTAGGAGTTTACTGTATATGGGCAATGATACAGCCGGAAGTGATAGCGGAATTTAAAGTTCAGTAATGCTTCAGTACGAGATTAAGATTACAGGAAGGGTTCAGGGAGTAGGATACAGGTATTTTGTGCAAAGAATTGCAGCCGGGCTTAACATAGATGGCTGGGTGAGGAATACATATGATGGTGGCGTTTTGGTAATGGCAAAAGGAGAGAAAGCTGACATTGAGACTTTTTTGGACCATCTTCGCCTGGGACCTCCCCTGGCGAGGATTACTAATATAATAAAACAAGATATCGTTGTTGATGAGTCTCTTAAAGGATTCAGAATTAAGTATTAAAATATTTTTACATGAAGAACTATCATTTATCCCCTTCACGTTTCAGAACGGAAGGGAAGAAAATTATTGACTGGATTGCCGATTATTATGAAGGGATAGAAAAATATCCTGTTCTTTCGCAAGTTGACCCCGGAGATATCATATCCGTATTACCTGAGAAACCTCCGTTAAAAGGAGAATCATTTGACGATATTATCAGGGATCTTGACCAAAAGATCATGCCGGGTATAACCCATTGGCAGTCACCCAGCTTTTTTGCATACTTCCCGTCAAATACCTCATTCCCTTCTATCCTGGGTGACCTTGTGAGTTCCGGGCTGGGCGTACAGGGGATGATATGGGCTACAAGCCCGGCGGCTACAGAATTGGAAACAAGGGTTACAGACTGGCTGGCGGATATGATGGAGATGCCTGAAAAGTTTAAATCGATATCAACGGGAGGTGGGGTAATTCAGGATACAGCTTCCACTGCTGCACTGACGGCTTTAATCGCAGCGCGTGAAAGGGCAACTGGTTATGAATCTAATAAAAAAGGTGTCAGACAGAACCTTGTCGCATATGTTTCGGGGCAGACTCACTCCTCACTCGAGAAGGCTGTTAAGATGGCCGGAGTAGGTGTGGATAACTTAAGGATCATTGACGTCGATAAATTTTATGCAATGAGGCCTGATTTGCTGCAGCAACAAATAGATAAAGATAAAAAAGAGGGCTATCTTCCCTTTTTCGTATGTGCAACAATTGGAACTACATCTTCAAATGCCATGGATCCTGTACGCAGGATAGGGGAGATATGCAGAAATGAGAATTGCTGGCTGCATGTAGATGCAGCAATGGCCGGAAGCGCTATGGTTTGTCCTGAATTCAGGTATCTGAAGGACGGGGTTGAACTGGCCGACAGCTATTCATTCAATCCTCATAAATGGATGTTTACAAATTTTGATTGTGATGTCTTCTGGGTAGGTAACCGGGCAGAGCTGATAAATACATTTTCAATCTTACCTGAATATCTCAAAAATAAAGCGACTGAATCAGGTGCAGTCTTTGATTATCGCGACTGGCATATTCAACTGGGACGGAGGTTCCGGTCACTTAAGCTGTGGTTTGTTATACGTCATTACGGAGTTGAAGGCCTTCAGTTTCATATTAGAAAACATGTCCAACTGGCAAAGATGTTTGCATTATGGGTGAAACAGTCAGATGACTTTGAACTGATAGTCGAACCACCTCTGAACCTGGTGTGTTTCAGGCATAAGAACGGAGATGAATTTAATATGAAGTTAATGAATGAGGTAAATAAAACCGGCCGTGCTTATTTTACCCATACCCGTCTGGATGATAAGGTAGTCCTGAGAATGTGTATTGCCCAAACCCATACAGAAGAGGAACATTTACGGAATGCATGGAAGTTGATTTGTGAGACTGCCGGGAAAATTTGATCAGGGCCTGGTCTTGTTTTGCATTACAAATCCGAACCATCGGGTTTGCAAGGCGGAATAACATTATTTTATTCCGGAATAATAAAAAAACTGTCTTAAAAGCGCTTCCGGTAAGGTTTCAAACAAGTGATCCTTCAAGATCATCCTGGATATTCCAATCAGAAGGAAGTACTTTTAAAACAGTTTCTTAATCAAGATATTAAATAATTACTAATTCAATCAGCCTTTTTTTACATTTGCCAGTGCAGCAGCTACACGTGCAATTGGCACGCGATATGGTGAGCAGCTTACATAATCCATATTTACGCTGTCGCAGAACATTACAGAAGAAGGTTCTCCTCCGTGTTCACCACATATACCGATTTTGAGGCCTGGTTTCACGCTACGTCCTTTTTCCACACCCATCCTGACTAATTGTCCTACACCTTCCTGATCGAGTATCTGGAACGGATCATTTTTCAGGATTCCTTTTTCCATGTATACAGGCAGGAATTTGCCGGCATCATCCCTTGAATATCCGAAGGTCATCTGTGTAAGGTCATTTGTTCCGAATGAGAAAAAGTCGGCTACCTCAGCTACATCGTCAGCTGTTATAGCTGCACGCGGAACTTCGATCATAGTACCTACCAGGTAATCAATTTCAGTTCCTTTTTCCTCAAATACTTTTTTCGCTGTTTCATTGATTATGTCAGCCTGTAACTTGAGCTCTTTAACAGTTCCGATAAGCGGGACCATAATTTCCGGACGGGCATCAACGCCATTTTGTTTCAGTTCAACAGCAGCTTCGATGATAGCCCTTGCCTGCATTTCTGTGATTTCAGGATATGTATTTCCGAGACGGCAGCCTCTGTGGCCTAACATTGGATTGAATTCGTGGAGGTCATCAACCAGTGATTTAACCTCTTCCGGGGTAATACCCATTTCCTCAGCCATTTCTTTTTGGTTTTCGGGTTCATGAGGAACAAATTCGTGCAGAGGCGGGTCAAGTAATCTTATAGTTACTCCATAGCCGGCCATTGCTTCGAGAATACCTTTGAAGTCTTCACGCTGATAAGGCAATAATTTATCCAAAGCTTTACGTCTTTCTGTTTCGTTTTTCGCAAGTATCATTTCACGCATAGCTTTTATCCTGCTACCTTCGAAGAACATATGTTCTGTGCGGCAGAGGCCTATACCTTTAGCACCAAAATTTCTTGCAACTATTGCATCATTAGGGGTATCTGCATTAGTACGAACACTCATCCTGGTAAATTTGTCGGCAAGGTCCATGATCTTTCCAAAGTCACCACTTAAATCGGGATTTTTGGTTGTGATTTTACCATCATACACTTTTCCGGTTGAGCCATCAAGCGATATCCAGTCACCCTCTTGAAATTCCGCCCCGTCGATAGTCATTACACGGGTTTTATAGTTTATTTTCACTGCTCCGGCTCCTGAAACGCAGCATTTTCCCATGCCACGTGCAACAACAGCAGCATGCGATGTCATACCTCCACGGGCTGTCAGGATTCCTTTTGCTATATGCATTCCTTCAAGGTCTTCAGGTGATGTTTCAACACGTACAAGGATAGAAGCATCATATTTATTTGCTTCATCGGCAAAGAAAACTACCTGTCCTGTCGCCGCACCCGGAGATGCCGGTAATCCTTTTGCAATCTCTTTTGCAGCTTTAAGGGCTGCGGGAACAAAAACAGGGTGAAGTAATTCATCCAGTTTGTTGGGATCAATTCTCGAAAGAGCTGTTTTTTCATCTATTTTGCCATCTTCAAGCATATCCACGGCAATTTTTACCATTGCTGCGCCTGTGCGTTTTCCGTTACGGGTTTGCAGAAGCCATAGTTTTCCTTCCTGAATGGTAAATTCGAGGTCCTGCATGTCTCTGTAATGGTCTTCAAGCTTTTGCTGGGTAGTATCCAGTTGCTTATATATCTCAGGCATAGCTTCTTCAAGAGATGGATATTTTGATGCTCTCTCTTCTTCACTTATCCCCTGGAGAACTGCCCATCTTTTTGAACCTTCAAGGGTGATTGACTGAGGTGTACGTATACCGGCAACTACATCTTCTCCCTGTGCATTGATAAGATATTCACCGTTAAAAATATCCTCTCCTGTCGCTGCGTCACGGGTGAATGCAACCCCTGTTGCTGAACTTTCGCCCATATTTCCAAATACCATAGCCTGTACGTTCACTGCTGTGCCCCATTCATCAGGAATTTGTTCAAGACGGCGGTATACTTTAGCACGTGGATTATTCCAACTGTTAAATACTGCAGCGACCGATCCCCAGAGCTGTTCCCACGGATCTGTTGGAAAGTCTTTCCCTGTCACTTTTTTAACAGCAGATTTAAACCTTTTAACCAACTCCTGAAGGTCTTCAGTTGTGAATTCAGTATCGAGTTCAATTCCTTTTTCTTCTTTTAACTGATCAATTATTTCTTCAAACGGATCATGTTCTTCCTTGCTTGCAGGTTTCATATCCATTACCACATCTCCATACATCTGAACAAACCTGCGGTATGAATCCCAGGCAAAACGCGAATTACCGGATTTTTTTGAGATTGTATCAACAGCAACATCGTTCATTCCAAGGTTCAGAACTGTATCCATCATACCAGGCATAGAGGCCCTGGCACCTGACCGTACAGATAGAAGGCACGGATTGTCTTTATCACCGAATTTTGTACCGGTTAATTTTTCTACCAGGTTAACAGCAGCTTCAACTTCAGGTTTAATAATATCGAAAGTCTTTTCCTGCCCTTGTTCGTTGTACATTGTACATACTTCTGTTGTAATAGTAAAACCGGGTGGTACAGGAACACCTATAAGATTCATCTCAGCAAGGTTGGCCCCTTTCCCTCCCAACAGGTTTTTCATATTAGCTTTCCCTTCAGCCTTACCACCACCGAAGGTATAAACATATTTTGCCATAATTATTCTTTTAAGTTATTAATAGTGTAAAATAATTTTCTTTATAACTGTTTATTTTCAAAGGTATTATAAGGTTACGTGCCTGTTTTTAAAATGATAAAAATAATCTTTGAACCTTCTAATAATTCAGGGGTGCAAAAGTAATCTTATTTTTTGATAATTGAAACTTTTTTGACCTGTTACTGATACTAACATCAACGTTAACATTTTTGTTTTAATTATCTTAACATTGAATCGCTTGAGATGAAGTCTGAAATTACCTTAAATGATGTTAAATTATTTTTCAATAAAAATTTTGCTTCTGAAAGCGGGTTTAAATTAAACCGTTAATTGTTGCCGGCTGTCAAAAAATCACCCGGCTGCACCGTAACCGCAATTTTTTCATATAAAAAACAAGCTGAAAAGGACATAATGTCCATTTATAAAAAATGGATTGCTGTTTGATAATGTAATCATAATAAAAATGAATAGGTTATGAATCTTAATAATTTTACGATAAAAGCACAGGAAGCTATACAAAATGCTTTTCAGATCGCAGGTGCTAATAACCAGCAGGCATTGGAAACCGGCCATATTTTAAAAGGGTTGATAAATTCTGCGGAGAATATTTTGGAGTTCATTCTGAAAAAGATGGAGGTCAATATACCTGTATTCAGAAGGGCGCTGGATAAGATTATTGAATCCTATCCAAAGGTTACCGGCGCTGAGCAGTATTTATCATCCTCCTCGAATATGGTTTTACAAAAATCCCTGGCCCTTGCTCAGGAAATGGGAGATCAGTTTGTATCTGTTGAACACATCTTACTGGCCTTACCGGAGGCTAATGATACTGTCTCAAGGCTTATGAAAGATAGCGGTATGAGCAGAAATGACATGCAAAAAGCAATTCAGGAACTCAGAAAGGGTTCGAAAGTAGACAGTCAGACAGCAGAGGACCGTTTTAATTCACTCAACAGGTTTGCCTTAAATTTAAATGAAAGGGCCCGCTCCGGAAAGCTTGATCCAGTTATTGGCAGGGATGATGAGATAAGACGGCTGTTGCAGATTCTTTCCCGCAGGACAAAAAACAATCCTCTTCTCATTGGCGATCCGGGTACCGGCAAAACAGCAATTGCTGAAGGATTAGCCCAAAGGATAGTGAGAGGTGATGTGCCTGAAAATTTGAAATCAAAACAGGTTTTTTCTCTCGATATGGGAGCCCTGATAGCAGGTGCCAAGTATAAGGGGGAATTTGAAGAACGTTTGAAGGCTGTTGTCCATGAAGTGGTACACTCAAATGAAGAGGTCATTCTTTTTATAGATGAGATACATACTCTTGTGGGGGCAGGGAAAAGCGAAGGGGCAATGGATGCAGCAAATATTCTTAAACCGGCTCTTGCCAGGGGAGAGTTGAGGGCAATTGGCGCAACAACTTTTGGTGAGTACCAAAAATATTTTGAGAAGGATAAAGCCCTGGAGCGCAGATTCCAGGTCGTTCATGTGGATGAACCCGATACACTCAGCGCAATATCTATTCTGCGCGGTATTAAAGAACGATATGAGAACCACCATAGGGTAAGAATAAAAGATGATGCTATTATTGCGGCAGTGGAACTTTCGCAAAGGTATATCTCCGACAGGTTTTTGCCTGACAAGGCAATAGACCTTATGGATGAAGCGGCTGCAAAATTGAGACTCGAAATGGATTCCATACCCGAAGAGCTTGATGAAATAGAACGCAGGATAAAACAACTGGAAATAGAACGTGAAGCAATAAAAAGAGAAAAAGATGAGAAGAAACTGGCGTCCCTGAACGAGGAAATATCCAATCTTAAGGAGGAGAGGTCAAAACTGCGCGCAAGATGGCAGAGCGAAAAGTCTGTCATTGAAGCAATTCAAAAGAAAAAATCTGAGATTGAAAATTACCGGATAGAATCGGAAGAGGCTGAAAGACAAGGATGGTATGAAAAGGTAGCTGAACTGAGATATGGTAAGATAAAAGAGGCCGAAAATGAAATTCTGCGACTTCAGGAGGAACTGAATAAGATGAAAGAGGGAGACAGCTTGATTAAGGAAGAGGTTGATGCTGAAGATATTGCAGAAGTGGTCTCACGATGGACAGGGATTCCGGTTTCAAAAATGCTGCAAAGTGAACGTGAAAAGCTGTTGCAAATGGAGGAGGAATTACATAAAAGAGTGATTGGACAGGATGAAGCTATAGCTGCTGTCTCTGATGCTGTGCGCAGAAGCAGGGCGGGGTTGCAGGATGAAAAAAAGCCGATAGGCTCATTCATATTCCTGGGATCTACAGGTGTAGGAAAAACTGAACTGGCAAAAGCACTGGCTGAATACCTTTTTAATGATGAAAATATGATCACCAGAATTGACATGTCAGAATACCAGGAAAAATTCTCCGTGACCAGACTTATCGGCAGCCCACCGGGATATGTGGGATACGATGAGGGTGGACAATTGACTGAGGCCGTGAGACATAAACCATATTCAGTGGTACTTTTTGACGAAATAGAAAAGGCCCATCCCGATGTTTATAATGTTCTTCTGCAGGTGCTCGACGATGGGCGGCTTACAGATAACAAGGGAAGAACAGTAAATTTTAAGAATACAATTATTATAATGACTTCAAACCTGGGATCCCATCTTATTCAGGAAAGTATGGAATATATTGATCCGGAAAACCAGGTTGAAATTATGGAGGATATACGCGGTAAACTTTTAGAGCTTCTGAGAAAGACTATCCGTCCTGAATTTCTTAACAGAATCGATGAAACAATAGTTTTTACACCCCTTTCAAGGGATGATATTAATAAAATTGTTAAACTTCAGTTTAATCAGGTAGTTAAGCGTCTGTCCGGGACAGATTTGAAGATAACTATTACCGATTCAGCTGTTAACCTGCTGGCAAAACTGGGATATGATCCTCATTTCGGTGCAAGACCTGTCAAGAGAATACTTCAGAGATATGTTCTGAATGAACTGTCAAGAAGGATACTTGCCGGCTTCGTTGATAAATCAAAACCTATACAAATAGATACTGAAGAAGAGAATTTGGTCTTTAGAAATTAGTCTGAAGCATTAATGTATTGTTCTAACTCCCTGCATGCTTTTTTCAGGTCGTTTTCCACGTGATCTATTAAAGCGGGCAGGGAGTTGTCTTTGTTGTCACGTGCAATAATTTCTATCTGCTTTAATAAATTTCCGGTATCTTCCATTTCAAAAATAAGCGCTGATGATTTTGCAGTATGTGCCTCACGGCTCAGTTCCTCATATTTTTCTTCCTCCAGATATTTTCTCAGGTTAACAATGAATTCAGGAACCTGCTTCAGAAACATGTTGATAATTTCATTCATAAAATCTTTGTTGCCGCTGCTTATTTCTTCGAGATAGTTTAATTTTACATATTTTAATTTTTCATCCATAGTATTGTCCCGTATATTGTTGTGCAAGTTAAGGTAAATAATTTAAAAAATATTAATCTAATATCTTATGAAAGATATTTTTTTGGTGGTGGTTTTTATCCTGGTTTAAATGGAATGCACTAAATTGGGGCTGCAAGAAACAAGGCGAAGGGAAGGAATTTATATTTGAATCCGTGGGCTGAAGCCGACGGTAAAGGATAAGGTTCTTTTCAATGCAACCAAGCAGTTCAGAGCCTTATCCTTTGCCGTTCACTTCAGTGAACGGATTAAGGCAATAGATCAGTAAAAGGTAATATTAAAAATAATTAATTTTTAGAGTATATGAAAACAACTGCATTAAATGAGGTTCACAAAAAAGCAGGAGCTAAAATGGTTGAATTTGCAGGCTTTGAGATGCCTGTTGAGTATAGTGGCATTATCGACGAACATCTGGCTGTCCGTAACAGAGTTGGGATATTTGATGTATCACATATGGGGGAGTTCATGATAAAAGGGCCGGGCGCTCTTGATCTTATCAGTAAGGTTTGTTCCAACGATCCTGCCATTTTAATACCAGGCATGGCTCAATACACCTGTTTCCCTAACGGTAAGGGAGGAATTGTGGATGACCTGCTGGTTTACTGTTTGGACAAAGAAAAATATTTAATGGTCGTAAATGCCTCCAATACTGACAAGGACTGGAACTGGGTTGTCAGCCATAATTCATTTGATGCAAAACCGGAAAATATCTCTTCTTCTTTAAGCCAGATTGCTGTTCAGGGGCCGGACGCTATTAAGACATTGCAAAAACTTACGGATATTAACCTGTCGGAGATCAAGTCATATCATTTCGTAACGGGCAGCATAGCAGGCATTGATGATGTTATAATTTCTGCTACAGGCTATACCGGATCAGGCGGATTTGAACTCTACTTTAAAAATAATGATGCACTAAATATCTGGAATTCAATAGTTGATGCAGGAATGGAATATGGTATTAAGCCTGCCGGGCTGGGTGCAAGGGATACTCTGCGGCTCGAGATGGGATATTGCCTTTACGGCAATGATATTGATGATGCTACATCTCCATTGGAAGCAGGTTTGGGATGGATTACAAAATTTAATGAAGGCAGGAATTTTATTGACCGCGATTTTCTTGAAAAACAAAAAAGTGAAGGGGTAAAGCGAAAATTGAGAGGATTTGTCCTGAAGGAGAGAGGAATTCCACGCCATGATTATGAAATCGTAAACACTGATAATATGGTTATAGGAAAAGTTACCTCAGGGACTATGTCCCCTTTGCTCAATAAGGGAATCGGGATGGGATATGTAGTCAGTGAATATTCTGCATTTGGCACATTGATTTGTATAAAGATCAGAAACAAATGCATTCCTGCTGAAATTGTAAAAATTCCGTTTGTTTGATTAATGATCTTTCCTAAGATTAATTATTTATAATTTATTTTTTCATTCCAGGTAATTTTTTCATAAAAAAAATATTCTTAAGAAGAATCTGATAATTTTGTCTATTCGAATATTCAATAAATCTATTTAATTAATTAAATAATACGTTATAATAATGAAAAAACACAATTTTTATGCAGGGCCATCTATATTGCCCGAGTATACCAAGGAAAAGACAGCCGAAGCTACCATTAATTTTGCCGGAACAGGGCTTTCTGTTATGGAAGTTTCGCACAGGAGCAAGGAATTTGTTGCGGTAATGGAACAAGCCAGGGAACTTGTTAAAGAGTTGCTGCAGGTTCCTGCCGGATACTCTGTTTTATTGCTCCAGGGTGGGGCCAGCACTCAGTTTTTAATGGTCCCCTATAATTTAATGAAGAACAGATCAGCATATCTGAATACCGGTTCATGGGCATCAAAAGCTATCAAAGAAGCTAAATTATTTGGAGAGGTTGTTGAAGTAGCTTCATCAAAAGATGCCAATTTTAATTATATACCAAAAAATTATACAGTCCCGGATGATGTAAGTTATTTTCATATTACAACAAACAATACCATCTTTGGAACTGAGTTACTTACCGACCCCGATGTGAATGTTCCTTTGGCTGCCGATATGTCATCAGATATTTTCAGCCGTCCTGTTGATGTTTCCAAATATTCAGTAATTTATGCAGGCGCACAGAAAAACCTCGGCCCTTCAGGAGCTACCCTTATTATAGTTAAGGACGATGCCCTGGGTCAGGTCGACCGCCCTATACCTACTATACTCGATTACAAGGTACATATATCCAATGGATCTATGTTCAATACACCTGCTACACTTGCCGTATTCGGTTGCCTTCAAACGCTTAAGTGGTTAAAAGAAAAGGGAGGGGTTGATGCAATAGAAAAAATTAATATTGAAAAGGCAAATTTACTTTACGACGAACTTGACAGAAACAAATTGTTTGTACCCACAGTAAAGAATGCAGAAGACAGGTCAAGAATGAATGTAACATTTGTAATGGCCCCCGAATATACAGAACTCGAAAAAGATTTTCTTGATTTTGCAACTCAGAAAGGGATGGTAGGAATCAAGGGACACCGCTCCGTCGGTGGGTTCAGGGCTTCTCTCTATAACGCTATGCCAATTGAAAGCGTCAAGGCATTGATCGAAACAATGCAGGATTTTGAAAAAAATAAATAATTTAATGCTGTATAGATGTATATTTGTTATAATGCTGAAATAAATCTGCATTATAACAAATTCATGCTATGAAGAAAGTATTAATTGCAACTGAAAAGCCTTTTGTACCGGATGCTATAGATAAAATCAAGAAGGTTTTTACAAAATCTTCTGAGCAATTTGATGTCAGATTGTTGGAAGAGTATAAGACACATGCTTATCTTCAGGAAGCTGTTTCTGATGCAGATGCATTGATCGTGCGCAGCGACAGGATTGACATGGAAGTTATCCATGCTGCCAAAAACCTTAAAATAGTGGTCAGGGCAGGTGCAGGATACGATAATATCGACATTGATACTGCCACAGCGTGTAAAGTGGTGGTAATGAATACGCCTGGTCAAAATTCAAATGCAGTTGCTGAACTGGCTATCGGTCTGGCTATATACGGAATAAGGGAGATGTTCAGCGGCCGGCCGGGAGGAGAGTTACAGGGCCGCACACTTGGACTTCATGGATTTGGATATGTTGCCCGAAATGTATTCAGGATAGCTAAGGCATTTGGAATGAAAGTCATCGTTTTTACGCGCTACAGTAAAAGCGCTGCAGTTGCCGCCGGCCTGAAGGTGACCGATTCGCTGGAAAAGCTCTACGGCAAAAGTGATATCGTATCAATTCATGTACCAGCAAGAGGAGAACATATAGGCTCAGTAAGCTATGATGTGCTTAAGTATCTTAAAGAAAACGCAATATTGATAAATACTTCACGAAAAGAGGTAGTAAACGAGCAGGATCTTGTAAGGATCATGGAAGAGAAGCCAAATATTAAATATATGTCAGATATCAAACCTGATTGTGAAGATATATTTACAGAAAAATTTCAGGGGCGTTTTTTCTTTACACCCAAAAAGGCAGGTGCACAAACTGCTGAAGCAAATACTAAAGCAGGAATAGCTGCTGCAGAACAGATAGTCAGGTTTTTCACGACAGGTGATTGTACTTACCAGGTTAATAAATAGATCACAATTCTGGTCAAAACAGGATTATTTTTTGAACGATAATTGTTTTTTTTTTAAAATAGATTTTATGGCAATAGTTAAACCATTCAGGGGCTTCCGGCCACCGGAAGATATAGTAAATGAGCTGGCTTCCCTTCCTTATGATGTTATGAATTCTGATGAAGCAGCCCAAATGGCACAAGGAAAGGAGAAATCATTATTACGTATAACAAGAGCTGAAATTGAATGCCCGGAAACTAAAGATATTCATTCGGATATTGTTTATAATAAAGCGGTTGATAATTTTAAGTTATTTCAGGAAAAAGGATGGCTGATACAGGATGAAAATCCGGTATTTTATGTTTATGCCCAGACAATGCACGGCAGGACCCAATATGGCCTTGTCGGTGCAGCTGCCTGTTCAGACTATGAAAACGGGATAATCAGAAAACACGAACTTACAAGGCCGGACAAGGAGGAAGACCGTATGGTGCTGACTCGCTATCTGAATGCAAACATCGAACCTGTATTTTTTTCATACAAGGCTGTTCCGGAGTTAGATACCATTATTGAAAGTGTTGTCAGACAAAACGTACCGGTTTATGATTTTACTGCTGAGGATGGAATAGGACACCATTTTTGGGTGGTTAATGACAGTGATAAAATAAGGTTAATAGAAGAGCTTTTTGCTACCCGTGTGCCTTACACTTATGTAGCTGACGGGCATCACCGGACTGCAGCCGCAGCCAGGATAGGGCTGGAAAAAACTGCTGCCAATCCAGGCCATACAGGTAATGAGGAATATAACTATTTTATGGCAGTACATTTTCCTGACAACCAATTGCGGATAATCGATTATAACCGGCTGGTGACTGATCTTAATGGTTATTCTGAAGAGAGCTTTCTTTCTGAACTTGAAAAATCATTTATTGTGGAAATGGCAGGGAAAGAGATATACAGGCCTGCCCGGTTGCATGAGTTTAGTTTATACATGTCAGGAGATTGGTATAAACTTACGGCCAGGGAGGGAACTTATGATGAGAATGATCCGCTGGGTGTCCTGGATGTAACTATCCTTTCTGATCATGTTCTTAGACCGCTGTTGGGGATAACCGACCTCCGTACCTCCGCGCGCATTGATTTTGTTGGGGGAATAAGAGGCCTGGGAGAACTTAAAAAGAGGGTGGACTCAGGAGAGATGAAGGCGGCATTCGCACTCTTTCCTGTATCGATGCAACAACTCATTAATATTGCCGACAGCGGGAATATAATGCCCCCCAAAACTACCTGGTTTGAGCCAAAACTGCGATCAGGTCTTGTAATTCATAAACTTGACTGACAGTTTCTGAATAAATTATTATAATTAATACAATGGATAATGAAAAAATAACATTGGCAGGTATTTATAAACGGAAGAAAACAGACCGTGATATTTTTCAGGAGTTGATGCCGACGAAGATAAAGGAGGTACTTCTGATAGCCACTCTGTATGATTCATATACCATTGTAAGGGAAGAGCAGTTTTCTGATAAGATTTACGGTGAATACCTGCAACTTAACCTGTCAGCAGCTCCGAGGTTTACAAGTGTTAATTCAAAGGAAGATGCCCTGTTGACCCTTGAGCACCGTGATTTTGACCTGATTATTGTTATGGCAGGCCTTGACAAGTTTGCAGCAGTTGAAACAGCCCGTGAAATAGGTACACTTCATCCGCGCATACCACTTCTTCTGCTGGCTAATAATAATGCCGACCTCAGGTTTTTTCAGTCTGAAGGAAAGAACTATGATTTCATAGACCGCATTTTTGTATGGAATGGTAATTCAAATGTATTCCTGGCAATGATGAAGTATATTGAAGATAAGAAAAATGTGGCCAGGGATACACAAACCGGTAATGTCCGTGTGATACTTCTGGTGGAAGACAGCATTCAGTATTATTCAAGGTATCTGCCTATGCTATACACTACTATTATGACGCAGACGCAGATACTTGTACAGGAAGATGCGAAAAATGAACTTCATAAAATATTGAAGATGAGAGGCAGGCCAAAAGTCCTTCTTGCCGATAGTTATGAAGAGGCCGTAAAGATTATCAACCAGTATCGGAGGTACATGCTTTGTGTTATATCCGATGTTAAATTTGAAAGGAATGGCAAAGAAGATAACGATGCAGGCATTGAACTTTTAAAATATACCAATACTGTTTTGAAACACCCAATTCCCGTACTTATACAGTCACAGGAACCTGCCAATGCCGAGCGTGCAAAGAGTATAAATGCTGATTTCATAAATAAGAACTCCGACAGCCTGTCGATGGATATCTTTAACTTTTTGTACAAGCGGCTTGGATTTGGAAGTTTCATTTTTAAGGATAAGGAAGGGAACCCTATTGACCAGGCAGATGACGTCCATGAATTTATGGAGAAATTCAGGGAAATACCCGTTGAAAGCCTGTTTTATCACGGGAGACGTAACTCTTTTTCCACATGGCTCATGGCTCGCGGTGAAATTAATATGGCAGAACGGCTGAGGGAAGTGAAGGTTGAAGATTTTGAATCACCGGAAGATTTGAGAGAGTTTTGTCTTAACATTTTTCAGGAAGTTAATTTTGAAAAATTCAAAGGTACTATTGTCAATTTTGAAACATCCCTGCTAAGATCCAACCGGCTTATTGTACGTATGGCAAAGGGATCTCCGGGAGGGAAGGGAAGAGGTATTGCATTTATGTGCCATTTGGTTGAAAACATTGATTTTCAAAAGCTTGTGCCCGGATTGAATATTTGTATACCTGCCACCGCAGTAATTGGTTCCCTGGAATTCGAAAAATTTATCGAGATCAATAACCTGTATGACAAGATATATTCAACAAATGATTATGAAAAAATAAGGCAGTATTTTCTTGATGCAGATTTTGATGAAAAATTGAAAGTTCGTCTCAGAGAGTATGTTAAACGTATAAAAACACCATTGGCAGTAAGGTCTTCAGGTATGTTTGAAGATTCATTACTACAGCCTTTTTCAGGTGTATACGCAACATATATAATTCCCAATAACCATCCTGACACAACTGTGAGGTATAATCAACTGGTTACGGCAGTTAAGCTGGTATATGCAAGTGTTTTTACCCAATCAGCAAAAGCCTATTTTGATGCCATTTATTATAAGATTGAAGAGGAGGAGATGGCAGTGATAATACAGGAGCTGGTGGGGAAGGAACATAATAACAGATATTACCCGGCTATCTCAGGGGTTGCCCAGTCATATAATTACTATCCGATTTCATATATGAAACCGGAAGATGGTTTTTCTGTTGCTGCAGTGGGGCTGGGAATGTATGTAGTGGGAGGTGAAAATTCATTTCGTTTTTGTCCCAGATACCCCGGTATTAATGCTGCATCTATCCGTGACCAGATTAGAGATTCACAGAAGAATTTTTACGCTCTGGATCTTTCCGAGCCTGACGTTGACCTTGTCGCAGGGGGTGAAGATGCAGCTATCAAAAGATATAGTATCGGTGAGGCTGAATATGACGGGACGCTTGATCATTCAGTCTCTACTTATTTAGTTGAAAATGATGAACTTGTCCCGGGTATGTTTAATGATGGCCCCAGGATAGTTGACTTTGCCAATATTCTCAAATATAATTATCTTCCTCTTGCCGATACTCTTCATCTGTTGCTTAAACTTTTCAGGGAGGCATTGGGGTCACCTGTAGAGATTGAGTATGCTGTCGAAACAGACCCTGCATCAAATGGATTTCCTACTTTATATCTTCTGCAGATCAAGCCATTGATCCGGGTAGAAGAACAGATAGAGATCGACCTGGGTAATATTGACAGGGACAGTGCAATGATGTATGCAGAAATGGGTATGGGCAACGGTAAAATTGATTATATCAGGGATGTTGTATATGTTGACCCGGATCTGTTTGATAAGACAAAAACCAGGCAGATGGCAACAGAGATCAACAAGATAAACAGCTATTTTGAATTGCATAATAAAGAGTATATTTTGATTGGCCCCGGCAGGTGGGGTTCACGTGATCCATTTACGGGAATACCTGTATTGTGGGCGCATATTTCAAAAGCAAGGATCATCGTTGAAACAGGATTACCGGATTTTCCGCTGGATGCCTCTCTGGGATCACATTTCTTTCATAATGTGACTTCTATGAATGTGGGCTATTTTTCAGTACCCCATAACGCCAGATATGCCCATCTTAACATGGAAGTAATAAAAAAACAAAAAATTTTGCAGGATACAGGTTTTGTGAAACATGTGGAATTCGATCAACCGCTTTCTGTTCTGATGAACGGGAAAGAGCGTAAGGCATATATATCTGTTAAGAATTGATTTAAATATTAATAAATGTTCAAACCTTTTTTAAATAATTATTAATAACCTTTTGCTTTAAATTTTAAAAATTATCTTTGTCGACTGGAAAATTTACACAATAATTATTTGAGCCGATATGAATATTAACTATTTGGTTCATAGTTTATTTTTAAGATCTAAACCGTAACTATTGTTACATAAAAATTAATTTCTTATGAGCAACATTTTCTTTTTAGTTCCTCTTGCCTCTGTTTTGGCACTTGGTTTTGCATATTATTTCTTCAAATCAATGATGAAGAATTCAGAGGGCACCGATCGTATGAAAGAGATTGCGCAATATGTTCGTGAAGGTGCGATGGCTTATTTAAGAAGGCAATACAGAGTAGTAACTTTGGTATTTGTCATTTTATTTGTGTTGCTGACCATCATGGCTTATTTTAATGTACAGAATCCTTTCGTTCCGGTAGCCTTTATTACCGGGGGTTTCTTCTCCGGTCTATGTGGTTTTTTAGGGATGAAAACGGCCACATATGCGTCGGCACGTACAGCGCATGGTGCTTCACAATCACTAAACAAAGGATTACAAATTGCTTTCAGGAGTGGTGCTGTGATGGGTCTGGTAGTTGTAGGATTTGCCCTGCTGGATATTGCAGCATGGTTTTTAATCCTTGACAAATTAGTGTATACCCCATCAAACATGGCTGACGGAGTACATTTTTTAGGGCTTAATTTTGTACATCCTCATCCTGAGTATGTTGTTAACGGGATATTGAATGAAGCAGGTACCAGGGCTAAGTTGGTGGAGATAACCGTAACCATGCTTACTTTTGGAATGGGAGCGTCAACACAGGCTCTCTTTGCACGTGTAGGTGGTGGTATTTATACAAAAGCTGCTGATGTCGGCGCTGACCTGGTTGGTAAGGTTGAAGCAGGCATTCCTGAGGATGACCCGAGAAATCCGGCAACCATTGCTGATAATGTTGGAGATAACGTTGGCGACGTTGCTGGCATGGGCGCTGACCTTTATGAATCATACGCAGGTTCTATACTTGCAACTGCTGCACTGGGGGCTTCACTTCCGGCGCTGGCATTAAGAGATTCAGGCCTCGACGCATACAAGGCAGTTCTTGCACCTATGATTGTAGCAGCTATCGGAATAATTCTTTCTATCATCGGTATATTTATGGTACGTACTAAAGAGTCGGCAACACAAAAGAATTTGCTGAATGCACTTCTTCTTGGTACAGGCGGAAGCTCTGTACTGATACTGCTGGCTATGGTAGGATTGTCATTAGTTGGCTGGGTAACCTGGGGTGTTTTCTGGGCAGTTGTTATCGGTCTTGCTGCCGGTGTTATTATAGGACAGGCAACCGAGTACTTTACTTCAGATGAATATAAACCTACCAGAGGTATTGCCAAACAGGCATTACAGGGCCCGGCAACAACCATAATTGACGGTCTTGCAGTTGGTATGTTCTCAACCTGGATACCTGTAGTTACTATAGTGCTGGGAATAATGGGTGCTTTCTGGGCATCCGGCGGAGCACAGCATTTTGCAATGGGTGTTTATGGAATTGGCTTTGCAGCAGTAGGTATGCTGTCTACTTTGGGTATTACCCTTGCAACAGATGCTTTCGGGCCAATTGCAGATAACGCAGGGGGTAATGCAGAAATGTCAGAACTTGATCCTCAAGTACGTGAACGTACTGATGCCCTTGATATGCTTGGCAATACAACTGCTGCCACAGGTAAGGGATTTGCCATCGGTTCTGCGGCACTTACCGCTATGGCGCTTATCTCAGCATATATGGAAGAGGTGCGTATGTGGTTCGATAAAATTGCCAAGACAGGAGAGGGCTTTGTTACAAAAGGATCATATGTCTTTTACAATGATGTAATGCCCACTGTTGAAGAGGGTATGGAGGCTGTAAAAATTTCCGCTGCTTCCGTTAAGGATTTCTCGGCAGCCTATGATATAACACTTTTTAATCCATTGTTCCTTGGAGGTTTATTCCTTGGTGCAATGATGGCATTTGTTTTCAGTGCGATGACAATGAAAGCTGTCGGACGTGCTGCCGGTGCTATGGTTGATGAAGTACGGCGTCAGTTCCGTGATATAAAAGGTATTCTGGAAGGGAAAGCAGTTCCTGAATATGCCAAGTGTGTGGAGATATCTACAAAGGGCGCTCAGAAAGAGATGCTTTTGCCCTCACTTGTGGCTATTATAGTTCCGGTTGTTGTTGGTGCAGCTATGGGTGTTGCCGGTGTGGTTGGTTTGCTTGCAGGTGGACTGACAGCAGGTTTTACATTGGCTGTGTTCATGAATAATGCCGGTGGTGCCTGGGATAATGCAAAGAAATACATCGAAAAAGGACAATACGGTGGTAAAGGTGGTGCGGCTCATAAAGCAGGTGTTGTTGGCGACACAGTGGGTGACCCGTTCAAAGATACATCAGGGCCGTCATTGAATATTCTTATTAAACTTATGACTATGGTTTCAGTTGTAATGGCCGGTTTAACCGTTACATTGAGCTTATTATAATAATATTGTGTTTTGTTGGTTTGTGAACCACCTGCCTCCAGGCAGGTGGTTCACTTTTTAGTGCCGTTTGCTTCAGATTAGAGTCAGTGCACGTTGATTGTCAACCGTCGGCTGAAGCCGACGGCAAAGGATAAGGTTCTTATCAATGCAGCCAAATTAGTTCATTGCCTTATCAATGCTGCCAATTAGTTCATTGCCTTATCCTTTGCCGTTCGTTTTAACGAACGGATCAGGATCAGAACCTATATCCATTCCCCCCTTACTAATTCCTAAAAATTTCTTTATTGCAGTAAATTTTATTTTATAGTTTTTGTTGTGAACAAAATATCTGTATATTTAGTTTCTTAAAATAAATGATAATAAATACTAAAATCAATTAATATGGCAGATTTATCAACTACCTACATGGGTATAAAACTTAAAAACCCGCTTATTTTGGGTGCATGTAATTTAGTCCTCAAACCAGAGGTTGTAAAGCAAGTGGTGGATGCAGGAATCGGAGCGATTGTATATAAATCTCTTTTTGAGGAGCAGATACAATTGGAAGATCTTCAGCTTTCTGAAGATTTAACAGAGTATGAGTACCGCAACGCAGAGATGCAAAGTCTGTTTCCAAATATGGAACATGGAGGTCCTAAAGAGTATCTTTATAATGTACAAAAACTTAAGAAGTCGGTTGATGTGCCGGTGTTTGCAAGTCTTAATGCCATTTATGATACGACATGGGTTGAATATGCCAAAGAGTTGGAAGATACCGGTGTCGACGGTTTGGAGCTTAACCTTTATTCTGTTCCCGGTTTTTATGAACAGACAGGCCAGGCGATAGAGGAGAAGCAGTTAAAAATAATAAAAGAGGTTAAGAAAGCGGTCAATATCCCGATTAGTGTTAAAATAAGCCTCTTTTACAGTAATCCTCTTAATTTTATCAAACAGATGGACAAGGAGGGTGTTAATGGCTTCGTTCTGTTCAACAGGTTTTTTCAGCCGGATATAGATACGGAGGATGAAAAATTTTATTATCCCTGGGAATTAAGTCATCCGAAAGATTATATGGTTCCTTTGCGTTTTGCCGGTCTTCTTTATGATAATATACATGGCAGCATATGTGTTAACAGGGGACTTTATACGTCCGATGATGTGGTAAAGTCAATACTTGCAGGTGCAGATGCTGTAGAGTTAGTAAGTACTGTATATAAGAATAAGCCAGCAGTAATAACACAAATTATAGATGAGATCGACACATGGATGGAAAAGAAGGGTTACAAAAACCTGGGTGATTTCAGAGGTAAGCTTTCGCGGAAGAGCCTTAAAGACCCGTATGTTTATAAGAGGGCGCAATATGTTGACATCCTGATGCAGTCAGAATCGGTTTTTAAGAAATATCCCATGGTCTGACAGTATTTCCTGCTGTGGAATTATTACAGGTATTCGATTGTTACATGTTTGAAGAACCTGTTAACCAGTATTTTTACAATACGTTTAACGACAAATTTTCTAAGTTCCAGTTCCATTGGTTGTTCCGGGTCCTGGTGTGCCCAGTTGATCCGTGTTCCAACAATTATTTCTATGCTGTCGTGTTTTAACAGAAGCTTAACGACTTTTTCCGGAGGGCTGTCCTGGAGCCTGGTATCACTGCTGTAATTTTCCAGTATCTCTTCCACTTTTCCAAGTGTAAGGATACCCTCCGTAACCAGTTCGAAGCCTTCCATTTCAGCAGCGGGAGGAAGAGCACCGGGTATTTTTGCACCATGATGTATCTCAACTTTTGTGTCTAGTTCCCTTGCTATGATCTCAGCCGTTGTCCCGCCGCAAATTATTTTTTTTCCTTTAAAATTTTTAATGCGGCCTACGAAATTAAAGTCCTTTATTTTATAAAATGGCGGGCCTGTTATAAGCATCATCCTACGGGGTTCCCTGAAATAGATAACCCCGCATGATGTATCGTCTTTCAGCTCGAAGTCATCATTCATGATAGCCTGGTTAATGATCTTTTTAGCCAGCCTTGAAGCTGAAATATCAGGCATTTTGTTTACCTGGTTGAGAGTAAATTTGATAACATTCTCCATGCCCCAGCCCATAGGGTACCTTTTGCTGCCCAGGCCTGATTGTACAACGCCATCAGTCAGAAATACCAGCCTGTCTTCTTTGTGAGATATAAATTCTGTACACCTGAGCAGTTTCCCGACATGCTGAGATCCCCTTACTTCAAGTTCATATTCTTTAGGTTTATAAACTTCTTTATTTCTGATAATGATCAGAACAGGAGGATTATCATAGTTAATTATTCTCAGATGCCCGTCCGACTCAATCTCAATAATTGTAAAAGTTGCGTAACTCTCTCTCCCGTCGCTGCTTTTTGGTAATGCTTCCATTATTATTCTTGCAAATATTTCAGGTTTTGTATGAAACCTGGCATATTTCAAAGCCATTGTGGCGGTCAGTGTTGACAGCACGCTGGCTTTTATCCCATGGCCTATACCATCGCTTAACACCAGGATGGTCCGTCCTTCTTCTTTAAAGATGTCTGACTGGAATGTATCACCGCAAGCTATCTCTCCTTTTGGCTTTCGTTGCTGCACATCGATTTCAACGTGGTACTTGGGATTATTTGTCATTACCATATCTGTATGATTCAATTATTGAATTTAGAAGCTCTTCCGTTTCTGCTGCATTTTCACCAAGCAAATAAGCAATTTTCTGAACCGTTGTAATGTTTTGTTCCTTAATGCGCTGGGCCCGGTGAATAATTTCATCCCGCACAAGAAGGGGCGCTGACATGTCGCGGATAACAGCTCCTACAACCTTCTGTTTATACAGTGTAACAACTGAAATATGAAGCAATCTGTCATGGTATGAAATGTCCCGTTCCAGGGTATCTTCACCTGATTGCATAATACTGGATAACATTTTGAAAATGATTTCAGGGACCAGTACTTTAACATCCGCTCCTTTTAATCCTGGTATAGTTTCGTATAATTCCACGGTCTCTTCTCCCATGAGTTTGGCAAATGCTTCATTCGAGTCTATAACTTTTTCATTTTGGTCCATCATTATGATGCCAACATTAATTTTATGCATCATATATGATGAAATTTCCATTGATTGTTTAGCCGTTTCAAGTCGTTTCTCAGTTTTTTTTAACTTTGTAACGTCGTTGATTGATCCGACAATTCCTACTATTTCAGACTGATTATTTCGAATGACAGCTTTATTCATAATGACATCGACTTTGGTTCCGTCAGTATGTGTAACCTGGGTTTCATAGACTTGGATGTCGGGATTGGCGATAAGTTCTTTGTCTTTTTGAGAGTATATTTCCGCCATCTGTTTAGTGTGGATCTCAAAAACTGATTTACCTATTATTTGAGTCCGCGGTTTGGTGGTAAACTCTTCATGTGCTTTGTTGCACATCCTGTAAATTCCATCTAAATCCCTGTAAAATATTGGAATAGGAAGGGCATCAATGATTTTTTGATAGAATTCAGGGTCATCAATATTGTCAGGAAGAAAGAATTGTTTATCGTATATCATTATTAAATATAATTACATGTAAATAATTTGGAAATGGACTTCACCAAAAATATGAGTATAGTTTTAAA
This sequence comes from uncultured Prolixibacteraceae bacterium, assembly GCA_964545315.1. GTDB lineage: Bacteria > Bacteroidota > Bacteroidia > Bacteroidales > Prolixibacteraceae > JAAYJR01. The sequence continues at coordinate 88,820 of CAZJGI010000004.1, forward strand.
AAGATGTTTCAAAACAGTATGTTTTACAAAATAAATGGTCTCTTATTTGTCATTTAGTTTTTATTTATTGGGACAAATTGGCGAAATTTGCAGGACTTTAAAAGTAATAAAAATAACGCATATAAATAACTGATTTACTATGACAAGAATAAAATCTCTTGCCGACCTTCATAAGATCAAAGATGAGGTACAATCAAAGAATAACCTGAAGTCAAGTATTGATTATCCCGAGCATTTGATCCAGATCAAGGTTGGTATGGCCACCTGTGGTATTGCTTCAGGAGCCAGGGAAACAATGAAGTTTCTGGTCGATGAATTAGAGCAGCAGGCAATAGATGCAGTGGTTACAAAAACCGGCTGTTTAGGATATTGTTATGCTGAACCCGTAATAGAGGTCACTCTTCCGGGAAAAGAACCTGTGGTCTTTGGATATGTCGATAAGGCTAAAGCTTTGGAGATAATTGATGTATATATAAAGCGGGGTGAGCCTGTAGAAGGAATTATCCCTTTGAACTTTCAAACTATTGATGATTAATAAATTTCAATTAGCCAGTTATGAAGGATAATAAAAAACAGTTACGCATAGCTTTGCGTAATTGCGGGTATATAAATCCCGAAAATATTGATGATTACATTTCCCGCGACGGATATATGGCTTTAGGGAAATGCCTTGTTGAACTTACTCCGGAGGAGGCCATAAAGGAGATTAAAGATTCAGGATTACGAGGCCGGGGTGGTGGTGGTTTTCCTACAGGACTTAAATGGGAAATTACCAGGAAGTCTGAAGCAGATCAAAAATATGTTGTTTGTAATGCTGACGAGGGTGATCCCGGCGCATTCATGGACAGGTCAATCCTGGAGGGCGATCCACATTCCGTAATAGAAGCAATGGCTATTTGTGGTTACTGTATAGGGGCAGATAAGGGTTTAGTATATATAAGGGCTGAGTATCCCCTGGCAATTGAAAGGCTTCAGACAGCCCTTCAGCAGGCCCGGGAATACAACTTACTGGGGAAAAATTTATTTGGAACAGGCTTCAATTTTGATATTGATATCAGATACGGGGCAGGTGCTTTTGTCTGCGGTGAAGAAACAGCACTTATACATTCAATGGAAGGTCTGAGGGGCGAACCTACTTTTAAGCCACCATTCCCATCTGTGTCAGGATATCTTGGTAAACCTACCAATGTAAATAATGTAGAGACATTTGCCAATGTGCCTGTTATCATAAATAAAGGGGCTGCATGGTTCAGTTCGATAGGAACTGAGAAGTCTAAAGGTACCAAAGTATTTGCCCTTGCAGGTAAGATCAACAATGTCGGGCTTATTGAAGTTCCTATGGGAACTACCCTTCGTGAAGTGATTTATGAAATCGGTGGTGGCATAAGAGGAGGAAAAGAGTTTAAGGCTGTTCAGACCGGCGGGCCTTCAGGCGGATGTCTGACTAAAGATTTCCTTGATACCCCTATAGACTATGATAACCTTATCAGTGCAGGGTCAATGATGGGATCAGGAGGTATGATAGTAATGGATGAAGACGACTGTATGGTCGCTATTGCCAAATTTTATCTCGAGTTCACACTTGAGGAGTCATGCGGCAAATGTACCCCCTGCCGCATCGGTAACAAAAGATTGCACGAGATACTCGAAAAAATCACAACCGGAAAAGGTGAGCCTGACGATATTAACCGGTTGGAATTGCTTAGTCATGTTATTAAAGACACCTCTCTCTGCGGCCTGGGCCAGACATCCCCTAATCCTGTCTTATCTACAATAGCAAATTTCAAGGATGAATACCTGGCTCACGTTAATGATGGAAAATGTCCTGCCGGACAATGTAAGGCTCTCTTGAAATATGAAATAGTTGAAGACCTGTGTACCGGTTGTACATTGTGCTTCAGAAATTGCCCCGTGGGTGCAATCTCCGGAGAAAGACGCCAGCCTCATTATATAGACCAGTCGTTATGTATTAAATGTGGTGTATGTTACGAAAAATGTAAGTTTAACGCTATTACACTTTCATAATTAAGAAAATATAAATAATGGATACAGTTCAGTTAACTATAGATAATAAAACGGTAGTTGTAAAGAAAGGCACTACCATATTGGAAGCAGCATCAGGGATAGGAATTCATATTCCTACCCTGTGCCATATGAAACTTGATGACCTTAATATTGAGAACAGGCCGGGAGGTTGCCGGATATGTGTTGTTGAAGTTGAGGGACGCAGAAACCTGGCCCCGGCATGTTGTACGGAAGTAAATGAAGGAATGGTGGTTAACTCTCATTCTATAAGAGCTATTAATGCAAGAAGGACTGTTATGGAATTGATACTTTCTGACCATCCTTCTGATTGCCTTATTTGCCCGAAATCAGGGAAATGTGACCTGCAGACCATGGCTCATCAGCTTGGTATCAGAGAGATCCATTATCAGGGCGAAAAGTCAACATACCGTGAAGATACATCACCCGCCATAATACGTGATGTTGATAAATGTATTATGTGCCGCCGTTGTGAAATGATGTGTAATGAAGTTCAGACTGTAGGCGTTCTTTCAGCTATTAACAGAGGGTTTAACGCAGTTGTAGCCCCTGCTTTTGAAATGAACCTTGATCATTCTGTCTGTACATATTGCGGACAATGTGTTGCTGTTTGTCCGACAGGGGCACTGACCGAGGTCGATCATACAGGACTTGTTGTAAAAGCACTTTCAGACCCGTCAAAAACAGTTATCGTTCAGACAGCGCCTGCCGTTCGTGCTGCTTTGGGCGAGGAGTTTGGACTGGAACCGGGAACACTCGTTACAGGAAAACTTGTTGCTGCACTCAGACGACTAGGCTTTGATTATGTTTTTGATACCGACTTTGCAGCCGATCTTACTATAATGGAAGAGGGTACAGAGTTATTGAACAGATTGTCAAAATTCATTGAAGGCGATAAAAATGTGAAGCTGCCAATTCTTACCTCGTGCTGTCCTGCATGGGTGAAGTTTTTTGAACACCAGTTCCCGCAATTGATGGATATCCCGTCTACTGCACGATCTCCCCAACAGATGTTCGGAAGTATTGCAAAATCATACTTCGCAGAGAAAATGAATATTAAACGTGAAGATTTAGTAGTGGTTTCCATTATGCCATGTGTGGCCAAAAAATATGAGTGCGGACGAGATGAGTTTAAGGTCAACGGGAACCCGGATGTAGATTATGCAATTACTACACGTGAGCTTGCATCTCTTATTAAACTGGCAAATATTAACTTTGCCAAACTTCCTGATGAAAAATTTGACCTTCCTCTGGGAGAATCCTCAGGTGCCGGTGTTATTTTCGGAACTACAGGAGGTGTTATTGAGGCTGCTGTCAGGACAGCATACGAACTTTATACTAAGAAACCCCTGCCAAGGATCGACTTTAATGAACTCCGCGGTATGGAAGGTATCAGACATGCAACTATCGATTTTAACGGATTGCCACTTAATATCGGAATAGCCCACGGACTTGGAAATGCACGTAAACTGCTGGAAAAAGTTGAAGCAGGAGAAAGCGAATTCCACGCAATAGAGATCATGAGCTGCCCGGGAGGATGTATCGGCGGTGGTGGACAACCATACCATCACGGCAATGCAGATATCCTTAAAAAACGCCAAATGGCTATATATAGGGAAGATAGTAATAAAACAATTCGTAAATCACATGAGAATCCATATATCATTAAACTTTATGAGGAATATCTGGGCAAGCCAATGAGTGAAAAAGCTCATAAGCTGCTGCATACTGAGTATTTTGACAGAACGTAGGAGGGTTTGAATGTTTGATTGTTTTATTGTTTGATTGTTTCATTGTTTATTGTTTGAGGGTTAGATAAGCTTGCGGCTTGCAGCTAATATTTAAGGTGTGTGGTTGTATGATGATAAATTTTAAAATTCACTGAGTTATGCCAAAAATAAAACTTTCGGAAAATACAGTTCAGCAAATTAAAGATGTTTGTGCTGAATTTAATTACCAGGAGGGTGAATTAATTAATGTGCTTCATAAGGTTCAGAAAAAATTAGGTTATCTTCCGGCTGAGGTTCAGGAGGTTATTGCCAGAGAACTAAAAACTTCGGTAGCAAAGGTTTACGGAGTAGTAACCTTCTACAGTTTCTTTAGTATGATCCCCAAGGGTGAGTTTCCTATATCCATATGTATGGGGACTGCCTGTTATGTAAGGGGTGCAGAACAGGTTCTGAGCGAATTCAAAAGGCAGTTGAAGGTAGAGGTTGGTGAGTCGACGGGCGACGGAAAATTTTCACTTAACTGCCTGCGCTGTGTGGGAGCCTGTGGTCTTGCACCGGTTGTGATGGTGGGTGAAAAGGTCTATGGAAGAGTGGCCCCCTCACAGGTAAGGGAGATAATAAAGGAATATCATGAAGGATGCCCCAGAAGTGGAGCTAAAAGCGCCTGATAGTATATAAGATTATAAGATCAGGGAATATTACGATCTTTTTTGATATTGTTATATGCCTGATTGACTTTTTGAAACTTATCTTTAGCGGCCTTTTGAATGTCTTCACCCAGATGGCTCACTTTATCGGGGTGATATTTCATGGCCATCCGGCGATAGGCTTTCTTTAGTTCTTCGTTTGAAGCAGAATGATCAATTTCAAGTATCTTGTAGTCAGAGTTGATGTCTTTAACGAACATCGCCCTGATTGATTCAAAGTCTGGTACCCCTATTCCCATTTCCTTGCTGATACGCTCTATAAGCTGTTGTTCAGCAATGCTTATCTGACTATCAGCAAGGGCAATGCCAAATAAGAAATGAACTAATTGCAGACGGGCAGAGTAATTCATATTTTGTTTTATCTGCCGGCAAACCTCACTGACAGGTATATTCTGCTGTAACAAGTCGCGTAGCATCATTATTGCGTCATGGGCAGAAGACTCTCCGAAATTATTAACCATGAATTGTTTTACATAGTTCAACTCCGACTTTAATACTTTACCATCAACTTTCATTACTGCAGCAATCAACACCAGTAGGCTCATTACATATCCACCTGCTGTTGTCTGACCTGAGTAACCTACCCGTGGCCTCCCTTCCGTATCTTCTGCACTGCCATCGAATATTGAACCTAATACAAATCCGAATATTGCCCCAATAGGGCCTCCCACAGCCCAGCCTAATCCTCCGCCTATCCATTTACCAAATTTTCCCATTCTCTCTCAGTTTTTTGTCAATTTTAATTATATCAGGAATTATCAGATGCCTGTTGTCATTTTGTAATACAATATCTGCCAGTTCCTGTTTTTTTCTTTCCGGAAACTGCCTGTCCATCCTCTCTTTCACTTCTGCTGTACTACTGCCATCTCTTAATACTACCCTTTTTAAACGCTCATCCTCCGGAGCAGTTACTAATATAGTATAATCTGTCAGACTGTCAAACCCGCTCTCAAACAGAATTGCAGCTTCCAAAACAACATAAGGATAATTTTTTTTCTGCTCAGACCACAAGAGAAATTCATCACGAACGGCGGGATGTACAAGGCCGTTTAGCTGATTAAGCTTTCTCTCATCCCTGAATACAATATCAGCAAGTTTTTTCCTCTTAATAAAACCATCACTGTTATAGACATCACTACCAAAGAGCTGTGATATCCGCCCCCTCAGATTTTCGTTGGTGTTAATTATCTCTTTTGCAATTACATCAGCTTCGAAAACAGGAATACCCAGTAGCCTGAAAACTTTGCATACCGTCGTTTTTCCGCTTCCGATACCTCCTGTTACTCCTATTGTTACAGACATATTTTCAATGGTTTAACTTTATTTAAAAGGATTTTACCCCTTAAATCCTAATCCCGAATTAAACCGGAACAAAAAATACCACCGATGAAAAAAAAATTACCAAAAATTATTTTTTCCGCATTTTTTCTTTGGCGAATCTAAAATCTATTGCCCACTATTTCAATGTGGCTTTATTAACCTTTAGCTTCTTCGCTTTATAAAAATGTCATTAACAGTGTTAACTTAAATGTTATCAGATCAGTATTTCTCCAATAAGTATTCCACCTTTTCCGGAATGATCCGCACATTTTTAATTCCGTCAGGTTCAGACTGCAAACTTACTTCCAGTGTCTCTTTACCGTTGTTGTTTGAACTATAGTCGACAAAAGCTTCAAAGTGATCATTTGTAATAGTTTCATAATCACGGAGGTTAACGAGAAAGGATATCTTCACCTCTGACGGGAACAGTCTTATGCGGTAACCTTCAGGTATATTAAGAGCTTTAACAGGTACCTTTACCTCCTTCTCTGTGAATTTAGCCACTTGTATAAACATTGTCACCTTATCCTTTAATAATTTTGTGTTCTCAGGACTAACAACGCGAACAATCTGTTGAATGCTTGTATTAACCTCGTCAAATGACTGTGGTTCGGTGTATAACAATAGGATGGTGTCAAGTGTAGCTGCCGGGCCCTCAATATCTATTTCCGAAGGGTCAAGAATGACCGAATCGGTCATAAAGAACTGTGGCATCAGATCAATCTCCACAACAGGCAGAACTTTTACGGTTTTCGTTTTTAAGCTGTCGAGAACTAAGGTGATAACCTGCGGACTTATATCCAATATCTTAATCTCTTTACTTACCTGTCCTGATATCTGGTCAATTAAGTTCTCAGTGAGAACAGCAAAAGACTTGCTATTGCTGTTTTCTTCCATGTTTTGTTTAACAGTGGTCAGGTTTATCAGAATAGGTGAAAAAGAAAATGCCATCTTGTGCCTTAGCAGTGTAAATCCATGAGCCTCAATTTTTACATTAAATTCTGACGGAGGATTGTTGGCCAGGAAACGGTTTTTTGGCGGATTTATGTATTTAACCGGGTATGATAAATTAGTTGTATAATCTTTGCTTAAAGCATTAAGAAACCACAATGCTGTAGCTATAATAAGGCATATGGAAAAAGTTATCAGCCTCCGGTCTTTTTTTATTTTATCCAGGCTAAATACACTTTTTATCTCAAAAGGCCTTTCCATTCGTAAATAACTTGTCATAAATTAACATCACCTTGTGTGAACTGCTGTAGATATCGTAATTCAAATTCACATCTTACTTATATAACACCTGCACCTTCATTCACGCAAGCATTGATTAGCTACAAGCTTCAAGCTGCAAGCACTAACTCTCAAACAATGAAACATTCAAACAATAAAACACTCAAAATTAACTATAAATATGTATATTTTATGACTGAACCGGTTTTGTTTTTGTAATCATAATACAGACTTATAAAAAATTGGTACTTTTGATTAACAAACAGGTAATGTTTATTTTAATTGTACATGGTAATAAAATAAAATAATAGTTTACTATATATGAAGCGAATATTAGTAACCGGCGGGTCCGGATTTGTTGGGTCCCACCTTTGTGAATACTTATTAAATCAAGGAAATGAAGTGATATGTCTGGATAATTTTTTCACCGGGAAAAAGCAAAAAATAATTCATCTTCTTGACCATCCTTATTTTGAATTGGTAAGGCATGATGTTACCATGCCTTATTATATTGAAGTAGACGAGATATATAACCTGGCATGTCCTGCTTCTCCCATTCATTACCAGCTTAATCCTATCAAAACGATAAAGACGTCAGTGATGGGGGCTATTAACATGCTTGGCCTGGCAAAAAGAATAAAGGCAAAGATACTTCAGGCCTCAACAAGTGAGGTGTACGGTGATCCGGAGGAGCATCCGCAAACTGAAAAGTACTGGGGGCATGTTAACCCTATTGGTATCAGGTCATGCTATGATGAGGGTAAACGCTGTGCCGAATCCCTGTTTGTTAATTATCACAAGCAGAATGGTGTAAAGATCAAGATAGTCAGGATTTTTAACACCTATGGCCCTAAGATGGAACCAGATGATGGCAGGGTAGTTTCAAATTTTATTATTCAGGCGTTGAAAAATGACGATATTACCATTTTTGGTAATGGAAAACAAACAAGGAGTTTTCAGTATGTTAGTGATTTGACAGATGGGATGGTGCGGATGATGAATACCGAAGAGGATTTTACCGGGCCTGTTAATATTGGCAATCCGGGTGAGTTTACGATGATCAGCCTTGCAAAAGAGATCATTGACCTCACTGGCTCAAAATCCGGCATTACCTATCTTCCCCTTCCCGAAGATGATCCTTGCCAGAGGCAGCCTGATATTTCCCTTGCACGTGAAAAGCTTGACGGATGGGAGCCTGTGGTCAACCTCCGCGACGGATTGAAAAAGACGATAGATTATTTTGACCAGCTTTTGTCGGGTAAATATTGATCAGGGATCATTGATCACCACCAGTTCAGGATTTTCCACCAGGCCATGCCGACCCCCAGCCATACCACAATGTGGAAAAGAGACAAAATAAACCCTGTTGAAAACCATTTTGATGATTGTACATACCCATATCCGAAATATATGATAAATGGTCCTGTAGAGTATGGGGTAAGGCAGCCACACAGGAGTGAGAAATAGGCAAATATAGCCCCGGCAACGAGTGGGTGGCCGAATGATATTGCTGTGAGGGCCAGAAATGTTGGTGCCATTGCCGTGAGGTGGGCGGATAATGAGGAGAACATATACATCGAGTAGAAATATATTACCAGAAGCAGCAGCAGGATATATACTCCGTTATATCCTGTAACCCATCCCCTGACATTAAGAACGAACCAGTCAATAAAGCCGTAGGTAGTCAAAAGTTTGGCAATGGTAATCAGTCCTCCCAGCCATATGAGGGCATCCCATGCCTTATCGTTTCCTGCCAGCTCATGCCATTTCTGAACTTTAAAAAATACTAATGCGGATACGCCAACCCATGCTACTACAGTGGTGTCTATGCCGTGCAGACTGTGAGTGCTCCATAATAATAACATCATGATTAAGACAAAAGACAATACTTTTTCCTGTCTGCTCATGACAGGATCCAGCCCCTGAAGTTCTATTTTTTTGTCTTTAGCAGAATTACCCGGATTGTCGAGTGTAGGTTTTGCAATTTTGTATAATACCAAAGGCAGAAGCATGAGTCCGACAAGGCCTGGCACTATCGCTCCCAGTGCCCATGTTTCCCATCCGAACTCAATTTTGTAAATAGTTTCCACAAACTCTGCCATCAGGGGATTTGCAGCCATTCCTGTAAGAAACATGGCAGAGCTTATCAGGTTGGCATGAGCCCCTACCAGCGTCAGATAACGGCCTGCCCTTTCCGGCTCCTTATCCGGTGTTGACCCGAGAGTGTCAGACAATGAATTAACAACAGGCCCAATCACTCCGCCTCCACGTGCAGTATTGGAAGGCACCACAGGGCCGAGAATAAGCTCTGTGAAACAGATTGAATAGGCCAGGCTTATGGTAGTTCTTCCAAATAATGCCACCAGCTTGTAGGCTATTCTTTTGCCCAGGCCTGTATTGATAACTGAACTTGCTACCATAAAGGCTGCTACTACAAGCCATACTGTTGATTCTCCATATCCGGAAAGTGCTTCATTGATGGATACCGTATTTGTGAGGGAAAGAATTATCAGTCCTGAAATTACCATTATCCCGGTTGGATAAGGTTTTAAGATCAGGCTTAAAACTACAGCAGTAAGAATGGAGAAGATATGCCAACCCTTTTCCGGGGCATCAGTGAAACCTGAAGAAAACCATAAAATAACACCAACGGCAACGCAAATGATCAGTTTTATATTTAGTTTGATATTCCTCATTAATATTATTTCACTATAAAATTTTCCACGACCCACCTTGAGAATGGGAAGCTGCTTGTAAAGGCCGGGGAGACAGCATTCAGTACATGAATTGAACCTCCATCACCTTCAACTACGAAATCCTGAACTAGTTCCTTCGTATGGATATTGATAAGCTGGGCCCTGATTCCTGGTGTGGTCCATTGCCTGAATCCACCCTCGTCAATTTTTTCAACCATACGGGTGGCCAGTCCGATGAAGTATTTTCTCCCGTATTTTTTTACCTCTTCGATAGCAAGATCCCTGAAGCCAAACGCGTTAGTCAGAAACAGCCTTGCTTCCCAAAGAATGATCTTAATGAATTCAGCAAGTTTGAAATTGTCAAATCCACTATAGTTCTCTCTCCAGAATGCAGGCATCGAGGTAGGCCCTATCTTTATATGGTTATCCACTGTTATCGTATAATGAACCCCCAGAAATGGGTTTTTAAGATTAGGAACCGGGTAAATATTCACCCTGACCGGCATGTCGTTATTTGTGTATTTAAGGTATAGCCCTTTAAAAGGGATTATTTCATAATCTTTTGAAAACCCGAATTCCCGGGCGATTTTATCTGCATACAGTCCGGCTGTATTAATTAGTTTTACGGCTTCAATCTCGTTTCCTTTCGATGTGATAATCCTGTTACCGCCGATCCTTTTTCCGTATGCTTCCCCAAACGACATGTCAATCCCCTTGTCCTCCAACTCCTTCCTGATGAACCTGCATAATTCCACAGGATCCACAGTCGATGTTGTGGGTGAATAGAGAGCTTTTTTATAAGTTACCACATTGGGGTCTATCTTTTTTGCTTCCTCTGAATCTATAAGGCTGACATCAACCTTATTGGCCTTTCCACGTGTTTCAAGCTCATAAAGAGTCTTTAATTCGTTTTCATCCTGAGCAATTACAAGCTTGCCACACCTGTTAATTTTCAGGTTGTTCCGGAGACAATACTCAGTCAGCTCTTTATTGCCGTCCTTCGTAAACCTGGCCTTTAATGAATCGGCGGTGTAGTAAAATCCGGCATGTAATACACCACTGTTCCGGCCGCTGCTGTGATGCCCTGTGTCAGGTTCTTTCTCAAGGATTTTTATTTTTGCTTCAGGGAATTGCTTGTTTAGTTCCCTGGCAATTGACAGGCCTATAATGCCTGCACCGATTATAAGATAGTCGTATTTCATTTTTTTTTTTTGATTATTACTTTTCTCCCTGATGAGAAAAGTAATAAAAGAATCAGGAAAATTTAATGCTTACACCCACAGTCCGACGCCGACCTGCGCCAAATTTTCCGGCCTGCACGCATTGTAAGCTGCAATATTAATATTTTTTGCTCTTATTGTGGCTGTTTATTTTAATAAGATTGTGGTTGTAAATGCTTTTTATTTTTGAATATGAAAAAACCTATTTAAAAAACCCGCCGTATATGCTTCAATTTAGCTCCTGAAAAAATTCTCCAGCGTAGAGTATGCGTTCGCTGCTTCGTTTGTTGAACAACAAGTGTTCAAAGTCTCTCTTTTTTCTGTCTAAATTGATTGTTTCTAAAGTTTTGAACACCATTGTTTTTAATTCATCCGGATTATGAATATTTAGTTTTTCACCAAGAAAAAAATAATCGGGTTGAATTTGAGCCAGCAAAAACATAGTGTCATAGAAATCCCTTCCTTTCTGCCTGGAAAGCATTGCAGATATTTTCATTGAGCATAATACACGATCATGAGGAACAGGAAACGGGAAATACAAACCGCATCCCTTGATATTGACTAATACCGGTTTGTAGTTCACTCGCTGATCCTCACATTCAATTTTAATTAGGAATCGTTCCTCTTTATGTCCGGAAAGGCCTAATTCATAAAGCAATTCGGGGAAATAGATACTTCTGCGAAAGACAGTCAAATTTTTATTTTCACGATCGCGGGCTTCAATCCGGAACCCATTTCGCTTTAAGAAGCTGATAACAGTGTTTGTCATATCCATGAATTCTTCTTTTAAGAATTCTTTGCAATCAAAATCCAGACCTTCGGAAAACCGGTCAATCCGTTTAACCAGCCGCAGATTTGTACCCCCTATTAAAGCTATCTTTCTAATAAATGGAGTTGTGGAAAGAAAATCAAGAACTAACAGTTGAATGTATTCTTTCAACATATATTTTTTAAATGAGGCGTTTTCTCTTATTTCTACAGGGAAGAAGTTTTTTATCAAATCCAGTTGTATCATAAGTTATAAGTGCTTTTTAATAATTTCACTCTTTTTCGGAGAGCTTTATTTTTAAATTTCAATAAATAGTCTTCCAATAGCTTGAGATCGAGTTCATCCGACAAAAATTTCCCGTCAAACCTTAAATCTTCCATTTCTTTTTCACTATTGTAAAACGGATAAAGATACAGCAAGTCCAGCAAAGCCTTTTCAGGCCGGGCAATTTTTAGTGACTGTCCATTAACAATTGGTTTGATATCGTATCCAAACATTAATTCCTCCCTGACACTTTTGTATTCATACTCACCAAATTCATTTTGGAAACTTGCTGTTTTCAGCGAGGTAACACTTGTGATCTGTACAACTGCTTCGGGAATAATCCCATAAAATGCCAGGGCAGTATGTAAACTAATGTAAGAAGGGCGATAAATGCGGTTTGCAAATAACATGGCAAAGTCAGGCTTGCTTTTATAATCAGGGAATGAATAATACCCCTTTCGTAACCGGAGCAAAAGACCCTTCTTGACCCAACGGACAAAATTGTTTCTGTCGAAATCCGGCTTCCACGCGTAAACCTGGTGGGTATTAAAGCACCCTAAATCAAACATCCTGTTTTTAAATTCCAGATAATTCATAAGCTTATATAATCTGTTTTCCAGCTTATCTATTTCTATTTTGCATTAAAATTAGTGCATTTTAGAAATAAAACAAAAATTTTCTTTAATAATAATCTTATTACTATAGATCGCCGGCGAATATTTGACAGTATAGTTGGCTTTTTTAATGAAGAAAACTGGTTGAAGAGAAAGATATTCCAATTTTATCTTGATAAAAATGTATTGTTTACAACAAATTTAAATGGATAAATATATGTACAGGGAATCGATTGTCAGCTTAAAAAAGTGGAAAGAAGACAAATTCCGTAAGCCCCTTATTGTTAAAGGTGCCCGGCAGGTGGGGAAGACATGGCTTTTACAGGAATTTGGCCGTACCTCGTATACCAATTTTGTTTACGTGAATTTTGAAGAAACCCCGGCATTGCAAAATATTTTCTCTGCTGACTTTGACATTGAACGAATCATTACGATTGGTCCGCAGGATACTAACTTCGTATGAAGGTGATTTCTCAAAACATGCACCCAATGAGACCGTCCCACGTATCAGGATGGTTTGGCAAAGCATTCCCTCACAACTTGCCAAAGAGAATAAAAAATTCGTGTACGGGGTTTTAAGGGAAGGTGCCCGTGCCAAAGATTTTGAGTTGGCAATCCAGTGGCTCGTGGATTGCGGTTTACTTCTAAAAAGCCACCGGGTGTCGAGGCCGGGAATCCCGCTGGCTGTATACCAGGAAATTTCTGTGTTCAAGTTATTCCTGCATGATGTCGGTTTGCTTGGGGCCATGGCTGGCTTAGATGTAAGGACAATAATCAAAGGCAATGAAATTTTTACGGAGTTTAAAGGTGCCCTCACCGAACAGTATGTAATGCAACAACTACGATTGAAGAGCGATAGGTATATCGGTTACTGGACTAATGAACGGAGTATCTACGAGGTTGATTTTGTCATCCGGGAAGAAGGGAAAGTTATTCCAATTGAAGTAAAATCAGTTGAGAACTTAAGGGCTAAAAGTTTCAGATTATTCTGTGAGAAGTTCAGGCCGGTAAAGGCTGTCAGAACATCATTCACTAATTATAAAGAAGAAGAATGGATGACAAACATTCCGTTGTATGCTATAGGAGAGGGGAGTTTGTAAGAGGTTTAAAATTTATTGATCAATTAGACTTTTCAATGTTGTTTATAGATAATTGTATTTTCAAAACGTTTCAGACTACCTAACGAAACGCCTGATCGTTCGGCCATTTCTTTCTGTGAAAGATGAAGTTTTTTGCGCAACAATTTATGTTTTTCAGCTAATGCTTTACATACCTCTAAAGGCGTTGGTTCTAAAGAATACATTTTTATTATTATTCCTTTTGGGAGTAAGTAAAAAAACTCCGCAATCTTTTTATTGATGCGGAGTTGGTGATTTTTGTGACCCCACCGGGAATCGAACCCAGATCGTCAGAACCGGAATCTGATATTCTATCCATTAAACTATGGGGCCTTTTTTTCGTTCGACAAAAGTAATAAAATTCGGTATTGTTAGTTTAATCGGTATCGTTGTTTTTCAATAAACAGAACTTTTATATTGATCCGGGTTTATGAAATTTATATTTTGTTGATAATTTATTCTTACTTTATAGCACGGCCATAATAACAATTAATATTTTTGCCTTTAATTAAACGGGAAATTATATGGATATTTTGCAGAAATCAGCAATTGAGTTGTTTGAATCATATGTGAATTCCTTTTCAGATTTGACGGAAATTCAAAAAACGAATTTTCAAATCAAACAGGAACATTCAATTCGTGTTGCCCAAAATGCCATTAATCTGTCTAAATCACTCGAACTTGACAGCATTGATGAGAATATTGCTTTTATTGCCGCCCTTTATCATGATATCGGCCGGTTTAGACAATTTATGGAATACAACACTTTTGATGATGACAATTCAATAGATCACGGTGACCTGGCTGTGGAGGTTTTGCAGGAGAAGGGATTGATAAGTAATCTGGAACCTGAATGGCAGGATATGATTTATAAGATCATAAAGATTCATAATAAGTTTGAAATCCCTAAAAAATTGAGCGATAAAGAGTTATTGCATGCAAAAATTTTGCGGGATGCTGATAAACTGGATATATATACAGTGCTGACTGACTATTATGCTGATACTTCAAAAGATCCAAATCATACTCTTACATGGGAATTGCCTAAGGGAAATTACGTTTCACCCGAGGTTGCCAGGGATATTATGTCAGAGAAGCTGGTATCAAAGAGTAAGGTAAAGAGTGAGGTAGATCTTAAAATTTTACAGCTTTCATGGGTATATGACTTGAATTTTAAACCCTCATTTGAAGTTCTGTTGCAGAAAAGATATCTTGAAAAAATTTATGGAAGCCTGCCTAAAAATGATCTTATAATTCAGATATACAGGAAGGTTAAGGTATATACAGAAAATAAGATGCTGGAGAAAAAAGTGAAGCAGTAAGCCCTTGGCTTAGGTGTGTGCCTTGGTGAAGCGGGCAGGTATGTTCGTATCAATATTCAGCCCGTTCACTGAAGTGAACGGCAAAGGATAAGGCCCTGAACCACTTCATTTGCCTCATCGAAGCCTATCCTTTGCCGTTGGCTGAAGCCAACGGAATTTGAAATAATATCATTATTTTTACAGCAATGTAAAATGACCCAATGCTGTTAAAAGCACAAAATTATTTATAAGATGAAGAATTTTCTTCTCATAGGTGCAGCCGGTTATATTGCCCCACGCCATCTCAAGGCTATTAAGGATACAAATAACAGGCTTATTGCTGCCCTTGATCCGTATGACGGGGTGGGAATTATGGACAGCTATTTCCCGGAAGCTGATTTTTTTACTGAGTTTGAGAGGTTCGACAGGCATGTAGACAAGCTGCAGCGTAAAGGCATAAATATAGATTATGTAAGTATCTGTTCACCGAATTTCCTGCACGATTCACATATCAGGTTCGGACTGCGAATAGGAGCTGATGTTATTTGTGAAAAGCCGGTAGTGCTGAATCCCTGGAATGTAGAGGCCCTGATGAATATTGAAAAAGAGAGTGGAAGGAAGATATACAATATTTTGCAGTTGAGGCTTCATCCAAGCATCATTGAGCTCAAAAAGAAAATTGAGAATGGCGATCCTGACAAAATTTACGATATAGATCTGACATATATTACCTCGCGCGGATACTGGTATTACACAAGCTGGAAAGGCGATATCACCAAGTCGGGCGGGGTAGCCACAAATATAGGGGTTCATTTCTTTGATATGCTCACCTGGATTTTTGGCGATGTCCGTGAGAACGTTGTGCACATTCATGAGCACGACAGGGCAGCCGGGTTCCTCCATCTTGAAAAAGCACGGGTAAGATGGTTCCTGAGCATCAATTATGACACATTACCTCAGGAAATCAGGAAAAAAGGATTCCGAACTTACCGGTCGATCACCATTGAGGGGGAGGAATTTGAATTCAGTGGCGGCTTCACTGAGTTACACACATGCAGCTATGAAGATATCATGAATGGGAAAGGATTCCGAATCTCTGAAGCTGTAAGATCAATAAATGCTGTTTTTGACATAAGACACCTAAAGCCGGTGGGACTGAAAGGTGATTACCATCCATTGGCAAAATTGCCCCTGGCGGTGCATCCTTTTACCAGGAAATGAAATAAACCTGCATTCTTAAGAATTCTCAGTTCAAGGCCTTTGCTTAATCGTTTGGTGCAATCGACAAAATGTTTAGATGGCAAGGGAATAGGAATTTTATTTATCTTTGTAAATATAAGCCAATAGCCATGACCATGAGAAAAGAAAAATTAATTAACAAAATAAGCAAAGCAATCCATAATAAAGATCCCAAAGCCGAAATTTTTCTTTTTGGTTCCAGGTCTCGTGGCGATAACAGAAAGAATTCGGATTGGGATATACTTATTCTAATTGAAAATAATAAGGTTACTAACGAGATTGAAGATTATTTCAGGGATGATCTGTATGACATTGAGTTAGAAACCGGACAAATAATATCAACTTTTATTTATACTAAAGATTATTGGAATAATATCTTGTTTTATTCTCCATTATATAAGAATGTTACCAGAGAGGGAATTAAATTATGATAATTGAAAACCTGGATGATTATATTAATTACAGATTTCAAAGAGCTAATGAGTCATTTGACGAAGCATTAATAATGGCAGAGAATGGCCGTTGGAATGCAGTAATAAACAGACTATATTATTCCTGTTTTTATGCAGTAATAGCGATCTTATTGAAAAGAAATATTGAAACGCAAACGCATGATGGGGCGAGAACACAATTCAATTTACATTTTATAAAAACTGGCAAGATTGACAAGAAGTATGGTAAATTATTTTCGAAACTGTTTGACTTTCGACAAAAAGGAGACTATGGTGATTTGTTTGATTACGATGAAGTATTAGTAAAGCCATTAATAAAAGAAGTACAAAGTTTCATTAAAGAGACAGAGAAATTTGTATAAAATTGCTGCAGTCTACCGTACTATTTTGCAATCTATTAC
>CAZJGI010000005.1:0-44665 GCA_964545315.1 uncultured Prolixibacteraceae bacterium
GCTTTTATTACATTACCACCGTTAAAAACGGTGGGTTTTTAAGTTAAACTAAATCGACCAGCTGTTCCTTGCATAGCTTTCTTAATCCCTCCTTTGAAACCATAACTCTTTTGCTTTTTACAAAGATCGTAACGATCATAACAGCAATGCAAATATTTTGGCACCTCTTTATAAACATCTAAAAGACAGGTTATCAACAGTATTTAACAATAATCAAAGATTTTGAAATTGAATCTTGATGAGAATCATCTGTATGAAAAAAAATCCCAAAAATTACTTCCACTCCAAGGAAATTGAGTTAAACGGAAAAGACTGTGATTCTAATTTTTAGTAAATTTATCCTCGATTAATACTTGAGTAGTTACAATATTTTTATAATTCAAATACAAATAAAATGAACATGAAACATTTCATTCACACATTCAGGCAATTATTATTTGTCACTTTATCCGTTACACTTTTTTGTTATTGTGGAAATAATAAAGAAAAAGAAACTAAAATCGATCCTAAGGTCAATAATTTTTTTATCGGTTGGGCTGCTCAGGATATAACACCTGACAAACCGGTTTTAATTCATGGACAATTCCCTGCAAGGATTTCCGAGGGCATTATGGACCCGGTTACAGTAAGTGCACTGGTATTAGAATACCGCAACGAAAATCAGCATGATAAGGTATTAATTATTAGCTGTGATCTGGCAATAATAAGTTCAGACTTGCTTGATACCGTAAGACAACAGCTAAAAAAATCATTACCTGATCTTTTACCTGAAAATATATTAATTTCAGCAACTCATACTCATTCTGGTCCTCAATATGATGTAAAAAGGGAAGTCCGTAAAGAATTATTGATTGGGAATTCCGCTTCATCCGACATTGAACTTGTATACGGAATAGATATGGAGGCAATGCAACTTAAAGATGTAATGACATTTATTACTGATCGCATTGTGAAGGCATCCGAACTGGCATGGCAAAACCGTAAACCGGGAGGTATCAGTTACGGGCTGGGCCATGCAGTTGTCAGCCATAACCGTCTGCAGTCTGATCTGTCCGGTAAATCTCAGATGTATGGCAATACAAACAGGCCTGAATTCAGTCATATTGAAGGATACGAAGATCATTCAGTTAATTTGCTCTATACATGGGATGAAAAAAGTTATCTGACAGGAGTTGTAATAAATATTGCTGCACCGTCTCAGGTGAGTGAACATGCCTATAAGATCAGTGCAGATTACTGGCATGATGTGAGAGTTGAGCTGCGTAAAAGACTGGGCGAAAACATTTTTATTCTGACCCAATGCAGTACAGCAGGTGACCAGTCACCTCATATAATGATTGGCTCAAAAGCAGAAGAACGTATGCAAAAGCTTATGTTCCCGGAAGACGAGGCCGGCAGGGGAAGCATGGGAAGAAGGAAGCAGATCGCAACAAGGATATCAGATGCTGTAACCTCGGTTCTGCCTTATATGAAAGACAATATAGATTGGGAACCTGTATTAAGACATCAAATGGAGGAGGTTCATCTTTCCAGGCGACTTATAAGTATTGAAGATGTTGAGCAGGCAGTCAGGGAGGGAGATGAATGGAAGGAAAAATATCTTGAAATGTTGGAGGAGATCAATAACAATCCTGAATTGAAGCAAAAACCAAGGTGGTATACAGGTGTAACATCAGCCTACAGAAGAATGAACAGAGGGTACAACGTAAAGGAACGTTATGAACTCGAAAAAATTCAGCCAAAAATGCCTGTGGAAGTTCATGTCATTCGTATTGGTGATATTGTTTTGGCCACAAATCCTTTTGAGTATTACCTGGATTATGGAATGAGAATAAAAGCACAAAGCCCGGCGGTCCAAACATTCCTGGTTCAACTTACCGGGCCGGCAACATATGTTCCAACAAACCGCTCAATTGCAGGTGGGGCTTATGGGGCCGTTCCTGCAAGTACTCTGATAGGACCTGAAGGCGGACAGGAATTGATGGAGAAAACATTGGAGATGATAAATGAAATAATGAAATAACAGAAGAACAAAAAAATGTAAAATATTTTAATTATTCACAGGAATATGTTCCATGTATACCTGTCACCTTAAAATTTTCCTCTGAATCATCGAGGATATAGATCATGTAGCTGTCACCTCCGGGGTTAACACGAATCACAATATGCCCCTGTCTGCTTTTCATATTATCGATATGCGAACCTATTACGGTATGAGTTTCTTCCATTATGTTGGTAGAAAAAGCATCGCGGGGGCCGGGATAGGTCCATGTTGACATCATCCTGGCAATTACCGATGGAGAAGGATGACTGGGTGCCCACGACAGGATAATATGTACGCGCGGCCTGACTGCCTGCAGGAATGAAGCCCCCATGGCGTCGTAATAAGCATGGTGATTAGCTATGCAGATATCTACCGGACCTGTCACTAACCCAACCGGAGTTTCAATATCCCTCCAGGAACCCGGAGCCCCGGTGGTAATATCCCCACCATTGAAATAATCAAATTTTCCATAAGACAACCGGAAAGCGCAACTGACTTGATTTTCTCCCGGATATTCCGATGTGTCGAGACTTTCCGGAGTTGGAAAATGATTCCTTTCATTGTTGCCTGTGCCAGTCCATACGTGCCCGTTGGAAGCTATGTTCCTAATTTCAAAATTTGAATATTTTACCGGTTGATTAACCAAAACAAACTGATCATTTCGTCCTGCCATGAACCTTTCTGCAGTTGCATTCTGTTTTTCTACTTTCCATTTTACAAACCGGATATAATTATCAAGATTACCGGCAAGTTGTTCAGAGGGCCAGTTATATTCAGGCCAGCCCCTGTCAACTATTTTATCAAAAGGAATGTTATCCCCCACTTCTGTGATGCCTGTCAGGTAATAATCACCTCCTGCTGATGTTTTCTTTTCCGAAGTGCGGGCACCCATATGATCATCATGGAAATGGGTCAGAAAAATATAATTCAGTTTTTTTTGAGGTGTACCCTGCAAATAATGTAAGATGTACCTTGATATCCATTCCCCCGGGGTGCGGCTTTCGTTGGGCCTCGCATCGGTTACACGCGGCTTCGGACGGCTTGTGGCCCCCGCATCTACCAACATAGTCGTCCCGTCAGGAAGGATAAAAAACGACGATTCCCCTTTACCGGTGTTGATGTGGTGGATGTCCAGATATCCTTCTGTCCAGCCAGGAAGAACATCACCAACCTTTGGCTGTGATAAACAGGGAAAAGTTATTACCAATAACAGACTTATCAAGAGTGTTTGTGTGCTTGTAATTTTTAATAAAAGCAATTTTTTAATCTTTTTCATCTTATATATTTTTATTGTTTATATGATAATATAAAGCTGCAATATTTATTCAGGAAACCAACCTCTGAGAAATTGTTTCAGTGTTCCTTCATAATATGCTTCAGTTAAAAATTCCTCCCCTCTTTGGTTACCCCATGAATAATTTATAATCAAATTGCGTTTGTATTCGCAAAAATCGATATCAGAATTATTTCTGTTTTCCGCTTTTCTGATCCTTTCCTTTAGCTCATCAGGTAATGTATCATTTGCAATTCGTTTGTCCTCTCCTGAAGCTTTTAAAACCGGATTTAACGGACTGGATTCCCAGTTAATCAAATCTTTGGAACGCACAACCCGCATTTCATATCCATCATGGGCTTCCAGATAGAAATTGTAAAACCAGCCGTCGAGATACCGTAAACAATGAGGGGCCGTATAACGGTCTTTTGCATAATTGTGCTCAGGGGAAAGTATTTCCCAACTAAGCAAATCATGCGAAGTTGCAAAAAGTGCCGTAAAACGGACTCCGGCTAAAGATTCAGGCTTACCAATTTCAAACATTAAAACGAATTTGTTTTCCGATTTGGTTAGTGAAGTGTTAAAAATGCCATAACCGGGCAGTTCAAATGCTAAACGTTGATTCCAGTTTTCCAGATCACCGGATGTAAAAATATAAACACGCTCCCCATCCCAGATATCAACAGCGGTTACGTAAATGGTGTCATTATAAACATAAGCGCTTCCGAGATGGAATCCCCTGGCAAATGATTGAGTTTTTTCTCCGGTTTCATGATCAACAAACCGGAAATAAGAGTCACCGGTAGAATTATTCCAGTACCTCTGCCTGACGTATTCAAATCGATAAACTCTATCTTTAAATACGACCGGTGTTGTTTCAACAAGATCACAGTCGATTGTACCGGTTTTTACAATTAACGGACGTCCGCCGGCATCGACCGGCCCTTTATTTTCCGAACAGGCAAACAAGAAAACCATGCCTGTCAGAACAGTATGATAAATTATGCTCTTTTTAAAATTCATGAATTATTAGTTTAATTCTTATTCAACAGATAGTAAAAACCTCTTAGCTTCATCTGCATTCAATTCCAATTCAAACCCCTGTAGAAGCAGTTCTCCGTTCATTTCTGTTACAGTACCTTCCCCGACTTCCGTTAAATAGTACCTGCGATCAGGAGAAACTGTAAACCACTCAGGGAACTGATTGATCCTTGGCCAGTCTATGGGTAGGTTCATTATCCTTGAATGACGGATTCTGTCAAAAGACAATTTCCCTTTCCAGGGAACAGATGATTCAACAGCAATGTAAAGTGTATCTGTTTTTTGTACTGCACCCAATTTAATTTCAGGCCTCCATGGCTGAAGATATGTTCCCATTGTTTTCCAAAGCTGATACATAATTGAAGTCCGTGCAAAATTGCCGTCGCCATACCATCCTTCAATAATTCCGCTATTTTTCCATTGTTGGGCATTTTCCCGGTGACTTGAATCCTGCATAGACCACATGACCTGAATTTCACTTTCAATCCAATCAGCAACGCTTTGGCTTTCCATACGGTTATATAGATTGATTGCTCCTTCAATGGCATCAGCATATCCATCTGCTCCTCCCCTTTCCCAATCGTAATTACGGTACTTATTAATATTTTGGAAAACCCGGCTCACCGCCTCTTTATATCTGTCAATACTATCAATCATATAAATGGAGTAATACCCGTTTAAGGTATATCCCCAGGTATCGGCCAATCCTTCGTCAACAATTTGACCAGTCTGTGGATTGATCCCGTTATAAAAAAGGCCATCTTCATTTCTGCCATACACTAAAATATAGTCAAGAAGTTCAAATAAAGGCTTTTGATATTTATTTTTCCTTTCTTTATCTGCAAAATGAACTGTAACATATAACTCACACAACCCGCCGATCAATTCACAACCATGATCGCGCAATCTCAGATAATCAAAAGAAGTAAGCGGATAACCTTCCCCTAATAAAAAATAATCACCGATCTGCTTTGCCCAATCCAGATATTTTTGTTCACCAGTCACCCAGTAAACCCTCGATAAAACCTGAAGGAGTTCCCCGTTTACTTCTGCCCGGGCGGATTTTCCAAGTTGCCGGTCCAGATTCCCTGCCACATCCACATATTCATTGAGATCATCCAGCATGGTTTGCATCCTTTCAGACCAGGGACTTTTTCCCAGCCATTCAGTAAGTGGCATTAAACCATCTTTGATGTATTCTGATGTGCCAAAAATAATCCTGTCCATAGAAACAGTTTCATATTCAAAACCCTGTTTAGAGAATGAATAGGTGTCGGGTAATGATTTTACTCTTGAGGTAACACGAATCTCATTTATTAACATATCCCTCATAACTCCATCATACAAGTCCTGGTTGGTAAAAAAACTTGTTAGTACCAGAAACGGGTAATTATCGGCGGCGCAATCCTTTGCATTCCATATAGTGTTATCATTACTTTGATCAAGTCGACGTGGTACCAATCCGGTGGCTGAGTCGGCATAAGAGAGCCAGGCTTCCATATATGCGTTGGAACGGACAAGCGCTTCGTTTGCCTGCTTTGCATGGAGAAAAGCTTCTTCAAAAAGTTTATCCTCTTCTATATTCCTGTCTTTATTTTCTTGTCCACAGGAAATCATACAAAAAATAGTAAAAATTAATAATAGACGGTTTATTTTATGCTTCATTTCTATTCATTTATTTCTGTTTCAGATAAGTGCCTTGTTATCAATGAAAATACAATAGCAATATGTGCCAGGTAATAAGTTGGCAAAATGAGAAAGCTAAATTCTTTGAAAAAATCATCTTTCCCTGGTTTAATAGAGACCTATTTCAATCTCTGTATCCGTTTTCCCGGCAAAAGAAACCAGAATTTTATTTTCTGTCAGTCGTATAAGCCTCCAGTTATCCGGGTTACGTCCAAAAGCATCTGTTTGTACCTGTGTAATTCGATTATTTCCCGTGGAAGAAAAATCCCGGATGATATTTATATGATTATGCCCGGCCAGTACTATTTTAATTGACGGGTATTTTGACAAAACGGAATAAATTTCGTTAGCAGGTTCTCCGCTATCGTTTGGAGAAGATACAGGCAGGTGCATAAAAATGATTTCAGTGTCATCTTCTGATTGCCCAATCTGGTCTTCCAGCCAATGCGATTGCGGTTTATCTATATATGGGGCTTTAATATTTTCTTCAGGAGAAAAGCTATTGTAGGCGTTATCGATAAAAATCAATCTGTAGTTTGTAGCCCCAACATTAATTACATTACTGAAATATGTACCCTCTTTAAAAGTACTGATGTTTCTGATCCAGGCAGCCCGCGTACGTTCTGCCGGCAGCTGGCTTGACACTCTTCTGTTATCAGGCCAGCTGTAGGCTGCTATATCATGGTTACCGAGAGTCATAAATACCGGCACCATGCAATCATCAATCAGTCGTGAAAATTGCTCGATCTGAAAGTCCAGCATTTCCCCATCATCTGTTTGCGCCTCGAAAAAATCGATCATATCTCCTGTCAAAGCTATAAAATCCGAATTGGTTTTTTCAGGCATTGTCTGTAAAAACTGTTTTAACGGTTCGATTCCCTGACTGTAATGTCTTCTGCCTTCCTCAATCCCCGGGTGATAAAAATCAAGGTTGAAAATTATATGGGTATCCGTGATGTGCAGAAACGAAATAGTATCCGTTTGGGCATTACCGTTTCCAGCCAGCAACAGAACAGATAATACAATCCAAAATTTTAATTTTAACAGGTATTTTATTTTTTTCATTGGTTATTTATTTTTTTCGTAATTATCTGTTAATCATTTTACTCATTACCCCATTCCTTATTCGGCCCTGGCCCCATTTCATAAACAAGTTGCCCGCCTCTCACTATTTCTTCATGTTTTACCCACGAACGATGAAGTGGTTGTCCATTAAGCAGAGCTGATTGAATATAAATATTTTGATCACTCAGGTTATTAGCCTTTATAGTGAATTTATCTCCTTTATAAATTGAATTATCGAGATCAATTGATACTTCATCAAATATGGGTGCAGTAATCTGATAAACCGGGTCACCGGGACAAACCTGGTAAAGCCCCATAGCCGCTATATTATACCATGCAGCCATACACCCGTAGTCACAATCCATTTCAAGAAGATAACCATCAGGGGTAGCCTTGTAGACTTTGTCGAATATAGGTTCAGGGAAAAAGCCATGTGTCCCGTATAACTGTACTATTGGTTCGGTAAGAATTTTCCTTACCCATTTTTGTGCAAGCCATGGAGCTTCTCCATAATTAAACAGGAAAGGTACATGCAAATCCGGCTGATTTCCTTGTGAATGTAAATCATTATTGAAATAGTAGGTCAGCGTATCCACAAAATTTTCTTTACCGCCAAACTTCTCTATTAATGCAGGCATATCATGCAATACATTCCATCGCCAGTGCCATTTGCTTCCTTCGTAATTATATTTCTCCCTGTTCACACGGGG
This sequence comes from uncultured Prolixibacteraceae bacterium, assembly GCA_964545315.1. Lineage (GTDB taxonomy): Bacteria > Bacteroidota > Bacteroidia > Bacteroidales > Prolixibacteraceae > JAAYJR01. Next base: position 7,820 of record CAZJGI010000005.1, read on the forward strand.
ATCTTCGGGGAAATCCAACCATGTACCGTCGGCAGCCCGTGCCCGGAAATATTTGATTTCCGGGTCCCAGGAATTTTCCCAGTACCTGGAACGTTTCATGAAATATTCATAATCTTCATCATTCCCTATACTTTTAGCGACTTGTGCCACACACCAGCTATCCCAGCTATATTCTCCTGTCCTGTCAGGTCGTGCAGGAATATATCCTGTTTCATCATATTTTTCCGGCATTTGCCATAATGCTTCTCTTTTCATATAAGGATAAACAGTTTCAATATCAGTATCAGAAATGCCTTTGAAATAAGCATCGGCAACTGTCATCAATGTATGTTCATGGCGACAAGTACTGTATGGTTGAAAACCATTTTCTCCTCTGTATACAAACATATTTCCGGAACCATGCACATTATGCTCACTATCCGGGAAAGGTAATGCATTATCGGCCTGTTCATACAGATCAAGAAGCGACCTGGAAATTTCCCGGTAGATGTCGGGAAGGTATAAACTGTAAAGAGGATATTTTGTGCGGAAGTCGTCCCAGAAAGCATAGTCATTGAAATGCCGGTAACCTTTGGCAATGTGAATCTTCCCATCCAGGCCGGGATAGGCTCCATCCACATCTGAAATTGCAACCGGCAAATAACAGGTATGATAAAGCGCCGTATAAAAAATAGTTTTGTATTCATCATTATTACCTTTCACACTTATCCGGCTAAGTTTCTCATTCCAGTCATTATATGCTTTTTCTTTGTAATATGAAAAATTAAAATCCGGACATTGTTCCTGAAGGTTTTTCCGGGCGCCACCCATACCGGTAAGGGAAACCCCCACCCTTATTTCCAAAGGATTGCCTTTTAAATCGCCAAAATTCAGTATCATTCCACCTCCGGGTACCTTTTCAATAGCAGTTCCTTCCCTCAGCTCTTCCCCATTCCAAACTTTTGTTGATTTCACAGGATGATTTACCTTCATAATAAAAAAAATTCCTCCCCATGCAGCCTGCATGCCTTCTATTGTTTCATCATTAATCAATTGGCAAGTAAACCAGGAAGAACCTCTGCTGTTACCTCCATTTACAAAAATTTGTGATTGCACTCCCTCCGGAAACGAATACCGGTGTACACCCACATGTGAAGTGGCTGTGAGCTCAGCCAGAATATTATCTTTTATCAGATGGGCGGAATAGTATCCTGCACTTGCGTTCTCGGTCTCCTTATCGAAACCTGCTACCGGTCTTGCAAAGAAATCGTTGCCGGGGGAGCCGGCAAACGGAAATACAGACAGTAATCCTGCACGGTCAACAATGGCTGTTCCGCCCGAACTGGGTTTATGAAAATGACTGAATCCCCTGAGACTATCATCTGAGAAATCGTAGCCCCCGTGAGCAAAATTTCCGTCGGCCGTTAAGCTGCCGGGATAAGTATCGGGACTTAGTTTTACCATTCCAAATGGAACCAGTGCTGAAGGGATCCAATGTCCATGATCGCCCTGGGTGCAAATAAACGGGTCTACATAGTCTGCCGGAGTTTTTACTTTTTGCTGTTTACAGGAGATAAACAAGAGAATAATAATTACCGACGACAGTGCACTATTATGTTTTTTCAAATTTTTCATTGTAAACAGTTTATCGTTTTTTGTCGTATAGATTTTTGTAATCCCTTATCGAGATTTCAAGTTTCAATTCAAATTATTAATTATCAATGCTTTATTGCCGTTAATATTATCTTTAATCTTAGAAAAATTATTAGTGATTAAATAGTTTTCCATCAATATCCCCGGATCTGTTTTTTCCAAAATTATTCCGGCACCTTGAAGCTCATTTGCAAAGACATTCCTGATAATCAAATTCCGGTAGTTATTGCTAGATGAGAGCCTGAAAGTAACTGCACTCAACAAATTATTTGAGTTTGATAATCTAACTCCGTCTAAAATAACATCGTTACAATTTTCAATTAAAAGGCCCTCCTCACCAGATATGCAGTCAGCCAGAATGACATCCAGGATTGTGAGTATTTTACAATTTGTAACGGACATAGCGGGTCCTTCTCCTTCGTAGCCTATAATTTTTACATTCTGGATATTTACAAAATCGGTATTGGAGACAAAAAGTGTTTTTTTACAGTTTTCTGCAGTAACATTGGTAATTGATAAATTTGAATGGCCATTAGAATGGTTTTGGGTACGAATAGCGTGAATACACTTTACGGCATGTACATTGTCCACTACAATATGCCGGTTTATTTCCTGTTTGTTATGATCCTGAATATCAATAGCATAATAACAATTTTCCGCATATATATTGCTGACAGTAATATTTACACCACCATCGCTGACTTCTACAGATCCACGAAGGGGGCTGTTGTAACCGCGAATATTTTCCAGATGAACATTTCGAACGTGCGGTTCCGGACCAGCTGGTCCTCCCAATGAGATCACATCACGCATACATCCTCTGCCCACAATATCGCGGATAGTTCCTCCATCAATAGGAAACTGAGATTCCTGTTGGTCGACTTCAATTCCCTCCTTTGAGCTGTTTTCAAGGTATCCCCGTTCAATCCGAAAGTCACCGAAAAATACCTTCATTAAAGCAGCACGGTCGTTTTGATTAACAGTTGCAGTATTACCCAACAGTTCAAAATCAGTAATCGTCACACCCTTGGCCCTTATCTCAATTACAGACGATTTTCCCAATCCCGCTGGCAGCCTGGCATTCAAACCTTTCAGTGTTAACGGTTTATCTATGATTATGGGGACATCTATTGTCAATTGCCTGTTTCGATTACAAATGATTGTAGAATATTGTGGAGCTTCATTAATAACCTGCTGAAGGTCATCACCGTCTGTATAAATAGATTTAGGCCTTTCATTCAATACTACAGGAACAGGTGCATTAACATTTTTTGTCCAATTTTTTAATTTTTGAAGTAAATCAAGTGCAATTCCGGTTCTTTGGGCAGAAAGATCATTCTGTTCAGAAATATCCTCTTTCAGGTTGAAAAGTTCATATCGTTCATATTCATAATAATAAATCAATTTCCAATCGCCTGATATAATGGTTGTTGAAGGCACTGCGCGCCAATAATTTTCTTTTCCTGTGAAGGAAGGTAAAACTGATAGAAAAACAATTCTTATTAAATACATAACTTCAATTATATTTCCATTCCAAATACTTCATTCCAAATTTCAAGCGCTTCCTCCATAGTCCATGCCTCACTCCAACGGGGCACTTCATATTTTCTGCACAATTCAACAAGTTTACGCATATAAGGTAAAGCCGCTTCTGCAGCTTCAGGCGACAATCGTTCTTCGGGCTTCCATAATCCTTTTTTCCATTTACTGTGCATATGACCTGAAAGTAACACTGGCATATTTCCCACAGCCGCACGATAAGCGGCAATTGAGGCTTTCTCAACCCGGCCTTGTATTTCTTCACTTCCGGTAAGTTCCATAGCTTTTTCAAATGCTTCGATACCAGCCTTTCCCAACTCCGGGGTAATCCCGTAATCATCGGTGGATGCAAAACAATTCTTATCTTTTATAATCCCCCTTTCCACCGCACTATTACGTAATTGAATTAACCATTCTTTAATTGGTGGTGCAGCAGCAACGAAAGACAGGTTATCGATAACACCGTCAGCAGAATCCAAACCTTTCACATCCCCGATAAATACATAATTTTTTTTAGGAATATCTACTTTTGCTGTAACAGGCAAATTTATCCCGGTGGCCGATTTATACCAGTGCTGAAACTCACGGGCTGCATACTTTTCTGCAGGAATAGAGTCCTCCGGAACTATTATCTGCCAGTTTTTCAGATTCAGTATATCCAGCTTTCCACTTGCCTTTTTAATATCCTTACATCCGGAAAAAATAAAGAAAATGGAAATCAGAGTAATAAATTTGAAGTGGGGTATCAAGAATCTGATTATTTTCAAATGCTTCATTTCTTTTTTTATAAAATTTTTATTATGGCTTTATTCACCGCCTGAATTCGCTCTACTTTAAGTGTAGAGATAAAAGAATCATCTGTCCTTTTCAATTCATATGACCTTATCTTTAGTACATCAGACCTGAATTTTAAAGGAGAATTACTCTTTACTTTAAGTATAAATGATTTATTCACTTTCTGACCGGGAAAGCTGTAAAGCTCTTTAAAATCTAAAAGAATGGTGTTGTCGTTTATTGATAAACCGGTACATTCATAATATAAAAGCTGGTTTTGAAACAAACCGGAATCCGGTGCCAGCATAGTATTTTCCTTGTCGTTGTATGGAGCCAGGAGTTGAACCCATTCATTTACAATTTCCTGATTTTTATCAGGATCCGGATGAATAAGGTTTGCCCAGTGCATACCACAAGTGGGACCTGCCAACACTCCGGTTGGAATTACGCCAGTAGCATTCCAGGGAAGTATGTCTTTTCCACGGTCAATGGTCAAAACATCAGTATCAAAGCCAAAATATTTATTACTGATTTCTTCGGCATTATGGATCTTCTGAAACGGTGTATTTATATACTTTATGCCGTTTTTACTCAATATTTCGGCTATACTTATATCATTTCCAGGTGTAATGCCAAAACCATGATTGAAAGCAGTGGGAACAAAAGAAGTGGGTAAAGGACCGAGCCCGTGTTGAAGCATAATTTTTTCAAAGAATTCGAGGTGCTTTTCAACCTGGTCACGTGGTCGCATTTGTCCTTTTACATCGGCCCATTCTGCACGTGTAAATATCCCGTCAGTCCAGTATTCATGACCGATACCATGAAGGGTAAGTTCGATATGTCTGGTATTTTTTCGTATGATATCTGTTGCTTCTTCCATCCAGGGTCCAATCCACCTGCTATTGTCCCAGTTCTTCCCCATCCATGTAGCTGTAGGAAGCTCACGCAGGATATTTTCTTTATCCCATTCACAAAGTACCATAGCTGCCTGCGGCCGGATGTTCAGCGCCTTTCCAAGTTCAACAATAGCTGAATAATCAGTAGGTACATGATTACGTAAGATGCCGGTACGATAAGGTTCCTGGTTTTTACTACCGTCATGACCCGACCACCAGCCAACATCGTCAATTACTACCTGGATGGGCATGGGAATACTTACAGAGAAATCATTATTCCTTACATATTTCCCTGATGGGAATTCGGAAAAATTGAAGCCATTCATCCCTGTAAATAGCCCTACCGAAGCTTTGACACTGTTTTTCAGGAACTTTCTCCTGCCAATTGATTTCATCACGCTTATTCTTTAATGATTAACCGGATAATAACAGCAAAGGATAAAGCTTTGAACTTATTTAACTGCTTCATCGGAGTTGAATTTATTGCCGTCAACTGAAACCGACGGTTTAGAATCAGCTTCATTTTATTGATTATAAATTTATAAATTCATAAAAATAAACAGATATTGGAGTTTTAACAATAAAAATTACAATATCTGTTTATTAAAAAACTTTTACCAGTTCAAATTAGGATTTTTAATAACATCTTCATCAGGATAGGGTGCAAAATATTTCCGTTTTCTTATAAGGCCAAATATCGGATTTCCATCCGGATGACGAGTCTGAAAATCTGATTCTGCCAACAGTTATCATTCCGGATTACCGGATTAATTGTCACCGTCCAGTTAGTCTGCCATTACTATACATCACCCTTATGGTCAGATACATCCTTTGGATGAAGGAGGATAGTTTCTCCGTTTATGAATTTTTTATAAGGAAATTCAACATAATCAGAAAGGTCTTGATCTGATTAATAACTACTACATGTTTCATAATTATTTTAGGATATAAAACTCACTTTATCATGTAGCACACGTTTTGGCTACCTGGTTATATATTGATGCCTGTAATTACGGCAAATTAAAATCCCGGTATTTCCCGGAAAGTAATATTCTTTGGAATCTCAAAATATTTACTGTCAACCGGGATGCCTGTTTTTATTGATGTTACTTCCTGGCCGGATACAATTGTGCCAATCTTCATTTCCATTTTCATTAACAATCCCTTCCAAAGTAATACTGTTCCCATGTCTCCCTTATACACCGTGCACTCTTTGCCCTGGAACATTTCAGTTCCGCTTTTTGTCATTCCCATTTGCTCATACATTGAAGCTGTAAGTGACCCCATCTCCTCTTTTGATTTCCCCATCATCATTTTAACCATTGGATTTTTTGCTTTCATCCCTTCTCCCGGTTTAGAAGGATCCCACATATACTGGTCTTCTCCTAAAGTGAGTGACCATCCTTTACTTGTTTCATCCTGTGTAACAATCTCAGCATACACGGCACTTTTAGTGCCGTAGTCATCGAAATATTGTGTTGATTTTCCGGTTTTATCGCCGGAATAGGTATATTCAATAATACCGGACTTAACTCCGATAGGGCCACCCTTGTCATCCTCCTGATGTGATCCATTAGATTCAGCAACAGATGATTCGATGACATCTGCAGCTTTTTTTGCTTCTGCATCCGAAGCTTTCTGTTTTTGAGTACAATTCGCTGTCATTGCCAAAAACAGAATGAAACCAAAAACACTGAAAAAAGATTTTGTTTTCATAATAACGATTATTAAGTAGTAAATAGCATTATTATCAAATATCTGTTCTTTAAACAAGTTACTAATTTTTTCTATAACAAAACATATTTTCCAGTGTGGAAAATTCCTTATAATAAATTAAATGAACACTATTACAAAAATTTACAATTACTGTTATAAAATTCCATCCGGATCATCTGTTCATTCATTAACCGGAGGGATAGAAATAAAAAAATGGTTAAACAGATTAATTTTTTGGTTGACTTTTATACTTCAATAAATTACCTAAATTTGTATGATCCTCATTACCCGGAGGCTAATAAACAAAAACGAAAGACAACTTAAGAATATTCACTTTATTCAATATTTTGAAATAACGAACTGTTTAATAATATTTAACCAGGAAAAATTTAAGTTCGTCGAATGAAGAACTTAACGCTTTATTAGTTATCAACTGATTATGAATTAATTCATTATGAAGGGACAAGTTCAGAAAATCGGAAAATTATTAAGCAGCATGGTAATGCCTAATATTGGGGCATTTATTGCATGGGGTTTTATTACTGCACTTTTTATACCGACCGGCTGGTTTCCCAATAAAAATTTAGAGGCATTGGTAGAACCTATATTATATTATTTATTGCCATTATTAATTGCATATACAGGAGGCAAGAATACAGGGAATGAAAGAGGGGGAGTTCTTGCCACTATTGCAGTTATGGGAATAATAGTTGGGAGTAATATTCCGATGTTTATTGGTGCCATGATATTAGGGCCTGTTGCAGGTTATGTAATTAAAAAATTTGATGACCTGACCGGAGACAAAATTCCTTCAGGATTTGAAATGCTGGTCCAGAATTTTTCACTTGGAATTTTTGGAATTTTATTTGCAATAACAGGATATTATCTGATCGGTCCTTTTGTTGAACTTTTTACAGGATTATTAAGTACAGCAACAGAATTTATTATAGGAAAAGGCATTCTTCCACTGGTGTCTTTGTTTATTGAGCCTGCCAAAATATTGTTTTTAAATAATGCTGTTAACCATGGTTTGTTTACTCCAATGGGTGTAGAACAGGTTCAATCTTCAGGCAGTTCAATTATGTTCTTACTGGAAGCTAACCCGGGTTCCGGACTGGGAGTTTTGCTTGCATACTGGTTATTCTCAAAAGGAACTGCCAAAAATACTGCACCGGGTTCTGTAATTATCCATTTATTTGGTGGAATACATGAAATCTATTTCCCTTATATTTTAGCCAAACCATTGTTGATAATCGGCCCAATAATAGGCTCAGCAAGTGCTATTCTAATCTATGTGCTTTTTGAAGGAGGATTAGTTGCACCCGCATCACCGGGAAGTATTTTTGCTATTATCGCGATGACACCAAAAGGTAAACATCTGGTTGTTCTACTCGGCGTAATTACAGCTGCAATTTTATCATTTGTAATCTCATCTGTCATTTTAAAGAAATCTAAGGAAAAAGAAGAAGAAGAGCTATTAAAACCCATCTCAGAAAAAGAACTCCTGCCAGAGAATAACTACCGGAATGAAAAGATTAATAAAATTACATTTGCCTGTGATGCCGGAATGGGATCAAGTGCAATGGGCGCCACGAGATTCCGGAAGAAACTCGCAAAATCAGGAATTAATATCAATGTAACCAACAGCTCCGTTGATGATATTCCAAATGACACCGACGTGATTGTTTGTCAGCAGTTTTTATCTGAACGTGCCAAACAGGCAGCACCTTATTCAAAACTAATAATAATTGAAAATTTTTTGGATGATCCCAATTTAGAAATGTTGTTTAAGCAAATTAGCCAGGCTAATTCATATCTTATTGCAACTGAGGATCAGGATATCTTACCTGACACGTCAAATTATATGGAGTCAATATTAAAATTAAACAACATAAAAACGGGATTAAAAAGTACTTCGAAGGAAGAGGCAATTCATCATGCAGGTGAATTACTGGTAAATAATGGTTACGTAAAAGAAGAATACATAAAAGCAATGCTGCAAAGGGAAAATGAAGCTACCACTTATATAGGATCAGGAGTAGCAATCCCACATGGCACAGCTGAATCTAAAAAAAGTATTTTAAAGTCCGGCATTGTTATTTTGCAATATCCGGAAGGAGTAAAATTTAATGATAATACAGCAAATCTGGTAATTGGCATTGCAGGTATTGGCAATGAACATATTGAAATTTTAGCTCATTTAAGCTCTGTTTTGGAAAACGAAGAAATGCTTGAAAAATTGGTAAATACGAATGACCCAAATCTTATCTTTGAAATGTTTACTCTTTAAAAAGATCTTATCCACATGATTAAAGAAAAAATAAAAATATTAGCACCGACAGGCCTGCACGCCAGACCAGCTGGTGAACTGGTTTCTTTAGTGAAAAATTATAATTGTGAAGTAAAATTCAAAAAGGGAACAAAGGAAGTAAAAGGAACCAGTATTATAAGTATTCTTTCCCTTGGGATTACATCCGGAACGGAGATAGAGGTTTACACAAGCGGAGAGGATGAATTAGCTGCATCCCAAGCAATAAAAACGTTTTTTTTAAACCTTAAAAATTAAAATAATAGAGGAATATTTAATGACCTTTGCATTAAGTAACCATAGTTAAGACAATTCAGTAATGCTTACAATTAAATTAAAATTTGCTGCCTCAAAAGGAATCTGCTTCGGTAAAGCTTACTGGATTAAGAAAAAATTATCGACAATCAACAGGACCCCTATTGCTGATAACGAAAAAAAAGAAGAGTCAGAAAAATTCCTGAAAGCATTAGATAATGCAGAGGAGGCCATTAAAAACTTAGTTGAACTGAATGAAATATTTTCTGCACATTTAGAAATACTTAAAGATGATATTTTAAAAGACGGTGTAATTTTAAAAATCAACAAGGAGAATAAAAATGCAGAAACTGCCCTGGACGAAACCTGTTCGGAACTAATGCAAATGTTTTATGCTATTGATGATGAATACTTAAGAGAGAGAAAGGCTGATTTAAAAGATGTTTGTGACCGGGTTTTACAAACTTTAAAAAATGAAACTTATGACTTGTTGAAAGATTGTAAAGACAATGATATTATAATAGTTGCAGAGGAGTTAAGCCCCTCACAGACCGCTCTGCTGGACTTAACAAAAGTTAAAGGGTTCATTACACGAACGGGTGGGATCACCAGCCATGTAAGCATCATTGCCCGTAACTACGGTATTCCTGCTTTTGTAGGTGTAGGCGACGTAATAGAAAAAATTAAACAGGATGATTATATTGCGCTTAATGCAATAAATAATCAAATTATTATTAATCCATCCGGAAGTATTTTGACCAGATTAAAAAATAAAGCAAAAACATTTACCGGCAGTGATATAATAATTCAAAAAGAAATTTTATGCCAGACTGCTGATGGTATTAAAATTGGTGTTTATGCAAATGCTGAAAACCTGAAGGAAATAAAGGATGCAATTCAAAAAGGATTTAATGGCATAGGCCTCTTCCGAAGTGAGTTATTATTTATGCAGCAATCGGACACTTTTCCTGATGAAGAAACTCAATTTAATTTCTTTAAAGAAGCTGCAACATTATGCGGAAAGAAAGAAATCGTTATCCGAACCTTTGATATAGGTGGAGATAAACCTGTTTCTTATTTTCTGCATCAAAAAGAACCAAATCCCTTTATGGGTTTGAGAGGAATCAGGGTGTCACTTGCACTTAAAAAAGTGTTTAAAACGCATTTAAGGGCAATACTAAGGGCAAGTGCACACGGTAATATTAAAATAATGTTCCCAATGATAATTTCAATTGAAGAATTTATTGATGCCAGACAAATAGTGTATGATTGCATGAAAGAACTTACGATTGAAAATAAGAGTTATGATAATAATATTGATATAGGTTTGATGATTGAGACGCCGGCAGCTGTCATGATTGCAGAAGATTTAGCAAAAGAAGCTGCATTCTTTAGCATAGGCACCAATGACCTTACACAATTCATGCTTGCTGTTGACAGAGGAAATCCTTTGGTAAGTGAGGTGTTTGATACTTTTCATCCTGCATTGTTGAGAAGTATAAAAAAGGTGATTGTTGCAGCAAAGAAGAATGAAATAAATGTAAGTATGTGTGGTGAGTTTGCAAGTAATGACAAAGCAATTCCGGTTTTGTTAGGTTTGGGATTAAAAGAATTCAGTATTGGGGTTAATGAAATAAATACGGTGGTCAATGTGATAAATACAAAAAAATATTCCGAACTTGAACACAGTGTCGATCAATTGCTGGAAAAAACCTCAATAAAAGAAATCAATGAATTCATCAATTTAATGTAAAAACCTAAATCATGGAACAACCGGTATCTCTTGGCGAACTGGATGAATTTGCAAAACAGTGCATTAATGCAGACAATTACCCCGATGATTATCATGTCTTTTCATTATTCCATTGTCAATCCTGCAAGAATTCGGAATTCAGGGTAACAATTGAACATCATACCGGATCTAAAGAGTGGAATTTTAAAGGGATAATATGGGGTGAATGCACTGCGTGCGGATATCTTGGAAGATTATTTACCTTCACAGGTGACCACAGAAAATTTTTACGTGAAGAGCACCCTTTATGTGAATGCTTAAACAATAGCTTTACTGTTGGACAATGCGAACGTATAGAAGGTGAAAAAGGTATCCCCGGATATTTTGATGAGGGGGTTATCGTGGGAAAATGTTGTTCCTGCCGCAGTAATAAAGTTCTCGTCTACACAGACTAAAAGTCTTAAAATCAAACTGATAATTTTATTCTATCCCCTGATACAACTTCTTATTTTTTTTATTAAATTGATATGTAGTTTCAATTTGTCCTTTTACTACAACAAATATAACTAACAAACCTCATTGAGTAGAATAAAACAGATGAAACGAGTCATGTACTATACTGCATAAAGTAGAAATATTATGAATGACAAGTTACATCTCATATCTTTAAAATATACTATTATAATGAAATGAAAACATTACTTGTTTTAATTATTCTGGGATTATCATTCAATTCCTGCATGTTTAAGTCGGTCATGAAGGATGAAGCAGACGATATTATAAAAGCAAGGATATACAATTACGATGGAAAAAATTTTCTTGTAATGCATGAAGCAGTTTATCAGGCAACATATAAGGAAGGAGGGAGAGGTTTAACTATAACAACCGGCTTCAATGAACTCCGCATCTCTGTTTATGACATGGATAACGGTTCTCTTGCCATTAGAAAAAAAACAGGAAGACAAAACAAAAAACCTGCTGAATTTCTTGGTTGCACTAAAGGTAACCTTTGGTTTTATTCATTAAAAGACGGTATTCACTCTCTCAGCCCCGAAACTCTTGAAATAAATGTAACTCAGGAAGAAATATTTAATAAAAATCCTGAATTAAGAGATAAACTGGCAATTTGTGAGTGGTATCAACTTTCACAATATTTCCAGTTTAATGAGGTAACTAAAAAAATTGTATTAACTGACAACCAGGGATACAGGTATTTAATGGATACCGAAAATTTATTGGCAGAGAAAGTGACATGGGAATACAAATCTTTTAATCCGGATACAGACCAAAATTTTAAAACAAGTATAAGTTATCCCCCACCCGATTTGTATCTTTCCGGTGAACTGCGAAAACAAATTAAAGTCAACCGTAAGGAGATCAATCCTAATCTTACATTTCTTGACGGGCAGTTTATTGTTGACTGCGATCCGGCGAGGATTTTTGAATGGATCGAAAAAAAATTGTCCTGGCAAATGATTAGTATGGAGGAACTTTTTCCGAAAATCATGACTCTAAAGGCTCTCAATAATGGGGACGGTCCTCAATGGAGAACCCCGGAAAGGGATACCTTAAGAATACTTGAAGATTCTTCAAACAAAATTGGAAATGATATCAATAAGCTTGGAGTATGCAGAAATGATATAATGGTGAACGGACATTCAAATAGTTATGATCAACTGCTTTCTCCCGATACTGCAACCTTTTTTGTTTTTCATTCTTCAGGCACCCAAAAAGACGCTAACGTGGTAATTTCTCGCATACAATTAAAAAATAACACAGAATTGCATGAGTTGTGGAGCACAGAAATGCCGGGTTTATTTCATAACCCCGGTGCAGCAAGGGAAACAAATACCTTTAAAGCAGTATTTTCGAAAGGAAGTCCCGAATTCAGGTTTTCATATATAAACCTGGATAATGATAAACTTATTATCGTGTGGATGCTGCATGTTTATTGTTTGAATATTAAAGACGGCACTATTCTCTGGAAGTTCAGGGTTTAAACATTGTCACTGTTTTATCTGACAGAAATTCCAAGAATTAATCCTATTGTCATTAATCCCAATGAAACAATCATCAGTAAAATACTAGCTATCAATATGTAAAAAGGCTGACTTTCTCGAACCAAAATAAAATATTTATCCAGGTCTGCCTTTTTTGCCGGCACTATTGCTGAAAGGGTGCTCTCCAGTTTTGAGACACTTCTGCCTTCAGCCAGACTGATGCTATAAGTTCCGGCTTTCAATCGAAAACGATATATCTCCATCTTTATAGTTACCCCATCATTAGTATTAGGCCTGAATATTGAGGGAAAAAGATTAATCCTCTCTTTTGTTGATAAATTAATAATTACCGGTTTAAATATATCCAAAGGCATTTTTCTCAAATATTGCCCCTTTTGCCATATTGTATATACCCCATCGACAGGAATCTCGAAAATTGCACTTTCTCTTGAAAAGGGAAGCTCAATTATTACTTTTCCAAAAAAAGTTTTTCTTACCATCCTGATTGCATGAAATAAAAAAAAAGCTCCTGCAGGTATTAAACAAAAGAGTAATAATTTAATAAGTGTCAGCTTCATTTTTGACTATTATAAAAATGTTTTGTGTAATTATTTAAACCCTGAAGCAATTCGCTAACAGGTTAGATGGAGTATTAAATTAGTACCCTTGTCATTTATATGCTTTATAGCCTCAGGGGTACTCATAATACGAATTGTAACACCCTTTTTCAGTGCAAGATCATGAATTTCATCCATCACAGGCAGGCTCGAATAATGGCCTGTACCTATAATAAGAGTCTCACAATTCCAGGGTATATTTTCGTCAGGGGATAATGGTGTGTGCCCAAATCCGGCGCTGTATTTTTTCGATTCTGACTTTTTCCTCTTTTTCACCTTGCCATTATCAATTACAACATCTTTAAAGTAAATGTCCCCGTCAATAATAATTGATCCGAATGAAAGCTCATTTATGACCATAATTAATTTCTTGATTTTTATATAAATATACAAAAAATCAGTAAGGAATATTTAATCTTATTCAGTAAACTTAATAAGATTGGTATGATATAAACAAAAGTGAAAAAACACACAGTAAAATGTAAATAATTTTGTAAAAAGCCCTATAACAAATATTATTACTTTCTCGTACTAAGAATCAATTAAATTATAAAACACAGTCTCACTTAATATGATTTGCCTGAAAGGCATGTAACGCTTGTTTAAAAAAGCTTTAATTTAAAAAAAAATAATCATTAACCTTAAAATCAATTTACATGGAATCATCAACCTTTTTTCTGGCTTATTTGCTGACTTTTTTAGTCTGCCTTGCAATAACAGTCATTCTGATATTATTAATAAAGAAAGGCCTTCATCAGTTTTTCACAAATCTCACTAAGGAAAATGATATTTCCGGATTTTTTGTAAAACTGACAAAAATTATTATTATCCTGGCCGGAATTGGCGCAGCATTAACCGGTGGCTATAAGACAGGCCAGGAGACAAACTGGCTGACCCTGACATGGGATATCTCAGAACAATTGGAAAGGTCATTAAGCCAACTGTTCTTAACATTTATTATTCTGGCTATAGCATTTTTTATCCTTCAAATATTAGGAAAATATACAGATAAATGAATATTTGGTCAGAATTACATATCGGCATTATATATTATACAGGATTGGTAATTTCTTTATTAGCAATCATTTGTGTAATTACTTATCTTAAACAGATTAAATCCGTATTTAAAAAAATTACCACAGGTCCCGGCATATGGAGCAGTTCATTCAGAGTAACTGTTTTTCTTAGCGGATTGTTAGGTGCAATGTCTGTATCATTCAGGGATTGCAAAGGAAAATATGAATATCTGCTGGAATCAAAACATGAAACTGTAATGAAAGGTTTAGAACAAGTCTCAGTCTCGTTTCAGTGGATAGCCTTTATATTAATATTTTGGTTTTTTCTTTTAATAGCCTTATGGATGATTTCAAAAAGGAAAAGAAATAGTGAATTTCATTGATAATTTTTGTTATGTATCACTTATTGGGAATTTACAGCCGGGTCAATAAGATAAATGAAGATTGACTTTTTATGTTAACCAAATATTTTCAGCAGTGCTATGAATATGGCCTGCAATTTTCATATTTCAACAAATGTTTATACTCACACTCCAATATCATAAACCATCAGTGCATTACCATGCCTTACATAAAGCAGCTTATTATGGATAACCGGGTGTGCCCAATGCTGACCGGAACCAAACGGCACATCAAAACCTCCCTTGATTTCGAAGCTGTCAGGAGTCATTCTGACCAGGGATAACCGGCCATCTTCACCATAACAATAAAAGAGGCCGTCAGCATAAATTATTACACCCGCGGTTAATTCATTATATAGCAGGTTCATCTCTCCGTCGGAAGGCTTTATGGCATACCACTCACTTGAACGGTATTTGCCGCCATATATAAAACCATCAAATAAAATTATCCCTCCCATAAGGTTTGTGTATGACCTGTTCCGCCATAATTTTTCAACTGATTTACCATCTTCTGATAATTTCAGAGCCAGCATACCGTCGTTATTTTTCGCTGAAGCGCTTGAACAATATATTATTCCGTCAGAATAAACAGGACTGTTAGCATGAATTTTATTGCTTTGTTGCTGTTCTTCCCTCCATAAGAACTCGCCAGTATCAGCATCGACACCTATAACCGATGTGGCAGTCATTGTTACAACTATCCTTGCATCATTATGCTCCGCTAACACGGGCGAGCAATAAGCAGCAGGCTCTCCGAATCCTTTGCTTGTCCATATTGTTTTTCCCGAATGCCGGTCTAGTGCAACGACATTATTCTCTCTGCCGCCGGGTGTACATATTATCCTATCTCCATCTATCAGTAACGATTCAGCTTTACCCCACATAATATTTTCTGCATTAAACTCGAAAAAAATATCTTTTTGCCAGACAATCTCACCTGTAAACATATCAAAACAATAAACAACACCCTGTCCGCTCTCCATGTATATAAAATCATCAACAACGACAGGAGTGGAGCGTGTTCCTTCGTAGCTGACATGCCACTCCGGCCCGTACTGCTTTTTCCACAGTAAATTTCCGTCATTATCGAAAGAGAACAATACACCTGTGGTATCGGACATTCCGGTAACAAAAATCCTGTCATTAGCAACAGAAACACTGCTATGGCCGGCCCCCAGGCCCTCAAAACTCCATAATAGCCCGGGGCCTTCCGCCGGCCACTCTTTTAAAAGGCCATCCTCATAATAAATACCCCGGCGGTCGGGTCCACGCCATTGAGAGGGATTATTTTTTGCCGGTGAACAACCGGCAAAAAATAGTAATAGTATTAACAAAATGAAATATCTACTTTGTATGGTGAGATTAATTTTGTTTTTTACTGGTATATTCATATTTACTAATTTTCAAATAATTATAAAAATCAAATATAATTAAACGAACCGAAATTTTCACAATTCAAAATTTGAATCCTGCACGAAAAGGCTCCAAAGCACGTGTTTAGACCAATATAAAAAAACTGATAATGATTTTCTATAAAAGAATTACGATCACCTCAATATTTTTCAATAAATTTAATGAAAAAAGAAAGCACAATGAAACTTAACAATTACTCACGCAGGAATTTTCTATCCGGATGTCTGGCTGCCGGGGTAACAGGTTATCTGGGTAACGGCACTCTTTCATCATGCACTCCCCATAAAGAAGACAGTTCAGTTTATTCATACAAACGAAGGGATTTGAACCTGCCTCCTTTCCTGGAGAAAGCTCCCGACGGCACCCCTCTAAAAGCGGGTCTCATCGGTTGCGGTGGCAGAGGTACCGGAGCAGCCATCAATTTTCTGAGCGCTGGTAACGGATTGGCAATTGAAGCTCTTGGCGATCTCTTTCAGGACAGGATCGACAATTGCCGTGAAACAATAAAAAAGGCCACGAATATGGAGGTTCCACCCGAAAAATGCTTTACAGGATTCGATGCCTATGAAAAGGTAATTGACTCGGGGGTGGATGTCGTGCTCCTTGCATGCCCTCCGAAATTCCGTCCCATTCACTTTGAGCCAGCAGTAAAGGCCAGGAAGCATATTTTCATGGAAAAACCAGTTGCTGTGGATCCCGTTGGAGTCAGATCAATTTTAAGCGCTGCAAAAATAGCCGAATCAGCCGGACTGAAGATTGTAAGCGGAACACATAAACGGCACGAAACGAGCATCACAGGATTGCTGCAGCGGGTGAATGAAAATGCCATAGGTGAAATTATTTCCGCAAATATTTATTTTAATATGCAACAGTTATGGTACCGGAACAGGAATCCGGAGTGGAGTGAAATGGAGTGGATGATCCGCGACTGGGTCAACTGGTGCTGGCTCTCAGGAGATCACATAGTAGAACAACATGTACATAACATCGACCTGGCAAACTGGTTTTTTGGCACCCATCCCGTAAAGGCACTGGGATTTGGGTCACGGCAACGAAGGCCTACAGGAGACCAGTATGACAATTTCAGCGTGGACTATACCCTCGCTGACGGAAGGCAGATACACAGCATGTGCAGGCAGATTAACGGGACTGACAATAAAGTTTCTGAAATATTTCACGGGACTACAGGGATTGCAACAACTGATGATTGGATAAATCCTAAAATTCTCGACCTGAAGGGAAATATTGTTGAAACTATAGAAAAAGCAGCAATTGGCGGCCACCAGCAGGAACAGATCGATTTGGTTACCTGCATTAGAAATGATATTCCCCGTAACGAAGCTGAGGAAACAGCCATCTCAACCATGGTTGCCATAATGGGAAGAGTTTCGGCTTATACGGGTAAAGAAATCACCTACGAGGAAATGATGAATTCGGAAATGAAACTGGGCCCTGATACATTCATTATGGGAGACATGGGTATAATTCAAAATACCTCTGTTCCTGTGCCCGGATCAGCATAATAAGCCAGTATACATTTTCACCTTATGTCAATAGAAATCATTAATATCAAATTATATTTTTTACCATATAAAACCGGAATGATATCGTCATGCATGATTCTATTCATTCCGGCTTTTTTTGATAAAATTAAGATAGCAACCTTATTATTGGTCACCTTAAATTTCCCGTATTTTCTGATTTACATAAAAAACTCTGTCTATTCGCCCAGTATTTGAACCTGGCAAACTCTTTTACGACCTCTTAACTGATCCCAGTCAGTAAAATAAATATAACCAAATTCGCCCATATCAAGTTTTCCGTCAACAATTACTATTGTTTCCGACCTTCCAAAAAATACAGAACGCAGGTGTGCATCAGTATTTAAACTTGTCCATTCACCTTCTTCAGTACCCAGGCTCATAGCAAAATCAATATGTTCCTGGCCCGGATGCAGGTATTGTCCTTCAAAACGGCATGTAGGAACAAGGTCTTCCATTATGTTACATAAATCCTGCTGTAGATGTTCCAGTCCAAAGTAAGTCTTATCGTGAGAACATTCCTGGGTCATAACGCTGCAGGTAGTGTGATGAGAATACACAACACAAATGCCATTTTGCACTCCCGAACGGTCTAAAATTTCTTTTACCTGTTTTGTCACATCGTGAAATGTAGGATGTCCCAATTCCGATTTTAAATCAATTGATTCTCTGTAAACTTTCATTTTCTTAATATTTTAATTAAACATCATTTATGAACTTCATCCCATGCAGTGCGCACTGCCCGTATCATAATTTCCATCATGGCTTCAGGATCTTCGGCTTTCATAATTCCGCTGGTAGTGCCGGTGGCATCAGCGCCTGACCTGATAACATGATAAACATCATCTCCATTCGTTATACCGGCAGCATGTAGCACCTGGATATCCGGATTTACTTTTTTAATAGCTGCGGTAGTTTCTCTGATATATTGCTCATCACTTGGCTGACCAGTTCCAATAAGACTGGTTTGTTCAGCAGTAATTATATTAGGGCCGAAATGGGCTATTGCCATTGCATCTTCAATTGTATCAGAGCAGACCATTGATATCAGGCCTGCCTCATCAGCACGCCTGATTGCCTTTCTTATGTCAGAAATATTCATGGGCTTTTCCGCATGGTTCATAATAACTCCTGCAGCCCCTGCATCTTTTAAAGCTTCAGCAAGCACTGAACCATGACCCCGGCCTATAGTAATTGGGTCCAGGTGCTGGGCAAATATCAGCAGGTTTTTTGTTTCCTGCGCTAAAAGGCGAATATCTGTATACTGAGGAGTGAAAATTATTCTTACATCATACTTTTCCGATGCTTTATCTGCTGCTTTCGCAAGCTTTAATACCCTTTCACCATAAAAATAGGCCTTAGGCCCTATCTCAAAAAACGGAGGTTCAATCTTTATACCTTTATACATGTCTTCTCGAATTTTTTACAATTATTATATTCCACTTTTATATTGTTTTATTAAAATCTGTCATCATCATCTCATTAATGAGGTTTATTAAGCATATCTCCCACAGCTCCGCCAGGGTGTATAAGGGAAAACTGTTCTAACCGGTAACCTGTCTCTTCCATAATTGCAACCAACATAGCATCAAAAAGTGCAATAGTTACGACATAGCTTGACGTAGCCATTACATTAAATTTGTCGCTCTCCTTTTCAATCTTTACAGGAACAACGATATTGGCTTTTTGGGCTAATGGTGAGTTCAGATTTTCTGTAACGGCTATAAGTATAGCCTCCTTTTTGTTACATACATCTATAATCGGAAGTAATTCAGCAGTCTTGCCACCACGCGAAACCATCACTACTGCATCTCCCTTCTTTATACACCCCATGCCTCCATGTAATGCTTCAGCAGGAGAGAGAAACTGCGCATTTCTTTCAATGCAGCACAATGAATGTGAAAACTTCTTGGTTGCAATACCGGAAGAACCACTTGCGCAGGTTATAATTTTCGGACATGTACTTAATACCTCTACCGCCCGGCTAAAGCTGTCCACATCCAAATAACCAATAATATCAGAAATCGCCTTACTCTCTGTTCTTAAAGATTCTAAAGCTAGTTTTAATGAATACTCTTTTATTCTTTTATCATCCATTTGAATATAACTTTATTTAACAATTAAAGGCCTAAATTAGAAGATACTTTTCACATTTAAAAATTATTGATCATGATAATAATCATGAACATTTTTATATTAATAATAAACATATATTTAACTTTCAGTTAAATTATCATATTACTATAAATCCCACTAATCTAAAGGATTGAAGAGATAATAGCTTTTTGGCACTATAAAAATTCGAACCCTGAAAATCGAAACATATTCTCATTTCGTTATTAAGATTTTAAACATGTATCAAGTAATAATGAAGAATTTTAATAAAAAATCTTTTATTAAAATAAATTAGCCGAATTGTTGCAAAAATATTTTGAAAAATAAATTCATTATTAATAGTTCAAATAAACAATACAGATATTATTTTTACAACCCGGAAGAAAAAATGAGAGGGATGGATTGCTGATTATTAATCGCCGGCTGAAGCCGACGGCCCAGGAAAAAGACTCGATGAACCTGTTTTTTGTTCAATGCTTTATTAATTACCGATCGATTGAGAGAACTGTTGAAATTTTAAATATTTAACTAAATCATATTCAGATGAAAAAAACTGTATTTCTTTTCATTCTATTAATTTCATTAGGCACAAAAGCTCAAAACACCCTGTTCTTTCTGGAAGGTTTGCCTCAGAATATTAATTTCAATCCGGCGTATACTCCGGCTCAGAAATTCTTTATATGCCTGCCGGGACTGGGAGGGATCAATATCAGGGGTTATAATACAGGTTTTAACTACAAAGAATTTGATAATTTTTATGACAATCTGGGGAGTGAAGGATACAACCCTGAAAACTTTGTGGGTTCTATTGGTGAATACAACAAATTTTTTGCTGAATCCCGCATAAATATGTTTTCATTGGGATTTAAACTAAAAAGTGAAGACTATTTGTCTTTCTTTTCCAACATCCATAATCTTATTACCGTAAAGGCAGAGTCAGATTTGGTATATCTTTTAAGCAATTATGATGATTTACCGGCAGAAAACTTTCCAATAATTGTAGATGATCTTAATCTTACGACCAACAACTATTTTACCATTGGATTTTCCTATTCAAGAAAGATAAATCAAAATTTAACTCTGGGAATTTCTCCCCGGATAAATTCTAATATAGTTGGAATCAAAACAAACCAAATAAGTTACAGAGTCGATCGTAATGATCCAAACAATACAGAAACTGATTTATATGATGAAAGTTTTACCGGAGAGGCCCTTATTGGATTACCGGTTGAGATCAATGAGAATGCAATAAGTGGCGATGAGTTAGATCTTAATGAAGGAATCTTCCCTGAAAATTGGGAGAATAACCTTAAACCATCAAACTTATTTAATAATATAAGGCTTGGGCTTGATTTAGGAGCAACTTATTCACTTAATGACTGGTTTTTTTCAGCAAGTATTTTGAATATCGGAGCATCAGGCTGGAAAACTAACGGATATTTATTGAGAGGCAATGATGAGTCAATAAAAATTAAAGAAAATGAAAAAATAAAAATCGGTATACCCGTAAAAATGTATTTAGGTGCAAAACGGCAATTTTCACAGAATTGGAACTATGGGGTCATCTTAAATAACACATTTTATAATACGGGATTAAATTCTTCTGCAACAATATCCTTAAACGGTTATATTAGTAAAATGCTTTCCACATCAATAAGTTATACAGCAGGGTATAAATTTGATAATCTGGGGGCTGCCCTAAGGTTGAGATTCTTGCCGGGAACAGATTT
This sequence comes from uncultured Prolixibacteraceae bacterium, assembly GCA_964545315.1. Taxonomy (GTDB): domain Bacteria; phylum Bacteroidota; class Bacteroidia; order Bacteroidales; family Prolixibacteraceae; genus JAAYJR01. The sequence goes on from CAZJGI010000005.1 coordinate 29,505, forward strand.
ATTCGTTGCAACAGATAATCTTATTCAATTGATGAACTACAGGAATGCTTATTGTTTTTCTGCTGCATTAGGATTAAATATTGCAGTTGGAAAGCCTGATAAAACAACTCCTTAAAACAAATTATTTACTTTAGGATAATCCTTTTATACAGGAATCATAATTGGTATTATCCAATCATTTCACTATTCGTCCTTCCTTAAGTCTTATTGACCTGGTAGCAAAGTTAACAGCCGTTCCCGGATTATGGGATACCAGTATTACTGCCTTTCCGCTTTTATAAAACTCCCATGTCAATGACATTATGACCTCACTGTTAACAGGATCAAGGTTACCTGTAGGTTCATCAGCAAGCAGAATATCCGGACTGGTGATTATTGCACGGATAAAAGCTGTTCTCTGTTTTTCACCCACACTCAACTCCGAGGGATATTTGTTTTCCAATGGAAGTATTGAACACTTCTCCATATATCTTTTGATTTCACTTCTGTTAACCGGCTTAGGACAGACTATCTCAATATTCTCCAGAACGGTCAGGTATGGAAGAAGATGAAACTGTTGAAAAACAAATCCTACATTCCTTCTTCTGTACCGCTCCAATTCTTGACTATTAAATGAATAAATATTCTTTGCATCAAATAATATCTGTCCTGAATCAGGGTAAATTAATCCTCCTATGGTATGAAGGAGAGTCGATTTTCCTGAACCGCTGTGGCCTGTCACAACAATAAAGTCATTCTTATCAACAATAAAAGATACTTCATCAAGGGCTGTAAAAGTATGCTCGTCCTTCTTATATTTCTTTGTAATATTAATAATTTCCAACATACAGGGCTTTTTTCTTATATTTAATTATTTGAATAGCAAACTAGTATGTAAAATTTGATCATTCTCTGCTCAGAATCCTTGCTGCATCAATCTGTGTTGCGACTAAGGCGGGTATCCAGCTTGAAAGAGTCCATAAAACCGGAAATATAATAATAGCATAACCTAAAACTGACCAGAGGGGTTTAATATCCTGTGCTGTAAACCTAAAAATCTCCCTGCCGAAATATTCTGCGAAAATGTTACCCGCAAAAAAACCGATTAAGGTACCTATAAAACCTATTAAGAATGCTTTCACCATAATAATCAGTAATATATAATATTTACTCTTCCCTGTTGCCATCATAACACCAATCTCCTGGCGCCGTGTAACAACATTAGAATAAAACAGAAGTCCGGATATCAATAAAGCTGAAAGTATCACCAACGGAATTATGAATGATCCGTATTTATTCATCATAAGCCTCTGGTTCTCCCGGGCATCAGCTATACTGCTTATCTCAGCAACCTCAAGGTCAGAAAATATTGCCTGGACCTGGTTTCTGGCATTTTTTATCCTTCCGTCGTGACAGACGCATCCCAGGGCCTCTATTTTATTGATCTGTCCCTCCATACCAAGTATATTTTGAAGGTCCTCAAGATAAAATGCAACTCCCTGGTCAAGCATTCCTTTTCCCTCCTCAAGCCTCTTAGCTATCACAAATTCATGTATCTGACCATCCTTTCCTGCGATTTTAAACATTTCCCCTTCCGGAATATTTTTTGCTATCAGATATCCTACGTGTACAGTCCCTTTTTCAACATCAAAACCCATAGTCTCCTGTCTTGACAAAAACCGTTGAACTGCCTCATCTTTATAACCGGCAACAAGTATCTGATGCCGTGAACCGTTGGGGTCAGTCCAGTCAGGATACTTAAGCTGCAAAATACCAGTAAGATGCCTGACTGCATCAAATGTCCTGGATTCTGCTAAATCATCAACATACCTTTCCGGGAAGACAGGTGTATTATTAACTGAATAAAAATCTATCAGGTTTGTCCCTTTAGGATAAATATAAAGGTTGAGCCCCTGCTCTCTCATTATCTTACGGGTTTCATTCTCACTGGCTTTGCTGAGGGAAAAAATTGCAACAGAGACTGTGGCTGCAACGATAACTGTCATTAATATAATAAGAGAGTTCACTTTTCTGTAAAGTATCTCTTTAATTACCAGCTTTACCGGATTCATATTACAATCTTTTTCTATTTCTGTAAAAAAAATATATGGTCAACACTACTATTGTAACAACAATAATTATAGCAGTTATAATAATCGAAATCTGTAAAGAATTATCTTCAGTCATCTCAAGTGGTTCCGGCTGATACGTATTAAGCCCATCCCTCTGGTCCGTCAGCCATTTAGGTAATGGCCTCGAATGAAATGAATCATATGCTGTTGTATCCTGCTTCATCTATTTATGTAAAAGATAGGGATTAGCATCCAGAATAGCATTTACCATTGCGGGTGCCGGCCTTTCCCAGGCAGTTTTACAAAGAATACTAATACCCGGCAGATTATCCTTAATAAGGCAGCTGCAATCAGCTGTAAGGAAATCAATGAGTAAATTAATATTCTCTTCTGTAATGCCTCTCCCCAGCAAAGGTTCGAGTGCCCTGAAACGCCCAAAAATCCCGAATAGCATAGGTTCATATATCTCTTTAAGATCACTCTCAACATTCAAAAGCATCGAAACAAGGTGTTTTTCAGTTATGCTGCTCCTTTCCAGTTCAGCAAAAGTTATTATATCTTTGAAAGGAGATGCTGCAAGAGTTTTCTTAATTAACTGAATACCCTGATCATCCTTCTCATTGTTGCCGCTTTTTAGGTACAACATAACACAGAGCTTACCTGCCATTAACTCTTCTACAACCATTTCCCTCAAAGGAGATGATGTAATATCACTTATTGAACTGTAATCTTCATATCGGGCAAAAAGCCTGTCACCATAATACAATGCATAATATGGCTTATTAACAGTTTCATTTACCGATTTACTGAAAATAATATTTGTTGTGCCCGTCCAGTTTTCAATTTTCCTGTTTTGAACGGTTGCTTCATCACCGATATTACCCTTATGATAATATACAAGCCTGTATTTATCAGCTATTGAATTTACAAGAACCCATTCAGATACTTTTGTTGTGCATGCAATGCTTATTACTGCAGCAATTATTAACGCTTTTAAAAACACAGGTTTCATTTTAACGGAATTATTTCATTGATAAATTTTCCTGTACTAATTCAATACCGCATATCAAAGTATTTCCGGTTTCAGGCAATAACTCCACCTTAATTGATTTTCCAGCCCTGACACCATAATATGTTCTAATCAATTCTTTATCTGTTTTACCGGCTTCCCTGGCAATATCAAGGTCGTTGGTAACTATCTGATTTTGTATTTTAATATCAAATACTCTTTCACCTGGTTTTTTATCTTCAAGTTCAGAAAAATATAACTTTACAGTATATGATGATTCAGGCACCTGGTTATCTTCTGATAAAATAATTTCGAATGACCTGATCCCCACCATGGCGCTGGCGCTTACCCATGGAGTATTTTCGGAGATAACTGAGAATGGTTCCTTTCGTATTTTTATCAGATCAACTGTATCCAAATTTACAGTAATCCCCGGGGGGATTCCTGCGACATAAGGAAATTCAAACCATAATATATTATTATCTGAACTTCTGTCACCAGGAGCATTAAAATTCAGACCCAATTGTTTGATTTGCTTACCGTCCCATGTATAGTTACTGTTAGTCCAATAAGACATCCATGGCATATTGATCAGGGCCAGTGAAGTTTGATTCTGGTAAGCACATTGGCATGTCCTGGTATAATCAGGCGAATTCAAAACCCCGTCAGCTACTATTAAATTAGCTGAGCATCCAGGTTTCCAGCCGCCAAGGCTTCCTGTACCCTCAAAAGCTTCAAGGTTTATGAATCCCGCTGAAGCTGACCTGAAGGTAAGTAAGTATTCGCTTGCAGTAACATAACCACAACCATATTCCCGTTTGTAAGTCCATTCCAGCTCCTCACCGGTAACAGGATCTGTTTCCACAAGGGGTTCACCGGTTAACAGGTGGAATCCATTTATATTGGTATATATTTTATCATTATGTATTATTGGTGGATTTCCATATTTGATTTCTTTATCCCAAATTTTATTTCTTGTAATCACGTCATAAGCTATCATCCTCCGGCCTTCCTCGCCGTTCAGCATATCCCGTGAAGGCCTGGTAGCCTGAAGCAGCAACTTATATTCTGAAGAGTATCCAAGCCAAGTACCAAAGATATCTTCAGTTTCTTCAAAAACCTTATCTCCTGTCCTTATATCCATGTAAAGCAGCCTGGTTCCTTCGGGCAGGGATTCACCCCTTCGGCGCAATTTAGTTTCGAGGTATTGTGGCAGCTTATCGAGGCAAAAAAGAATACCATCACCAGCTATCACTGAGTTATGGATAAATCCATGATTGGCAGTTTTACTCCACAACTTTTTACCGGTGAAGCGATCCATTACAATAAGCTCTTTACTGGCAGTTAAATCATAATCAGTAAATTTCGGATTTTTAATTCGAATAGAATCATTCTCCATTCCTGAAAATTCAGCAAAATTATTGCCAAGGATCAATAGATTTTCATAGACCCCAATATATCCCAACTCTTTTGTATTGTCATAACCTGTATCGAAGATCTTAACAATATCGCCATTTCTGATATCAATCAGATTGCATTTATTTCCTTCTATAAGGTAAACATACTCTTTAGTTGCAATATAATTTGTTCCCCTTGCATTGGCTCCGGGAAGATGCACCTGGTTGTATTTGGGATCAAGGGGATTCTCTTCATCATAAGTCTCATCATAATATGTAAGCCAGTTGTCCTGCTTAAGCTTTTCAAATTCTCTTTTCCAAAGAACCCGTCCTGTATATACATCCCGTGCGCTAATACTGTTTATTCCCTGAATTATCAAACGGCCATCTATTACCTGCTCACCAGGCCCGTGGCCATGTCTTGGCAATACATCCAGATTGGAATTGCCGCCAAACCATAAAATGCCGAGTGGGGCTTTAACCAGCTTGTCATCAGACTTTACAGTATTGGCAATATCTCCGTAATTATGCGTCCAGGGTGAGGCACCGGGCAAAGGTCCCTCCCTGATTATCACTGGTATACTTTTATCCTTTATATTAGCTCCAGGCAGATCAAGTAAAGTAATACTTTCTGTTATTTTCTCCCTCTCTTTTCCTTTGAAGTTCATAACGACTTTACCACCATATGGCCTTGTTATATCATATACCTGTTCAAGGACTTCATCATCGCCTCCTTCTAGATAACAAGGATCATTTATAATAGTAAGACTTGAAAAATATTTTGGAAGAGGTGAAATTTTTCCGGTATAATGCAGAAAACTTAGCCTGTCCGATGTTATACCTGCATTATCAAAATATTCACGCAGATTGTTTACCCTGGCATGGTCCCTCTCGTAAACAATTACATTAAGGTCTGTTCCTGAGATTAATCCTTTGAGCAGCTTTATATCCTCTCCTCCAAAAACCAGGCTGTATCCTTCCGTATTTCCTGTTCTCCTGATAATATTCCCGGCTCTTATGGGACCACCTCTCAACCGGCTGTCAGGCATATTATAACTAATCACCTTTTTTACAGGTGTATCTCCGAAAATCATCAGGGTACCGCCCTCTGTAACCGCAATAAGTTTTCCATTTGCTGCAATAAGCCGCTCAACAGTTTCATTGGACTTATAATTCCATATTACTTCAGGATCACTTCCACGTTTTAATCTTAATCCTTTAATGCCTTCATTACCTGCAGCATAGAGACAATCTCCCACCTTAATAAGGTCTTTTGATGCATCTACAGGAAAACTCCATAGGGAATCAAGGATCATATTATTATCCAGCTTCGATGCTGATATTTGATCTCCTGAGAAATAAATTATATCTCCATCAATTACCGGGTACGCACCTGCCTCCTTAGTCAGTCTTTCACCGGTTTCCGCCTTGTACATCCATGTTTCTCTCCACCTGTGATGATTGAAAAATACTCTGTCATTGGCACATGTAAATGCACCACCAGTTTTACCGCTTTCTGCAAGCTTGTAATACAATTTCTCACCGGTTTTCAGATCAAATGCAGCCGGGACTGAACGACCACCGGCAACAAGTAATTTATCGCCGCTAATAGTAAAGGGCCCCTGGGGGGCCACATCTGCAAATGCCGGTGAATTATGAGGCTGCAAAATATAATTGCTGCCTGTTCCTTCATTTTTCCAGATTATATCACCCGTCTCAGCATCCAGGGCGTAAATGAATGTACCCATCAGGGGAAAGATGCTTGCGGCAGTATAAATAATACCATCCTCTATCACAATGCCACCCCTGGCTGGCCACATAGAAATTAACCTTTTATTTCCCAACAGTTTATTTTCAGAGGGGGCCAGGAGCCTTTTCCATATTAATGATCCGTCTTTAACAGAAACACAATAGCAATAACCGTCATCCCCTGTAAAAAAGAGTTTACCATTGTATACGGCAGGAGGCAGCCTCACCGGGCCATCCAAATAGAAATGCCATATTTCCCTGCCTGAATTTATGTCCAGTGCAACTACTTTATCACGGTCGTTAAATCCGACAAATATTTTATTATCCGCCACAACAGGTTCAAATATACGGTCGAACTGCATCAGATTGCGGTTAAGGGGATCATCCCAAACTGGTGTTCTCACAGAGTATTTTATCTGCCACTGAAGGTAAAGCTTGTCTGCCAGTTGTTCGGGTGAACTGGCAGATCTGTTTTTATCATAACGCCACATTGGCCAGTCAGAACCGGCTAACACATGATTATATCTGTTTATTAAACAGATCAGAAACAAAAACAGAAATATTTTTAGCTTCATGGCAGATAATTAAAATTCAGTAACCAGTTACAATTAGTTACAATCAGTTTTCGATAAATTTTTCAAGTTCAGCCCTTAGTTCTGATAATTTTCCCTCATAAGCCTGGTCGTTAATAATATTCTTCATTTCATAAGGATCACTTTTCAGATCATACATTTCATCCATCCCTTCAAGTTCGATATAATGTATATATTTATATCTTTCTGTACGAACTGCTTTATACCCCATATTTCTGACTCTTGGAAAAACAATATCACTATAGTATTCGATGAGGAATGATTTACGCCAGTTATCCGGTTTTATACCTTTAAGTAAAGTAACCAGGCTCTGGCCATCCATTTCCGGAGCAGGTGTCAGGCCTGCCAGTTCCATAATTGTCGGGGCAAAGTCTATTCCAAGAACCATTTCGTCAACGATAGTTCCCGGCTTTACCATTTTTGGGTATTGTATGACCAAAGGAATTCTGGCAGACTCTTCATATGCCAATCTTCTCTCAACACTAAGACCATGTTCTCCGTACCAATAACCTTCATCACTTGTAAAAATAAATACAGTATTGTCAAGGTGGCCGGCATCTGCAAGAGCGGTCATCATATCACCTATACCCTCGTCTACGGCTGCAAGCATTCTCTGACGGCCCTTAATATCCTCATCAGAAGATCCTGTCTCAGGCCCTAATGGGGGCAGGTCATCAATTTTCCTCAAAAGTGCAGGTTTACCCGATAAATCATCATAATAATTAAGACGCCGTGGAATGGGATCATCTTCATACCAGTCTTTGTGCCTGTCGGCAGGCATAAAATTGGAGGCTGTGGGATCAGATATAGATCCGTCATCGAACTGAACGGTTTCCGGATGTAATGCCTTATGCGCAAGGTAAAGACAGAAGGGATTCTCATGCTGCTTTTTGATAAAGTTAACTGCCTTTTCACTAAGGATATCTGTTGTATACCCGGTATATTTGGTCCGTGTTCCATTCTCATTAATTTCGGGGTCAAAGGATGTACCCTGTCCTTTCAGGCTTACCCAGTGGTCAAATCCGGGTCTTACAGTATCATCATTACCCATATGCCATTTACCAATAAAAGCAGTTTCATAACCTGCTTCATGAAGCAGGCGTGGAAAAGTAACAAGCTCATGGCTGGATTTACTTCTGTCAGTATTATCTGTAATACCATGATTATGAGCATATTGACCTGTCAGGACAGATGCCCGGCTTGGCGAGCACAGAGGAGTTGTAACAAAAGCATTTCTGAACCTTACTCCCTCACACGCAATCCGGTCGATATTTATGGTCTTTGCAAATGGGTGGCCCATATAGCCCAACTCATCCCATCGCAGGTCGTCAACTACTACCATAACAATATTCGGACGCTCAGCCGTTTCATTATCCGAGCATCCTGAAATCATTGATACAACCGGACAAGTAATAATAAATCCACCTAAAAGTCCAAAATATTTCTTCCTTAATGACCAATGTATTCCTTTTAACAAATCGCACTCAGTTTTTTCCATAGGTTGAAAAAATTAATATCTCAAATTAATGAAGCAGAGGCTTTATCCAAAAACAGAATGGTATGAGGATGTTTCCGCAATATTGTTGCCGGACATGCAGTAGAAATTTCCTGATTCAAAGTATTATAAACAGCTTGTGCTTTTCTTTCATCAGGAACAACACAGCTTATTGTTTTACAATTCATTATCGCCGGTATTGTTAGCGAAAGGGCATGTGTCGGAACATCATCAAATGTAGGGAACCAACCTTCACCCAGCTGCTGCCTGCGGCAGTCATCATCAAGTTCTACAACCTTAACAAGATGAGGATCATTAAAATCTGCAACAGGGGGATCATTAAAAGCAATATGCCCATTTTCACCTATACCAATACATGCAACATCCACAGGATGATTTTTCAATAAATTTTCGTAACGTAATATCTCAGCTTCAATATTAGCTGCATCTCCCTCAAGATAGTAAACCTCTTTAGGTTTAACTATTTCCAGTATCCTTTCTTTTAAATACTTACGAAAACTTGCAGGATGAGTTTCAGGCAATCCTTTGTACTCATCGAGATGAAAGACAGTAATTTTTTTCCAGTCAACATCAAGCTTCTGAAAATGTTGAAGGAATGCAAATTGCGATGCTCCTGTCGCCAGTATCAGATTTGCTGAACCTCTCTCACTGATTACCTCTTTTAACCTGCCTGCTACGAATACAGCAGCAGCTAATCCCATGTCATCAGTCTGACCATAGACTTTTACCTCCAAATTTTCCTTTTTAAAAACATTGATCTCTTTTGTCATGATAATACTATTTATATTAAAACAATAATTTTTTAATTAATAAAATCTACATAAATAACTCAGTGATTGCAAAATAGGTTGTCATAAATGAGAACAATACAACCGCCCAAATTCCAATATTTTCTTTCAGGCCGGCTTTATTTTTACCCATAAAATTAATCCTGTTTATCAATATCAGAATAGGAATAGCCACAGCCGGAAGAATACAAGCCTGGAAAGCCTGCGAAAATACCATTAAAGCCGGAGGCCTTTGTTCCAGAAATACTGATCCGAAAGCAAACAACATAGCCAATAAAATCAATACTTTAGACTGTGTGGAATGAATATTTCTCGGCTTCCCTGTATAGTCGGCAATAAGCCAGGGTGCAATCAACACTATAGGAAAAATAGTTGACAGTCCGGCGCCAACAATACCAAGAATAAGAATAAAAGCAGCTGCTTTCCCTCCTATTGGCTGGAATAGATGTATCATCTCAACGGTATTATCCAATTTAAATCCCATAATGTGCAGTGTACCGGCAGCAACAGCCATAATAACTGCACTTAGAAAAAGCATCATGGAAGCAGAAACGAATGCATCTTTTTTTTCATCTTTCAAATTTTTGATAGTCCATCCTTTTTCAGCGACCACAGTACTTCTCATTATGAAGACCGCAGCGGAACATGTTGTTCCGGCAATTGCAGCAACCAGTCCAAATGCTCCTTTTGTGTCAGGTATCCCTGGTATGAGGCCACGGGCAATGGATGAAAAATCGGGACTTACCATAAAAAATACTACAATGAAGGATAATCCCATAAAAATAACAAAAACGGTTAACACTTTTTCAAAAGTCTTATATTGCCCAAACCATAAAAGAAAATACATAGCGGTTGCTAAAACAAGTATGATCCAAAACCTGGGGATCATGGTATCATTAAACAGTAACCTGATAGCCTCCTGCACAAGATCAGCGACAATTCCCATCACACCTATCAAGGCAAGTAATTCGCCAATTATCAGGGCAATAAGAATATAGAGCGCCAGTATCCAGCCATGTTTAAATTCATTCTTAATATTGAACAGCGCTGTTTTCCCTGTAACTAAAGTTACTTTACCGTATGCTACCATCAGGATGAATGTAAAAATACATGACAGAACAAGAGCCCAAAAGAGTTCCATTCCGTGTTCGGCACCTGTTTTGGCCATTGTAGTAACACTACCTGTTCCAATATTATAACCAATTAAAAAAAGTCCCGGACCAACAGAGGCAAGAGCAATAGCAATTTTCTTGTAAAATCTATTTTCCATTTTTTTGATAACTGTTAGCTTCTAAGGTAAATTAATTTTCTATGGTTTTTTTAATAATCATATCCGGTGTTATTCCCGGGAATTCTATTTCCGTTTAGGCAGTATAAGCCTGTTTATCGCCATAAAGGTGTAAAAAAAATCATAATATCATATAACTCTTTTAATTTTTTCTTACCGGCAATATTTACGTCAACGTATTCAAAATTCATTTAAATAACTGTTAAAAAATCTATCGTAATTGATTGCACGGATCATAATAATAAAATCAGTCCTTCAGAAAAGTAATCGAAAGGACTGATTATAATAATTAAAAGTAACCTTCCGGCACATATTTTCAAATAAATGAAATTTTATTGCCGGTTTTAAATTCAGTTTTTAATTTCCGGAGAATACTTCATTTCCTCCCAGTATAGTCTTCCTGATCACCATTTTGCCGTTATCCATGCTAAACAGTATAATATCAGCACGTCTGCCCTGCTCCAGGATACCCCTGTCCTTTAAATTAAGTAAATTTGCAGCATTAAGTGTGGTCATCTTAATTGCATCGGCCAGGCTGCATCCGGTAACCTTCATAATATGCGCAACTCCATTCGGCAGAGGTGAGGCTGATCCGTAAAGTCCGCCACCCGGCCCCAAAAACCTGAGATTACCTTCTTCCGTTTTAAGTACCGACTTACCACCTTTAATTTTGTAAGTACCGGCCGGCAATCCGGCATAACTGGTAATATCAGAAGTAATAACTATATTGTCAACTCCCTTGGTTTTATAGAATACCTTAAGGACTTCCGGCGGAAGATGGAACCCATCGGCAATAAAGCTGATTTTAAGGCGGTCATCGGCAAGCTGGGGCCATATGGGATTAACATGCCGGTTGATATTTGCAGCACAACCATTACCGATATGTGTAGCAAGACTGGCTCCACTATCTATTGCTAATTTTATCTGCTCAGGAGAACCGTTGTGATGTCCCAGTGAAACTACTAAACCAAGATCTTTGCATTTTTCGATAAATTCAAACATCCCCTCAATCTCAGGTGCAACTGTAATAATCTTAATTTTTTTACCTGATGATTCATAAATCTCCATGAATTCATCCCAAACAGGTTTTCTAACATGTTCAAGAGGGTGTGCCCCGCGGTATCCGTCTACCGGGGAAATATATGGCCCTTCAAGATGGAAACCCGGCATAGATGGTGCCAGAGAAGCGTCTTCCATTGTTTTGGCAATGATCCTGAAGTTTTTTGTCAGTAACTCCTGGCTATTGGTAGTTAAAGTTGGCAAATAGGTAGTTACTCCCTCTTTCCAAAGACCCTCAGTAACCTTTTTAACATCCTCAAATGACAGATCTGCATCCGCTGAAGGTGAGTCTTCAGCTCCTTCCAGACTGAATGAAACCGAATTATAACCGTTTATCTGTATGTCTATCAGTCCGGGACCTACATAAGTACCTTCAGCATCTATTTCGGCAGCTCCCGGTATGTCAACATCTCCTTCAGTGACTGATTCAATTACACCGGATTTAACTATAATGGTGGCATTTTTCATGATGCCGTCAGGGGTTACTACTTGTCCGTTGATAATTTTTAATAATTTTTCTTCTGAATTCATAACTATTTTTTTATTGTTTAACCCAGATACTTTTGAGTGACCAGTTTCTGATTCGATAACCATAATACGCATAGAAAACCAGGTAAACATAACATGGCAAAAGAGTCCAATAAGCGAGATGGGTATTAAAATTATCAGCAAAGTATCCATAAATAACAGGAAGAATGGCACTTCCACTAAGTCCCATTATAAGGACAGAGCCCCCCATTTTTGTAAACCTCCCCAGTCCGTCAAGTGCAAGCGGCCATATTGCAGACCACATCAATGAATTAGATAATCCGAGAAGAACCAAAAACCATATAGACAATTTTCCTGAATGGCCAAGGAAAGTAACATTAATGGGGAACATAAAAAATAAAATTGTCAACACAATGGCTGATGTGGTACAAATTCTTAAAATATTGAGATGATTAACATATTTTGGAATCAGAACTATACCTAATAAGAAACCCATCATTGTAAGTCCCAGAATATATGAAGGAAAAACTTTCGCTTCCAGCAGCGGCATACCCAGCGACTGTGCATATCCAATTATGGTATTAATGCCAATAACCTGCGAACCCACGTGTAAAAATATGGCTACTGCCCCTAAAATCAGGTGCGGAAACTGAACGATACTTGTTTTACCGTTATCTGTCTCAATATCAGTAGGATTTTCCCTGTCGGTATCTATCTCCGGTAACAACGAGTATTTAAATATTATACCCAATACAAAAAGTACCACTGCCATTATGGAATAGGGCAATATCACTCTTCGAATCAACTGGTCCAGTGCTGCATTCCTGGCAACCTCATCCATCATTGGTAATTGTTGAAATAATTCAGTGTCAGTTGGTTTGAGAATAGCTGCAGCCAATAAAAGAGGTGCAATTATACCTGCAGACTTGTTACAAACTCCCATGATACTCATACGCTGTGCCGCCCTGTCTTTCGATCCTATCACTGTAATATAAGTATTAGCTGCCGGCTGAAGAATTGCCAGACCTGTTCCCATTGAAAACAATCCCAGTAAAAAAACCCAGTACATCCTGGTAAGGGCAGCAGGAATAAATATAAGTGCACCGAGGGTCATGATCCAGAATCCAATCGTAATTCCATTTTTGAAGCCCACTCTTTGCAACAGATGAGCAGCAGGTACAGCCATAACTAAATATGCAATATAAAAGGCAAAAGCAACTAACAATGAAAGTGTGTTATTTAGTTCACAGGAAATTTTGAAATATGGTATCAAAATCGCATTTATCCAGGTGGTAAATCCGAAAATGAAAAACAAAATTGCTATCATAGCTACTGAAATAGCAGTGTCACGCGCGGATAAAGAGCTGGAATGAACTACATTAATCTTTTTTTTCTTAGTATCCATAATTTTTTATTTTTTTTTGAATTGCCAAATATAATTATTCTGGCAAACAAACCTATCCGTTTGCAAATGATTTTTCGACTATTGTGAATTTCTCATTCTGCTATGTCCGCATAGTATGATACATCAGAAGGTGTTTACTTTTTTTGACTCATTAATCCCAAAACATTTCCTGTCATAACCCTGATTCCCGTTTGGATTGTATTCTCATAATCAGGATTTAAAAATGGAGAGTGCAAAGGAAAAGGTTCTTTACCCTGTGCTTTTAAATCAGACATCAGGTGGGGATCAGTACTTCCAAGCCAGATTAAGCATATAGGTATTTTCTCAGAAGTTCTTCCGTATTTCCCAAAATCTTCACCTACCATAGCGGGAGAAACCTCCAGAATATTACCTTTCCCGATGCTTTCTCCGGCAAAGTTATATATCATATCGGCCAGGTTAAAATCATTAATTACAGGCGGTGTTTCAACAGGTGACACAGTAACCCCGGGTAACAATTCATCTTCCAGTCCTGCCATTAAAGCTGCTGAATTGCTTATCCTTTTGATTGCAGAGATAACCTCTTCTATAACATCATCATTATAATAACGCAGTGTCAGTTTCATCTTTACTTCATCCGGGATAATATTAGCCTGGGTACCACCCTGGATAGAGCCTACAGTAACAACAACAGGATCCAGAGGGCTGATCTCCCTGCTCACAATTGTTTGAAGATTAAGGACTATCCTGGAAGCGATCACTATAGGGTCTATACATTTTTCAGGATATGCTCCATGGCCTCCTTTGCCATAAACTGTTATATCAACACTTTTAACTCCGGCAAATACAGGTCCTTTAACCAGTCCTATTGTACCGGATTCAAGTTCAGGACTAATATGAAATGCCATAGCATAATCAGGTACAGGAAACTTTTTGAAAAGGCCTGCCCCGATAGCCTCTCCTGCCCCACCGCTAAACTCTTCAGCCTGCTGCGCAATTGCAATGATTGTTCCTCTCCAATAATCTTTTAATGAGGCCAAAGCGCGAATGGTACCGGTCCATACCGACATATGAATATCGTGGCCACATGCATGCATAACAGGTACCTCATCCCCGTTACGGTCTGTCGCTGTTTTTACACTGCTGAATTCAAATCCGGTCTTCTCCTTAACAGGCAAAGCATCCATATCCGTCCTCAACATTATCACAGGCCCTTCTCCGTTTTTTAAGATACCCACTACATTGTTACCCCCAAAATTCCTTGTAACTTCAAATCCGGCATTTTCCAATTCTTCAGCCATCCGGGCTGATGTCTCTCTTTCCTGAAATGATAATTCAGGATTATGATGAAGATATTTGCATAGCCCTAAAGCATATTCTACCTGAATCTTAATTTCAGAATTTAATTTATCTGATACCTGCGAAAAAAGAGAGAGATGACCTTCCATAATCATTAAAATTATAATAAACTTTCTTAACATCTTATATTTCAATATTTTATCATTTTTAGAAAACATGAAAATTTTACAGTTTTCACTGTGAATACATGATCATTACATAAAGGTTTAAATTTTTTAATTTCCATAATATCATTATATCTGCAATATATTCTCCATTCAATAATTATTCAATAATAATTAAAACTTATGTATTTTTACCTGTCAGCAATTTCATTATTCTGTACGAAAATAAAATAAAGTGATTGAAAAATGAACAGGGAAGAGACTTTTTTAAAAATATCCCGTCTTCGCAAGTATCTGGAAGAACAAAACTACCGATATTATGTGCTTGCCAAACCGGAGATAAGTGATTACGAGTTTGACATGAAAATGAAAGAG
>CAZJGI010000005.1:44765-69466 GCA_964545315.1 uncultured Prolixibacteraceae bacterium
AAGGTAAATTAGTCAGGGCAGTTACCCGTGGAGATGGTGTCAGGGGCGACGATGTAACAATTAATGTACGGACAATACGGTCTGTACCTTTGAAACTTATGGGCATTGATTTCCCTGACAGTTTTGAGATCAGGGGTGAAATTGTTTTGCCTTTTGCTGTTTTCAATGAGTTAAATGCAGAAAGGCAGAATTCAGGAGGGATATTGTTTGCTAATCCAAGGAATGCTGCTGCCGGAACATTAAAATTACAAAATCCTTCAATAGTGGCATCCAGAAAACTTGATATATATTTTTATGCCATTTTAGGCGATGATCTGCCATTCGAAGGGCATTATCAAAATCTTCAGAAGGCAAAAGAATGGGGATTTAAGATCTCTGATGCCATGAGTTTATGCAAAAACACAAAAGAGGTTTTCGAATATCTGAAAGAGTGGGAATTAAAGAGGTCAACCCTTCCTGTAGCTACCGACGGGGTTGTTATCAAGGTCAATTCCCTTTCATTGCAGGAACAGCTGGGTTCAACTTCCAAATCACCCCGCTGGGCCATTGCATATAAATATAAAGCTGAAAGTGCCTCAACAATCCTTCGCTCTGTCTCATATCAGGTAGGGCGGACAGGAGCAGTAACACCTGTAGCTAATCTTGATCCTGTGCTGATAGCAGGAACTATTGTCAAAAGGGCATCCCTTCATAATGAGGATATTATAAAAAAACTAGGCCTTCATATCGGAGATATAGTATTTGTAGAGAAAGGTGGTGAGATAATACCTAAAATAACTGGGGCCGACCATAATAAACGCCATCCTATGGCACAACAGGTAATATTTATTAAAAATTGCCCGGAATGTGGTACGTTATTGATAAGAAATGAAGGGGAAGCAGCCTATTATTGCCCAAATACAGAAGGCTGTCCCCCTCAGATAAAAGGTAGAATTGAACATTTTGTCAGTCGGGATGCAATGAATATTGAAGGACTGGGGCCGGAAACAATTAATTTGCTATATAGCAAAAATCTTTTGTCTGATATTTCGGGAATCTTTGAACTAAAAAATTTTTCCGATAAAATTATCGGCCTCGAAACTATTAAAATACCTGAAGAAACTTTGTTAAGCGATCATAATAAAATTCCTGCGGAAAGATTATTATATTGTTTTAAAGGATCTCCTTCCTTAAAAATATGTAAATCTCTCGTCGATAACATATCCCCTTCAGCATTATTCGATGCTGATGCTAAAACGATATCGGAATTGCTTGAAACAGATGATGAGACAGGAATTTCAATTTATCGTTTTTTAAAATCTCATTCAAATCTTAAAAAGATGTTTGTAAATCTGCCCGAATCAGAAAAATTGGTTTTCCCCTCATCAATTCTAAACATATTGGCAGGAATATCATTAGAAAAAGCTGAAAAAATCGAAAGGCATTTTGTTTATTTTTATTTTATATTCAAAGCTACTGACTCAGAACTATTAAGTATTGAGGGTATCGAACCTGATGACCTTCAAAAAATCAGGATTTTTATTAATGATAAGAATATTGATCATCAAAAATTAAATCATTTTAGTAAAGTCAGTTTACAGGAGAGGACTTTCTCCAATTTGATTGAGTCAATAGGGAAATGTAAGGAAGCACCCTTTGAAAAAGTGTTATACAGCTTGGGAATTAGGTATATAGGCGAAACAACAGCAAAAATATTAGCCAAAAATTTCATTAACATTGATAATCTTATAAAGGCCAATAAAGACGAACTTTTAAATGTTGAAGGAATAGGTGAAAAAATTGCAATAAGCATAAAGGATTATTTCAGCGAGGGGAAAAATCTTCAGTTAATAAATAAGTTAAGAGAATACGGACTGTGCTTTGAGGTTAATAATATATTTTCTTCTTCGAACAATGTACTTAAAGGATACACATTTGTGGTTACCGGCAATTTTGGTTCGCGTGAAATAAGAGATAACCTGAAGACAACCATTGAAAAATACGGAGGCAATGTTGTTTCAGGTATATCTAAAAATGTCAATTATCTACTGGCAGGTGATAAACCCGGACCGGAAAAAATAAAAAAAGCTAATGATTTAAATCTTAAAATCATTAGCCTGGAAGAATTTAACTCTTTATTAGGTTCTGATTCCGGATCCTTTAACAGCAAAAAAGAGCAGGTATAAATAATAAATAAACAAACAGCTTATAGCTGCAATAAGGCCTGCACTTTTCTGAACTGCTCCCATAAGAGGAGTAAGAATAGCAGCACCTATTACTGCTGTAGATATTACGCCTGATGCAACTTTTGACAGAGGCCCCAGATCTTCAAGTGCAAGATTATATATTGTAGGCCACATTATTGAATGGAATAATCCTGTACCAAGGAAAAATATCAGGGCTGCATTTCCTGAACCAGCGCCTAAGGCAAGAGATACAGCTACCAAAACAGCTCCTCCTATAGAACAAAACGCAAGTATCGTTTTTGCTGTAAGCTTCCGGAGAATGAAAATCCCGGCAAGCCTTCCAACCATGAGGCCCCCCCAATAATATTTTAACCAGTCGGTACGCTGCGCCTGGCTTAAGTCAAGACCAAGTTCTCTTGTATAATCAGCAAAAAAACTGGGTATTCCTATCTCTATTCCCATGTAAAAGAAGATTGCCAGTGAGCCCAGCCATACATGCGGATATTTAAAGGCACTTGATTTAAATGCGGTAAGTTTTGTGGACTGCTCCTCATCTCTTTCATCTATCTCAGGGAGCTTTAGGAAAAACATGACAATTAATATCACTGCCGCAATGACTGCAATAATAATAAAGGGTCCCTGTACCTGCAAAGGGTCAGATGCAGCACCACTGCCGTCACCTGAAATAATAAGCATTGAAACAAAAATTGGTGCAATTACGGTAGCAACTGAGTTAAGGGCATTGGTCAGTGTTAACCTGCTGGCGGCAGTTTTGGCAGGACCAAGGGCATTTACATAAGGATTAGCTGCAACCTGAAGTATTACAATGCCAATAGCAAAAACAGCAACTCCTGCTAAAAATTGAATGTAACCCAGAGCTACCAGGGGAATACATAAAGCCAGCCCTAATACCAGCATGGCAATACCCGAAATAACTCCCTTCTTGTAACCAATCCTGTGAATTAAAAATCCAATTGGTATCGACAAGGCATATGCACCAAAGAAAAATGAATTTGGTAACTGTTTCAGAACTTCACCATTCTTTAACTGATCTAGCTTAAACGCTTCTTTCAAAAAATCGATCATCGAATTGTTCATTGTTGTTATAAAGCCTATCATAAAGAAAAGGGCTGCCATAACAATCAGCGGAAACAAATATTTATTTTTACTCATTTTGATTTATTTTTAATTCTTTTTTTGATCCTTAAAAAAGCTTTTTAGCCCCATCACTTATTTCAGCCACATAAAATTCAGGATTTAAGCCGGTTTTAGCAGAATAATTTTTCCCTGTTTCTGAAATAAATGTATCAACTGCTTCATCCCTGACAAGGCTAACTGTACATCCACCGAATCCTCCCCCGGTCATCCTCGATCCAATTACACCGGGTATTTTATATGCCTCCTCAACCATAGTATCAAGTTCGAAGCCGGTTACCTCATAGTCATCACGCAGGGAAGTATGTGACTCATTCATTAGTTGGCCAAACCGATCTATATTATTAACTTTAAGCTGGTCAACAGCTTCCTGTGTCCTGGCAATCTCACTGATCACATGCCTGGCCCTGCGCATAGCAACCTTATCTTCAAATTCATCTTCTATCTTACTGAATTCATCCATAGTACAGTCTGCAAGCATTTTTATGGGTATATGCCTGTTTATCTCCTTCACTGCTGCCATACACTCAGCTACCCGCTGGTTATATACACCTGAATCAAGCTTATGTGGGCTGTTAGTATTTGCAATTACAATTTTGATTCCATCAAGTTTAACAGGTACTAACTCATATTTCAGTGTGTCACAATTGAGGTAAATTGCATGGTCTTCTTTTCCCATCCCTGAAGCAAACTGGTCCATTATTCCACACATCACACCGGCAAATTCATGTTCAGCCTTTTGTGCCATTTTAATAAGTTCAGTCAACTCTATCTCCAATCCCCACATATCATTTACTGCAACAGCAGTAGCCATTTCAAGAGATGCAGAAGAGGATAATCCTGCTCCGTTAGGCACATTACCGTATATAAGTATGTCTGCCCCTTCATCAAACTGAATACCCCGCTTCATAAACTGGGCAAAAACACCTATTGGATAATTTACCCACTCACGGTTAATTGGTTTATTCAAATTACCGACATCTACATTCGCTTCAAAATTCAGGTTCATAGAGGCAAATTTCACTGAGCGTCTTGCAGTTTTTCTGATTAAACAATAAGTACCAAAACTGATTGCACAGGGAAAAACATAACCACCATTATAATCAGTATGCTCACCTATAAGGTTAACACGTCCGGGGGCAAAATAACAACTTACATCTCCTTCTCCGTATTTTGCAACAAATTTTTCTTTTAATTGATCAATATTCATAATTATAAGTTATAATGCTTTATAAATTACAGGGGATTAAAGATCAACAAATATATAAAAAAATGTAAATCTTGTTAAGATCTCAACGGAAATCGGATTATTCCTATTTTTTTATAATTTTGAAAAAACTTTAATGATACCATAACGGTTAATGATGAAAACAATAATCGAACTTTTTGAAACAACAGTAGCAAACTATCCCGACAATATATATTTGTGGGAGAAGAAAGAGGGTGCATACAAAGGAACTACCTATAAGCAGACCAGGGAACAAGTGCTGAAACTTGCAGCCGGATTAATTTCAATTGGTTATAACAAAGGTGAAAGATCCGGATTGATTTCTGACGGCCGTAATGATTGGATAATAAGTGAACTGGGAATTCTTTATTCAGGTGGGATAAACGTCCCACTGTCAATAAGACTACAGGAAAACGACTTGATTTTCAGGCTTAAACACAGCGGTACTAAATATATTTTTGTTTCAGCCCCTTATGCCGCCAGAGTTGAAGCAATAAGGGAAAGCCTTCCTGAACTGAGAAAAGTAATATACCTTGATGGGAAAGAAGATTCGGGTGAAAATGATATTAATTACCTTGATCTTCTAACCAATGGAGAGGAGTTTTTAAAAAATTCCCCTCAAAAAGTTGAAGAGATATGGAAAAATATACTACCTGACGACATAGCTAATATAAGTTATACTTCAGGAACCACGGCCGATCCCAAAGGTATAATTTTAACTCATTTAAATTATGCAGCGAATGTTGTTCAGTCAAACACACTTATGGAGCTTCAGTCTGATTGGAGGACTCTTGCCATTCTTCCGTGGGATCATGCTTTTGCACATACCTGCTGCCTTTATGCCTTTATGTACAAAGGAGCAAGTATAGCCTCGGTGGAAGTGGGGAAATCACAACTGGAAACCCTTAAAAATATTCCGGTAAATATAAAAGAGATAAAACCCACTTTAATGATGAGCGTTCCTGCTTTCTCTAAAAAGTTCAGGCAGAATATCGAAGGGCAGATACGCAAAAAAGGGAAAACCATTAACGGATTATTCAAATTTGCACTTAAGACCGGATACACATACAACAATCTTGGATTTAACAAGGGTAAAGGATGGAGGATATTGCTTAAACCTTTAATTTTGCTATTTGATGTCATCTTATTTAAAAAAATAAGAGAAGGCTTTGGCGGTGAACTCAAATTTTTCATAGGAGGAGGTGCTCTTCTTGATATAGAATTACAACGATTTTTCTATACAATCGGAATGCCGATATGCCAGGGCTACGGCCTTACTGAATCTTCACCGGTGATATCTTCCAATGCGTTACACGCTATTAAAATGGGATCATCAGGCCGACTGGTGAAATATCTGGAATTAAAAATATTAGACGAAAATGGCAATGAAATGTCAACAGGCCAAAAAGGTGAGATTGTAGTTAAAGGGGACAATGTCATGAAAGGTTACTGGAATAATCCGGAAGCAACTGCTGAAACTATTAAAGACGGATGGCTGCATACCGGAGATCTTGGATACATGGATAAAGACGGTTTTCTGTATGTTCTGGGGCGCTTTAAAAGCCTCCTTATTGGTGACGACGGGGAAAAGTACAGTCCTGAAGGAATAGAAGAAGCCATTGTGGAAAAATCATCATTTATTCAGCAAATGATCCTTTATAATAACCAAAATCCATACACTGCAGCTATGATAGTGCCTGAAATAAATGAAATAAATAAAAAGCTTATTCAGTGTGGCATACAACCGGGCACTGACGAAGGCAACAAAGAAACAATACAGATACTTACCGACGAGATTAATGCCTATAAAAAAGGAGGACAGTATGAAAATATGTTCCCGGAAAGATGGCTACCGGCAGCTTTCGTGATATTACCCGAATCGTTTAACCAGGAAAACGGACTTATTAATACTACCATGAAGGTGGTCAGGGGAAAAATTTATAAATATTTCAAAAAAGAACTTGAATTCCTGTATACGCCGGCTGCCAAAAAACCTCAAAATGATATTAATATTTCTGCAGTACAAAAATGGAACTCATAACAAATACCTGATCTGTATATGATAATAGAAACATATTGCTATCCAAGGGCTGCAGTAATAGGAAACCCTTCAGACGGTTATTTTGGAAAGACAATAGCATTCCTCTTTTCAAATACACAGGCCAGGGTGCAACTTTACCATACCCCTGAACTGGATATACAGCCACAACGCCTTGATAAAACCAGGTTTTCGGGTATTAAAGAATTGGTGGAAAATGTAAATCACTCTGGTTATTACGGAGGAATACGGTTGCTGAAAGCTACAATAAAAGTATTTTACGATTATTGTACTAGTAATAATATCCTGATCGATAACCGCAATTTTACCATTCGTTATGATTCAAATATTCCGCTCAGACTGGGATTGGCAGGTAGTAGCGCAATAATTACTGCCTGCATGAAAGCCCTTATTACTTTTTATGGTGTGTCCATTCCAAAACCAATATTAGCCAACCTTGTACTTAATGTCGAAGATAAAGAATTGGGAATAGCTGCAGGATTACAGGACCGGGTCGTACAGGCTTACGGCCAGCCGGTTTATATGGACTTCAATAAAGAAGTAATGAAGCAACAGGGGTACGGGATATACGAAGTACTGGATGCCTCTCTCTTCCCTAATATGTATATTGCATACAGAAAAAACCTGTCGGAAGGTACTGAAGTCTTGCATAACAACCTGCGTGCACGGTTTAATATCGGGGAGAAAGCTGTGCTGGATGCTATGGAAAGATGGGCAGGCTTTACTGACCTTTTCAGGAAAGCATTAAAAAATAAGGATTATGAAACGATGCATGATTTAATAAATGCAAATTTTGATCTTAGAAGAAGCCTTATCGCTATAACTTCAGGGAATATAGAAATGGTTGAAACAGCAAGGTCTGCAGGGGCGTCGGCTAAGTTTACCGGCTCCGGAGGAGCTATAATCGGTACTTATAAAGACGAAGATATGTTTATTAAACTTGTGCAGGAACTAAGCAAAAAAAATATAGAAGTCATAAAACCAAACATTGTAAATTGTTATAAAAATGATTAAAAAAGCTGTTATACCCGCTGCCGGCTGGGGAACAAGATTCTTACCAATAACTAAGTCCCAACCGAAAGAGATGATTCCAATTGTTGATACACCTGTAATACAATATGTTGTGGAAGAGGCTGTAAACAGCGGGATTACCGATATACTCATGATAATAGGTAAAGGGAAAAGGGCTATTGAAGAGCATTTTGACAGAAGCCCAATACTGGAAGAATCACTAAGTGCGAAAAAACAATACGAATTACTTGAACAAATAAAAAAAATATCAAACCTGGCTAATATCTATTTTATATGGCAAAAAGAAATGAACGGCTTGGGCGACGCTATCAGATATGCCCGTGATCATGTTGGCAACGAACCATTTGCCGTGCTGCTTGGAGATACTCTTATCACCGGTGAAGGAGATCCAATTACAAAACAACTGATTAATGTATATGAGAGATATAAGAGTTCTGTAGTAGCATTAGAAGAAGTAGATTTAGAAAATGTGCACCGGTATGGGGTCATTAAAGGAAAATGTCTGGAAAAAAATGTTATGATAGCCGAAGATTTTATTGAAAAACCTTCCGCCAGTGAAGCTCCATCAAACCTGGCCATTGCAAGCCGCTATATTTTTACTCCTGAAATATTTAATTATCTCGACAATACGAAACCGGGGAAAAATAATGAAATACAACTTACGGATGCAATGCGTGAAATGGTTAAAAAATATGCAATGTACGGACTTAAGTTTAACGGTACACGCTATGACATAGGTAACAAACTGGATTTCCTTAAAACTAATATTATTTATGGCCTGATGCATGAAGAGATAGGAACTTCTCTTCGTGAGTGGCTTAAAGAATTTTCAAAGGAATTATAGTAACTTACAATCCTTAAAAAGACCATTTTTCTTAAACTTTTTTTGTACAACCTAAAGCCGGTAAAAACATTTACACTTATCGGCTTTTGTTGTTAATATATACAAAATACAAAGATCGTTACTCATGAAGGCCGCATTCTTTACCTGAATTTTGTTCCCACCACCATCGTCCGGCCCGGAAGTCCTCCCCGGGTTTAATGGCTCTTGTACAAGGTTCACAGCCAATGCTGATAAAACCTTTATCATGCAAAACGTTATAAGGTACATTGTTTTCCTTTATATACTGACGTACCTGATCAAGGCTCCATTCCAGAAGCGGATTATACTTGATGATCTGGTTCCCATTGTCCCATTCAAATTCACGTAATGCTCTGCGGTTATCTGACTGTGAGGCACGAAGGCCTGTTATCCAGATCATTTCATTTTTAAGGGCACGCTTTAGCGGAATTACTTTGCGTATATAACAACATTCTTTCCTGTTTTCAATAGATTCATAAAAACTATACGGGCCCTTTTTATTTAATAATTGTTCTACTCTTTCAGCAGGTGGAAAATATGCAATGATCTCTTTGCCGTATCTCTCCAGGGTTGCCCGCCAAACTTTATATGTTTCTTCAAATAAACGGCCTGTATCAAGGGTAGCAACTTTTACAGACAGGTTGTTTCTGAAAATAATATCAGTAATTACCTGATCCTCATAACCAAAACTTGTAGTAAAAATTACTTTACCGCTATATTTGTTAATCAGGTAACTTATTTTATCTTTAATACCCTTACCTGATAAAACAGATTCCAAACCATTAACTAACTCATCCCCTTTCATAAACAGATTATTCAAATTTTGTCAATTCATTACTATTTTCAGTATTAAAGAAACAGTTATATACTTTCAAGGCTACCCAGGCGTCGGTTGCTGCATAAAGTTTTTGTGCTTCAGAAAGTTCAGGCGATTCCCAATTGGAAAGTTGCTGTGATTTTGATATTCGAAATCCCAGTACAATTGCAGCCAGTTTTTTAAGACTGATATTTTTTATACCGAACTGCTTTGCGTAACTCTGTAATTCAATAAATCCGGCTGGGTTAAATCTTTTTACCTGTTGCAAACTTTTAATATCGTCATGAATTGCCACCCCAGGTTTTATAATTTTTGGATCAGACAATAAGTTTTTGATTTCCAAGGGTAATCCCAGTTTATTTATCCTGAATAAAAAAGCATGATCTGAAGTAGATAACTGCAGCAGTGCGACCTTATTCAGAGCTCCCTTTTTAAAAGACGGCCTGGTTTCAGTATCAAATCCAATAACAGAACATTTAGACAGATTTTTTACTGCATAATCTACCTGTTGAGGCTGATCTACAACAATAACTTCCCCTTCAAACCACCTCAAAGGTAATGTGGCAAGTTCCTCTCTTGTTATGCTCTCTTTAAATTTCATCTGTCTTCTCATTCAAATTTGAATCCCAAAATTTATCAAGCCACTCAGATCTGCCTTTCTGGGGGTGGGTATTATTATCAACGCCACCGTCCTTAACATTTCCTGATTTACCGGTCATTATCATATGTATGGCCCTAAGCACATTGACCAGACGTTGACCCCAGAAATCTTCAAAATGGGATTCACAATCATACAAGGCATCATTCATTATCTCTTCATTACCGATGCTGTAAGCAATAATGAAATCTTTCAGGTCTTGATATATATCTGTCAGGTTTTCGGAAACACTTGCAGTTACTGTTTCTTCTGAAAACTGAATATCAGGATCGAATACTTCATAATAGCTGTCTTCTTCTCCCATTGTCTCCTGCCATCGCTGAAGGATAATATTATAATCAAGCTCACTTAAATATTTTTCAAGTTCATCTTCAAGTATTTTTTCAGTTTTGGGAAGCAGGGCTGCCTTCAGATATAGCAAAGGCAGGATCCTTTGTAATTTATAAAGGTTTTCCCTAACCGTAAATTTACGAACATTCTCTATCAGATTACAATACTCATTTGCTACTGTAACAAATTCTACAGTATTTTTTGAATAAACCAAAGCATTTATACTATCATTATTCATAATAATGTAATTCAAAGAGATGCAAATGTAAAAAAGATTTTGAAGAATACTAGCC
This sequence comes from uncultured Prolixibacteraceae bacterium, assembly GCA_964545315.1. Lineage (GTDB taxonomy): Bacteria > Bacteroidota > Bacteroidia > Bacteroidales > Prolixibacteraceae > JAAYJR01. The sequence goes on from CAZJGI010000005.1 coordinate 55,365, forward strand.
GCTTAATGTTATGATTGGAATGAACAGATCAGCTGATTGGTCATCCTTACACCTGTATAATTATTTTTTTTCCTCTGCCCACTCAAGTTTACCATCAATTCTCAACACAATTTTTTTATTATCAATTAGCCACTTAACAACTTCGATAATTTTATCTCTGTCACCGGACATATGAAAAATAAGTTTTTCGTATGTGCAGGGATCATTCAATATTTTTCTTACCCTGTCACTTATTTCATCAAATTCAAATGAGCTCAATCCTTTTTGTCTCATTGCCTGGCATACATCACAGGTTCCGCACTCAGGGGAATCAGATTCTCCAAAATAACGAAGTAACAGCCTGCTCCTGCAAATCGAGCTGTTAGTTGCATAATTAATAACTGCTTCTATGCGCTCAACGAAATCGGCTTTTCTCTGATCATAATTATCTTTGGATAATCTTATTCTGTCTATCTGAATCCTTTCCTTGCTAAAATATATATAAGGAGTAGTTTTCCTTGGAATATAATCTATTATTCGTGATTTGCGCAGATATTTAAGAAATTTATAAACATCCTCCAAATCCAGGCCTGCTCTTTTAGCGAGCAGTTTTTCATCTATTATCACATAACCATTGAAAAGGCCTGTATATGAGCGAAGTATTAATTTTATAAACTGATCAAAATCAGCATTTGCAACCTGAAATTTGTACAGGTCGTCACGGGATACTGTAAAAAAGATCCGTGAAGGGCTGTCTATTTCTCCGGTAAACTCGATATATCCCTCACGTTGTAATATTTTCAGGCTGTTATAAACTAAAGTTTGTCCAAATTTATATGACTGGGCAAAATTTCCAAGGTTAAATTCGAACACCTGGCCTTTTCCAAAACCTTCTGCCACCTGATAATAATTGCAGAGTGCCTGGTATACTCTTTTGATCTTTTCCGGCTCAGGGAATGCTGTTGCAACATGTTTTTTAAGTTTGGTTTTATCTGCATTATTAAACAAAAAAACAGCAACTGCTTTTTTACCATCGCGCCCTGCCCTGCCTGCTTCCTGGAAATATGCTTCCAGCGAATCGGGAGAATCAAAATGAACAACAAACCTCACATCCGGCTTGTCGATACCCATGCCAAATGCATTAGTAGCAACAATAACCCTGTTCTTCCCGGTCAGCCATTGATCTTGTTTGTAACTGCGTACTTCATTCTTCAGGCCGGCATGGTAATGATCTGCAGCAATGCCATATTTACATAACTCGCGGGCGATATCTTTTGATCCTTTTCTGCTTCTGACGTAAACAATGCCTGAACCTTTAACAGCCTTAAGTGTTTCAACCAGATAATCAATTTTATTCTCCCGTAAACGCACCAGATAACTCAAATTGTCTCGCTGGAAAGACATCTTAAGCACATTCTCTTCACTAAATCCCAGTTTTTCCTGAATATCTTCCGCCACTTTAGGTGTGGCAGTTGCTGTAAGGGCCAGGAAGGGTATATCGGATAATATTTCCCTCAGTTTAATAATATTGAGGTAACTGGGACGAAAATCATAACCCCACTGCGAAATACAATGAGCTTCATCAACAGTCACCAGATTTACTTTCATCCTCGAAAGACGCTCCTTAAAATTATCAGAGTTCAAGCGTTCAGGAGCCAAATACAAAAATTTATAATCTCCCCAAACTGCATTATCCAATGCAATGTTTATTTCGCGTGAAGTCATTCCGCTATGTATTTGTAAAGCTCTGATCCCTTTACGGTGTAAATTTTCAACCTGGTCTTTCATTAATGCAATAAGAGGAGTAATTACCAGGCATAATCCTTCCCCGGAAAGTGAATATACCTGAAAAGTAATTGATTTTCCACCACCTGTAGGCATGAGCCCTAAGGTATCCTTTCCCGAAGCAATTGAATTTATTATTTCTAACTGCAGGGGACGAAAATCGGGGTATCCCCAATATCTGTTCAGTATTTGCCTGAAATTATCCATTAATCATATTGCAATAACTTTTCACTTTACAAATAATAACTATCAGCGTAAAATTAATATTTCTCCATTGTTTAACAATTTTTATTGATCCAAACGCTTTCAATGACAATATATTTGGGTAGCCTTATTCTATTTTTTTGTAGTTTTGCGGTTTAAAATTTATTATTAAAAATAAAGTCCCATGTCATTCTATTCTGAAAAAATAATTTTTGAAGGTTTAACTTTTGATGATGTCCTTTTAGTTCCTTTATATTCCGAGGTTTTACCTGTAGAGGTTGACCTGGCTTCAAAATTTTCGAGGTCAATAACTATAAATGCTCCTATAGTTACAGCAGCTATGGATACAGTGACTGAAAACAAAATGGCTATTGCCATTGCCAGGGAAGGAGGTATCGGGGTGATCCACAAAAACATGACAATTGATGAACAATCTCATCAGGTAACAACTGTTAAAAGGGCTGAAAATGGAATGATCTATGATCCTGTAACGATTACCAGGGAAAAGAGAGTTGCTGATGCATTAGATATAATGGCAAAATTCAAAATAGGGGGAATTCCTGTAGTTGATGAGCAGAATCATCTTGTAGGTATTGTTACTAATCGTGACCTGCGTTTTGAAAAGGACATGAACAGGCCGATAGAAGAGATAATGACAAAGGAAAACCTTGTTTCTACAACTGAATCTACGGATCTTGAAAAAGCTGCTGCAATACTGCAGGAGTATAAAATTGAAAAATTACCTGTTGTAGATAAAAACAACAAATTGATAGGATTAGTAACTTACAAGGATATAACAAAAGCAAAAGATAAACCGTTTGCATGCAAAGATGAAAAAGGCAGGTTAAGGGTAGCAGCAGGCATTGGAAATGCTGCTGACACAATGGAACGGGTTGATGAGCTTATCAAAGCCCAGGTTGATGCGCTGGTCATTGACACTGCACATGCCCATACCAGGGGGGTGATAGAAATGCTCAAAAAAATAAAAGCTAAATATCCGGAAAAGGACATTGTAGCAGGAAATATAGGTACGGCAGAAGCAGCTATTGACCTTGCTAATGCCGGCGCTGATGCCATAAAAGTGGGCATAGGCCCCGGATCAATATGTACTACCAGAATAATTGCCGGTGTGGGTGTACCTCAACTATCAGCAATCTACAGTGTTGCTGAAGCACTAAAAGGAAGGGGCATACCAGTTATCGCAGATGGAGGTATCCGGTATTCAGGTGATATAGTTAAAGCACTGGCTGCCGGTGCAAACTCAGTAATGGCGGGAGGATTATTTGCAGGTGTGGAAGAATCACCGGGGGAAACAATATTATACCAGGGACGTAAGTTTAAATCTTACCGGGGAATGGGTTCTATTGAAGCTATGCAAAAAGGATCGAAAGACAGATATTTCCAGGATATGGAAGAAGATATAAAAAAGCTGGTGCCGGAAGGTATTACAGCACGCGTTCCGTATAAAGGAACCCTGTATGAGGTTATTTATCAATTGTTAGGTGGGTTAAGGGCAGGTATGGGATATTGCGGAGCTGAAAATATTGAAATGCTCCAAAAAGCAAAATTTACAAAAATTACAAATGCCGGCGTACTGGAAAGCCATCCTCATGATGTTACAATAACCAGAGAAGCACCAAATTACAGTAGCCGGTAAAGAATGTTAATGTAAAATTTGAAATGTTTGATCTGCTGAATAAATATTTATTTCTGTCATTTTTATTTTTTCTGTTCCCTGAATGCAGAAATGTTGGATCACCTGAAGATAAAATAATAGCAAGGGTGGGTACAACAACATTATATCACTCAGAATTATCATCTGTTATTCCTAATGATGCCATCCCTGAAGATAGTGCAATGATGGCTGATGATTATATTAATAAATGGATAAAACAGGAACTTTTATTGCAAAAAGCAATGGAAAACCTTTCTCCCGAACAGAAAGATGTTACCCGGGAACTGGAAGATTATAAAAATTCACTCCTCATTTACAGATATAAAAATGAACTTATTGCACAAAGAATGGATACTACAATAACAGAGGAGCATATACTGGACTTCTATACAGAAAATAGTGCCAGTTTTAAATTGAAAAATAATATAGTAAAAGCAATTTTTATCAAAACTCCCAATGAACTGGCCAATCCCGAACAACTGCGTCAATTGTGCAGTAATGATAGCGAAGAAGGAATATTGGAACTTAGGGATTTTTGTGTGCGTTATGCCAAAAACTATGATATACTGACTGACAGATGGGTGGATTTTGAAGTAATAGCAAATAAGATACCTCAATCTATAGATCAACCTGAACGCTTTTTAAGAAATAATGATATCATGGAATTTAATGATTCTACCTATTATTATTTTATTAATATACAGGATTATAAATTGAAAAATGAACAAGCGCCTTTGGAATATGTGAGAGATAACATTAAAAATTTAATTTTGAACCGCAGGAAAATCGAGTTTTTAAAACAAATAGAAAATAATGTATATTCAGAAGGTATAAGAAAAAACAATTTTAAAATATTTAATTGAAATAAAGATGAATAACGCGAATGTAAAAATGATTGTCTTATTCCTTATAATTTTTATATCTGGTAACATTATTGCTCAGGACAGAGTTGTTGATCAGATAGTTGCCATCGTGGGGAGCAATATCATTTTAAAATCAGACATTGAAAAGATGTTTATAGACCAACAGGCACAAGGGATCACATCAGAAGGTGATATGAAGTGTGAAATCCTGGAAAACTTTTTAATTGACAAGTTGCTTATAGCCGAAGCTGAGTTAGATACTCTTATTGAGGTTACAGACAGTCAGGTTAACCAGCAAATGGAAAGTCAGCTACAAATGTATATCGCACATTTTGGATCTGAACGTGCTGTTGAAAATTTCTTTAAAAAACCAATTGCTGAAATAAGAGCTGAAAATCAGCAGGTTATCAAAAATCAGCTATTAAGTGCACAGATGAGAAATAAGATAGTAAAGGATGTAACTATTACACCTTCGGAAGTAAGGCAGTATTACAGAGATCTTTCTGAAGACGAGATTCCCGTCATGCCCCTGCAGTATGAATATGCACAAATTACCATGAAGCCTGCTATTGATATTGATGAAGAGAACAGGGTGAAAGCTGAATTACGTGAATTGAAAAGACGTATTGAGGAAGGGTCAAGTTTTGCAGCAATGGCAGTAATGTATTCTGAAGGCCCTTCCGCAAGTAGCGGTGGAGAAATAGGATACCTGGGACGTGCCCAGTTAGATCCTGCATATGCTGCAGTGGCATTTAACCTGAAAGGAGATAAAATCTCAAATGTAATAGAAACTGAATACGGATTTCATATAATACAGCTAATTGACCGACAGGGTGAGAAAGTTAACACCAGGCATATACTTATGAAACCAAAAATTACTCCTGAAGCTAAGGAAAAGGCTTATAACCGCCTCGACAGCCTGGCCAACCTGATAAGGAAAGAAGAAATTTCTTTTGCTGAAGCTGCAAGAATCTTCTCAGCTGATAAAAATACACGTAATAACGGGGGTATGGCAATAAACTCAAATTCAGCTTCATCAAAATTTACTATCGAAGAACTGGACGGAGATGTTAGCAAGGTACTCCCCTCCCTGAAAATAAATGAAATTTCAGACCCTTTTGAAACTCTTGACCAGGACAGCAGGCAAACTGTATATAAGATCATAAAACTTATAGATAAAACTGATGCCCATAAGGCAAATCTCCAAAAAGACTATCAATATTTGGGAGATATATTTCTTGCACAAAAAAAAGAAAGGGTATTGAGGGAATGGATAAACGATAAACAGGCACAGACATATATCAAGATAGACCCAACCTATGCTAACTGCAATTTTGACTTCAGTAACTGGATCAAATAATAATTATTGATATTTAAAATCAAATAAACATGAATTTCAAAAACGACGTTGAGGCACTTGATGCCCTGCGCGATAAATTTCATAATCTGCTGAACGAGATCACCAGGGTTATTTACGGACAGGACAAGATTATCACTGAAGTGCTGGTAGCCCTGTTTAGCCGGGGACATGTCCTTCTAATAGGTGTACCAGGCCTGGCTAAAACCCTTATGGTAACAACTATCGCAAAAATTCTGGGCTTAAAATATAACCGTATACAGTTTACACCTGATCTAATGCCCTCAGACATTATAGGAACCGAAATTTTGGATAAAGAAAGGCAGTTCAGGTTCGTTAAGGGTCCTCTTTTTGCCAATATTATCCTTGCCGATGAGATTAACCGCACACCTCCAAAAACTCAGTCTGCCTTACTGGAAGCCATGCAGGAACAGGCAGTTACCTCAGCAGGTCAGCGTTTTGAACTGGAAAGTCCGTTTTTTGTCCTGGCAACTCAGAATCCAATAGAGCAAGAAGGTACATATCCCCTTCCCGAAGCACAGCTTGACAGGTTTATGTTCTCTGTATGGCTGGATTATCCTAAATATGAAGATGAATTGACTATAGTAAAAAATACTACTTCAAATCTTCAGTTTGACCTTCACCCTGTTATATCAGGAAAAGAAATTATATTTTTCCAGAATCTTATCAGAAAAATCCCTATTAATGATAATGTTTTACATTATGCAGTAACCCTTGCTGCAAAAACCCGACCGGGTAATGGAATGGCCTCAGGACATGCAGAGCAATACCTTAAATGGGGGGCAGGCCCAAGAGCATCTCAGTATCTGGTGATAGGAGCAAAAACACATGCAGCCCTGCACGGAAAATATTCACCCGATATTGAGGATGTGAAAGCAGTAGCACCTTCTATTCTCAGACATAGGATAATTAAAAATTATAAAGCCGAGGCAGAGAATATTTCTGTTGAAACAATAATTGAAAACCTGATTTAATGACGTTCCGGTTGATCAGTAAGGAGGTAATCGCCCACCCTGCCCGGTTAATCCTGGTAAGCGTATGTTTATTGTTTCAATTCTCTACAATTGGCCAGACAAAAAAAAGAGTAGACATTGAAAAGGCATCATATTGGGAAGCAAATGAACAAATAGCCCCTAATGCCCAGAGACTTATCGGAGATGTAAGGATCAGGCACCTTGATATTCTCATGTGGTGTGACAGCGCTTATACTTATACCGGGACCAACCGTGTTGATGCTTTTGGAAATGTCCATATTAACCAGGGAGATACTATTGATCTTTATGCAAATAAAATTATTTATAACGGTGATAACAACTTTGCAAGAGCCACCAATAATGTTAAACTGGTTAACAAGTCTACTACTCTCTATTGTGATACTCTTGAATTTGATATGGAAGCCAATATAGGGTATTATGATACGGGAGGGAAAATCATAGATTCCACCAATACACTTACAAGCCTGATTGCCAGATATTTTATTGACCTGGATATAATATACTTCTACCAGGACGTAACAGCATTCAATGAAGATCATACACTTAAGAATGATACATTGATTTATAATACTAACTCAGGATTGTACCTTATTAAAGGTCCTACTACGATTCGTGATTCAGCTTATACTCTTTATACAGAAGATGGATGGTATAATTCAAAAACTGGTGAAGCAGAGCTAATTAAAAATCCAAAAATCTTTGACGAAACCCAGGAACTGACCGCCGGTTACATAAGATATAATGAAGCTGACGGAAAAGGGAATGCCATGGGCAAAGTTCATATCCAGGATTACGAAAACAAAATTATTGTTAACGGAAATAAAGCGGAATATTCTGATAAAATGGAAATGGCTACAGTCACCGATTCAGCTTTATTCATGACTTATTCAGAAAAAGACACACTGTATTTACATGCAGATACTTTAAAGTCAGTTCCTGATACTATAGAGGGAGAAAAACTGATAAGGGCGTACTATGGAACCAGGTTTTTCCGTAATGACATCCAGGGAATTTGCGATTCTCTTGTATATTACAGTAAAGACTCTGTAGTTCAACTTTATAAAAATCCGGTTATTTGGTCGAATATACATCAGTTAAGTGCTGAAAAAATAGATATGAAACAAAATAAAGATGCACCTGATGAAATACATCTTATCAACAACAGCTACATAATTTCAAAATTAGACTCCGGACGCTTCGACCAGATCAAAGGCAGAGATATGACCGGATACATAGTAAATAATGAAATTGATAAAATAGATGTGGACGGAAGTGGCCAAACACTCTATTACACCAGGGAAGATACAACTATTATCGGCCTTAACAGGGCAGAAAGCAGCAGGATATCTATTCAATTTAAAGATGACAAAATATATCGTATAGCATTTGTACAGTCGCCGCAGGGAACACTGAAACCTCTTTTTGAGGTATCCGAAGAAGAAAAAAAACTCAGCGGATTCGACTGGAAAATAGATTTACGGCCGATGTCTAAAGATGATGTGTTTATAAATAAACTAACCACTGAAAAACCAGAGGAAGGTTCTGCTGATGAAAATTAAAATTCTTTTGTTTAAATTTTTTCTGACTATATTCCATTCTAATTTTTAATCTTTTCAACAGAAAAAGAATCAAATATTAATTTCTTCATTAATTTTACTTAATAATTAATGCAAAGATGTTTTCATATTAAAAAAATATTTTAATATTTGCATCCGAACGTTAAAGAAAACATGAATTTAGTAAGTAACATATCTATTCTCAGCCTTATTATTGGCATTATTCTTCTAGTCAGGAATAAATGAGGATGGTATGTAATTATAACAGAAAAATAAAAGAATAAGCCATTCTCATAAAAAGAGGATGGCTTTTTTCGTAAAAGGCTATAACATATCATAATTAAACATTATAAAACGATGAGTGACAGACTTTACATTTTTGACACAACCCTGCGCGACGGTGAGCAGGTTCCCGGTTGTCAGTTGAACACAGTGGAAAAGATAGAAGTAGCAAAAGCATTACAGGAGCTTGGGGTTGATATTATTGAAGCCGGCTTTCCGATTTCCAGCCCGGGTGATTTTGAATCAGTTGTTGAAATTTCAAAAGCGGTTACATGGCCAACAATATGTGCCCTTACCCGCGCAGTTCAAAAAGATATTGATGTAGCTGCCGAATCCCTGAAATTTGCAAAAAAAAGCAGGATACATACAGGTATTGGCACATCATATTATCATATACATAAAAAACTTAATTCTAATCCGGATGATATTCTGGAGCGGGCTGTGGAAGCAGTAAAATACGCAAAAAAATATGTCGAGGATGTAGAGTTCTATGCAGAAGATGCAGGACGCACAGAAAATGAATATTTGGCAAAAGTTGTTGAGGCAGTCATCAAGGCAGGGGCTACTGTAGTTAATATTCCGGATACTACAGGTTATTGCCTGCCTCAGGAATTTGGTGAGAAAATAAAATACCTCCATGAAAATGTAAAAAACATTCATAAAGCAATAATCTCAACACACTGCCATAACGATCTGGGTATGGCCACTGCAAATACAGTTGCCGGTATTATGAATGGAGCCAGACAGGCGGAGGTCACCATGAACGGCATTGGTGAACGTGCAGGTAACACATCTCTCGAAGAGGTGGTTATGACGATGAAAAGCCGTTATAAAGTACTTGGCATAAAAACAGGGATCAATACTAAAAATATATACCGTACAAGCCGTTTGGTATCAACACTGATGAATATGCCTGTTCAGCCAAATAAAGCAATTGTCGGTCGCAATGCCTTCGCCCACTCATCAGGAATCCATCAGGACGGAGTGCTGAAGTATCGCGAAAACTACGAAATAATTGATCCTGTAGATGTTGGTATAAATGAATCTGTTATACTTTTAACAGCCCGCAGCGGTCGTGCAGCATTGAAACACCGGTTGGAAATAATGGGATATAAACTCAGTAAAGAAAAACTTGATGAAGTTTATGAAGAATTCTTAAAACTTGCAGATAAGAAAAAAGACATTCGTGATGACGATATTGCACTCCTTGCAGGTGATGCACACAGAAAAGAACACCGGATAAAACTGGATTTCTTACAGGTGCTAACTGGTAAAAATATCATTCCGGCTGCGATCGTAAGACTGGATATTGCCGGAGAAAAATTTGATGCGACGTCAACAGGCAACGGCCCTGTGGATGCGGCAATAAAAGCAGTTAAACAAATAATTCACAGACAGGTAACTATTGAAGAATTTCTTGTTCAGGCAATAACCAGAGGAAGTGATGATATTGGGAAAGTGCATATGCAAATCCAGTATAACGATACCATTTATAATGGATTCGGAGCCCACACCGATATAGTAACTGCTTCTGTTGAAGCATTCCTGGACGCAATTAACAAATTTCCTGCAAGTTAGTAATATAAAAATTTTTACTTTATGACAGCAAAAACATTATTTGATAAGATATGGGATTCACATGTTGTGAAATCAATTGAATCGGGACCTGATGTTATATATATCGACAGACATTTAATCCATGAGGTCACCAGCCCTGTTGCATTTCTGGGCCTTAATAAGAGAGGACTTAAAGTTTTCCGTCCCGGCCAGACTACCGCTACTCCCGACCATAATGTGCCAACGGAGGATCAACACCTGACAATTAAAGATGAATTATCACGTCATCAGGTTGAAATGTTAAGGAAAAACTGCGATGAAAATGGCATTAAATATCATGAACTCCAAACAGAGAACCATGGCATAGTGCACATTATTGGCCCCGAATTAGGCCTCACGCGTCCCGGACTTACAATAGTATGTGGCGACAGCCACACATCCACACATGGTGCATTTGGGGCTATTGCATTTGGCATCGGTACAAGTGAGGTGGAAATGGTACTTGCAAGCCAGTGTATTATGCAACCCAAACCTAAAAAGATGCGAATAACCATCAATGGGGAGTTAAAGAAAGGAGTGACAGCTAAAGATATTGCCCTTTATATAATATCACAGATATCCACGAGCGGAGGAACTGGCCATTTTATTGAATATTCAGGATCATCAATAACGAACCTTTCCATGGAAGGAAGGATGACCCTGTGTAACCTCAGCATTGAAAGTGGGGCCAGAGGTGGTATGATCGCCCCTGACGAAACTACATTCAACTATATCAAAGGCAGACAATTTGCTCCAAAGGGTGAGGAATGGAATAAAGCAGTGGCAGAATGGAAAAAACTAAAAAGCGATGATGCTGCTGTCTTCGATACAGAATATACATTCAGTGCCAATGATATTGAGCCAATGATAACATACGGGACAAATCCGGGAATGGGAATGGGCATAACTCATAGTATCCCTGCATCTGATAATATGAATCAGAGTGATAAAAAAACTTTTACTAAAGCTCTTGAGTACATGGGTTTTTCAGAGGGAGAAAAGATGCTTGGCAAAAAAATAGATTATGTGTTTTTGGGAAGTTGTACTAATGGGCGGATTGAAGATTTCAGAGCTTTTACTTCCTTCGTAAAAGGCAGGAAAAAATCTCCTGATGTAACTGCGTGGCTGGTTCCAGGGTCAAGACAGGTGGAAAAGATGATAAAAGAAGAAGGATTAGTTGAAATTTTGAAAGAAGCAGGCTTTCAACTCAGACAACCGGGTTGCTCAGCATGCCTGGCTATGAATGAAGACAAAATTCCTGAAGGAAAATATGCAGTATCTACATCAAACAGAAACTTCGAGGGCCGCCAGGGACCGGGTGCCAGGACAATCCTTGCCAGTCCAATTACAGCAGCTGCTGCAGCATTATCAGGAGTAATAACAGACCCAAGAGAGTTCTTGGATTAAATACTATTTTTAATATTAAATTATAAAATCCACTATGTCATACGATAAATTCTCAAAAATAATATCACCGGCGGTACCTTTACCGGCCGAAAATGTAGATACAGATCAAATTATTCCGGCACGCTTTTTAAAGGCAATTGAACGCAAAGGTTTCGGCGATAACTTGTTTCGCGACTGGAGATTCAATAAAGACGGAAGTATTAAGCCGGATTTTCCACTAAATAATAATAAATATTCAGGGAAGATTCTGGTTGCGGGGAAGAATTTTGGGAGCGGATCAAGCAGGGAACATGCCGCCTGGGCTATATATGATTACGGTTTCAGGGTTGTGGTTTCAAGCTTCTTTGCTGATATTTTTAAAAACAATGCATTGAACAATGGTTTATTACCGGTTGTTGTATCTCCTGAATTTCTGCAAAAAATATTTAATAAAATCGATGAAAATGCCGGTTCAAAGTTTGAAGTGGACCTGGATCAACAAAAAATCACCATACTGTCAACAAATGAATCGGAATCATTTGAAATAAATGCTTATAAGAAGCATTGTTTAAAAAATGGGCTTGACGATATCGACTACCTTGTAGCTATAAAGGAAGAGATAGCTGGTTTCGAAAAGAAAAAAATAAAATAAGTAAAATTTAAAATGACAGGTAAATCAGTTGAAATAGAAGAAAATAACCTGACAATAATGGATACTACCCTGCGAGACGGGGAACAAACGACCGGTGTCTCATTCAGTGATACCGAAAAATTAAGTGTAGCAAAAGTACTGCTCGAAGATGTCAGGGTCGACAGAATCGAAATAGCTTCGGCAAGAGTGTCTGAAGGTGAATTTAAAGGAGCAAAAAAAGTTCTGCAATGGGCAGCAGAAAAGGGATTTCGCGAAAGAGTGGAAATTCTGGGCTTTGTTGATGATAAAATTTCTCTTCAATGGATTGCCGACGCTGGCGGTAAGGTTGTTAACCTCTTGTGCAAGGGGTCATTGAAACATGTTACAGGCCAGCTTAGAAAATCTCCTGAACAACACCTGGCAGATATTAAAAAAGTGATACGAAACGCAGAGGATATGGGTATAAGAGTAAATATCTATCTCGAAGACTGGTCAAACGGTATGCGTAATTCAAAAGATTATGTCCATTTTATGATATCATCTCTTAAAAAAGAAAAAGTAGACAGGATAATGCTTCCGGATACTCTCGGAATACTTAATCCTGATGAAACCTATGATTTTTGCAGGGAAATGATTGAAACATATCCTGATGTCAAATTCGATTATCACTCACATAACGACTATGACCTTGCTATTGCTAATGTTTTTCATGCAATAAAGGCCGGAATACGCTGTGTCCATACTACAGTGAACGGTTTAGGGGAAAGAGCTGGAAATGCACCTCTTTCAAGTGTTATTGCTACAATAAAAGATCACCTGAGAATGACTACAAATGTGAAGGAAAGCCAGCTAAATAAAGTATCAAGACTGGTGGAATCATTCTCCGGAATTCGTATCCCGACAAATAAGCCTCTTATAGGTGAATATGTATTCACTCAATGTAGTGGTATCCATGCTGATGGTGATAACAAAAACAACCTTTATTTCAATGACCTGCTGCCTGAGCGTTTCGGAAGGATCAGACAGTATGCCCTGGGAAAAACTTCCGGTAAGGCAAATATTAAGAGGAACCTTCAGGAACTGGGAATTGAACTTGATGACGAATCATTAAAAAAAGTCACAAAGCGTATTATCGAATTAGGAGATAAAAAAGAAACAGTTACATCTGACGAATTGCCATACATCGTAGCAGATGCATTGGAAAATGATATCATAGAACAAAAGATCAGAGTAGTTAATTACTCCGTTAATTATACAATGGGGATGAGGCCTGTGGCCAATGTAAGTATTGAAATCAAGGGTAAACAATATGCAGAAATAAGTGATGGTGACGGACAATATGATGCATTTGTTAAGGCTCTCAGAAAAATATACAAAAAACTTGGTAAACCATTCCCGGTACTGGTAGATTATGTTGTAACAATACCCCCGGGTGGAAAAACTGATGCATTAGTCGAAACAGTAATCACATGGAGAAATAGCAGGGAGTTTAAAACAAAAGGCCTCGATCCCGATCAGACTGCAGCAGCTATTAAAGCTACAATTCGCATGTTGAATATTATCGAAAATGAGTTAAAATCGGGTATCCTCGAAAGAATTCTGGATAGTATAACATAATCCTTATGTATTGCCGTTCACTGAAGAGAAGGGATCAAAGGCAGTGCAAGAAACCAAGGGGAGGAGTGTTTGGGTTTGCAATCCGTCGGCTAAAGCCGACGGCAAAGGATAAGGCCAGATAAAGGCAAACAAGTAGTTCAAGGGATTATCCTTTG
>CAZJGI010000005.1:69566-78486 GCA_964545315.1 uncultured Prolixibacteraceae bacterium
GGCCGGATAAAGGCAGACAAGTGGTTCAAGGGATTATCCTTTGCCGTTCACTTCAATAAACAGAGCAATGGCAAAGGATAAGGCCAGATAAAGGCAAACAAGTAGTTCAAGGGATTATCCTTTGCCGTTCACTTCAATAAACAGAGCAATGGCAAAGGATAAGGCCGGATAAAGGCAGACAAGTGGTTCAAGGGATTATCCTTTGCCGTTCACTTCAGTGTACGGATAAAAAATGTTTAAATAATTTGAATTTGTTTATTTTTGAAAAAATATAAAATTTATAAGAATATATGAAAATAAAATTAGCTATTCTTCCCGGTGACGGGATAGGCCCGGAGATAATTGAACAGGCAATGAAATCAGTATCCGTCATTGCAAATAAATATAAGCATGAGCTTCAACATGAATTTGGCCTGACCGGCGCAACAGCCATTGACCAGGTAGGTGATCCTTATCCTGATTCCACACACGACCTGTGCATGAATTCAGATGCTGTGCTCTTTGGTGCGATAGGAGACCCTAAATTCGACAATAATCCAAAGGCACCTGTAAGACCGGAACAGGGATTACTGGCCATGAGAAAAAAACTTGGATTGTATGCCAACATACGGCCGGTCGAAACATTTGAATCCTTACTCCATAAATCACCTTTGAGGCGGGAACTGATAGAAGGAGCCGACTTTATGTGCATACGTGAACTTACAGGCGGCATATATTTCGGGGAAAAAGGAAGAAAAGACAACGGCAACACTGCCTATGATACTAATACCTATACACGTGCTGAGGTTGAGCGTATACTTAAACTTGCCTATGAATTTGCAGGTAAACGCCGGAAAAAGTTAACTGTTGTAGACAAGGCAAATGTCCTGGAAAGCTCACGTCTATGGAGGGAGGTGGCACAGGAAATGGCACCAGGATACCCTGACATAAAAACCGAATATATGTTTGTAGATAATGCTGCTATGCAAATAATTCAATGGCCCAAAAATTTCGATGTTCTCGTCACTGAAAATATGTTTGGAGATATCTTAACTGATGAAGCAAGTGTCATTACAGGATCATTGGGATTATTACCTTCCGCGTCCATCGGAATTCATACATCAGTCTTTGAACCTATCCATGGGTCATATCCGCAGGCGGCGGGAAAGGACATTGCCAATCCTATTGCAACTATACTATCGGCAGCAATGATGTTTGAATATGCCTTTAACCTGCCTGAGGAAGGTAAAAAAATACGCGAGGCAGTGTCAGCATCCATGGCTCAGGGATTTGTAACTGAAGACATAGCTGACGGTAAAGCATATAAGACGTCTGAAGTGGGTGACTGGATTGCTAATTATATTGAAAATAATTAAAACAGGTAATTAAGACCAATGTAAAGGCCTGAATCACCGTCACGCTTATCTGCTGCCATACCATAATCAACCGAAATAATAAAATTTTGGTTCATCACGATATTTAAACCTGTTCCATAGGAATAGTGCATTTTTTCTGCACCTTCATCAAAGTATGCCTCTTCCTGTGGCAGGTAACCTATGATAGGATCAGCGTCTATCTTACTGGTGACCCTGCCAAAATCAAGGAATCCGTTAAGTCCCAAATAAAAATTATTATTTATAAACTGAAACCTGGCAAACTTCCACCTGGCCTCAATATTTCCGTAAAAAATACCATCCCCTATAATCCTGTTGCGACGAATGCCTCTGAGCGACATTGCTCCTCCCAAACCTTCTGAAAGGTATTTCCTCATGGCAGAAGTTATTATCTGCGCCTGATAATAAAATGGCACATGGCCAGCTATAGTAGTTTGATAACCAAGCCTGTAAACTAAAGAAAGGTCTTCCGGGACAATAGTAAAATATTGTCTGTGGGTTAAACTTAATTTTGCAAATGAGCTTTCTGAGCCCAAAAATTCAGGGGCTCCCAAAACTACAATCTCAGTCCATAAGCCTTTCATTGGATTAGGCTTGTTATCCCGGCTGTCATATACCAAACCTGCTTTGAATGTCGGTATAAAACCTCCGTCTGCTTCCTCTTCAGAAATTATCCCCCAATCCTGATATTTTTTATAAAGGCCATCGACGTCGGGCAAAAGGTCATCCCCCTCTTTACCTTTGTTGAGCTTGTCAAGATTAACTTCTCCGATTTTGAAATTCAGCATATTAAATCCTGCAGCCCATTTAAGGTGCTCTCCGGAAAACCTGCCCAGAAGATCCAATTTAAAACGGAACATCTTACGGTCATATTTGTAATACATGCGGCTTATATATTCATCACTTTCATCGTCAAAAAAATCAGCATTCACGATTGCATCATAACCGTTAAATCCATAAAAATCATAAGCCATATCAGATAAGTAGCTTATATCAAGCGATGTCTGTAATCCCTTAATCAGCTTATCAGAATCATAATAAAAACGGTTGATCCCGCTTCCTTTGGTAAACCTTGACACTTCAAAATAGAGTGAGTGGTCATAAGCAGGATAACGGCTTCCATCTCCGTAATTAAACAAGTTTATCAGGGCACCGTATTGAAAACCCAGGTCAGCATCAAATGCAACTGAGGGAAGGGCGCCAAAATTCCATCCCTTTTTAGTGAGCTCATCCTGCGCATTTAAAGTGGATATTAAAAAAATAAACAACAGAGGCAAATAAAATTTCTTCATAGCTGACAGTTAAGTATTATAAGCGAATATAAATAAAATTACAGTTCAATTATTGTGTCCGGATTAAAAAGCGTTAATAATGCCTGTCCATGCGAAATGTTTATATTTATTAATCTTATTGACAATTACTTACAAGAAGAAAAATTTTTATCGTTGCAAATTATCACTTTTTGTAAACGAGCTCAATTATTTATTACCCTAATCGAAGAATTATTTATTTATTTGTAATTTTAAAGCTTTTATTCCGGATTGACAATAATACGTAAAATAATAATATCAGTAAATATGAAAACAGACAGAAGAAAATTTTTTCAGATTGCAGGTGCAGCAGGGGCTGGAATTTTTTCATCAGGATTAATATCTTGCAGTGAGAAGACTTCATCAAGTGCACCTACATCAGTACTTTCCAACATTTTAGAAGCAGTAAATGCCTCCCACCCACAAAAATTTAATATGTGTGGTTATGCTGCCCCAAAAATTGATGTGGTAAGAATAGGATTCATAGGATTAGGCAACAGGGGCCCGGGGGCTGTAGAAAGAATGTCGAATATTGATGGGGTTGAAATAAAAGCTTTATGTGACAAAGACTCTGCAAGGCTTGTAAAAGGACAAAAAATACTTGACAGACACGGCCTCCCAAAAGCAAAAGAATATGGAGGGACTGATGATGCCTGGAAAGAAATGTGCGAAAGCCCGGATATCGACCTCGTATACATCTGCACTCCATGGAGTCTCCATACACCCATGGCAGTCTATGCAATGGAATGTGGTAAGCACGCGGCTACTGAAGTTCCCGCTGCCCTAACCGTGGAAGAATCATGGCAATTGGTTGAAACATCCGAAAAAACAAAAAAACATTGCATGATGCTCGAAAACTGCTGTTATGATTTCTTCGAACTGCTTACGCTGAATATGGCAAGACAAGGATTCTTTGGCGAAGTACTGCACGTGGAAGGTGCCTATATCCATGACTTGCTTAATCCAAATTTCGAAAAAGGTCAGTACGCAGATATGTGGAGACTTAAAGAGAGCCGGAAAAGGAATGGCAACCTGTATCCTACACACGGACTGGGGCCAATCTGTCAAATACTGAATATTAACAGGGGTGATAAAATGGATTATCTTACTTCTATGTCAACAAATGATTTCCAGATGGGCCCAATGGCTACTAAACTGGCAAAAGATGATCCATTTTATAATGAATTCCTTACCGATAAATACCGGGGTAACATGAATACCTCCCTGGTTCGTACCAACAAAGGAAAAACAATAATGATACAGCATGATGTAACATCCCCCCGGCCATACTCCAGAATTCATCTGGTTAGCGGCACAGAAGGAGTTGCACAGAAATACCCATTGCCCGGGAAAATAGCTAAAGGTCATAGTTGGTTCGATCCGGATGAATTAAAAGTACTTGAAGAGCAATATACTCCCAAAATAGTGAAACTTGTCGGGGAGATGGCTAAGAAGGTAGGCGGCCACGGTGGAATGGATTTCCTCATGGACTGGAGGTTGATTGACTGCCTGAGAAATGGTATTGAGCTGGACCAGGATGTATATGACGCAGCGCTATGGAGCGTAATCGGTCCCTTAAGCGAATGGTCTGTTGCTAACAGGTCTAACTCTATAGATGTCCCTGACTTTACAAACGGAGCATGGAATACCAATAAGCCTGTGGATGTTACGCTCTCAAAAGGCGGCACTACCGAAGTGAGGGCCAAAGTTAAAGCTGAAAGCCAATTGAGTGTTTAGCAGTACTTTTTATTTAGTTTACAAGGTACTTCGAACCCGTTTTTAAACAAAACTCAATAACAGAATTTAAAATTGAACCAAATATTGAGAGTAATCTTACCGGTGATTTTGGGTTCAGCCTTAGTTTGCTGTATTCCGTCAGAAAAAAAAGCTCCGGCAAGGCCAAATATTGTTTTAATTTTATCAGACGACCAGGGATGGGGAGATTTAAGCATAAACGGAAATACTAATATCTCTACTCCAAACATCGACCGTCTGGCTAAAGAAGGAGTAACTTTTGAAAGATTCTATGTATGTCCGGTATGCTCCCCCACCAGGGCTGAACTTTTTACCGGCAGGTACCATACCCGTGGAGGCGTTTATGCCACCTCAGCAGGAGGAGAGAGACTGGACCTGGATGAAACGACAATGGGTGAAATCTTTAAATCGGCCGGGTACAATACTGCTGCATATGGGAAATGGCATAACGGAATGCAACCTCCATACCACCCCAATGCAAGGGGATTTGACGACTTCTATGGATTTTGCTCAGGACACTGGGGTAACTATTTTGAACCGGACCTTGAACATAATGGTGAGTTGATAAAAGGTAAAGGTTTTATAATTGATGACCTCACTGAAAAAGGAATAAACTTCATCGAAAAAAATAAAAATAATCCTTTTTTTCTTTACCTGCCTTTTAATTCCCCGCATTCTCCAATGCAAGTGCCGGATCAGTGGTGGGAAAAATATAAAAATAAACAACTGGATATGACACACAGAGATCCTGACCTGGAGGATATTACATTTACAAAAGCAGCTCTGGCAATGTGTGAAAATATAGACTGGAACGTTGGCCGTATTATCAAAAAAATTGAGGATTCAGGGCTTTCTGAAAAAACCATTATTATTTATTTATCAGATAACGGGCCAAACGGATGGAGATGGAACGGCGGAATGAAAGGCAGAAAAGGCTCAACAGATGAAGGTGGAGTGAGAGTTCCTATGTTCATCAAATGGGAAAGTACTTTAAATCCGGGGAAAACAATCCCGACAATTGCAGGGGCTGTTGACCTTATGCCTACTCTCGCCGATCTTGCAGGAATTAATTATATATCAGGGAAACCACTCGACGGAGTTAGCTTAAAACCTTTATTGATTGAAGATAATCCCCAGTGGGAAGAGAGATACATATTTAACTACTGGTCAGGTAAAACAAGTGTAAGAAGCCAGCAGTTCCGCCTGGACAATCAGGGAAAACTATTCGACATGGACAACGATCCCGGACAATATTATGATGTGTCGGATAAGTATCCGGAAATATTTAAGGAGATGCAAGTTGCTAAAAGAAACTGGATAGAAGATGCGCTTAAAGAATTACCCGAATCAGATACACGTTATTTCACAGTAGGGCATCCTGATTTTATTTATACCCAGTTACCTGCCCGGGACGGAATCCCTCATGGTAAAATTATCCGGTCAAACAGGTATCCGAACAGTTCATTCTTTACTAACTGGGAAAGTACAACCGATAGTATTACCTGGAATATTGATGTGCTTGCTGACGGGTATTTTGATGTGACATTATATTATACTTGTCCAGCTAAAGATAAAGGGTCTAAAATTGAATTAAAATTTAATGACGCTAAATTAAATGCAATAATCACAGAACCCCATGACCCTCCCCTATATGGAATGGAATATGACCGTGTACCACGTCATGAATCATATGTGAAAGATTTCAAACCATTAAAGATGGGAACCATTCATTTAAAAAAGGGGAAAGGTTTACTAACCCTTAAAGCAATTGAAATTCCGGGTATCGGGGTAATGGATTTCAAAATGATTATGTTTAAAAGAGATTCATAAATTAATGATGTATAGATGTATAATTGATTTATGCAATGAAGAAGAGCTTCCTGCAATTACGTTTCGCACAAACAAATGACCTGGTGATGCGGAATTGAGGGCAACCTTCCACACAATTAATGTATCAAAATACAGTTAATTATAAATTGTATAATTAGTTTTGTGTTAATGAGAAAAAGCCTTGTTGTCTATATACTTTTTTTGATTTCTAACTGCTCACTTTACGCACAGAGCAGAAATGCCACGCTCAGGGGGATAATCAGGGACCAGGATGGCACACCTGTCGATCTTGTTAACATAGGGCTCAAAGATTATTCGATAGGAACCAGTTCAAACAGGGAGGGTAAATTTCTTCTTCGCATACCTGCCGGTAAAGAGATTATAGCAGTATTTCGTTCTATAGGTTATGAGACAGTATCAGACACTGTTAATGCCGGAGCTGAAGAAAACATTTTTATTGAAGTAACAATGAAAAATGCAGACATTCAGATTCCTGAGGTCACCGTAACTGAGAAGCAAAGAAATACCGGAGGTGTAATCCGTATAGATCCAAAATTTCTGCAGATATTACCCGATGCAGCTACCGGCGGGGTTGAAGCTTTAATAAAAACCCTTCCGGGAGTATCAACAAACAACGAGCTTAGTTCCCAATATACAGTGCGCGGTGGTAATTTTGATGAAAACATGGTTTATGTAAATGATATAGAAATTTACAGGCCTTTTCTCGTCAGGGCAGGACAACAGGAAGGTTTGAGTTTTATTAACAGCGACCTTGTTTCAACAATTGACTTTTCAGCAGGCGGCTTTGATGCCCGTTACGGAGATAAAATGTCTTCAGTACTGGACATAAAATATCGCCGGCCCAGTGTCTTCAGAGGATCAGCTTCAATGAGCCTCCTTGGCGCTACCGCGCACTTTGAGGATATCGCATTGAAGGGTAAGTTGTCACATATTACAGGAATACGTTATAAAACTAACCGCTATCTTTTGAGCGGTCTAGATGAAAAAGGGGAATATAATCCGGATTTCGTTGATTTACAAACATATATAACCTACAGGTTATCAAATGTATTTGATATTTCTTTCCTTGGCAACATTGCTCAAAATAAATATCAGTTCGTACCACAAACCCGGACAACTACATTTGGAACATGGGATGCACCCCTGAATACAAAAATATTTTTCGACGGTCAGGAAATAGACAATTTTAAAACCAGTCTTGGAGCATTAACGGTAAATTATCATCCCAACGTTAACCTTAACCTGAAATTTATTACATCAGCATTCACTACATCAGAGAATGAGACCTATGACATTATGGGGCAATACTACCTCAACCAGTTAGAGCGGAATATGTCAACCGAAGAGTTCGGTGACAGTATACTGAACCTTGGAGTCGGGGCTTTTATTAATCACGCCAGAAACCATCTCAGGGCTACAGTTTACAGTTTTTCACACAAAGGTGCCTATAATTCAGAAAACCATCTCATTAACTGGGGCTTTAAGGTGCAGCACGAACTATTTAATGATAAAACAGATGAATGGATTTACAGGGACTCAACAGGATATTCAATACCCTATTCCGATACAGAAGTACTTTTATATTACACACTAAAAGGAAAAAATGAAATACGTTCAAACAGGATTACAGGATTTGTGCAAGATACCTGGAACCTGCCATTAAATAATGGCGATCTCTATTTAGCCGGTGGCATCAGGTTCAACTACTGGGGATTTAACGATGAATTACTGGTAAGCCCCAGAGCCTCTTTAAGTTATTTTCCGAAGTGGCAAAATAAAGTATCTTTCAGCCTTTCGGGCGGCATGTATCACCAGTCTCCGTTTTTCAAAGAGCTAAAACAACGCGACGGCTTTATAAATTATGATATTAAAGCCCAGCGCTCATTCCAGGTAGTCCTGGGTTCAGATTATGTATTCACTGCCTGGAACAGACCATTCAGGTTTACCGCCGAAGCCTACTATAAATGGATGAGCCGCCTGGTCCCTTATAATGTCGATAATGTAAGAATTCGATACATATCAGAACAAGAATCGAAAGGATATGCAGGAGGCATTGACCTTAACATAAACGGTGAATTTGTTAGCGGGGTGCAGTCCTGGGCAAGCCTGTCACTTATGAGTACAAAAGAAGATGTGTACGGGGATGGCCATGGATATATCCCCCGCCCCACAGACCAATGGATGAACTTCAGTCTCTTTTTTCAGGATTATTTTCCCGGTAATCCGTCATATAAAATGCAACTTTCAGGATTCTATGGATCACGGCTGCCTACGGGACCTCCAAAATCTGAAAGATACCAGGATGTATTCAGAATGCCTGCCTATCGCCGCATAGACCTGGGTTTATCAAAAATTATTATAAGCCCGGCTAATAATTCGAAACACAGGCTTACACAGCATATTAATGATATGTGGATCAGCCTGGAGGTATTTAACCTGCTGAATATCAATAATACTATATCATATTTTTGGGTATCAAGCCTGCAGGGCGACCAGTTTGCAGTACCAAACTATCTGACGAACAGAAAATTAAATTTAAAATTAACTGTTAAATTCTGATCAATGCAGCAAATCCGCAAATCCGTCGGTTGAAACCGACGGCAAAGGATAAAGTTCTGATCATGGCTGCTA
>CAZJGI010000005.1:78586-92681 GCA_964545315.1 uncultured Prolixibacteraceae bacterium
ACCAAAGAAGCAAACCATATAAGAATATTTATTGCCTCCTTTCTTGAAATCAAATCATCCCAGGTAATAACATTCAAAAAGACCATTACAGACACAACAGTAATTGCTGTTGTTGTTGGATGAATACCAATTTTTTCACCAAAAATCCACATAATAAGTGCTACCCCTGCGAGCAAACCCATCAACATCTCTTTTTTTGTTAATGCACCCAGTGTTTTCAGTTCACTATCAGCCCATGCCGGCGCTTCGGGAGAATATTTCTGGTATGGAGGATAAATTATATAGATCAGCCATGGTGTCAGCAAAAACGCAGGTAACATAAGCGGTAACATTATTTTCGCCCATTCAGCCCAGGATATTATGTGGCCGGTACCTTCGGTAATAAATTCAATAGCAAGGAGGTTAGGTGCAAGGGCTGTTAGAAACATTGAACTTGTAACACAAGTGGAAGCAATCCCAACCCACATAAGATAAGCACCTAACTTACGAGGTTCATGGTCGGGAGTAGAATTAAAAATCAAGGGGATATTAATTGCAACAGGATAAACAGTACCTGCACTTCTTGCAGTATTTGATGGCATAAATGGCGAAAGCATCAGGTCAGATAACGCTACGGCATACCCCAGGCCAAGTGAACTTTTACCCAAATATTTAACCATGATAAGAGATATTCTTTTCCCTAAGCCTGTCTTCTGGTATCCCAAAGCAATCATAAATGCAGTAAAGATCAACCATATAACGGTATTTGAAAAACCGGAAAGAGCCCATGATATACTTTGACCCGAATCTCCTGTAAGGCCTAAAACAGCTGCAAATGATACCCCGGCAAATCCTATCAACGCCGAAGGGACAGGCTCAAGTATAAGGCCGGTTACCACTGCCAGAAAAACTCCCAGAAAACGCCATCCATTAAGTGTTAATCCTTCCGGTACCGGGATAACCCAGATTAAGGCCAATACAATAAATGGAATTATTGCCTTTATTACTTTATCAGATTTCTTTTTTTTCAATCTTATAGTATAATTTAATTTAGAACTTCTACAAAGAATCCTTTAATTCAAAGAAAACCATTTAAATCAAAAAAATAACAGACATTTTTATTTTCAACAAATATGAATAAAAATTTTGCAGAAGAATACTCAGATAGAAGTTTTTATTGCACAAAAACTACTTTACAAATCACTGCATTAAAGATAAGATAACCGATAGTTTGTAATATTTTTGTAAATAAATGTTCCGGATGCTACATATAAACCGATTAATTATATTACTTTATAATCCTTGTCAGATAAGAAATTGCAAAAAAATGATTAAACGGTAAAAATTATTACTCATTGAAAAATATTACAAAAAAATGATAAAAAGAATTATATATATTGCCTTGTCGATAACTATTATAACGCAAGCCTGTTCGCACAAACAAAATGACCGTAATCCAAATATTATTATAATTTACACTGACGATGTTGGTTATGGAGATACCGGGTGCTATGGCGGGGATGCTGTTTCTACACCTAACATCGACAAGCTGGCTTCCGAAGGATTACGTTTTACTAATGCTTATGCTTGTGCCTCCACCTGCACACCATCAAGATATGCATTACTGTCAGGTGAGTATCATTGGAGGAAACCTCCCGGATGGAGTGTAGGGGAGATAAAAGGTGTTAGCATTGCCCCTGGTGATGCAGGAATGTTAATCGACCCCTTAAAACCAACTCTTCCATCTGTATTAAAAGGGTTAGGATACAAAACTGCTGTTGTGGGGAAATGGCATTTGGGACTTGGGCCTGCCGGCGGCCCGGACTGGAACGGACAGATAAGGCCGGGACCGGCAGAGATGGGATTTGACTACTCCTTTCTTCTCCCTGTTACAGGTGACAGGGTACCATGTGTCTATGTAGAAAACAGCCGCGTAGTAGGACTGGAACAGAATGATCCGATAAATGTTAGCTACAAAAAACCTATAGGTCATGATTCCCTGATATATAATTCTAATATCACACCTGATATTATTATGAGTTATGACAAGATATTAAACTCAGAACCTGCCGGAAAGAGATATATAAAAATGCATCCCAGTTTTGGCCATGACCAAAGCATTGTCAACGGGATACCCAGAATTGGCTATATGACCGGTGGAAAGTCAGCTCTTTGGAAGGATGAAGAAATTGCCGAAAAAATAACTTTTAAAGCAATTGAATTCATGAAAAATAACAGAGATGGAACTTTCTTTCTCTATTTCTCAACACATGATGTCCATGTTCCACGGGTACCGGGTAAAAGGTTTGCAGGTAAAAGCCGGTTGGGCCTGTACGGAGATGCAATAATGCAAATGGATTGGTGTGTCGGACAAATTGTAGCAACACTCGACGAGCTGGGACTTACTAAAAATACACTGGTTATATTCTCAAGCGATAACGGGCCTGTACAAAATGACGGTTATCACGACGGAACAGAAAATATATCTGGTATCCATAAACCGGCAGGTCCTTACCGGGGAGGAAAATACAGCGCGCTTGAGGGAGGCACAAAAGTGCCGTTTATTGTCAGATGGAAAGGAAAGATCAAACCGGGAGTGTCAGATGTACTGTTCAGCCAAATAGACATAATGGCCAGCCTGGCTGCCCTGACAGGGCATCCTGATCCGGAAGGACAGGCATATGACAGCCATAACAACCTGCAGGTCTTAATGGGTAAGCAAGAGGTTGACAGGGAATTTGTAGTTCAGCAAAATATGGGGGGTACCCTGTCAATTATTAAAGGCAACTATAAATATATCGAACCGGGTGACGGACCGGAGCTCAACCCTTATACAAATCCGCCAATTGAACTTGGTAATAGTCAGAAGCCTCAATTATATGATATAGTAAATGACGCGGGTGAAAAGGAAAACCTGGCTACTAAATATCCTGAGATAGCAAAACAAATGGACAACGAATTGCAAAAAATTAAAAATATTAAACATGAATAACCGCAGAAACTTCCTTAAACTAACCTCCCTGGCAGGTATAGGATTATTGGGACATAACAGTATAAAAGGCGCAGAAACAGAAATCAGTTACGAAAAAAACGCAAGACTGAAACACATAAAAAAGGAATCTGAAAAACAGTACAGGCAAATCTTTAATATGTCAGGATACAGGGCGCCAAAAATAGATATTGTCAGGATAGGTTTTATTGGCCTGGGAAGAGGGATTACCCATTTTAAAAGTGCTACAAAACTCGAAGGCACTGACATAAAGGCTGTCTGTGACCTTGTGCCGGAAAAAATAAAAAGGGCAATGGATTTGCTAAAAGGCACCCGTCATAAACCTGATATTTACACAGATGATGAAAATGCATGGAAAAAACTGTGTGAGAGGAATGACCTTGACCTGATTTATGTCGCAACTCCCTGGGACATGCATGCAGAGGTTGCCCTCTATGCAATGGATCATGGGAAACATGTAGGAATAGAAGTACCGGCTGCACGAACAGTTGAGGAGTGCAGGCAACTTGTGAAAACATCCGAACAGACACGCAGACATTGTGTGATACTTGAAAACTGCTGCTATGATTTTTTCGAGGTACTGACGCTGAATATGGCAAGACAGGGTTTCTTTGGAGAAATAGTCCATTGTGAAGGAGCATATATTCACGACCTGCTGGATAATATCACGAGAAAAAACTTTAAATGGAATATGTGGCGCCTAAAGGAAAACATTAACCGGAATGGTAATTTATACCCAACTCACGGGCTGGGTCCTGTTTGCCAGATTTTGAACATTAACAGAGGGGATAAAATGGATTACCTGGTTTCAATGTCAACTAATGATTTCATGCTTTCTGCAAGGTTGAACGATATGAAAGCAGAGGACAGCTTTTTCAGACAATTTACTGATGATAACCCAAGGGGCAACATCAACACATCACTGATCCGTACTCATCTTGGTAAAACAATTATGTTACAGCACGATGTAAGTTCCCCCAGGCCTTATTCCAGAATCCATCTGGTTAGCGGAACAAAAGGCACCGCACAAAAATATCCCCTTCCGGGAAAAATCGCAACCAGCCATAAAGGGTGGTTGGGAGATGATGAACTTAAATCACTTGAGGAAAAATACCAACCTGCAATAATAAAAAAAATCGGTGAAATGGCAAAGAAGGTAGGAGGACACGGAGGTATGGACTTTTTAATGAACTGGAGGCTCATCGACTGCCTGCGAAACGGATTACCGGTCGATATGGATGTTTACGATACAGCAGCCTGGAGCATTATTGGTCCCCTTAGTGAATGGTCTGTGGCAAACCGCTCAGCAGCAATAGATATTCCCGATTTTACAGCAGGATCATGGAAAACAAATGCCCCTGTCGACATTGCACTCAAAGAAGGAGCAAACACAGGTTTTGTAAAGTAGTAATAAACAAAAAATAAAAAAAATGAATCACTTAACCATTGAGCAAAAACATACACGACAACGCAAAAATCCAAAACGCGTATTCCAACCTAAATTATATTCGAATTTCCTGCTTATAGGTTTATTGCTCAATGTATTAACTTTAAATTCCTGTAAAAACAACATAGAGACGAATAAGCCTAATATCGTTATTATACTGGCTGATGATATGGGCCATGGAAATGTTGAAGTACTGAACAGAGAGAGCAGGATTCCAACTCCCAACCTCAACCGGCTTGCAGGAGAAGGAATAATATTTACCGATGCACATACTGCCTCTGCAGTGTGCACTCCTACCCGATATGGCCTCCTCACAGGAAGGTATAGCTGGAGAACCAGGTTAAAATCAGGTGTCCTGGGACATTATGCAGGAACTTTAATAGAACCGGCAAGGCTGACCATAGCGGACCTTCTCAAACAAGAGGGATATTATACAGGTATGGTGGGAAAATGGCACCTGGGTATTGACTGGAAACTTAATGATGAATCAGAAGATCAATTAAGACGAACTGATCCGGAATACTTCAACTATGAGAATATCGACTTTACCGTCCCTGCCCCAAAAGGAATTAATAATTATGGGTTCGACTACTCTTTCGCAATTGCAGGTTCTGCAGAGATGAATCCTGCTGCATTCATTGAAAATAACAAAGTCACATCCCTTCCGGTGCATAAAAGTGATGAAATCAAAGAAAGGAATGGGGAGTGGTACGGAAGAGATGACAATAATATTGCTGAAGGTTATTCTATGGAAAAACTTGTACCAACTTTTTCCAAAAAGGCTTGTGAATTTATTGAAAAAGCAGTTTCCGATCATCCCGGTAAACCATTTTTCCTGTATTATCCTTTAACGACACCTCATAACCCTATAGTTCCAAATTATGAATTCTACGGGAAAAGCCAGGCCGGGGCTTACGGGGATTTTGTCTTTGAACTCGACTTTCATGTTGGAAAATTACTGGACAAACTAAGGGAGTTGGGGATAGAAAAAAATACTATGGTTATTTTCACAAGCGACAATGGCGCAATAGATATCACAAAAAATCCTGAACGATGGATAAGGGGGGACAGAAATATTTACGGTCATTTGTCAAATGCCCCATACAGGGGATGGAAAACCCAGAGGTTTGAAGGAGGACACCGGGTTCCCTTTTTCATTAAATGGCCTGATAAGATTAAACCAGGCCAAACCTGCTCAACGACAATTTGCCTGAATGATATTTTCCCGACGATTGCGGAGATGCTAAAAACTGAACTGGATATTAACACAGCTGAGGACGGGAAAAGCTTTTGGAGCGCCTTAACAGGTAATAGGAGGCCTGTATCATTTCATGAGGCCATAGTGCACCATTCCTATGACGGACAGTTTGCAATCCGCAAGGGAAATTACAAACTTATCATTGATGGTCCGAAAACTCCGGGTCAGTTACTGGATGATAGCTTTACTGTATCATATACACTGTATGACCTGTCAGATGACATCAGGGAAACCACTGATATTTCAGAAACACACCCCGAAATGGTAAAAGATATGTATAACCTTCTCTGGAAGTATATAAAAGAAGGACGAAGTAATTAAGTTGACACATTATTTATACTGCTAAAAAGTGACAGTATGCATGATATTCAAAAAAGAAATTTTACTGATATGTAATTAACATCCCGAAAAAATCGGGGCCCGATAGTCTGATTAAACCATTTGCAATTCCCCCGGCTGAAATCGGGGCAGGTTATATGATATTTTTGACAATCATTAATTTTAATCAAATGAAAACAGATCGCAGGAATTTTATTAAAGTAGCAGGTGCAGCAGGCACCGGTCTGGCAGCAGCACCTATGGCTTCATGTACATCAGAAGCCAATGCTGAAAACGGCAAAGTTGTTCCACATGAGCTTGTTAAGAGTGATTACAAGCAAAAATTCAATATGAGCGGTTATGCTGCTCCGGCACTTGATGTAGTGCGTATTGGTTATATTGGAATAGGCGGAAGAGGTCTTGGCTCTGTAAGAAGGATGCGCCTGATTGAAGGTGTTGAAATTAGGGCTCTTTGTGATATTCTGGAAGAGAAAGTTGATAACGGACAAAAAGCCCTGGCGGAAATGGGTTTACCTGCTGCAAAAGCTTACACCGGCAATGCAGAGATATGGAAAGAGATGTGCCAGGACCCTGACCTTGATCTCATCTATGTGACAACCCCAAGGTACCTGCACTCCGAAATGTGCATCTTTGCCATGGAGAGTGGCAAGCATGTAGCTACAGAAATTCCTGCAGCACCCACTGTTGAGTTGGCATGGAAGCTGGTTGAGACCTCGGAAACAACTAAAAAACATTGCTGTATTCTTGAAAATTGTACATATGATTTCTGGGAATTACTGGCGCTGAATATGGCTCGACAGGGATTTTTAGGCGAGGTGGTGCATGTTGATGCAGGGTATATCCATGACCAGAGAGAGATTAATGTAAACAAGGCCACAGCCTGGCGTATTGAAGATTTTATTAACAGGAACGGAAATATCTACCCAACCCACGGCCTGGGGCCCGCCTGCCAGGTATTGAATATTAACAGAGGTGACAGACTCGATTATATGGTTTCAATGTCAACACTCGATTTTACGATGGCCCCGATAATTGCCGAGCTTGCAAAGACAGATGAACATTATAAGAAATATGTGGGTAAATGGAAGCTGGGAAATATGAATACCTCCACTTTAATGACCAAAAACGGCAAAACAATTATGCTTCAGTATAATATCAGCAATCCACGTCCCTACGACCGTTTGCAGCAGGTTGTCGGCACAAAGGCAATAACTAAAAAATACCCGGAGCCCTCAAGAATTGCAACAGGCCATGAGTGGCTGAACCGGGAGGAGACCGATTCACTGATTAAAAAATTCACACCCCCACTGGTAACACTGGTTGGAGAAATGGCAAAAAAAGTCGGAGGTCATGGCGGACAAGACTTCCTGATGGAGTGGAGGCTCATTGACTGCCTGAGAAACGGACTTCCAATCGACCAGGATGTATACGACGCTGCAGCATGGAGTTCTGTGGTCCCTTTGAGTGCATGGTCTGTTGAAAATTCATCTGCTCCCGTAAAATTTCCGGACTATACATGTGGGTCGTGGGAAACTAACGCACCTGTCGATATCGAGATGAAAAGAGGAGGTGGAAATACTAAAATAAAAGGGCTTCCAAAAATTTAAAAGTAACAGGTAGCAAATTTTATAATTATAATGAAAAAAAATTATTCAAGAAGAGATTTTATTCAAAAGACTTCGGCAGGTCTGGCAGGGGCTGCTGCAATTTCGGGATTTGCTTCATCTGTGGATGAACCCGGGAAGCTATCAACTACCACAGATGATAGATTCAGTTACGAGATATCCCCATTTGTATCAGAAGTTGAACGCCTGCCTGTTGAGGAGATATATGATTATCATAAATATCTTTCAACTGCACCGGTACATGTCTGGAGAAGGAACAAGAATGCAGAAAGGGATAAAAATGAGATGTCCTTGCCTGATAAAGGCTGGAAGATATGCTATCTGGCAGGAAGTGGTATTATTCTTGAAAATGCTGTTGAAGATTTCCGGGACTACCTGAACAGGTCACACGGCATAATGATTGAAAAAGAAGCAAAAGGGTATTTAAAAGACTGGAAAAAATATAAAAATTGTATTGTAGTTGGTATAAAAGAGCAATTACAAGGCTGCGGAGAAAAACTAAAGAGCCCAAAAGATTATGAAATCAGGGTAACTCCAACACAGATACTGGTATGCGGTTTTGATGAACGCGGGGCGATGTTTGGTTTATATAACCTTGAAAGCAGAATGAACCTGCGGGAAGCCCCAATTCTGCAGAAGAACCTGAATATAGTACGCCACAGTCTCTATGATACACGTATGGTTTTATCGTGGATGGGCTGGATGGAGTGGCCTGATAACTTGTTAAGTCATCTTGTACATGATGGATTTGATGCCATATTTGCATCTGTATATGCAAATCCTAATGGTGACCGGACTACAGCAGAAACCTCAACCGATTTTTATGCCCGTCGCCAATACGGAAGGAAAAGACAGAACCCCGAAAAAGTGAGAGACCTTATAAAAAGAGCCGCCCGTTTCGGAGTCAAGTTTTATGCCCCTATAGTGTGGCAGTATATGGGAACTAAAGAGAGTGAAGAGGGATTAAGGAAATTGGTGAGAGATATTGTGAAGGAGTTTCCCGACATCAGGGGTTATGTTTTGCTGACAGAAGGATTCTGGTATAAAAAGTGGGGAGGTGGACACGGAGCCGATAAAGAGTATATACAGGAATGGGCAAGGAAGTGGTGTGCTGCCGTTGGTATAGTAAAAGAGGAGTGTCATAAAATAGATCCATCCATTGAGATTCTGCCCTGGGAATATAATATTAACTTCAGGCCTGACAACAGCGATGTTAAACGGTATTTTATCCAACAGCTGCCCGACGGGGTAACTCCGTTGCTCACCTGGGAAAACGGCAAGAGCTTTGTGATTGATGGTATGAAGGGATTCCTGAGGGATTACTCACTCAACCAGGTAGGGCCGGCTGAGGTCACTGATGCACAAATCGATGAGGCTAATAAAAGAAACATGAAAGTCTTTTCAAAGGTAGATACCTCATCAAGCTGGCAGTATGGCACATTGCCTTACCTGCCGTGTCCTTATCAGTGGTATGACAGATATATGGCGCTTGAAAAATTTGGCGTCAGTGGCTCTCTGGAAAGCTGGAGCAGCGGATACAAACCAAATTTTTTAAGTACGATACGCTCCTGGACCTGTTGGAGCAATGGCCCTTCAAGGGATGAACTTTTCGGGGCAATGGCCTCAAGTATGTTCGGCAGTGAAAACAGGGAAGTTGTACTTAAGGCATGGCAACACTTTAGCCAGGCAATCCGCTACGTACCCGACACAGGTCCCAATATGGGAACTAACGGAGCAATCGGAAATCCACTCTTTTTCCGTAAACCGCCACTGAGAGGAGTAACCTTCGATCACAGCTGGTGGGATGCCAACCTTCAGGCCTGTCAGACAGTTAATCCGTATTGGCCTTTTACAATTTCCAGAATGGTCTTCTTTCCGGATTTCTCAAATAAGACTAATAAGGCCGAGAACTATGCAAGGTCGGCAACCGGTATACAGGTTTCAAAAAATGAAAAGTTGCTTCCGGTTTTTCTGAAATACCTGAAACTGGCAATTGATGAGATGGAAAAAGGATTGAAATTATACAGGGAAGCAGCTGTAAAAAGCGATGAGCAAAAACGTAAGAATGCTGTTAGGGAAGTTATTGTTGCTGAACAGATGCAAAGGATGATGCAGAGTGACCATGCTATTCTTGAGTTTGAGGATTATCGCCTGCAACTTGCCAGGGAGAAGAATGCAGCCAAATTTGATCAGATCCTGGATAAGATGGAAAACATTCTGAGGGAGGAGATTGGCCGTACTGAGCTTTCATTGCTGGCGGCCAGCAGAGATTCCAGGCTTGGCTTCCAGCATGAGCAGGATTATGTCTATACCCCATTCTCCTTAGAGGAAAAACTCAGGCTAATGAGGGAGACACTGGAAAAACATATACCACATGCCAGAAAAAATAAATCAATCTAGCCGGTGTTCTGTTTTATTTTTTAGAAAATCCTGGTTCCAAAAATAAATTTATCATCCCACCAGGGATCTCTCAATGAAGTAATAGTGACCCCTTTCGATGATGATGTATGAATGAATTTATTATTTCCAATATAGATACCGGAATGGGTGATAAAACGGTTTGTTCT
The DNA here is from genome assembly GCA_964545315.1 of uncultured Prolixibacteraceae bacterium. GTDB lineage: Bacteria > Bacteroidota > Bacteroidia > Bacteroidales > Prolixibacteraceae > JAAYJR01. The sequence goes on from CAZJGI010000005.1 coordinate 88,812, forward strand.
GTAAGATTTAATGAAGAAGACCAGGTCTCCTTTTACCAATTTGTTTTTTGCAGGAACAAGTTTACCATATCTGGCTTGTTCCTCAGAATTGTGTGGGAGGAATATATTATGCCTGGCAAAAACTGTTACTAATAAACCGGAGCAATCCATACATCTGGCTGTAGTCCCTCCAAGGCAGTGAGGAACCCCGATATATTTCCGGGCTGTGGAGATAATCTCTTCTGCCCTGACATCATAAGTATTAATCTTCCTTTCAGCTCCGGATTCCAAAAAATCTTTTAGTTGATTTTTGTCCGACCTCGTTTCCAAATTAGGGAAAGAGCGGCCTGGATATACCTTTCTTGAGCAGGAAATATTAAATAACTGAATAATAACAAATAACAATGCAAAAATGTATCCTCTGTTGTAAAAAAGACGCTTCATCCAATAAAATTTTCAATCTCTGAATATATATCTGTCAGATAACAGTACACAGGTAAAAATACTATTTTAAATTTCTTTCTAAAATGAATGATCATATCTTTACAAAATTTTAATTACTTAATATGATTAGTAATAAAGCAACCTTTGGTAATAATTTTCTATCTGTTTAATGTTAGTTAAATTAAAATCATTTGTGATGACAACAAAAATAATCAATTTCTTATCCATCATTATTGCAATAGCCATTATGGTGGGATGTAATTTGTCGGATGGGGATATAGATGATGAAATTGAGATAACAGAAAAAACTGCCACTCTTATCGAAGCAGAAAACAAATTCGGACTGGAATTATTTCAAAGAATATATGAAAGCGAAACGGAACATGAAAACATAATGGTTTCTCCTCTTAGTGTAAACCTGGCACTGGCTATGACATACAACGGAGCTAACGGTGAAACCAAAAGTGCTATGGAGGATGCACTAAAAGTGAATGGCCTTACCAAAGAAGACATCAATCAGTCATACAAGGATTTGGTAAGTGCAATGAAAAAAATCGATCCAAAAGTAATGCTTGATATTGCCAATGCTATTTTTTACCGTGATAACTTTAATGTTGAAAAAGATTTTATCACAATAAATAAACACTATTATGATGCAGAAGTGACACCACTTGATTTCAATTCAGGCAATTCACTGGAAACTATTAACGAATGGGTTTATGAAAATACCAATCATAAAATTGAGACTATCCTTGACAGAATTGAACCCGACCATGTTATGTTTTTATTGAATGCAATATATTTCAAAGGCACCTGGCAAAAAGAGTTCAACGATGAGAATACTGAGGAGTTGCCATTCTACCTCGAGAATGGGAATACAATGCAAACAGAAACAATGCAACGGCTGGACACCCTCCCCTATATGTCAAACGACTTCTTCAGTGCCGTAGAACTTCAATATGGAAAAGGTAATTATTATATGTATGTTTTTTTGCCTCAGCCGGGGAAGAAAGTTCAAAAAATTATAAACGAACTGAATGATGAAAACTGGAAAACATGGATGGCAGGATTCAAAGAAACAAATAGTGTTGATATAAAGCTTCCCAGGTTTAAATATAAATATGAGATCAAACTCAACGATGTTTTAAGCGAAATGGGAATGGGAATAGCCTTTTCGTCTAATGCTGATTTTACAGGTATTAATAGATTAGGCGGGCTTTTCATCGATTTTGTGAAGCATAAATCATTTATCGAAGTTAATGAGGAAGGCACAGAAGCAACAGCAGCAACTATAGTGGCCATTGGATATACATCGATTGGTGATGAACCCCAAAAAGTAATATTTCATGTTGACCGGCCTTTTTTATATGCTATCACTGAAAAAAGTACAGGAGCAATCCTATTTATTGGCACAGTGAAGAATCCTGAGGTCAGTTAAAAAGCAATTTCTGCACTTTAAGTGTCATATTTCAAACGTTTCCCACGGCCTTCACCACCTCCTGATTTACGTCGTTGGCCCAATCCTTTACCAAGTTTTTCAAATAATTCTTCAAATGGTGTTTCTTTACATTTGCCCAGGCCTCTGCCTGTTCTCTGCCCTTTACCTTCAGGACCGGTTCCATTTAATTTTGGCATCTTATTAGTTATTATATATAAACACTTTTTCTAATCTTGTTGAGCTTACTTTTCAGCATTCGTTTCCGTAATTTGCTCAATCTGTCAATGAATAATATCCCCTGTAAATGATCATATTCATGCTGAAAAATCCTTGCAACAATTCCTTCCATTATTTCTTCATGCCACTCAAAAAGTTCATCCCTGTAGCGCACTTCAATCTTTTCGGGACGGACTAACTCCTCAAAAATTCCGGGTATACTAAGACACCCTTCATTAAAATATACCTGCTTGTCGCTGAAATATTTTATTTGAGGATTGATATATACTTTTTCAACTTGTTCAGCGCCATCATCTTTTAATAAAGTGGTATCGATGGCAAAAATATTTTTTAAGATTCCTACCTGCGGTCCGGCCAGTCCCAGGCCTCTGGCACTTTTTAATGTCAAAGATATATTGGTTCCTATTTCAGAGAAATTATCTTCTTTATCAATATCAAAGGCTTTTTTTCTCAATACCGAATTTCCGTATATTATAACTGGCAATACCATATTATTCTTTGAAATGTTCACTATTAAAAAAACAATTGAAATAATTAAAAATATTTTTAAACCCTATTTTACAAATATAATCATTTTTTATTAAACTTTTGTTCATTAATAATCAAGTTGCCGGAATAGTTTAATTTAACTATTATTATATGATTTTCATTAAAAATATAAATTTAAAGCAAATAAAACTTGAATTATGAAAATATGTTTATTATTTTTATATACTAATACATATAATTTCACAGAGAGGAAAGGAGGTATATTATGGCAATGTTAATTACTGATAGCTGTATTAGTTGTGGTGTATGCGAAAGCGAATGCCCCAATGCAGCAATTTCAGCAGGGGATACAATTTATATGATTAATCCGGATTTATGTACTGAATGTGTTGGATTTTATGATGAGCCTCAATGTGTTGAGGTTTGCCCTGTAGACGCCATCATACATGACCCGGACTATAAGGAAAGTAAGCAGGAACTACTTGACAAGAAAAAACGTATTCATGGGGAGTAAATTCACTCCAATGTCCTGTTCCGCAACCTAATTCAAGAAGGCTGCCTCTTGATATACTACTAAGATGAGATGAAATAAGTTGCTTTTCAATCTCATCAATTCTTTTCCCTGCCTCAGTGAGATAATAATTATCATATTCAGTTGCAACAGAAGGATCTAAAAATATATTAGCGGCTTTCTTCATTATTATATAATTTAGTTAAATATTTGAATTTCATTTTCTCTGGTTAATCAGGTATTAGTAATCTTATACCGATTTCTGTGTAAGAATTCTGTCTTTTTGCTTTTAAGATCCGTTCACTGAAGTGAACGGCAAAGGATAAGACCCTGAACCAATTGACTGCATGGATAAGAACTTTATCCTTTACCGTCGGTTTTAACCGACGGTCGGCAGGACATGCACCCTCCCCCTATTTTATTGTACTGTCACTAATCAAATTATAAGCAATACCACCCCATCCCACAAAATTACCTTCACTTCCTCTGATTCCATCACTCCTGCTAAGGGCAAGATGAAAGGGTACATGCATTCGATATCTTGAGTGAAAATACTGAAGGATATTTTTCCATGAATGGCTTTAATGTTCTTTCAATAAGTTTCATAACATCAACATATTCACCCGTTATCACACTACTCATTTTCCCCGGTTCTATAACAATCTTCTTTTCCCTGACAATTTCACCGATAAACTCATCCACAGGCTGCCTAAACTGCTCAATTAGTGGATAAAAACTGATTTCTACCGATATTTCCATATTAATTGAATTG